>NZ_JCAQOT010000020.1:0-51440 GCF_059567845.1 Massilia sp. BGA-UO-ETr-WB1 | reverse complement strand
CAATCGGCAGACTCGAGGGCTAATTGGCCGCTTTTCATGCCCTTTTTCGACTTGCCGAGACTAAAACGGGAACACTGAACACGTTGGGTGTGGCTGGTAAACTCAATTGTTCAGCGTCTCCCTAGTCTGATATGAGCCTCCCAAATCAAAGCAGCGTGTTTGTAGCGCTTAAGCGCTTCACGATAAGCCAGCACGGCCCGAGGCGCTTTTTTCCCCAGTTCAGAGTCCTCGAACTCCGACACAAAAAAATCGACGTCGGGCAATTCCTCAACGTAGCGTTTATAGCTCACTCCTACCGACACTCTCGATGCTAGTCGGCGAAGCGCTGTGGCCGCTTCACTAGTTCTTTCCACGTCAGCGTCGCTTGCGATGGGCTTGGCGGATTTCTGAGCTGGGGCTGCCTTCGGCGATTTGTGAGCGAACATTTCTCATACATCGAACCGCCAAGGACTGAAGACTCAGTCGGCGCAACCTTTCCCATGCAATGATCGAAGGAGAGAAGTGTGAATGCCCGCCTGCTCACTACCACGGAGATGATGGCACCTGGCCGCGTCCTCATCAAACGCAAACAACTGCTGCAGAAGGTGCCACTTGGCGAACGCACGATCCTGGAGTTGGAGCGCTGCGGCAAATTCCCCAAGCGATTCTCGATCACGGCCCGCTCCGTCGCATGGGACCTTGGCGAAGTGGACGCCTGGATCGCGCAGCAGCAGGCTGCCTCCGTCCCGCAGCCCGCGCCGGGGCTCAAGCGGCCCTGACCCATTCGTCGATCATGTCGGCCCAGTCCTGCAGCATCGCGCGCCGCTGTTCCGCATATTCAGCCTTGTTGTACACCGCCCGAATGCCCTGCTGCTCGTGGGCCAGGCACTTCTCGATCCAGTCGGTGTTGTAGCCCGCCTCGTGCAGCTGGGTCGATGCCGTGCGGCGCAGGTCGTGGGGCGAGAAGTCGGCCAGCGGCCGGCGGCACGCGCGACACGCGACACCGACGTCGTCACCTGGTTCAACGTCGCGTTCGAGATGGCAGATCGGCGTCATAGCGCAATGGCAGGACATAGCGGGAAGTGCCGGCGCAGGTGCGCAGCGCGATAAAGATGTCGACAGCCTCAACTGTTTCCGTCGGAGCAGAGTGCGAGTGCTATTCCGGTGCACGCAGTTTGACACGCGCGGCGGCGCCGATTAGATTGCAATTGCAGTAGCTGGCCCTGCTGAACTAGGCAAGCCTTCAGCCCGAACAAGAATATGCGAGGCGGCGACAACGCTTTCGGCATCAAACATCGCAACGCGTGTAGGCCGTGCGTGGTTGCTGGCCACCTATTCACCTTTTCCCATACTCGGTTGACCGATCAACGCCCCGGGGCCCCGGCCTCCGGCGCGAGCACGACCGCCGAACCGCCAGGGACTGAAAAACTTCAGTCGGCCCATTCCCCAAGACACCCAATGCTAAGGAGCTAGCAATGTCTGACAACGTACTATGCACTCGCACCACAGGGTCCTCCGCCTTGATCGCAACTGGCCACGGAAGCGAAAAAGAAATCACGCCAGCGCCGAGAAAATTCTTACGGCTACGACAAGTCATCGAGGCGACCGGGCGTTCCCGCTCCTCAATCTACGAGGCCATCAAGGAAGGCACTTTCCCGCCACCCATCCCGATCGGTGTGCGCGCGGTAGCTTGGGATGCGGAGGAGATCGCAACATGGCAGCTTGGCTGCATAGGCAGGCAAAAAGCGGCAAACCAGCAATACCTCCGCCCTAAATAGTACTTTCGGGCACGCCACCGCAGCCCACTCCGACAGGCTACGGTGGCGCGCAAACGGATTTCGTCTATGGCTGTCGCCCGGGCCAAGCGTGCATCCCCAACCGCACCGCGCGAGTGCAGCCGTTTCGACCGGCGATCCGTCAATTAGGCACGTTTTCCGGTCGTAACCGACGGTTTGGCGATCTGGTCCAGGTAGTCCGCCCAGCGCTGCATCATCAGCTTGCGGGCGGCAAGGTGGGCGGTACGATTGTATGCCCTGCCGTTGGGGTCTTTCACGGCATGCGCCAGTTGATGCTCCACCAAGTCAACCCGCTCGTTCAACACCTCATCGAGGATAGTGCGCGCCATCGCACGAAAACCGTGACCGGTCATCACATCCTTGCCGTAGCCCATGCTGCGCAGTGCCGCATTGATTGTATTTTCGCTCATGCAGCGCTCGCCGGTGCGGATGCTCGGAAACACGTATCGGCCATTCCCCGTCATGGCATGCAACGCACGCAGCAGTTCCACGGCTTGGCTGGCCAGCGGCACGATGTGATCAACGCCCATCTTCATTTTGCCGCCCGGGATGCGCCACTCGCCTTCCTCCAGATCCATCTCCATCCACTCCGCTGCGCGCAGCTCACCTGGCCGCACAAACACCAGTGGCGCCAGCCTGAGCGCCGCGGCCGCGTATGGATGGCCGGCATACGCACGGATGGAACGGATGAGTGCTCCCGCTTGTTCGGGCTCCGTGATCGCCGCATAGTGCGATTTGGGGATGGCCTCCAGCGCGCCGCGCAGGTCGGCCGTCACATCCCGTTCGGCCAGGCCTGCAGCGATCGCATACCGGAACACTTGGCCGCATAGCTGCTTGATCTTATGGGCCGACTCCACCGCCCCGCGCGCCTCGATCCGTTGCAGTGCCAGCAGCACGTCCCGGGAAGAGATGGCGGAGATCGGCAATGTACCGATCAGCGGAAAAATATTCTTCTCCAGCCAGGATTGATTCTTCTCTTGCGTGCTGGCCGCGCGGGTCGCCGCCGACTTGACCAGCCAGGCGCGCGCCACCGCTTCGAAGGTGTGCGCCGCGGCGGCGGCGGCGGCAACTTTGCCGTCGCGCCGCGCTTTGCCAGGGTCGATGTCCGCAGCCCGCAGCTGCCGGGCCTCGGCGCGCGCCGCCCGCGCTTTCGCGAGGCTCACGTCCGGATAGCGGCCGAACGCCAGGCGGTTCTCCTTGCCATTGGCCTGCATGAATTTCATCCGCCACAATTTTGCGCCGGTCGGCATGACCTCGAGGTACAAACCGCCGCCGTCGGCCAGTTTGTACGGCTTGTCCTTGGGTTTGGCGTTCTTGACCTGGGTGTCGGTCAGCGGGATAACGGTCCGGGGCATGTTAGGGGCATCCGGTTAGGGGCATTTGGAGAATGCCCCTAAAAATGCCCCTAAATCGCTGAGATGTCAATGGACAGATACGCATCACAACAGACAACGATGCGGCCGCCTCATAGGGAAAGTTCGTCGCGGGCGGACTTGGGCGGACCAAGCCGGAAAGGCAGGTGGTGCTCCGAGCCGGAATCGAACCGGCACGCCTTGCGGCGGGAGATTTTAAGTCTCCAGTGTCTACCAATTTCACCATCGGAGCCGTGCAGCCCGGCATTATGCCATGACTGAAACATAACCACCAGAGCGAGTTTGGCCCGTGCCAACCAACGCGCCGCGCGAGCCGAAGGCGTTTGAGGGCCACGACGGCTGCCACCATCGATCCGCGCGCCCCTCGACAGGAAAATTGCGGAGATGAGTGCCAACCAGCAGCGCCTCAACACCGAGCTCGTCAAGTGGTTGGTTGGCGTGATGAGTGCCTTGAGCGGCCTCGGGCTCGGCTGTCTCACATCCTTGCCTCAACTATGGGCCTGGCCGGGATTTTGCTTGCCAGCGCGGTTACCGTGGCCTGTGGTTTTTCCACACTAGTGGGTGTTCTTGGGTTTCCACCCTGCGCGCAGGGCGCCCAGACTGCTGCCGGTGGACTGCCTCAGATCTGAGTAGTAAGAAGCATGTTACATTTCGGACGATTTGACCTACACTATAAATGCGTTGTAATTTCGAAAACTTGCGATATAGAAATTATAACTTTTTTTGTTGCGTGGACGCACCAGAAATTGTTACAGAATCATGAAATTTTCCTATCGATGATCCGTGCGGCACGCTGATGTGTTAGACTTTTTCTACACTGCAACGGGTAGAGTCAAAATGAAAACATTTACTATCTCAGCGATTGCGTTTTACTTTTTTTACGTCCTGAACGGCTTGATGGCGCCCTCCCACGCGCAACGATCCGGAAGCGCGTGCGCAGACGTTATCGCCGGCATCGATTCGGGTGCCAAAACCAGCATGCCCAAGCACTGCAAGCGCGACGCGCTGGTAGCGCAACAGGTGGCCACAGCCGTCCCAGGCAACTGACGCTGACAGCCTCCTGCGCCGGTCCCCTCCCCGCCGGCAGTTTCACAACGGTATTACCAGCATCCCACTGATTACTCCCGCTCCACGCCAGTCTTGGCGTGGCCGCGCCTTTGCGCGTGATAAATGCCGGTGTGGCCGGAAAACAGATAGCTGACCACGCAGGCCAGCGCCGCATAGGGGCCGATTTCCGGGCCAAACAGTTCGATCGCCATCACCGTGCACGCAATGGGCGTGTTGGCCGCGCCCGCGAACACCGCAACGAAGCCCAGCCCGGCCAGCAAGGCGAACGGCAGGTGCAGCAGCGGCGCCAGCGCATTGCCCAGGGTGGCGCCAATGTAGAACAGCGGCGTCACTTCCCCGCCTTTGAAGCCGCTGCCCAGCGAGGCGATGGTGAAGGCGAACTTGCCCAGGCTGTCCCACGGCGCCAGCGGCTGGCGGAAGGCGTCCACAATCACGGGCAGGCCCAGGCCGATGTAGCGGTCGGTGCCGATGGCCCACACCGCCAGTGCAATCGCCGCGCCGCCCAGCAGCGGGCGCACCGGCGCATACGCGACGTGGCGTTTCATGAAAGCGGCCGCGGCATGCGCCGCCCTGGCGAACAGCATGCCGGCCAGGCCGAACACGATCCCGGCCGCCATCACCGCCAGCAGCGCCGCCGCGGTCACCGGAACATGCGCCCCCACTGCGTAGTGCATATGCTGCACGCCCCACGCGATCCCGGCCTGGTCGGCGACGACGGCCGCCAGCATGCAGGGGAAGATGGCGTCGTAGCGCATGCGGCCGATGGCCAGCACTTCCAGTCCGAAGATGGCGCCGGCCAGCGGGGTGCCGAACACCGACGCGAAACCGGCGCTGATGCCGGCCATGAGCAGGATGCGCCGGTCTTCAAGGCGCAGGCGGAACACATGCGTGAGCTGGTCCGCCAGCGCGCCGCCCATCTGCACGGCCGTGCCTTCGCGGCCCACCGAGGCGCCGAACAGGTGCGACACGATGGTCGCGCCCAGCACCAGCGGCGCCAGGCGCAGCGGCACCACTTGCTTGGGGTCGTGGATTTCGTCGATCAGCAGGTTGTTGCCCGCCTCGACCGAGCGGCCGAAGCGCAGATAGATCCAGCCCACAGCAAAGCCGGCCAGCGGCAGCAGCCAGATGATGGCGGGATGGGCCTGGCGCCACGCGGTGGCGGCGTCCAGCGCGTACAGGAAAAACGCCGACGCGGAACCGGCCAGCACGGCGACGAGGCTGGCGATGAAGGTCCACTTGGCGAGGTAGGCGAATGGCTGGGTCAAAGTCGGGCCATCGTAGCAAAGGAACGCTGGCCCGGCAAGTCAGCAGCAACAGCGGCAGCAGCGCCTCTCAGAACCAGGCCACCAGTTCCAGCGCCAGGCTGCGCCGCACTTGCGTGCGGTACGCCACGTCCGTCACCTCGCCATGGCCGCCGCCGAACAGGTTGTTGCCGGTGACCGACAGCGCCAGCGAGGGCCGCAGCTTCCAGCCGAAGCGCATGTCCACCGCTGTATAGGCCGGCACGTCCGGATCGGACAGCGCGCCCACGCGGCGCAGCGCCACGTCGAACTCGCGCTCCCCGCCCATCTGCCAGCTGGAGCGCAGCGACGCGGTGTGGGCCGGGTCGCGCCCGGTGCGCTTGAGCGAATTGCCAAGATCTACCACGCCGGGCTTGAGCCAGGTGTCGGTGTGCTGCGCCGTCACCGCGCCGCGCAGGCGCCAGGACGGCGTGAGCTGCCAGCTGGCCCACGCTTCGAGGCCGCGCGAGGCGCCCATCATGCCATTGGCGAATTTCACCCTGGGCTGGCGCGGCACCAGCTCCAGCGTATGGAGGTCGTCGTACAGCGCGCGGTACAGGTTGACCGAATACAGCAGGTCCGGACCGAACTGGCTGCGGATGCCCAGTTCGAAGAAGCGCGCCACTTCGGACTGGAAGTCCGGCCCGCCGATCAGCTGGTAAGGCGGCACGCCGGGCACCACGGGATCGCGGTCCAGGCGCGACGGCGCGCGCACCGTGCGCGACACGGCGCCCCACAGCATGCTGTCCGGCCCGACCTTCCAGGCCAGGCGCGCATTGGGCAGGAACTCGGTACCGGTATAGCCGTTGCGCTCGGCGCGCAGGCCCAGCGTCATGCGCCAGGCGTCGCCCAGCGTCACCTCGTCCTGCGCGAACAAGCTAGTCCACTTTGCCTTCTGCCGAGCCGGCAGGAAACCGAAATACACGCTGTTTTCCAGCTGGTCGTCCGCGTGGCGGTACTGGGCGCCGAAGGCCAGCGCATGGCGGCCGACCGGCGCCATCGTGTATTGCGCCTGCAGGTCCAGGATGTCCAGCGTCTCGTTGAGGAAGGGCTGCAGGTCGCGTTCGGTGCGGTCGTAGTATGCCTGCACACTGAGCGCACCTCCTGTGCCGAGCTGGCGGGTCCAGCGTGCCAGCAGATTGCCGCCGCCCAGTTCGACATCCGCCAGCGGCACGGTTAGCCCGGAGACGATAATGACGCCCGGCAGAGGATGGCCTTTGCGGGCGCGGTAGACGTCGCCCTGCGCGGTAAAGCTGTCGGCGCCCTGCCGCCAGTCTGCGCGAAAGCCCGCCTGCTGCTTGTGCCAGGCGTCGTTGATCTCCTTGCCGGACGCGGTCTCGGTGTTCCGCACCGAGAATGCCTTGCCGTAGATGCGGTAAGCACCGCCCGCCCCGAGCGCCGCGCCGTAGCGCGCCGTGCCGTCCTTGCGCGCATTGCCGCCGCTGAGCGCCACGCGCGCGCCCTGCGTGGCGCCGGCCTGCTTGGTGATCACGTTGATGACGCCATTCACGGCGTTGGTGCCCCACAGCGTGCCACCCGGCCCGCTCACCACTTCGATGCGCTCGATGTCGTCCAGCGGCACGTCCTGCGCGTCCCAGAACACCCCGGCAAACAGCGGCGTATACGCCGAACGGCCGTCGATCAGCACCAGCAGCTTGTTATTGTCGGCGGCGAAACCGCGCGCGGTGACAATATGATTGTCCGAGCTGATTTGCATGACTTGCAGATTGGGAGCGAGGCGCAATGCCTCAACCAGGCTGGCGGCGCCGGAGCGGCGCAGATCGGCGGCGGAGATCACGTAGACGGCGGCCGGCGCGTCGGCCAGGCGTTCTTCGCGTTTCGAAACGGAGGTGATGCGGACGGCCCCCAGTTCTTCCAGCGACATGCTGATTAAGTTGTCCTGAACAGGATATGCATGGGCCGCATGTGTGGCCAGGCTAAGCGCCGCGCCGGTCAGACAGCGTTTAAGGGCCATAAGCACACTCCCGCAGACAGAACACTGAAATACATCATACGCGTATTGATATGGCTTGAACAAGCGCCTTGAACAAGCATCGAAAAAGCTGCGTTGATGTGTTGCGTTATGCGTTTTGTTTATATAATGCGCGCCATGAAACCGCAAATCCAAGCCTTCTTCGACCCCGCCACGTCCACCGTCACCTACGTCGTCTACGAAGCGGACGGCGGCGAATGCGCCGTCATCGATTCGGTGCTGGACTACGATCCCAAATCCGGCCGCACCGCCACCCGCTCGGCGGACCTGGTGGCCGAGTTCGTGCGCGCGCACCGGCTGCAGACCGTGTGGCTGCTGGAAACCCACGCCCATGCCGACCACCTGTCCGGCGCGTCCTACCTGCAGCGCCAACTGGGCGGGCGCATCGCCATCGGCGCCGGCATCCGCACGGTGCAGCACGCGTTCTCGCACGTGTACAACAGCGGCGGCGCCGACGATCTGGCGCGCTTCGACCACCTGTTCGAGCCGGACGAGCAATTCATGATCGGCCGCCTGGCGGCGCGCGCGCTGCACGTGCCGGGCCATACGCCGGCCGACATGGCTTACCACGTGGGCGACGCGGTGTTCGTCGGCGATACCATGTTCATGCCGGACGTGGGCACGGCGCGCTGCGACTTCCCCGGCGGCTGCGCCCGCACCTTGTACCGGTCGATGCAGCGCCTGCTGGCCCTGCCGCCGGAGACCCGGCTGTTCATGTGCCACGACTATCCGCCGGCCCACCGCGAAGCGCGCTGGGAAGTGACCGTGGCCGAGCAGCGCGCCGCCAACATCCACATCCGCGACGGCGTGGGCGAGGCGGAGTTCGTCGCCATGCGCACCGCGCGCGACGCCACGCTGCAAATGCCGGTGCTGATCCTGCCTGCCATCCAGGTCAACATCAGCGCCGGCCATCTGCCCGAGCCGGAGGACAATGGCGTGCGGTATCTGAAGATACCGCTGAACGCCATTTAACAGCGCCTTCTTACTTCTCGACCGCCGGGGCGCGGCCCAGCGGCTGCTCCATGTTCGCCAGGTACCACGACAGCGTGGACATCACCGCCACGTGGCGGCGCAGGTTCTCCGGGTCCACCTTGTCCAGCGTGTCGGCCGCGGTGTGGTGGTAGTGGAAGTAGGTGGAGGTGTCCACGTGCGGCTGGAACAGCGGCACGCCGTCCTTCTCCAGCAGGAACAGGTCGGCCGCGCCCACGTGGTCGCGGCGCGTGAAGACGCCTGCGCCGATCGGCTGCAGCGCCGCCTGCACCGACGCGAAGTACTTCTCGGCTTTCGGCTCCACGCTGCCCATGATGCCGAACGGACGGCCGGCGCCGCCGTCGCTCTCCATGGCGGCGAACTGCTTCAGGATGGTGTCCTTGTTGGCCGCGTGGTAAGCGCTGCCGCCGCGCGTGCCGTTCTCCTCGTTCATCCACGCGATCATGCGGATGGTGCGGCGCGGCTGCAGCTTGAGCGCCTTCAGCGTTTGCAGCACGCCCATGGCGCCAGCCACGCCGGCGCCGTCGTCATGCGCGCCGGTGGCCAGGTCCCACGAATCCAGGTGGCCGGAGACGATCACGATCTCGTCGGCCTTGTCGGTGCCCGGCAGGTCGGCGATGACGTTGAAGCTGTCGGCGTCCGGCAGGTTTTGCGGCGTCAGCGTCAGGTGCATTTTCACCGGGCCGCGCTTCAGCAGGCGCACGATCAGCATCGAATCTTCCGCCGTCACCGCCGCTGCGGGGATGCGGTCGGCTTCGCTCAATGCGGTGGCGCCGGTGTGGGCCAGGCGGAAGTCCGCGCCGCCCACCGAACGCACCAGGAAGGCCGCAGCGCCCATTTGCGAGGCCACTTTCGGGCCCTGGGTGCGGAAGCGCGAGCCGTGGCCGTAGGCCGGACCGGCCAGGCCGCGGTCGGCCATTTCCTGGTCAAACTTCACGTCGAACAGCACGATGGCGCCCTTCACTTCGGCCGCGCGCGCTTTCAGTTCGTCGAAGTCGCGCACCACGATCACCGGCGCAGTAATGCCGGCGGCCGGCGTGGCACCGGATCCGCCCAGCGCGGTCAGCACCACGCGCTGGCTCAAGCCTGCCGGGCGGCCCGCGTAGTCGACCAGCTCCGCTTTCTCTTCGCCGCGCACCCAGTGCGGCACCTTCACCGGCTGCAGGGTCACCTTGGCGCCCAGCTTGCGCATGGCGTCTGCCACCTGGTCCACGGCCGCCGCCGCGCCGCGCGAGCCGGACAGGCGCGGACCGATCAGGTCCGTCATGTCGGCCAGGCGCTCGAAGGCGTAGTCACTTTTCATCGCTGCGTCGCGGATCTGTCCCAGGGTGGCGGGGTCGTTGGCCGGGGCGGCGATCGCGCCGGCGCTCAGCATGCAGCTCATCAAAACGGTCAAAACGGTTTTCATGCGGGTCCTATTTTCGGTATCACGCCAGGGATGGTGGCGAGGACGGAAACGATAACGTATTTAATAATGTTGCGCACGAGTTTTTGGATTTACACTAAAGCTTCCTGTACTGACGGAAGCCGCCATGCTTAAAGGACAACTCTGCACCTTGCGTCACCTGCTGACCGCCGACCTGAACACCTTCATCGCCCTGGTCAACGACCTGCCCTCGCGCGGCGACTACTTTTCGCAGCAGTTCAAATCGCCCGAAGCCATGCGCAGGGAGTTCATGCAGAACGGTTACGTCACCGACGACAGCGAACTGTTCGTGGTGGAAGACCGCGCCCACCACATCGTCGGCGTCATCACGCACTTCAAGAGCCGCACGCCGAGCACGCGCGAAATCGGCTACCGCCTGCTGGAACCGGCGCTGGCCGGACGCGGCTACATCAGCGAGGCGCTGCAACTGCTAGTCGATCACCTGTTTAAAGTGCATGTCTGGCACCGCATGGAACTGCTCACGGCGCCCGCCAACACAGGCTCGGTGCGCATCGCACAAAAATGCGGCTTCAGCGAGGAGGGCACGCTGCGCGGGGCCTTCTTCATCAACGGCCGTTATCAGGATGTCAGCATCTACAGCCTGCTGCGGCCCGAGTGGGAGGCGCGCCGGACAGCTTTGTAAGAATGTGTATATTCGTTCCGTGCGCACGGCAGAGGCAGCTATAGTGGATTCATACGACGGCGACACGACCATTCCGGTCCTGGCCGAGCAAAGGGGAACACCATGCTGATCAAAAAATTCCTGGGCGCGGTAGCAGTGCTGGCCACCGTTGCCGTCTCGTCCACGGCCATGGCTGCGGGCGACCGTGACTTCAACACCGCCGCCGGCGCCGTGATCGGCGCGGCCATCGGCAGCCAGAACGGCTCGGGCGGCGCGGTGGTCGGCGGCCTGGTTGGCGCGGCAGTGGGCAATAGCCTGAGCGGCGGCCGCCACCACGGCGGCGGTTACGTGTCCACCCGCGTGTACGCCCAGCCTGCCCCGGTTTATTACGCGCCTGCACCGCAACCGGTCTACTACGCACCGGCGCCGCGCTACTACGAGCCTGCCGTGGTCTACGTCGAACCGGCCCGCCCGCGCTACTATCGCGAATCGCGCCGCGACTACTACTATGACCGCGGCTACTACGACCGCGGCCATGGCCGCGGTCACCACCATGGCCACGGCCGTGGCCACGGCCACCGCTGATACCCGATCCCTGTAAGACCCCTTAACGGCCTGCGCCCAGCGCACAGGCCGTTTTTTTACGTCCCTCCGCTAGCGCTCCGCAACGGCATGCCGCCGTGTGGGGAGCACCATGACAGCTAGCGACACCATCATCACCCTGGAACTGGGCCATTACCGCCTGCGCGAGCGCATCGGCGGTTCGGCCTATGGCGTCATCTGGCGCGCCGAGGGGCCGCGCGGCACGCGCGACGTGGCGCTCAAGCTGATCAACGAAGCCCAGATGGCGCGCGCCCAGCCCGCGCAGCGCGAGCGCTGGATCGCCAGCGCCGAGAACGAAATCACCTTCCTGCAACTGCTGGAGCCCTGGGACGAGCGCCATATCGTGCGCCTGCTCGACAGCGGCTGGCACAACGGCCTGCCGGTGCTGGCGCTGGAGCTGCTGGACTGCGACCTGGGCCGCCACATGAAAACGCTGCAGGGCCGCGGCGAGGCGCTGCGGCCGGAACGCGTGCTGGCATGGATGGCGCAGCTCAACCAGGCGCTGGCCAAGGTGCATCAGTACGGCTGGCGCTACCTGGACCTGAAACCGGCCAACGTGCTGGTCGACGCACAGCTGGGCACGGTCAAGCTGGCCGACTTCGGCACCAACCGGCGGCTGGACGCGCTCAGTGAACACTCCTACGCGGGCACGGCAAACTGGCAGGCGCCGGAGCAGTTCTTCCCGGCCGGCGGAGGCGGCTACGCCACCGGGCGCCAGAGCGACTACTTTGCGCTGGGCGCGCTGTTCTATTTCATGGCCACCGGCGCCCAGTTGCGCTACTGCGGCGCATGCGGCCAGGCCTACCGCGACCACCACACGGCAGGCGCCGGCCTGCTGCTGCGCCAGCACGGCGGCCTGCCCGCCATCCTGCAGCCGGACGAGGAAGCACAGTTCGCGCACGCCTTTGCCGGCGCGGCAAGCGACGCCGCGGGCGAGGCCGCGCTCCGGCTGCTGCGCCACCTGCTGGCAGCCGAACCGCAAGCGCGTCCACGCCACGCAATCGACATCAGTCGCCAGCTTGCCCTCATCGGCGGCGCGGAAGGCGGACCAGCGGAAGCGCCCTCGCGGCGGCAGGCCGGCGGGCCCGCTGCCTGGCTGGCCAACATGACGGCAGGCGCACCGGCGGGCAGCAGCACGGCCATCGGCCCGGCGCCGCACGCCGCCTACGCCCACTGGACGCCACGCCCGGCGGTTACGCTGCCGCCCGAGCAGGCCACGCATTGGTGGAGCACGGCGGCCGGCCACGCCCACGTCCGTGCCCATGCCCATGCCCATGCCTGCTTGCACAGCGACGCGGAGGCATGATGCGTGGACGCCTGTTCGCCGCCACCGCCGCAGCGCTGGTCATACTGACAGCCCTGCAAGCCTGGTCCCTGCTGCGCGCCCCCGCAGCCTGGCAGCCCGCCGCCATTGAAATCCGCCTGGCGCCAGGCCGGCAAACAACGCTGGGCGAGCGCGAACTGGCCGCGCCGCAGGCCGAGCGCGCCCACCTCCAATTGCGCCGTGACGCGCAAGGCGCCTGGCTGCTGCGCAACCTGAGCGCGTCGCGGCCAGTTGTACTGCACCGCAGCGGCGAAGACAAGCGCATGGGCAGCGCAGCACTGGCCGGCGCCGGCCGCTTCCAGGTCGGCGGCGCCGTGTTCAGCCTGGATTCCACCGGCACGGACGGCGGATCGACCGCCTTCCAGTACGGCGGCAGCGGCTGGCGCTATGACGGCGCCACCCTGTACCGCGACGGCAGCGCCCAGCCATCCTGCCCGGACGCCTCCGCCGCCGCGCGCGTGGCCGCGCTGTGGAACCGCATCGCGCCGCATGCCCTGACGCTGGCCCGGCCGCTGGTCTTCGGCGGCAATCTCCATTGCGGCAACCGGCTCGGCCTCGAAGGCATCGCACCCGGCGCCGCCATGCTGGCCCGCAGCGGCGCGCAGCTCGTGTTCAGCGGCGGCAGCCAGGACGACGGCCACACCGCGCTGCGGCTTGGGCGCGCCGGGCTGCAAACCAGCCTGCGGCAGGAAGAGCAGCCGCTGGCGGGCGTGAACGCCTTCAGCATCGGCCGCACGCGCTTCCAGGTCGGTGCCGGCGCCCAGCCGTCGCCTGTCGGCAGCGATGTGCTGACACTGGCCCCGGCGCGGCATGTGGCGCTGTTCATCGCCCCCGGCGCGCGGCTGGCGCCGCAAGCGAGCTGGCAATGGCAGCAGCGCGCACTGTGGAATCCCTGGCAAGCCCCGGCCGTGTTCGCGCTGCTCGCCACCGCCATCTGCGCCCTCGCGATCGCATACGCCGCCCCGCGCCTCTATGCGGCCACGCCTGGCGCGCCCCATGTGGCGCAAACAGTCGCGGCGGCGGCGCTGTTGGCGGCAGGTGTCGCTGCAGTTCTCGCGCAGCGCGCAGGACATCCCGCCAGCGCCGCATGCTCGCTGCTGCTCGGCGCCGCCGGCCTCGCCTTGTGGCTGCTCACGCCCGGGCGTCTCTCCCTCCCGGTGGCCGCAGCGCTGCTGCTGCTGGCGGCAGGCCTGCTGGTGCAGCTGGAACTCGGCCTCGGCGCCAGCGTCTCGTCCTGGCTGCGCTACTACCAGAAAAGCACCGCCCTGCTCGCGGCGGGCAGCGGCGCCGGCGCGCTGTGGCACTTGTGGAGCCGCAGCGCGCGCGCCGTCACGCCCCAGCGCACCATGGAATGGCTGCTCGCCCTGCTCGCCGCCGCCGCGCTGGCCGCGCTGGCCGCGCAAGTCCTGTGGGGCGACGAAACCGGCGTGTTCGACCTGCAGCCGGTGGAACTGGCCAAACTGGCCCTGACCGCCCTCACCGCCCACTGCCTCGCCCTGCGCATGGGCTGGAGCGCCCCCGGCTATCCGCAGCAAGGCCACGCCGCCCGCTGCCTGCAACTGGCCGCGCCCGCCCTGCTGTTCCTGGCCCTGCTCGGCCTCGCGCTGGTCCAGGTGGACGACTTCTCCCCCCTCATCCTGCTGCTCGTGTGGAGCCTGGCGATGGCCTTCGCCTACGCCGT
This sequence comes from Massilia sp. BGA-UO-ETr-WB1, assembly GCF_059567845.1. NCBI lineage: Bacteria > Pseudomonadati > Pseudomonadota > Betaproteobacteria > Burkholderiales > Oxalobacteraceae > Massilia > Massilia sp. BGA-UO-ETr-WB1. The sequence continues at coordinate 37,305 of NZ_JCAQOT010000020.1, read as the reverse complement.
GGCGGCCCGCAAACGCGCCCTGGCCGCGGGCCTCGCGTGCGCCGCGCTGGCGGCGATGGCGGCGATTGCCCTGGTGCGCGGCGCAGGAGCGGACGGCGTGGCGCAATGGCCGCTGGCCTCCAGCTTCTACGCGGACCGCTTCCAGGTCTGGCTCGCCCCCGCCTCCCATCCGCACACCGGCCAGCAACTGCTGCTTGGCGCGCGCGCCATTGCCGACGGCGGCTGGTGGGGTGCGGACAGCATGCTGGGCCTGCGTTCGCTCGGCCTGTCCGCCGGCGCCGCCGTCAACATCCCCGCCGTGCAGGACGACTTCGCGCCCGCCTTCTTCCTCAACCGCCACGGCCTGCTCGGCGCCGTGCTGCTGTGGACCGCGCAAGCCGTGCTGGTGGCCGGCCTGCTGCACGTGGCAGCGCGCGCCTGCGCCGCCGCCGCAATGGCGCGCGACTTCCGCCTGGCCTGGCTGGGCCGCTTCCGCTACTTCGCCCTGTGCGGCGGAGCCGCCTTCGTGTTCGGCCACCTGCTGCTGTCCTGGGGCACCAACCTCGCCATCTTCCCCATCATGGGCCAGCCCATGAGCTTCCTGTCCGCAGGCGGCAGCCATTTGCTGTTTTTCCTGTGCCCCCTGCTAGCCTGCTGTGCGGTCAGCGCGCAATCTTTAGAGGAGAATGAACATGCCGATCTACGTCCAACATGAAGTCCTGGGCCGGATTCCCGACGTCTTCAACGCCGAGGCAATCTGGCAGGCGCCGGGCCTGGCGCTGTTCTCGCGCCGCCCTCTGCTGCGCGACTTGCTGGAACGCTGCCCGCGCGAACATCGCGGACGCGCCGCCACGCGCTGCTTCTCGCATGTGACGCTGATGCTGCCGCAGGAGGAAGTCGACGACGACTACCACCTCACGCGCGGCAACCGCGCCCGCGAACTGGCGCAAACGCTGACCGCGCTGCACCAGAAGGATTTCGGCGACCTGCTCGGCAGCGACCAGGTGCGCTACGACGTGCTGGGCAAGGAGGAACTGGCGCCCGGCGAAGTGGAAGTGCGCTTCGGCCACGCGGTCTACCTGCCGGCGCCGGATGAGAAGGCGCTGTTCAACGTCAGCGTCTCGCGCGACAGCGCGGTATGGAAGCCGGTGTGCCCGGTCTATCCGAACCAGCGCCTGGCGCTGATCGGTGGCAGCGAACGCATGGCCAGCTATGTGGCCAGCGGCTGGCCGTTCGGCGACGACGGCGCGATCCTGCTGCTCAACGACGGTCCCGACGCGCAGCCGGTGGTGCAGATGCGCCCCAAGGACGCCTTCAATTGCAGCTTCGACGCCAGCCAGGGCCACTACGTCATCACATCGAAACGCGGCACCGTGGACGCGCATGGAGCGGGCGCGCGGCTGCTGCTCAAGATCACCCGCAGCAGCTCGGCGCCCGCGCCGCGCATGCCGGGCGCCATGAACGCCATCTCAGCAGCGCCGGAGACGGCGGCGATGCGGCGCAGCGGCGTTACCATCCCGCCGGCTGGCTCGCCGGCCGACGCAGGCAGCCCCGCCGCCGCCCGCCCGGCGGTCTGGCAGGCGCGCCCGGCACTGGCGCCGGATGCCGGCGAGCCGACCGCCGTCCCCCTGCCATCGCGCCGCCCAGCCACGCGCAGCGGCGAGACCGACGCCACCGATGCGACCTACGCGCCGGTGGTGCAGCGCCAGCGCGTGAGCCTGGTGGCGCTGGCCCTGCCGCGCCTGAGCCGCTACCGCGAAACCGGCGCCAATACCCTGGAAGTCCCGTTCAGCCACGCGCTCGGCCTGAACGCCGATCCGGCCTCCGCCAAGGCGATCAGTTTCCTGGTCAACGACAGCGACGAGCTCTATGCCTGCACCGACAGCGGCCGCCAGCGCATCACCGCGCCCGCCAGCTTCACGCCGGTGGACGCGCGCGCCATCCGCCTGCTGCCCGCGCCGCCGGCCATGGCCGAACGCTATTGCGCAACCTTGTGCCTGGCGCAGCCGCTCAGCAGCGCCATCGCCGTTGGCGCGCGCTTCCAGTTCGGCCGCAGTTCGCCCGCCCTGGCAGCGCTGCGCGTGCTCGATTCGCCGCGCTTCCTGAACCACCGACCCGACGGCGGCGCCAGCAACAGCAACGCCAGCGCCGACCGCATCGGCCTGTCGCGCAACGCCTTCAGCTTCGAGGCCGCGCCGCAGGGCTTCAAGATCGGCCGCCTGGCCGCTTCGCAGGCGCTGTACCACCTGGACGAACGCATGGACTTCGTCGCCAGCATAGGCGAAGCCAGCGCCGACGCGCCCTACCTGCTGCCGGCAGGCCACCATCTCGTCGCCGGCCACTACGTGCTGCGCTTCGACGCGTGAGCGGCGCCATGCATCCCGGCTCCTACTACGGCGCAGCGGCCTGGCTGGCCGGACTGGCCATCACGCTGGTACTGGCCTCCTGGCTGACGCCGCGCGCGTGGTGGCGCCGCCCCACCGCGCGCAACCTGCTCATCGCCGGTGCGGGCGCCTGGGCCTTCGGCAGCCTGATACTGCATTTCGCCGGCGCGCCGCTGCCGCAACTGGCGCAATCGGGCCTGCCGGGCGCCTTCTCACCGGCCAACGCCGCCGTCAGCCATGCCGGCACAGGCAGCGCGGCCGGCATGGCCGGTCCTGCCCGCCCTGCCGCGTCCAGCGGCGCCGCGCTGCATCCCTTCCGCGTGCACCGTGACCTGAACCTGCGCGCCTCCGCCAGCGTGGACGCGCCGCGCCTGGCCCTGGTGCCGGCCGGCGCCAGCGTCATGCCCACCGGGCTGCGCTCCGGCGACTGGTGGCAGGTGCGCACCCTCGCGGACGGCGAAAGCAGCACCGGCTGGGTGAGCAGCCTCTGGCTGCGGCGCACAGCGGAATGAACATGACGTCCCTGTTCGAAACGCTCGACTTCGGCCCATCCCTCGACATTGCAGCCCACAGCGCCGCCAGCGCCAGCAGCAGCGACGTGCTGGAGAACCAGGACAACCTGGTGCTGATCGACGCCAGGGGGCGCGCCATCGTCATGCACGCCCAGATCGAACGCGCGCTGCAGCTGCCGAACTGGCCGCGCGGCCATGTGCGCCTGGCGGTGCTGGACGGCATGGGCGGCCACGGTTACGGACGCCAGGCTGCGGAAGCGGCGGCCGCCGGCCTGCTGCGCATGCCCGCCTGCGCCTCGCTGGACGAACTCACCACCCGGCTCGACGCGCTGCATGCGCAGCTGCAGCAGCAATTCAGCTGTGCAGACGACGCCGGCCATCGCCGCCGCCCCGGCACCACGCTCACGCTGCTGGAACTGGCGCCCGGGCAAGCGCCGCTGCTGTACCACGTGGGCGATTCGCGCCTGTACGAGATCACGCGCGAACACGCGCACACCCTCACCATCGACCACGTTCCCGCCACCGCTTTCGCCATGCAAGGCATGCTGGACGCGCAGGAATGGTGGCGCCAGGTGCACGGCGAACACCGCACGCAGATCGCGCAGGCCTTCATCCTGGGGAACGCCTTCGCCGATCCACAGCAGCTGGACGATGCGCTGTGCGCGCTCGGCGGCGCGCGCCTGCCCGGCTTTTTGCGGCCGCTGGCCGACCGCCGCGCCCTCGCCGTGCGCAGCGACGCGCTCTACCTGCTGGCCACGGACGGCTTCTGGGCCTGCCGCCGCCCGCAGGACTGGATCTCGCAGTGGCCGCAGCTGCTGGGTTGCGCGGCGTCCGCCGCCGGCGCGGTCGATGCGCTGTTCGGCAGCTACCGCAACGCGCCGCCTTCCGGCCTGTATCTTGACAATCTGACAGCCATCGCGCTGCGTTTCAAGACCGGCCCGAGCATGGACAACATTGACGAAACGGCACTGCCATTGCCGTACGCGCGGCCCCACTTGCTGCCGTTTTGATCACGCCGATGTTGCGTGCTTGCCCGGACGGTTTGGGCGAGCGCAAATAATGCCTGCAACCGTTGCCACGGACCACCAAAAGCGCGTAAGCTCTCGTTTATGCCGCCGGTCCTACAGCCATGAAAAAATGCAGCAACTCTGACCACCCGCACTGCACTTTCTGGGTCATCCCCGGAGAAGAAGCCTGCGCGGGCGGACACCAGCAGCCTGCAGCCGCCTCCACCAGTTACGAACTACTGAGTGCGATGCGCAGCGCCCGCGCCGCCTCCCCGGCCGCGGCGCTTAGTCACGTCGGTCACGTCGGTCACGCCGGCCAGGCCCCTGCCAGCCCGGCAATGTTGCCGGCCGGCGCCCCCGCTTACCAGACCGCGCGTGCGCGTGCGCAGCTGCACATCAGCGGCTTCGACCCGCGCGCCGCCGGCGGCCGCCAGACCCTGAAAATGGAATTGCGCGGCATGCCGGAAGACTGCGCGCCGCAACTGGCTATTCAACTGCAATCCGAATTGATCCCCAACGGCGCCTCGCGCCAGCAGTTCGTGCGCGCGGCGGACGGCAGCTGGCGGCCCGCTTTTGTCGAATTCACATCGAAAAACAAGGAACACGGCCAGTACCAGATCAGCGCCGAGATCCTGAGCCAGCACGCAGGCATGGCCACGCGCCGCTGGGAATGCGTATTCGTCATCCTGGTGCCGCGCCTGGACGCCACCCTCACCGAAATCCACCGCATCTTCCTCAGCACGCACAAGAATGTGCGCGTGATGGCCGATGACGCATCGATCGCCAGAGTCAATGCGCAAGGCGGCGACAGCCTGGATATCGACGTCACCGCCCGCAACGCCGGCATCGCCCACGTCAACCTGGAGGCGCCGCAAGGCAAAGTGGACATGGGCTTCTCCACCATCGCCTGGGACGAGGACCTGATCGAGATCGCCGTGCCGCGCAGCGAACCGGTGCATCCGCACCCTTCGACGGCGGCCAGCTTCGTGAACGCCGCGCCGGAAGCCGGCGCGCAGCGCCAGATCCGCCTGTTCGCGCTGGACGAGTGCGTGCTTGGACGCTTTGAACTGGTGGACCCCGAAGCCGACGTGCTGCTGCAGCACTTCGCCGACGCCGGCCCGGAGGCCAACGGCCTCACGCGCCGCCTGTCCGGCCGCCACGCCGTCATCCGCCGCTCCCCGCACGGCGGCGGCTTTGAAATTGAAGACGTGTCGCGCTATGGCGTGCTGCTGGACGGTGTCTGGCCCGGCAAGAACAAGCCGGTGCGGCTGCGCCAGGGCATGCGCATTGAAATGAGCGCCAGCATCAAGGGCATCGTGGTGCTGCAAGTGTCGGCCATCCTGCCGCACGGCGTGATCCTGCACCGCATCGACCAGGGCGCGCACGCCGAATGCCTGTTCCTGCTGGCGCCGAACTGCCATCCCGGCTATCCGATGCCGTCCTTCCAGGCCACGCCGCAAGCGGCTGCGCTGCCGCTGATCCTGCACCACGACGGCGGCTTCTGGCACCTGGACCAGCTCACCGGCAAGGAAACCGCGCTGGCCCCCGCCGCCTCCATGGAAAAGCTGAGCCGCATGCCGCGCCTCACGCGCTTCGCCAGCGAACCTTATCCCGAAAGCTGGATCATCCGCACCGGCGCGCAAGACCTGCACAGCACCATCACTGCGCAGGACATGCACACCGCTTAAGCAGCGGCACTACACCGGCATTACAGCGGCGTCGGCTCCTTGTCGGCCGGACGCTTGGGCAGCGGAATGCGCTCGGTTTCGCCGGGCACGGGCGGGAAACGCAGCGCTTCCCAATCTTCGCCGGCTTGCACCACGCGTTCCTTGCGCGACGAGACAAAATTCCAGAACATGAAGCGGTGCCCGTCCAGCGGCTCGCCGCCTATCACCACGAAGCGCGCGGCCGAGCCAGCCCGCACGCGCTGTGCGCTGCGCGTGTCCAGCAACGCCATGGTGTGCAGCGCCAGCGGCGCGCCGTCGATTTCCAGTTCGCCGCTGATGGGATAGATGGCCGCTTCGGCCGGCAATCCCGCCAGGCCGATTTCCTGGTCCGCCTGCAGCGCCACGTCCAGGTACAGCGTCTGGCTGTAGGTCTTGACCGGCGAAGTCTTGCCGAAGGCGGTGCCGATCAGCACCCGCACGCTGGCGCCGTCCACCTGGAACGACGGAATCTGCGCCGAAGGGGTGTGCTCGAAGCACGGCTCGCACTCCTCGTCCGCTTTCGGCAGCGCCACCCACAGCTGCAGGCCGTGCGTGCGGTGCGGCTGGTCCACCAGGTCCTTGGGAGTGCGCTCGGAATGGACGATGCCCTTCCCGGACGTCATCAGGTTGATCGCGCCCGGTTCGATGCGCTGCACCGTGCCCAGGCTGTCGCGGTGGTCCATGGCGCCTTCAAACAGGTAGGTCACCGTGGCCAGGCCGATGTGCGGGTGCGGGCGCACGTCGTGGTCCGAGCCCGGCGCCACGTCGATCGGGCCGAAATGGTCGAAGAAGATGAACGGGCCCACCGCCTGCTTCACGGCCGACGGCAGGTAGCGGCGCACGATGAAGCCGCCGCCGAGGTCTTTCTCGTGGCCTTTCAGGATATTGGAAATGGTCATGGCGCTTGTCCTTTACGCCAGCACGGTGCTGATCTCGGTGGTCACCGCCGTCATCAGCTTGTGGACCGGGCATTTCTGCGCGGCGGACAGCAATTCGGCGCGCTGGGTTTCGCTCAAGTCGCCGGTCAGGTGCACGGTGGCGGCCAGGCGGTACACGCCCTTGCGCTCCTCGCTGTCGTCGCGTTCCGTGGTCACTTCCACGTTCTCCAGCGGGTAGCCTTTGCGCCTGGCGTACCACACCACGGTAAGCGCCTTGCAGGCGCTGATGGCCGCATCGTACAGGTCGTGCGGCGACGGGCCGGCGTCGCTGCCGCCCTCTTCCACCGTGCCGTCCACGGAAATGATGTGGTTGCGCACGTGCGCGATATGCCGCATCGGCAGCGATTGGTCACGAATTACTTTGATAGCCATGGGGCTCCTCGCATGCATAAGTCTGGAAAGCCACAATGTACACCGTTTGCGCCGGCTTCGCCTATCCCATTCGCCCATTCGCTCATCTGCACAGAATGCATAACTCATGACGTGGCTCAAACTGTGGCCGCTTATGGCTGGCAATCGGCACAGGCGCTCCGTACAGTCAAATGGTGCAAGGCCAACAACGGAGACCATCATGAGCGAAATTACCGGCGCCATCGATTTAAGCAAGATACCCGAAGACGACTTCGATCCGGAACTGAACCTGCGCGTGGCGGTGGTGCGCGAAGGCGTGGTGCTGGGGTCCACCGTGCTCACTGCGGGCAACCGCCGCGAACCGCTGCGCTTTGCCGTGCAATTCGACACGCCGCTGCTGCCCGGCGCCACCCTGCCTTGCCCGGTGCGCCTGCTGGTCGGCCCGAACGTGGACGACATGGAACTGATGGGCATCGAGACGCTCAGCCACGTGGTGGACCTGGCGGGCCAGCGCTCCGACACCGACGGCGGCGGCGACACCGCGCCCGGCGCCGATGCAGGCGTCAGCGCGAACGCCAACGGCAGCTACGACGTCAAGGTGGACGTGGGCGTCCTGGTGGTGGACATCTCCATCTACCACTGCTGGCTGTTCTGCTGCCGCACCTACACGCTGCGCGGACGCGTGGTGTGCCGCCGCTGGCACTACAACCCGGCCACCGGCCAGTGGAGCTTCTGCGACGCGCCGGTGCCCGGCGCCACCGTGGAAGCCTACGACGTGGACCGCTTCTTCTTTTGGTACCACCGCGACCTGATCAAGTCCGCCGTCACCGACATGAACGGCAATTTCGTCATCCGCTTCCGCTGGTGCTGCCTGCGCTGGCGGCCATGGCTGCTGCAGAACTGGGGCTTGGACCCGGACATGCTCAACCAGATCCAGGAGCTGCTGGCGCGCGCCGGCCTGCGCCTGCCGCCGGTGCCGCCCGGTCCCGGGCCAGACCCGCTCTACCTGCAGCAGCTGGCCGCGCTGGCCAGCATGCTGCCCAAGAGCCGCATGCCGGCCGCGCCCAGCGTGGTGGACGAACCCATGTCGGCCGAATCGCTGATGGCGGTGCTGCCGCCGTCGCCCGAACTGGCGGCGCTGCATATCTGGCCCTGGTGGGACCGCAACGACTGCGCGCCGGACGTGGTGTTCCGCGTCACCCAGCTGTGCGGCGACACGCTGCGCGTGATCCGCAGCGAGAGCAACGCGCAGATCCGCTGGGACATTCCGGCCAATCTGCACGTCACGCTGCTGGCCAACAGCCAGGCGTGCTGCCTGCCGTCCTGCTTCGACCCCGAATGCCCCGAGTGCCTGAAGGTCACCTTCGTGGGCTGCACATCCACCGGGCAGATCGGGGTGACGGCCGGCCCGCCGGACCTGCGCGGCTACGCCTACACGGCGCTGGCGCTGGACCGGCCGTTCTACGGCTCGCTGCAGATACGCGGCGGCGTGGGCAGCGACGTGGACTACTTCAAGGTGCAGGTGTCGCGCAACGGCGGCCCTTGGAGCGACCTGGCCGTGCCGGCCTTCGGCGGCTTCACCCGCAGCTACTGGGACGGCAGCACTTCGGTGGTGGCGCCGGCGCCCGCCTTCACGCCCATCCTCAAGAACGGCCAGACCGTGATGGTCACGCGCCGCCACTACGAGGACCTGCACCCTGCCATTCCGCGCTTCGGCGGCGCCGTCATCTGGTACGACTACGACACCCTGTTCTACTTCGACACGCTGGCCAACGCCGGCCTGACGCCGGACGCGCTGTACCAGCTGCGCTTCGTCGGCTACTCGGCCGATGCGGCGGACAACCTGGTGCTGACGAGCGAGCGCATCCTGCCCAGCTGCGGCCAGCAGACCACCGAGTCGGTCTACATCCGCATCGACAACCAGGCCAACGTGCATCCGCTGCCCACGCCGCTGCATCCCTGCGGTCCCGGCACGGTGCACGACTGCACGGTGGAGCCGGACTGCTACATCCGCCAGATCTGCGTCAACGAGGGCACGCCGGGCCAGTACTGCATCAGCGCCTGCGACATGGTGCGGCTGAGCGCCAACGACACGCTGACGGTGCACTTCAGCGTGACCGTGCCGCCGACCACGGAGGACGGCCACCTGGGGGCCTACACCATGACGGCGGAGTACGGCGTGGCGCAGACCTTCGATATCGGCACCGGCCTGCACGGCACCTTCAGCTCCGATCCGACCTTCGAGGTGGGGCCGACCTACGCGGAAGCGTTGATGCAGGGCGCGCCGCGTCCGCACTGGTACGGCGGCCATTACAAGGTAACGCTGCGCGGCAGCGACTTCGAACGCTGCTGCGCCTACATCCTGCGGCTGCGGGCCTGGAAGCGCACCGCCAACTGCAACGATCCAAGCCAGGTGCACCGCAACGAGTTCGAGGTGGCGTTCACCATCCTGCGTCCCGAGCTGTGCCCGGACGTGTGCCCCGAGCCGGGTGACATGCAGCCGGGCGTGAGCGGAGCCGGGGCAGGAACCGTATCCGCCGGCCGCCCTGCCGCCCTGGGCGCGCCGAACGCGCGCGGCTGAGGGGCCCGGGCATGGCCGGCGCCTGGTACGAGCTGCTGCTCGCCGTGCTGGCCGTGTGGCGGGTGACGCACCTGCTGCACGCCGAGGACGGGCCGTGGGATGCGGTGGTGCGCCTGCGCGGCTGGGCCGGGCGACGGCTTCCTCGGGCGCACGATGGACTGCTTCTACTGCGCCAGCCTGTGGGTGGCGCTGCCGGCCGCGCTCGTGCTGGGCAGCGGCTGGCAGCATTTTGTACTGCTGTGGCCCGCGCTGTCCGCCGCAGCGATCACGCTGGAGCGCGTGCGCGGCGCACTGCGGCAAGAGGAGCATTAAATGGGATGCTGCGGAAGCAAGCGCCAGCAGATGGTGCAGAAGATCTACGGCTCGCAAGGCTACAGCGCCGGCGCCGGACTGCGGGCCAGTGCCGCGCAAGGGATGCGCGCGCAGGCGGCACAGGCACCCGCCGCGACGCCGCATTTCGCCACGCCGCACGGCGTGCCCTTCGTGTATGACGGCATGGCGGAACTGGTGGTGACCGGCGGCGCCACCGGCCGCCGCTACCGCTTCGCTGCGCGCGGCGCACGCCTGGTGGTGGACCCGCTGGACGCGCCCACCATGCGACAGACACCCAAACTGCGCTGCCTGGCTTGAGCGGCCCTACGTGAGCTTGCGCGCCACGCGGAAGCCGACGATATCGTTGGCCAGCACGGCCGAATAGCCGTTGCGCAGTGCCGCGCGCAGGTAGCGCGGCTGGTACAGCCACGAACCGCCGCGCAGCACGCGCCGCACCGGATCGCCGCCCTGCTCCCATGCGCTGCCGTCGCCCGGCGCGCCCTGGTAGTTCTCGTGCACCACGTCCTGCGTCCACTCCCACACATTGCCGTGCATGTCGAATAGGCCCCACGGATTGGGCTGGAACGCGCTGACCTTGGTCGTCCCCTGCCGGAACTCGCCCTTGACGCCGTTGTTGTAGGTGAAGTTGCCGTCGTAATTGGCCATCTCGGTGCTGATCTCGTCGCCGAAGCTGAACGCCGTGTGCGTGCCGGCGCGGCAGGCGTACTCCCACTCCGCCTCGCTCGGCAGCCGGTACAGCTGTCCGGTTCTCTCCGACAGCCAGGCCAGGTATTTCTGCACGTCGAGCCAGCTCACGCCCACCACCGGATGCTCGTCGCTCTGCATGAAGCCCGGCGAGGCCCAGTCCGTATCCGACATCGATTCCCAGCGGGTCGCGCGCGCGAACTGGCGCCACTGGCCCACCGTCACTGGGAAGCGCCCCATGGCGAAAGGATAATCGATGCCCACCCAGTGCTGCGGCGTCTCCCGGTCCAGCCACGTCTTCTGCGAGCCGGCCTTGACGGCGATGTCGCGCTCGTACTCCGAAGAGCCCATCTGGAAGCGGCCGGTCGGTATCAGCACCAGGTCCGGACCGGTGCCTGTGCCGTCGAGGAAGCGGTCGCGCAGCACGCCGCTGGCGTCGGCGACCGGGCTGCCCGGCGTCGGCATCAGCGCCGCCAGTTCGGCAGCGTTGCGCGCCGCCTGTTCCTTGCGGTGCCGTTCCTGCTCCGCGCGGTATGCCGCTTCGGCCTTCAACTGCGCCGCCTTGCGCTGCTGCTCCTCCTGCGCCTGGCGCGCCTTGAGCGCGTCCGCCTCGCGCCGCGCCAGCAACTGCTCGCGCAGGCGCGCCTTGCGCTCCTTGGCCTGCTGCTCCGCCTCCAGACGCTGCTGGCGTTCCAGCTCGCGCCGCTGCTGGTCCAGCTTCACCTTCTCGATGGCGGCGGCCTGCGCCTCCGCCTTGCGCCGTTCGGCCAGCTCCGCCTGGCGTTTCAGCTCTTCGGCACGGGCCTGCTCGGCGCGCGCGGCCTGCTCGCGGCGCTGCTCCTGCTCGCGCTCCAGGCGCTCGGCCGCCTGCGCCGCCAGTTCCGCCTCGCTGGGGCCGGAAGCGCCCAGCAAGGCGTCCAGCAAAGCCGTCACCGACTCCGGCCGCTGGTCCTGCGCGAAGGCGAATCCGCGCTGCAGCACCTGCCATTGCAGCTCGTTCAAGGCAGCGGGCGCGGACGGCGCAAACCTGGCGTTGCGGTCCTCATCGAACGGCAGGCGGCCTTCCAGCAGCTGGTAAATCATCACCGCCACCGCGTACACGTCCAGCTTGGGGCTGGGCTGCCGCTGGCTGGCGCCGGCTTCCGGCGCGCGGTAGCCGGTGGTGCCCGCGTTCGGCGTCTGCATCCCCAGGCTGCTGCCGGCGTTGCGCGCGCGCGAAGCGATGCCGAAGTCCAGCAGCTTGACTTCGCCTTTCTGGGTCAGGAACACGTTGCCGGGCTTGATGTCGCGGTGCACCAGCTTGAACTTGTCCCAGGCATAGTCCAGCGCCTCGGCCACGGGCCGCAGCATGGTCTGGATCTGCTCCGGCGTGGCGGGGCCGCTGTGCGCCAGCCAGGCATCCAGGTCCTGGCCGTCCAGGCATTCCATGATGATGAAGTAGCTGGACGTGGCCGGGTCCTGCGCCCATTCGTAGATGCGCACGATGTTCTCGTGCGCCAGGCGGCGTGCCTGCGTGGCCTCCTCGATCAGCAGCTTGGTGTGAGTCGCGCTTTGCGTCAGCTGCGGCGGCAGGATCTTCAGCGCCACCTGGCCGCTGTGGCCCAGCTCCTCCTGCGTGGCCAGGTCCGTGGCCTGCCACACCTGGCCCATGCCGCCCAGGCCGATCAGGCGCTCCAGCCGGTAGCGCCGGTTCTGCGGGCCGATCTCCTGGCCCGCCATCAAGCCCAGCTCCGTGCCCTGCCGCAGCTGGATCGGCGAGGCTGATGCGCCGGGCGCGGCGCTGCCTCCCAGCGGCGAATACTCGGCGTCCAGGATAGCGTTCTTGCGGCGGTCGAACTCTTGCAGACTTAACAGGCCATCGTCGTGCAAGGCACGCAGTTCACGTATCTTGTCTCTTGCTGTTTGCATCTTCAACTTATAAAGGCACGCCGCATTCGGCGCAGAATTTCGCATTCGGACGGTCGGCCGGCACCGGATGGCCATTCACGCAGCACCGCGGCCCGGGCTGCGCCGCCCCGGAAGCAGGCGCATGGTGATGGTGCACCGGCGCGCCCGCCTGGGCCACGCCCACGCCCAGTTGCATCTGCGAACTGAGGGCGTTGGCGTGGGTGGCGTTCTGCAGCTTGAGCAGTTCCAGCTGATGCTGCTTGTCCTTCTGTTCCTGCGCGTCGCGGTGGGCGCGCTCCTCGGCCACGCGTTCCTGCATCATGCGCATGGCGTCGGCGGGGCTGACGCTGTTCTCGGCCGCCACCACCGCCGCCATGGCCTGGATCTGCTCCGGGCTCATGCCGGAACGGACCTGCTCCTTCATCAGCTGCGCCAGCGCGGCGGCGTTCGGCGCGGCGGCCATGGCCACCTTGCCGGTATCGCTCAGGTTGCCGATGGTGGCGATGCGCTCGATATCGATGCGCGCCAGCTCCGCCGTGTGCGACTGCTGCGCCAGCAAGGTTTCGTACTCGCCCTTCCAGCGCGCGAAGTTCTGCTCGCGCTCCTGCTCCATCTTCTTCAGCTCGCGCTGCCAGTCGGCTTCCTGCTCGCGCTGTTTCAGCGCCAGGCGCTGTTCGTCCACCGCCAGCTGGTCCAGCGCGGCGCGCTGCACCACGGCCTGCATCTGGCGCTGCTGCACGCCGTCCGCTTCAATGGTGCGCAGCAGCTTCTCGTACTGGGCCACGGCGTCGGCGGCGGCGCCTTCCCGGCGCAGCTGCTCCAGCTTCTGGTTCACTTCCGCCACCTGCACGCTGCTCTCCGCATCCTTCACAGCCTCGCCGCGCAGCAATTCGCGCTGGTGCGCCAGCTGCTGCTGGTCCTGCCATTCCTGCACCCGCTCGGCCTCGCGCTTGCGCGCCGCGTTGGCCAGCGCCACGCCGTGGAAGCGCGCCTTGTGGTGTTCCGCTTCCAGTTCCGCCTCGCGCCGCTGCGCCTCGGTTTCGCTTTGGCGCAGGCGTACCAGCTGCGCGCGGCGGTGCGCTTCGTCCTCGATGGTCAGCGCCTGCGCCACCTGGTTCTGGATCTGCTGCATGTGCAGCTGATGCGAGAAACGCTGCTGCGCCAACTGGCGCTGCTCCTGCGCTGCCTGCTGCGCCACTTCCAGCTCGGTGCGCATCCTGATCTGCGCCAGCTGGCGCACGTGCTCCCATTCCGCCACGTCGCCGGCGCGGCCGGCCTTCTTCTTCGCCAGCTCGTGTTCCAGTTCGATCAAGGTGGCGCCGGCGCCGCGCTCGAAGGCCTGGCGGCGCGTTTTCGATTCGACGATGCGGCCGTACAGGTCCACCTCGCGCGCGCGGATGGCCTGCACGCGCTCGGCCTCCCGCTGCGCCAGTTCGGCCTTGTCCACGGCGGCGTCCTGGCGCAGCTCGGCGCGCCGGAAGTCGCTGCGGATCTTCTGTTCCTCGCGCCAGATGGCCTGCCACTCTTCCTCGTCGTACAGCTCATCGAGCTGCTTCACGTGCTCCAGCTGCGCGTGGCGCTCGTCGGCCACCAGCCACAGCGAGCCGACGCGCTCGCGGTTGTTGTCGAATTTGTCGTGCCGCAGGGACAGCGTGTCCACCTGCGCCACGGCCAGCCCGAATTCGGCCAGGCGCAGCTTGAGGGCGGCCTGCAGGCGCTCGTCCAGCTGCAGGCGCAAGTCGGCGTTGCCGCTCATGTCGCGCATGGAGCGGCCGCCGATGAATTCGGCCGCTATCTGGCGCACGGAATCGGCCAGCAGGTCGTGCAGGTGCAAGGTGGTGACGGTGCCGGGCACGGTCATGAAATGCTGGGCGAAAGCCGGCACGTTTTCCACCTTGATGGCGACCTTGAAGCGCGCCGCCACCTTCAGGTGCTCGGCGGTGTGCAGGTCGCTGAAGGAGAATTCCACCGGCAGCGGCGTGGTGCGGGTGATCAGGATTTCGGCGTGCTGGTCGCGCAGCAGGTGGTTCAGGCGGGTAAAGAAACCTTCGATCTCGTATTCGCCCTGCGGCACTTCGGTGGCCTTGTCGGCTTGCAGGATGTAAGCGCGGGTGGTGGCGGGCACGCGCAGCGTTTTGTTGAAGATGCCGGACAGCTGGCGTACGCCGAAATAGACGGCCAGTTCGTCGTAGGCCGGTATCCAGCGGTTGTCGCGCAGCACCGGCTCATTGTGCGGTGCGCCCAGTATCACGCCGCAGTTCGCGCAGTAGCCCGTGCCGGCGCCATTTTTATGCTCGCAGCGCGGGCATTTGACGCCGCCAAAACCAAACATTCGGAACATGTCGAACTCCTTGTTAACCTTACCTATTTCAGCCGTCCCGCCAGTTGCCCCGTCCGGTCCTGATTTTAGCAGGGGCGCGGGGCGAGTACTTTGCGCACGATTCATATCACGCCGATCCGCTCTATGCAGGCCAGCGAGGCGCCACGGGCGCGCAGCGCGGCGGCGTAAGCCGGTGCGATATCATTCTGCCAATCCCTGGGCAGCAGCACGCGGTCGCCGTGGACGGCTTGTTTTAGTATCAACTCAAGCTTCGCTTCGCGGCCTTCCACGGTGTCCACCCGTCCGGCGTGCCAGGCGCCGGAACAGCCGCTGGCGATGATGCGGCCGCGCGGCACGAATTCGCGGCCGCGCGCCAGGCGGTCGGCCATCACCAGCGCCAGTTCGTAGGACGCGCCCTGGAAGCGCGGCTGGCCGAAGCGCACCACGGTGCGCCAGCGGCCCAGGCCACGGCCGTCGAAATGGCGCGCGCCGGCCAAGGCCTGGCGCACCGCCAGTTGCGCGGTCACGCCCAGGCCGGGGACGGCGATGGTGTCCTCTTCGTCGCCGCCGCTTTGCTCGACCGGGTAGACGCTCACTTCCACCCAGCCCAGGCTATCGTTGATGCCGCCGCTATGCAGCGGGAACCAGGCGCGCGCGCTGGACACGGCCGCCGAGGGGTCGGTGTGGCCTGTCAGCGCGCCGAGGTGGGACAGGGTCAGCAGGTTCGGCAACGCGGGCGGCGTGGGCAACGCGGGCGAGGTATCAGCGGCAGTTCCGCCGAGGACGGCCAGCAGCGGCGTGGCGGCGGCCTGATCGCGCAAACGGGCGGCGGCGAGGTCCGGCTGGCCGGCCACTTTACCGCAGTGCCAGTTGTCAGACCAGCCATAAGCGTAGACTTGTGGACACGCGGGTTGCCAGGCGCCGCGCACCATGCGGTCTGCCAGCACTGCGGCCAGCTCCCAGCCACGCTCTTCGTCCGCCGGGGCGATGTCCATGCTGAGCACCACCTGGTCGCGACTGTCGAAGCGGCTTTCAGTATGGCGCGCGAGGCGCACCACTTCCTGCATACGCTCGCTTAGCGCGGGGGCGCCCGCGACCGCGCATTTGACTTCGGCGCGGTTGGCGCGGGCGCGGCGGCTGGCGGTTACCGTCAGCACGCGGCCGTCCGGCAGCATGCAGCGGCATTCGGCGTTGGCGGGCAATTTCACTGTGCTGGCGCAGGTCATAGCGATGGCTCCCGGCGCTCGTCCGCGCTGGCGAGGCGGCGCTGCGCCAGGTGGTGGTCGAGATTGGAGACGATGCGGTCGGCGTCGTCCAGCAAGGCGGCCAGCAAGGGTTCGGGGTCGGCGCTGCCGCAGGCGGCGCCGAATTGCAACGGGTTGGCGGCCAGTTGCAGGCGGGCCAGCAAGGCCCAGGCCTGGTCCAGCTCGCGCGCGGCCAGGACGCTCTGGCGCGCGCGGCGTTCCTGCTGCTGCGCCGGCAACGGCTGGCCGGGGGCAGCCAGGGCCAGCGCGGGCATGGTGTTCACGTCCAGCGCGATCAGCGCGACGCGCTGCAGCAGGCTGCGATGCGCCAGGAACAGCGCCTGCCCCGGCGGCAGCGCGAGTTGACGCAGGCCGCTGGACAGCACGGGAAGCTCAAGGAACAGGCGGCGCAATGCGTGCGCATCGTCAGCCGCCTGCCCGGGAAGCGGCGGCGCGCCCATGGCGCTGCCGCTGGCGTTGGCAGTGGCCGTAGGCGTCGGCTTGGGCATGGCGCTAGCTCCGCCAGTGGCGGCGGTGGCGATGGTGGCGGCGGTTTGGGCCGGGGCGGCGGCGTGCCCGGCGGCAGGCGCTGGCTCTGCGGCAGCGGCATGCGCGCGGGCGCGGAGCTGGGAGGCGTAGTCGGTCTGTTCGCCGAGATCCACCGGCAGGCAATCCTCGACCGTGATGCCGAACCGGGTGTAAAGCAGCTGGTTAAGGCCGGCACGGAACACGTTCCACTCGTCCAGCGACGTGCATGGCGGCAGATCCAGCATGCCTTGCGCCAGCGCTTCCTGCACCGCCGCTTCGATAGCAGCCTGCATGTCCGCCACCGTCAGCACATCCGCAACTTCGCTGAACAGATATAAATCAAAGCGCTGCTGCGCCACGCGCGGGTCTGCCGCGTCGACCACGAAGCGGGTGCGCAGGCCAACCTCAGGCGCGGCGGCGAACGGCGTGAGGTCCACCGCATACGGCCCGGGATGGAAGCCATAAGCCACCTCCCCGCCGCGCGCTCCAGCCGCAGCGGCGCGCCGGGGCTGGCCGCCTTCGCTGAACACCACTTGCACGCACTCGCCCGCCACCTGTTCCCCGCGCAAGCGCATCGCCACCACGCCGCGTCCCAGCTCGGCGCAAGGCGAGCCTGGCGCGGCATCCGGGGACGCGCTGCGGCGGCGGACGAACGAGAACAGTCCCATGATCTAGCGTGCCGCCGGTTCAACGGCGAAACGGGCGCCGTACAGCTGGAAATGCGCCATCGGCGCGGTGTCGAACGGCCAGGCGCGTTCGCATTCGCCGTCCGCGTCCAGCCGCCCTTGCAACAGGATGGCGCCGCCGCCGTCCACCACGCGCAGCATCGGCTGCTCGCGCAGCAGGCGCGCCGCGAATGGCGCCTCCGCGTCCAGCTTCAGGATGATCTGCCAGCCGGCGCGGCCCGCCTCCTGGTGCGGCAGGAAATGCAGCTGCCAGTGGCCGTCGTCGGTCACCAGTTCGTCCAGCACGGCGGGATTGGAGGCACTGGAGGCACTGGAGGCACTGGAGGCACTGGAGGCGGCGCGCAGCATGCCTGCGCTGCCGTGCCATACCGGATCGTTGGCCGCCTGCGGCACGGCGTCCGCCTCAAAAGCGGCCACGGAACGGCGTTCCAGCGACAACTGCCGGAACCGGCGCAGCGTCAGCGGCGACGCCTGCAAGGCCCGGCGCTCGTTCGGCGTCAGCACGCGCGTGCCGGCCAGCGCCGCCAGCAGCACCGCGTCCGGCAGCATCAGGCGGTCGCCCGGCACAGCCCGCGACAGCAGCAGGCGCTCTTGCAATTTCTGGTCTGGCGTGGTCATGTCTGCATCCCTCTGTTCATCGCGTATAGCTTGCCGATTGCCTCGTTGCGCCGCTTGCGCAGGGTCGGCATCGAAATCCGGTCCAGCGCCGCCAGTTGCTGCAAGGTCGGCAGCTCGCCGGTGGCCGGGTCCAGCCAGGCATCAGGATAACTTTCATCTTCGGCGCCCAGGAGCTTCTGGTAGACCGCCAGCCGGATCGGCAGCGATTCCTCGTTCAGCACTTGCAGCATCCGGCTGCCCCCGTCCTGCGCGGCGGTAGCCAGTTCCATAAAGCGGAGGGGCAAGGAAAGGCTGGCCGCCAGCGCCTGGTCGGCAGCGGACAGCGCCGGGTCGCGCACAGGCTGCGGGGCCGGCGGCGGCATGGCAACCGGGCCGTCCTCGTCCGGGGCGCCGCCATCATCGCCCGCCTCGGCGGGAATCTCGAACTCCTCCTCGTCTTCCTCTGCGGGAGGCTGCAGGATCAAGTCCACCACGTCCGCCAGCGGCGCTTCCTCCTCCGCCTCGGATTCGCCGATCACGCGCAGGTAATCATCCATCCAGGCTGCGGCTTCATCCTCGTCGCCGCGCCAGTCCTCGGCGCCGCCCATATTGGAGGACAAGGCTTCGTAGTCGCCGATTTCGGCCATCAGCGCGGCAATCTTGTCCGGGCTGTTTTTCAGGCTGGAGAAACGCTTGGACCTGGTGTGCAGCGGCCCAGGCGAGCCGCCGAACCGCTCCAGCGACTCGCTCCAGCGTATCACCCAGTCCGCCTTGCAGCCGCCTATGGTCTTCATCTGGCGCGCCTCGATGGGGATGCCGTCGGCCGCGCGGCCCAGGATGGCGGCCACCTGCTCCTTGTGCTGCTGCCAGTTGGCGAACAGCTGCTCGATCTCGCGGTAGGCGGTATCGAGCATGCGGTAGGTGTACATCTTGTTCGGGCTGCAATCGCGGCCGGTGGCCACCTGGTAGTTGTCCGCATCGACCTTGTCGCGCAGGCCTGCGTACATATCGTTGAATTTCTTGCGCAGCATGCCTTCGCTGCCCGGCGTCAGCCAGAACGGGCCATGCCGCGCATGCTCGCTGGCGATGGCGGCTGCCAGCGCGCCCCAATAGGAAGGCTGCGCCTGCAGTTCGAAGGCCAGGCTGGTGGCCAGTTCGGACACGCTCTCGCCGTAGCTGTTGCCCGCCGCCTCACCGCGCGCCCCGCGTTGCGCCAGGCGCAGTTCCGCCGCCAGCGCGTCGGTATAGATGTCGAGCTGCTCCGCTTCGCGCGTGCTGTCCAGCAGCAGATGCAGATCCATGCGCCGCGCGGCCAGCAGCGAGCAGCGGCCCAGGAGCTTGCGCACCTGTTCCCAACCATGTTCCTGATAACGCGTTCCCGGCAGCCGCATGTGATCCCGTATTCGAAATTGAGCAAAATAGGCGCCGCCGGATCATAGGGATCGTATGGTCTTCGACGGACACTTCAAAATCATGCCACATCCGGCGCTCATCCATTCCCCCTGTTACAGGGTTATTTACCCTTCTGTTCGCCGTTCCGGCCCGGCCACCCCGCCAGCAGCGCGGCCACCATGGGCGCGGCGTGCTCGCCGCCGCTGGCGCCGGAGTGGCTGACGAAGGCCGCCATGGCAAGGCGGTGCTTCTGGTCCGGCAGGCTGCCCGGCTCCAGCCAGCCGGTGAACCAGACCGTGGCCGCGCCGTCGCTCACCGGGGCGGTGCCGGTTTTGCCGTACAGGCCGCGGCGCAGCGGCGCCAGTGCGGGCGCGCCGAATGCCCCGGCGGCGGTGCCGGAATCGACCACGCCCTTCATGCCGGCGCGGATGCGGTCCAGGCGGACGCCCAGCGGCGCGGGCTGCGGCTCACGGGCCGCCTTGCCGTTCAATTCCAGCAGCAGGCGCGGCGCCACCGTGGCGCCCTGGCCAACGGCGGCGGACACCATGGCCATTTGCAGCGGCGTAGCCTGCATGCGCAGGCCGATGGCCATTTGCCGCAGTTCGTGGCGGGTGTGGACGGTGTCCACGTGGGCGGGCGTCGCTTGCAGGGCGTCGTAGGCCTGCCAGGGGAATTCCTCGGGCAGCAGGCCGCCGTCCAGGCGCAGGCGCTGCTCGAAGCCGAGGCGGTGCGCGGCGGCTGCGATCGGCCGCACCGGGTCAAGCGCGCCCGTTTCCAGCGCCTGCACCCCGGGCACGCCGCCTTCGGGCCGGCCGAACAGGCTGCGGTCGCTCAGTTCGGCGGACCAGGCGAACCAGGTATTGAGGCTGTAGGTCAGCGCCTGCGCCAGTCCCAGCTTGCCTTCCTGGGCCCGGCGGTCCAGCCCCTGCTCCTTGTAGTTGGTGATGCGGGCGCCGCCCGCGCCGGCCGGCGGGGCTGCGGGATAGGAGGCGGCGCCGGTCTGGAAGGCGTAGCCGCGCTGGCGGGCGACCGCGTTAATGGCGGGCAGCGGCATGCCGCCCAGCAGCGCGTCCAGGCGCGGGTCGGCGCCGGCGGCCAGCTCCAGGCCGAGCGCGCTGACGATCTTGAACGTGGAGCCCGGGCTGCGGTGGGCGCCGCCGTCGTGTTGCAGCGCGGGCAGGCGCAAAGGGCTGCGGGCGGGGTTGGCGCGGTCGAAGTCGCGCACTTCGGCCCAGTTGGCCGGGCCGGCGGGCGCGTTGCCGGCGCCTGCCGCAGCCAGGATGTCGCCGGTCTCGGCGTCCAGCAGCACCAGGCCGGCATGGCGGCCCTGGGGCGCCGCCTGGCCGCCGCTGCAGGCCTTGCCGTCCCAGCGGCCCTGGCGCATGCCGATGCACTCCAGGATGCGCTGGCTCACGGCTTGCAACGGCAAGTCGAGCGACAGTTTGCCGAGGGCGGCTGCGCCGGCTCCCGCTGCGCCGCTTCCGGCGGCGGACGCGCGGGACAGCACGCCCGCGATGCTGCTGGCATGCTCCGGGGCGATCCCTAGCATGGTCCCCAGGCCCGCATCCAGCGCGGACGGCGTGCTCCCGCCGTCGGCCCAGAGCAGCGTGCCGTTCCGGTCTTGCAGCTGCACGCCGGAGCCGGTCATATTGCGCGCAGCGGCGACGGCGCCGCCGCCGCTACCACTGGCGGCCCCCGGCAAGGCGGATTCCAGCGGCTGCCAGACGATGCGGCCGCCCGTCACGCGCAGGTGGCGGTAGGCCTGGTCGCCGGAAGCCGCCACGCTGGTCATATCGAGCGGCTGCACCTCCACGATGATGGCGGGCGCGCCGGCCAGCGGTTCCAGCGCGAGCTGCACGGCGTCGCCTGCGGATGCGCAGCCGCGACCAGTGCAGGATGGCCGCAGCGTCGCTCGGGCGCCGCTGACCGACGTCACGCGCCCGGCGACGAGCAATTGCAGCGCGCCGCCTTCGCGCGTGGATGCAAGGCCAGCACCAGTACTGGAACCGGCGCCTGTGCCGGCGCCGGCCAGGGGCAACCGGAGCGTCACCGCCTGCGCCGCGCCGGCCTGAGGCCAGTAGGCCACCCGCGTCCATGGCTGCCAGCCTTGCGGCAGGTCGGCGAACAGGCGGGCGGCGGCGGGCGGCATCTGCGTGGTGGCGGCGAGCGGGCTGTCGCCGGCGCTGGCTTCCCATGCCGGACCGGCCTTCACGCGCCATGCCAGCAGGCGCCGCTCACTGTTGTAGATGTCGATCTGCTGGCGCACATAGGCGCCGTCGGCCTGGTAGTAGAGCCGCTTGAGCAGCTTGGTGGCTGCATCATCCAGCCGGACGTGCCGCCACTCCGCCAACTCTGTGGCGCGGGAAGACGCGGCACTGGCGAGCCATTGCGGCAGGTCGCGCGGTGCGGCGGCGACCATGCCGGCGGCATCCAGCCGCACCAGCCCTGCCGCCTGCAGCGCGGCGAACAAGGCCTGGTCCTCCAGCTCCGCCGGCGCCCGGGCCGGGACACTGTAGACGCCGGGCGGCAGGTAGCCCGTCACCGCGCCGCCCGCCGCCGGGAACGCGGCCAGCAGCACCTTGCCGTCGAAGCCGCCGGCGGAGCCGGCAGAAAAGCCGGCGGCCAGGCGGGCGGCAAAGCGCACCTTTGCAGCATCCCGAAGCTGGTAAAGCTGCACCACCAGCTCGCCGGCCTGCGGACAGCCCACGCTGGCGCGGCGCTCCACGCGCATGGCAGCGCCGTCGCCCCAGGACAGCCAGCCCTGCCGGCGGAAGCCCACGGCGCCGCTGCCGCCCTCCTCGACCCGGCCGGCGCTCGCATCGCCCAGCCAGCGGGCCGACGCGCCCGGTGCGCTGCGCCAGGCCAGCTGCAAGGGCTCGCCTCCCAAGTCCGCGCGCGCGTCGCCGCTGATGCGCACTTCGGGCATGGCGGCGGTTGCGGCAGACTCGCCCCCCACCAGCAGGACATTGCGCAAGGCGCCGGACGACGCTGCGCCCTGGCCCGGCTGCTTGTCCATCCACCGCTGCACGTCGTCGAAACGGTAGCCGAGCCGTAGCGGCACCAGCCGCGTGCTGCCGGGCTCACGCAGCTGGCTGCACAGGTCCACGCGTACCGCGCCCATGCCTTGCATGCCGGCCAGCGTCACCACGGCGCCGCCCGCGACGGGACTGAAGCGCACGCCGGCCTGCCGCGCCACTGTCAGCGTGGCGCCCGGCAGCGCGGATTGATATACGGCTGCCGCATGGCGCGCGCTGGCGGCATCCACCGTGGTGATGGTAGCGGCACCAAGCGCGCGGGCGTGGCCGACGATGGCCGCCGCGCCGCCCAGCGCGGCCAGCGCCCCGGCGCCAGCCAGCCACAGCGTCATGCGCGGCGCGGCGGCAAGCTGGCGCCAGGATGCGCCCGCCGAACGCAAAAACCTGCCGGACGCATCGCGCGCGCCTGCCACTGCCGCCGCCAAGCTGCCCCCCGCACGGCCCGCCACCCGACCTTCCCTGGCCTGAACTGCCGGCTGCCGCGTGCCCGCGCGCAGGTTGCGCGCCCTGCGCCAGGCGCGGCGGCGCTCTGCAATGGACTGCAGAATATGACTGAACTTGGCCCGCATATGCCCCTCGCCCCGATGGTGTCCGTATGGCTGGGCTTAGCGGGGGGAGCCGGGAAAACGTGGCCGGAATGCCATCGCCGGCGACGCCGTTTTATCGCCGGATTTTGCATCTCGCGCCGCAAAATCCGCCGCCCGTCGCAATCCGATGGAGGGCTGGGAGGCCTTTGAGTACAGTGCAGTCATCGGAACACCAAACAACACCGACCACCCACCTGAAGGAAGAACAAAATGAACGTCCTGAAAAACTTCGAAGCCCTGTTTGTCGTGACCCTGGGCCTGGCCTGCGCCGCCAACTACGTCCTTGACACCGACACCGCGACCGCCACCGAAGCACAGCCAGTCGCAGCCCGTGCCGCCGCACCTGTCTACGCTGCCGCCAAGGACATGCAGGTAGTGGTCGTCAGCGCCAAGCGCCTGAGCGCCGAACAGAAACTGCAGTTGCTGAACGACGAACGCAAAACCGCCGCATCGGCCAAGATCTGATGCCGGCCCCGAACATTCGCCTGCACGCCACGCGCCAGACCAACGCTCCCGCGTGACAGGCGAATCCTGCATCTGTGCGCCAGCGCACACTGCATTCACACTGCAGGGTCCCGAATACGGTTGAATGTCTTTCCAGCTGTGTCAGTTGTAAGAAGTTGCATCTTCCTTTCTCCGTGCAAGCAGCGCTTGATATAGTGAATTCAGCGTCACACATATCAACGGAGAACACCATGATCAAGCCTACCTTATACGCAGCAGCCCTGTTGGCTGTCAGCTCTGCCGCCTTCGCGCCAATGCCTGCTTCGGCCCAGGTGGACGTCAATCTCGTGATCGGCACCGCGCCGCCTCCGCTGCGCTATGAAAGCCTGCCGCCGCCCCGCCACGGCTACGTTTGGGCGCCCGGCTTCTGGAACTGGGACGGCTACCGCCACGTGTGGGTTGCCGGCCACTGGCTGCGTGAACGCCCGGGCTACTACTATACCCAGCCGCAATGGGTGCATTCGCACGGCCACTGGGTGCGCCACGAAGGCCGCTGGGACCGCCGAGGCCGGGGCGACATGGACCGCGACGGCATCCCGAACCGCTATGACCGCGACCGCGACGGCGACGGCATCCCCAACCGTTACGACAACCATCCCAACCGTTACTATGGTCATGACCGTGGCTATGACCGCGGCCGGGGCTACGACAATGACCGCGACGGCGTGCCGAACCGCCATGACCGCGACCGCGACGGCGACGGTGTGCCCAACCGCTACGACCACCGTCCCGACAACCCGCGCCGCAACTGAGGCCTTGGCGTCGATGCGGGTGATGCGATAATGCGGCATGTCCGCACACACCGAACAACAACTTAACGCAGCGGCCTTCCATCGCGAACGCGCCGCCAGCCGGCGCCTCGCCAAAGCGATAGGCATAACCGAAGCGGCAGCACTACAGCAGATCCTAGAGCAGGCAGCCGGTTCCGCCGGGCTGCCTGATTTGCTGTTGGCGCGAGAGCGGCAGCGTAGCGCGGATGATGCTCGCCGCAATGCGCGACTGCAAGA
This sequence comes from Massilia sp. BGA-UO-ETr-WB1, assembly GCF_059567845.1. Lineage (NCBI taxonomy): Bacteria > Pseudomonadati > Pseudomonadota > Betaproteobacteria > Burkholderiales > Oxalobacteraceae > Massilia > Massilia sp. BGA-UO-ETr-WB1. Next base: position 13,043 of record NZ_JCAQOT010000020.1, on the reverse strand, counting down.
GCGCGCCGACAAGCTGGCCGCAAACAGGACGGCCAGGCAAGCGCCTGCCGGCGCATGGCAGGCATGGTTCGACGGCTCGGCGCATCCCAATCCGGGACGGCTGGGCATAGGCGCGCTGCTACTGGGGCCGGCGGGCGAGCGCATCGAGATCAGCCGGCGCGCAGGGCATGGCAACAGCGGGGAAGCGGAATACCTGGCGCTGGAGGCGCTGCTGCAAGCCGCCCTCGCCGCCCGCCCGCCGCTGCTGGCGGTATACGGCGACAGCCAGGTGGTGATCGGCGACGTGGCGGCCGGTGCGGGCGCAGGGGCGAAGGGACTGGAACTGCACCGCGAACGGGTGCGGGGTCTGCTGGCGGAACTGGGGAAATCGGGGCAAGTGACGCTGCACTGGGTGCCGCGCCACCGCAATGGCGAGGCGGACCGCCTGTCGCAACAGGCGATCGCCTCCTGGGCCGGCGGACAGGACTAGCGCAGCGCCAGCGCCTTCCTGCCCTGCACGCGGGCGGCAGGCGCGCCCGTCAAGCGGCGTGCCGACGGGTCGGCCGCGCCGCCCACCTGGAACACGCTGACCACCTCGGCCAGCTGCGCCGCCTGCTGCTGCATGGACTCGGCGGCGGCAGCCGCCTGCTCCACCAGCGCGGCGTTCTGCTGCGTCACCTGGTCCATCTCGCCGATGGCCTTGTACACCTCGTCGATGCCGGCGCTCTGCTCCTTGCTGGCGGTGGTGATCTCGGTGATGATGGTGCTCACCCGGTGCACGCTGGCCACGATGTCTTCCATCGTCGAGCCGGCGTCGGCCACCAGCTTGCCGCCCTGGTTCACCTTGTCCACCGAATCGCCGATCAGCTCCTTGATTTCCTTGGCCGCGGCAGCCGAACGCTGCGCCAGCGTGCGCACTTCGCTGGCCACCACGGCAAAGCCTCGGCCCTGCTCCCCGGCGCGCGCCGCTTCCACGGCTGCGTTCAGGGCCAGGATGTTGGTCTGGAAAGCGATGCCGTCGATAACGGCGATGATGTCCACGATCTTGCGCGAAGCGGCGTTGATGGCGTCCATCGTGCCCACCACCTCGGCCACCACGGCGCCGCCCCGGACCGCAACCTGCGCCGCCGCATCGGCCAGCTGGTTGGCCTGGTGCGCGTTGCTGGCGTTGTTCTTCACGGTGGCGGTCAGCTCCTCCATCGAGGCGGCGGTTTCCTCCAGCGAGCTGGCCTGCTGCTCGGTGCGTGACGACAGGTCCTGGTTGCCGGCCGCGATCTCGGTGGACGACGTTTCAATCTCCGCCGTGCCGCTGCGCACCTGCATCACGATGTTGAGCAGCGCGTTGTTCATGTCCTGCAACGCCAGCAGCAGCTGGCCGGTTTCGTCGCTGCCGCTGACGCGGATGGCGCCGGTCAGGTCGCCCGAGGCCACGCGCCGCGCCGCGTCCAGCGCCTCGCCCAGCGGCCGCGTGATGCCGGTGGTGAGCAGCCAGGAACTGAGCGCGCCGAATGCCAGCACCAGCAGAGTTAGCGCTATCAACAGTCCTCGGCTTGCATCCGCACCCGTCTCGATCTCCACCGCGATAGCGTCGATCTTGCTGCGCTGGAGCTTCAGCAGTTCAGTCATCAGGTTCTGGTAAGCGGCCGCGCCGGGCGCGAACACGTTGTTGAAGTGCGCTTCCGCCTCTTCCAGCGCGCCGTCGGCCTTCAGCTTGGCCACCTTGTCGCGCGAGGACAGGTAGATCTTGCGCTGCTCGCCGATGCGGCCGAACAGCTCCTTCTCGTCGTCGCTGATCAGCGCCTCGACCTTCTTCTGCAGTTCCGCCGAAACGGCGCTCGACTTCTTCGATTCGTCGGCAAAGTAAGCAGCCAGCGACAGGTCGCTGCTGCGGGCGATGGCGGTGGTGCGGCGGATCGCGCTGTCGATCTTGCTCGACCAGTCGCTGATCATGCGCTCCTTCGCCAGCGGCACTTCCATCATCGCGCGCGTGGCGCTGGCCACTTCGTGCAGGCGCCAGATGGATACGCTGGTAATGGCCACCGACAGGGCCAGGATGACGGCAAAGCCCAGTGCCAGGCGCTTGCCGATGCTGATGTTGGACAGGACGCTCACGGCGCTCACGCGGCAAGGGCCGTGTCGAGCAGGCCCATGTCGGCGCTCGTCATCAGGCGGTCGATGTCCACCAGGATCAGCATGCGCTCGTCGATGGTGCCCAGGCCGACGATGTACTCGGTGTTCAGCGTGGAGGTGATTTCCGGCGCCGGCTTGACCTGCTCCGGGGTCAGGATGGTCACGTCCGACACGCTGTCGACCACCATGCCCACCACGCGCTGGCCGATGTTGAGGATGATGACGACGGTGAACTGGTTGTAAGTCGGCTCGCCGACGTTGAACTTGATGCGCATGTCCACGATCGGCACGATCAGGCCGCGCAGGTTGATCACGCCCTTGACGAATTCCGGTGCGCTGGCGATGCGGGTCGGCGTTTCGTAGCTGCGGATCTCGCTGACCTTCTGGATGTCGATGCCGTACTCTTCCTGGCCCAGGGTAAAGGCGAGGTATTCGGCGGCGGCCGCGACGTTGGCGGCGGAAATGGCGTCGGTAGACATAAGTTCCTCTAGGTGGCTTGCAAAACAGAAGTTCACAAATGAACAAAATATCTGTAATGTTACCGCAAGACAAGAGTTTACGCATCAAATAAATGCACTGGTGCAATACTTTTCTCCATGATGGGAAAGCAAACTGCTATGGCCTTCTTGTCAATTCAATGCCACAATCACAGGGCAGCAGCATGCCCCGCCCCAAGGAGAAGAATGAATACGTTGTTAAGTAGCTGGCACCCGCGCCTGGTGGCGTTGGCCACCGCCGCCGCCGCCGATGACGGCGCGCACGACACCAACCATCTGCACCGCGTGTGGCGCAACGCCACCCTGCTGATGGACGACTACCCGGAGGCCGACGCGCTGGTGGTGCTGGCGGCCTGCTATCTGCACGACCTGGTGAACCTGCCCAAGAATTCGCCGGACCGCCATCTCGCTTCGCGCCAGGCCGCGCGCCTGGCCAGCCGCCAGCTGGCCGAACTGGGCTTCCCGCCCGAGAAGCTGGCCGCCACCGCGCATGCCATCGAGACCCACAGCTTCTCGGCCGGCATCAAGCCGGAAACCATCGAAGCGAAGATCGTGCAGGACGCCGACCGCCTCGACGCGCTGGGCGCAGTCGGCCTGGCGCGCATGTTCTACACCGCCGGCCGCATGGGCTGCGCGCTGGCCCACGCCGACGACCCGATGGCGCTGCACCGCGAACTGGACGACAAAGCCTATTCGCTCGACCATATCGACGTCAAGCTGGCCACCCTGCCGGCCAAGATGCAGACCGCCGCCGGCCGCCGCCTCGGGCAAAGCCGCCTGGCCGAGCTGATCGCCTTCCGCGACAGCTTCATCGCCGAGTGGGCCGCCAGCCCCGCCACGCCGTAGCCCTGATCCGATTTTTCAGCCCATGACCAGCAAAAGCGAACCCGTTCCCCTTTCCACCACCTCCAACGGCAACCTCAAATTCGTGCTGGTGTGCGTGTTCATCGACATGCTGGGCATCGGCCTGGTGGTGCCGGTGCTGCCCATCCTGGTCGGCGAATTCGTCCACACGCGCGACGCGCAGGCGCTGTGGTACGGCGTGATGGGCGCCGTGTTCGGGCTGATGCAGTTCCTCTTCATGCCCATGCTGGGCGCCGTGAGCGACCGCGTGGGGCGGCGTCCCGTTCTGCTGTACTCCATGGCCGGCATGTGCATCAACTTCCTGTCCACCGCCTGGGCGCCCAACCTGGCCTGCATGTTCATCGGCCGCGTGATCGGCGGCGCCTCCTCGGCCAGCATGTCGGTGGCCTCGGCCTACGCGTCCGACATTTCCACCCACGAGAACCGGGCCAAGAGCTTCGGCAAGATCGGCGCCGCCTTCGGCCTGGGCTTCATCGCCGGCCCCATGCTGGGCGGCCTGCTGGGCAGCATCGACCTGCACCTGCCGTTCTACGTGGCGGCCGGCCTGTCGGCCGCCAATTTCATCTACGGCTATTTCTGCGTGCCCGAATCGCTGCCCGAATCGCGCCGCTCGAAGTTCAAGCTCACCCGCGTCAATCCGCTCGACGGCCTGTTCAAGCTGGCCCGCCGCGAGGATATCCGAGGCCTGATCATCGCCTTCGCGCTGATGACCTGCGCGCAGATGATGCTGCAGTCGACCTGGGTGCTGTACACCCACTTCCGCTTCGACTGGAGCCCCGGCCAGAACGGCGCCGCGCTGTTCTGCGTCGGCATGGCCGCCGCCGTGGTGCAGGCCGGGCTGCTGGGCATCTTCATCAAGTGGTTCGGCGAAGTGCGCCTGACGCTGATCGGCCTGGCCTCGGGCTGCATCACCTACACGCTGTACGGCCTGGCCACGCAAGGCTGGATGATGTACCTCTTCATCTGCTGCAACCTGATGGCGTTCGCCGCCGGGCCGGCGCTGCAGGGCATCATCTCCAAGGCCACCGACGCCGGCCAGCAGGGCGAGCTGATGGGTTCACTGCAGTCGATCAGCAGCATCGGCATCATCTTCATGCCGCTGCTGGGCAGCGCCATCCTGGGCGAGGTGAGCCACCTGCCGGCCAACGACTGGCGCATCGGCAGCAGCTTCTTCGTCTGCGCGGCCATGCAGGCGGTGGCCATCCTGGTGGCGCGGCACTACTTCCGCACGCACGACCTCAAGCAGGCGGCCAGCACGGCGGTGCCGCCATGATGGCGCGCCTCCAAACCGCTCCCGCCGCCGGGCTGGCGGCGCGGCTGCCGGCGCCGGGATTGCTGGCGATGCTGGCGGTGCTGGGTTCTTTGGCCGTGCCGGCTTCGGCGCAATGCTCGCGCGAGATCGCCGTGCCGGTGGCGCCGATAGGCGTCAGCATCACCATCAGCAACGGCGAAGTGGGCGGAATCTATCCCGACGTACTGCGCGTGGCCAGCCAGAAAGCCGGCTGCCAGCTGGCGTTTTCCGGAGTGCCGCGCGCGCGCCAGGAAGTGCTGTTCGAAATGGGCAAGGCCGACCTGATGCTGCCCGCCACGCGCACCGCGGCGCGCGACCAGATCGGCACCTTCATTCCCCTGATCGGCCACCGCGCCACGCTTATTTCGCTGGCCAACGGACGCCCTGCCCTCACCAGCGCGCAGGATCTGCTGCAGCGCCAGGAGCTGCGCGTGGCGGTGGTGCGTGGTTTCGACTATGGCGAACCTTACCAGGTGCTGATCAAGGAACTGGCCAGGCAGGGACGCCTGTTCCAGGAAGTGGACACGGCGGCGGTGGCCCGGCTGATGCAGTCGGGCGCCATCGACGTCACCATCATGGGCCCGACCACGCTGGCCGGCGCCGTGATGCGCGAACCTCGCCTGGCCGGCATGCTGGACAGGCTGCGGGTGGAGCCGATACCGGAACTGCCGTGGAGCGAGAGCGGCGTCTACGTGTCGCGCCGTTCGCTCAAGCCGGAGGACCAGGCCGCCATGCTGGACATGATGGAACGGGTGGCCAAGTCCAACGCGGTGATGGAAGCCTTCCAGCGCGTGCACCGCCCCGCCATCCTGGCCGAAAGCGTGCGCCCGCGCTAAGCGCCCGGCGCTTGCACCTGCACTGCCGATGTCCGGACAGGTTGTCGCCGTCATCCTGCTGGCAGCGCTGCTGCACGCAGGCTGGAACGCGCTCGTCAAAGCCGGCAAGGACGCCTTCCTCACCTCGGTGCTGGTGGCCTCGGGCGCCGCGCTCATTTCGCTGGCCGCACTGCCGTTCTTCCCGGCGCCCGCGCCCGCCAGCTGGCCGATGCTGTTCGCCACCACCGTCATCCACTATTTCTACTACGGCCTGATGTCGGCCGCGTACCGGCACGGCGACATGAGCCTGGCCTACCCGCTGATGCGCGGCAGCGCCCCGCTGCTGGTGGCGCTGGCCAGCGGGCCTTTGCTGGGCGAGCAGCTGACGGCCATGCAGTTCGCCGCCGTGGCCTGCATCAGCGGCGGCATCTTCAGCATGGCGCTCGCGCACCGGCGGGCGGCGCCAGCCTCTGACGCGGCGGGGCAGCGGCCCGGCCGCGCCGTGCTGTACGCGCTGCTGAACGCCTGCAGCATCGCGTGCTACACGCTGGTGGACGGCGTGGGCGCGCGGCGCTCCGGGTCGCCGGTCGCATACACCATGTGGCTGTTCGTCTTCACCGCCGCCGGCCTGCTGGCCTGGACCCTGCTGCGGCGCCGCGCACAATTCGCCGCCTACGCGGCCACCCACTGGCGCGTGGCTGCGCTGGGCGGCGCCGGCACGCTCGGCTCCTACGCCATGTCGCTGTGGGCGATGACGATGGCGCCGGTGGCGGCTGTGGCGGCGCTGCGCGAAACAGCCATCCTGTTCGCCGCCGCCATCGCCGTCTTCCTCCTGGGCGAGAAAATCAGCCCCCAGCGCTACGCCGCCATCGCCCTGATCGCCTGCGGCGCCGCGCTGATGCGCTACGCTCCGGTTTAGTGCGGGCCGGCTTAGTACGGGCTGGCGGTAGGCCGCACCACGATCTCGCTCACGTCCACGTCCGCCGGCTGCTCGATGGCGAACAGGATCGCGCGCGCAATCGCATCCGGCCCGATGGCCACCTTGCGGAATTCCTTCATCTCCGCGCGGCCCTGCTCGTCCGAAATGCTGTCGGCCAGTTCGGACTCTGTCACGCCCGGCGACACCAGCGTCACCCGGATGTCCCCGCCCACCTCCTGCCGCAGGCCCTCGGTGATGGCGGCCACCGCGAACTTGGTGGCGCAGTACACCGCCGCCGTCGGGCTCACCGTGTAGGCGCCGATCGAGGCCATGTTGATGATCTGCCCCGAGCGCTGCACCTGCATCAGCGGCAGCGCTGCCGCGATGCCATACAGGACGCCGCGCACGTTCACGTCTATCATGCGGTCCCACTCCTTCAGCTTGAGCGCGTCCAGGCGCGAGAGCGGCATCACGCCGGCGTTGTTGATCATCACATCCACGCGGCCATGCTGCTTGTGCGCGGCCAGCACGAAAGTCTGCACGTCGTCCGCGTCGGTCACGTCCAGCGCGCGGAAGTCCGCCGAGCCGCCCGCCGCGCGGATCTCCGCCGTCAGCAGTTCCAGCCGGTCCGTGCGGCGCGCGCCCAGCACCACGTGCATGCCTTGCTGCGCCAACAGGCGCGCCGTTGCCTCGCCGATGCCGCTGCTGGCGCCCGTGATAAGGACTACTTGTTGATTTTCCCGTTGCGTCATGATGCGCCCTCCTGAGCCGTTGTTGATGGAATGAAGTTTAAGGAAGCGGTGCCTTCCCGTGAATGCCGGAAGATATCGACCTATTGCCTAATCCTCCAATCCTTGCGAGGAACGAGGCAAAACCAGGCATAATGCATGCACGAACCTACGGAATCCAGGATAGCCATGCCAGACCCACAACAACGCATGACGGCGCTGATGAACCGCCTCGCGCCCTCCGAAGGCTCCACCCTGTCCGCCCTCGACGGCGTGAAATTCATGCGCGCCAACCGTCCCATTCCGCGCATGCCGGTGCTGTACGAGCCGTGCATCGTCATCGTCTGCTCTGGGCGCAAGCACGGTTACCTCGGCGGGCAATCCTATGTGTACGACGCGCAGCAGTTCCTGGTGTTGTCGGTGCCGCTGCCGTTCGAGGGCGAAACCGTGCTTGCCACCGAGGCCGAGCCGATGCTGGCCGTGTCGATCCGCATCGACCTGCAGATGGCGGCGGAGCTGATGCTGGCGGTGGAGCAGTCCGGCACCGCCATCGCGGCAGAACCGAAAGGCATCATTTCCTCGCCGATGGACGCCAAATTGTGCGACGCGGTGCTGCGCCTGCTGGAGGCGCTCACCTCGCCGCTGGAAACGCAACTGCTGGCGCCCAGCGCCATGCGCGAGATCCTGTACCGCGTGCTGACCGGCGTGCAAGGCGGCTCGTTGCGCGCCGCGCTGGCGCACCAGAGCCATTTCGGCAAAATAGGCAAGGCGCTGCGCCGCATCCACGCCGACGTGAGCAGCCAGATCGACGTTGCCACTCTGGCCGGCGAGGCCGGCATGAGCGTGGCGGCCTTCCACGCCAACTTCAAGGCCGTCACGCAGACCTCGCCCATCCAGTACCTGAAGAGCACCCGGCTGCACAAGGCGCGGCTGCTGATGGTGCAGGACGGGCTGAGCGCGGCCAGCGCGTCGGCGCGGGTGGGCTACGAAAGCAACTCGCAGTTCAGCCGCGAGTTCAAGCGCTTCTTCGGCCGCACGCCGGCCGACGAGGCGCGCGAAATGCGCACCCTGCTGTGCCAGATGCCGGCCGAGCGCGGCGCGCCCTACATCACGGTGCAGTAGGCCGGGACTCAGCCGGCCGCCGCCGGCGCAGCGTGCTTGGGCGACAGATCGAAGGGCATGTTGCGCAACGGCTTGCCGGTCAGGCGCGTGATGGCGTTGGCGAAGGCCGGCGCCAGCGGCGGCAAGCCCGGCTCGCCGATGCCGGTTGGCGGTTCCGCGCTCGGCACAATGTGCACCGCGAAGCCCGGCATATCCGTCATGCGCGCCACGGTGAAGTCGCCGAAGTTGCTCTGCTCGACCACGCCGTCCTTGAGCGTGATGGCCGCGCCGGGAAGGCACATGGACAGCCCCATCACCGCCGCCCCCTGCACTTGCGCCTCGATGCTGCGCGGGTTCACAGCCAGGTTGCAGTGCACGCCGGCGGTCACCTGGTGCAGCGTCGGCCGGCCGCCGCGCATGGACGCCTCCACCACGTAGGCCACTACGGACTCGAACGATTCGTGCACCGCAACGCCCCAGGCGCGGCCGGCGGCCAGGCGCCGCTTGCCGTAGCCGCTCTTGTCAACCGCCAGTTGCAGCGCGGCGCGGTGGCGCGCGTGCTTGTCGCCGAACATCTTCATGCGGTACGCCACCGGGTCCTGCTTGGTGGCGCGCGCGATCTCGTCGACCAGGGTCTCCATCACGAAGGCGGTGTGATTGGAGCCCACGCTGCGCCACCACAGCACCGGCACATTCAGCTTGGGATGGTGCACAGTCAGCCGCATCGGGAAAGGATACGGATCGCGCATGCCTTCGGTGGCGGTGCCGTCGATGCCGTTCTTGACCTGGAAGGCTTCGAACACCGAGCCGGTGGTGATGGACTGGCCCACGATGGCGTGGTCCCAGGCCAGCACCTTGCCTTGCGCATCGAAGCCGATGCGGGCGCGGTGCAGGTGCATGGGCCGGTAGTAGCCGCCGCGCATGTCGTCCTCGCGGCTCCACACCGTGCGCACCGGCACATTCACGCCGGCGGCGCGGGCAGCCTTGGCGATACCGCAAGCCTCCACCACGAAGTCGCTGCTGCTGGCGGCGCGCCGGCCGAAGCCGCCGCCCGCCATCTGCACATGCATCGTCACCTGTTCCGGCTTGATGCCCAGCACGCGCGCGGCGGCCGCGCTGTCCACGCCGTGGAACTGGGTGCCTACCCACAGCTCCGCACTGCCCTCGCCCAGCAGCACGGTGCAGTTCAGCGGTTCCATCGGCGCATGCGCCAGGTAGGGGAACACGAATTCGGCGTCGATATGCAGCGGCGCGCCGGCCAGCGGAGCCATGTCGGCGTCGAACTTGCGCGGCCCTTCCTGCGCGGCCAGCGCGCGGTACTGGCGCAGCTGCTGTTCGCTGTCCACCTTCTCCACGCCGTCCGTGTTCCATTCCAGCTTGAGCGCATCGCGGCCCTGCTTGGCGGACCAGTAACCGTCGGCCAGCACCGCCACGCCTTCCGCGCCACGGTCCAGCGGCACGCGTAGCACGGCGCGCACGCCCTTGACGGCGCGGGCGGCGCTATCGTCCACCGACGCCACGCGCGCGCCGAACACCGGCGGGCGCGCCACCACGGCCGTCAGCTGGCCCGGCCGACGCGTGTCGATGCCGAAGTGCTGGCCGCCGCTGCTTTTGGCGCGCGCGTCCAGCCGCCCGGTGGGCTGGCCGATGATGCGGAACGCCTTCGGGTCTTTCAGCGAGACCGCTTGCGGCACCGGCAGCGCCGCCGCAGCCTCGGCCAGCTCGCCGTAGCCCAGCTTGCGCCCGCCCGGCCCGAGCACCGTACCCGCCTGCGTGCTCAAGCTGGCCGCGTCCACGTTCCAGCGCTGCGCGGCTGCCGCCAGCAGCATGGCGCGGGCGCGGGCGCCCAGTTCACGGTACTGGGTGAAGCTATTCTTGATCGAGTTCGAGCCGCCGGTAAGGTGCATGCCGAACATGGGATCGACGTAGGCCGGATCGTTGGAACCCAGCTGGCTGCGCACCAGCTTCCAGTCCGCGTCCAGTTCCTCGGCCAGTATCATCGGCAGCGCGGTCTGCACGCCCTGTCCGAATTCCAGGCGGTTGACGGTCACCGTCACGATGCCGTCGGGGGCGATCTGCACGAAAGCCAGCGGCTGTTCTGTGGCCTTGAGCGCGGCCGGCGCCTGTGCCTGGCCCTGCGCCGACGCCAGTTGCGGGAAGGCGCCCAGAGCCAGCCCGGATACGCCCAGCATTTTCAGGAAGGCCCGGCGCGGCGGCTGCGCCGCTTCAGGGCCGTCCTCGCGCGCCAGCATCTTTTGCAGGGCGCGCGGCAATTGGTTCAGATCGAATTGATTTGGATCGATACGGGGCAGCATAGTGGTTCCTTCAGGCGAGCGTGCGGGCGGCGTCGGCAATGGCGGCGCGGATGCGGGCATAGGTGCCGCAGCGGCAGATATTGCCCGCCATGGCGGATTCGATTTCAGCCGCGGTGGGCTGCTTGCCGCGCGGGAGCGACTTGAGGAAGGCGGTGGCGCTCATGATCTGGCCGCTTTGGCAGTAGCCGCACTGCGCCACGTCGTGCTTGATCCACGCCGCCTGCACGGCTGCGCCAACGCGGTCGCTGCCGTCCGTGGCCGCTTCGATGGTGGTGATCTTTTTGCCTTCGGCGACCGAGATCGGCGTGATGCAGGAACGGATCGCCTGGCCGTCCAGGTGCACGGTGCAGGCGCCGCACAGCGCAGCGCCGCAGCCGAATTTGGTGCCGGTCAGGCCGAGGGTGTCGCGCAGCGCCCAGAGGATGGGCGTACCCGGATCGTCTTCGATGGCGTGCTGGCGGCCGTTGACAGTAAGCGTGGTCATGGTGGGCAAAACTCCTGGTTGGGGAACAGCTGCAGTATGACCGCGTGCCCCCCAAAAGCGTTTGCCGCTTCCGACCGTTATCTTGCCCGATTCAACGAGTTTCCACCGACTCTTGCAAGCGGCGGATATCACGCAGCGGCGGCGCGCCGAACAAGCGCGTATATTCGCGGCTGAACTGCGAAGCGCTCTCGTAGCCCACCCGCAGCGCCGCGCTGCCGGCATCGATGTCCTCGTTCAGCATCAGCTGGCGCGCGTCCTGCAGGCGCAACTGCTTCAGGTACTGCAAGGGGCTCATGCCGGCCACCGCGCGGAAGTGCAGCCGGAAGGTGGATGGACTCATGTGCGCCTGCGCGGCCAGGTCGTCCATCGGGAAGTCCTCGGTGTAATGCTGCTTCAGCCAGCCGATGACGCGCGCGATCTGCTGGCTGGGCGAACCCGCCGCCACCAGCTGGCGCAAGGCCGGCCCATGCTCGCCGCTCAACAGGCGCACCATGATCTCCTGCTCGATCAGCGGCGCCAACTGCTTGATCAGGCGGGGTTCGTCGAGCAGCCGCACCAGCCGGATCAAGGCCTGCGTGAGGCCCTCGTCCAGGTCCACCACCGACAACGCCCGCGCGCTGGCCGCAGCCAGCGGCGCCGACAAGTCCATGCTTGCCGCCACCTGGGCCAGACGGCCGCAATCGAGCCCCAGCCACATCCCCAGGTAAGGCTCGCCGCTACCGGCCCGCGTGACATAGGACACCACAGGCAGGTCCATCGCGGTGACCAGCGACTGGCCCGGGCCATAGTCGTAAATCTCGCCGCCCAGCGTGACGCGCTTGCCGCCCTGCAGGGCCATGCCCAGCCCGAGCCCGTAAATGCACGGCACCGGATCGCTGACGGCGCTGCGGCGGTAAAACATCAGGGATGGAATGGCGTTGGCGTGCTCGCCGTCGGTTTGGGCAATCGCGCCGACCACGCGCGCCAGTTCCGCGCGAGCCGCGCTGCTTGAAGTGTGCGAAGAGTTCATATTTGCAGCGTAGCACGGTTGCAGCGCTTTTCCATCGGCCGCACCGGCGGCTCGTCGGATCAGGCAAAAACTGCATCAGTTCCGGCAAGCGTTCCGGCCGCAAACGGCCGGACAATGCTTGCCATCGCAGCTTTTTATCGGACGAAAATGAAACGTGTATTGATTATCAATGCCCACCAGGCTTATCAGGGCATGGCCACCGGCAAACTGAATCACACCATGGCCGGCGTGATCCGCGAGGAGATGGCGCAGCGCGGCTATGAAGTGCGGGAGTCGGTCATCGAGACGGGCTACGACGTCGACGCGGAAGTGGACAAGCACGTTTGGGCGGATGTGATTATTCTGCAATCGCCGGTGTACTGGTTCGGCATGCCGTGGATCTACAAGAAGTACGTCGATGAGGTATTCACCGCAGGCCTGGTGCAGCAGCGCCTGCTGGTGGACGACGGCCGCAGCCGCGACGAACCGGGTAAGCAGTACGGCAGCGGCGGCAAGATGCAAGGCAAGCGCTACATGATGTCGCTGACCTGGAACGCCCCGAAGGAAGCTTTCGGCAATCCGCAGCAAAGGCTATTCGAGGGCAAGTCGGTGGACGACGTGTTCGTGTCCAACACCGCCAACTACAAGTTCTGCGGCGCCGAAGTGCTGCCCACGTTCTCGTCGCACGACGTGGTTAAGCACGCGGACGTCGAGGGCGACATCGCGCGGCTGCGTGAGCATCTGGCCATCACCGTACAGTAAGGTGTACTAGCTCAGACTCGCCCTGACGCAGGATGTCTGACGACCGGCAGCTCCCGCCCCAGGCTGTGTGAAAACACGCTCCCAATGTAAACGAGATTTTTTCTGAAGCGTTAATAGCTCATCTGACGCAATCAGGAGAGCAGGATGAAGCGTTTTGTCGAAGGAACCGA
>NZ_JCAQOT010000019.1:0-18519 GCF_059567845.1 Massilia sp. BGA-UO-ETr-WB1 | reverse complement strand
TGATGACCATAGCAAATCGGTCCCACCCCTTCCCATCCCGAACAGGACCGTGAAACGATTTTGCGCCGATGATAGTGCTGCAACCAGTGTGAAAGTAGGTTATCGTCAGGCTAGTTATAAGAAAAACCCCGCTAAGTGATCTTGGCGGGGTTTTTTGCTTTTGCGGCCCAGTGTGGCAAGCTGGTAACTGTCAGTTTTGAGCTGCGGCAACATTCGGTGTACCATGTCCGCTTTCCCCCTCCTTTAGACTTCAATGACCGCCAAGACCGCCCCCAACACGCTGCGCCGTGCCGTAGGTAACGTCTGTGCCGGCGTGCTGGCCGCGCTGCTGGCTGCGCCGGGGTTTGCTGACGAACTGGCCGACGTGAGCAAGCTGCTGCGCGCCGGGAAGTCCGCCGAGGCGCTGGCGCGCACCAATGCCTACCTGGCGAAGAATCCGTCCGACCCGCAGATGCGCTTCATGAAGGGCGTGCTGCTGACGGAGCAGAACAAGTCGGAAGAGGCGATCGCCATCTTCACGAAGCTGACCGAGGACTACAAGGATCTGCCGGAGCCGTACAACAACCTGGCCGTGCTGTATGCCGCCAGCGGCCAGTACGACAAGGCGCGCGTGACGCTGGAAAAGGCGATCCGCACCAATCCGAGCTACATGACGGCCTACGAAAACCTGGGCGACGTGTACGGCCGCCTGGCCAGCCAGGCGTACGACAAGGCCCTGGCGCTGGGCACCACCACGCCGCCGGCTGCGTCCAAACTGACGCTGCTGCGCACCTTCTCCAGCAGCACCGGCAGCAAAGCGGTACCAGCGCCGGTTGCGCCTCCCGTGATTGCTTCCGCCGCTACCACCGCCGCAGCCGCGCCGGTCAAGCTGGTGTCGCAGATCCCGGAGCAGCCGAAGAACGTGCCGATGCAGCGCATTCCGTCGATGGCGGTGACGCCGCAAGCCGCGCCGCCGGCGCCGCTTTCAAGCAAGCCTGCAGCGGCATCCGCAGCTGCGGCGGCCCCTGCACCGGTGGCCGCCTCCGTGCCGGCCAAGCCGGCCGTGGCACAGGCGCCGACGCCAGCTGCGCCGCCAGCTGTGCCGCCCGCTGCACCGGCGCCGGCCAAGGCACCGGCCAAAGCACCTGCTGCTGATACACCGGTCCTGGCCGCTGCCGCCGCGCCTGCGGTGAAAGCCGAAGCGCCGAAGGCTGCTGCCGCTGCTGCCGGCACGGCCGACCGCGACGAAGTCCTGAACCGTGTCAACGGCTGGGCCAAGGCCTGGGCCTCGCAGGACGTGGCCGGTTACCTGGCCTACTACAGCAACGAGTTCACGCCGCCCAAGGGACTGTCGCGCAAAGCTTGGGCGGAAGAGCGCCGCGCGCGCATCGAAGGCAAGGGCCGCATCCGCGTGGAAGTCAACGCGCCGCAGGTGCAGATCACCGGCGACACGGCCAAGGTCACCTTCCGCCAGGTGTACGAGTCGGACCGCCTGTCGGCCAACAGCCGCAAGACCCTGGTCATGGTGAAGCAGGGCGGCAAGTGGCAGATCAAGCAGGAATCGTCGGGTAGCTGATGTCTTATTCCGTGGTCACGTGGGGCCGGCTGGCGCGCGGTCTGCTATGCGCCTCCCTGATGCTGGCATCGGGCGGGAGCGGCGCGGCCCGTAAACCAGCGGCCGCGCCTGCGGCCAAGCCCGAACCCGAGCAGATGCTGGCCGACATCTACAAGGACTTGGCCGAAAACCATCTGCGCGACGCGCAAGCCAAGGCCGACGCGCTGGTGGCCGCCTATCCCAACTTCCACCTCGGCCACCTGGTGCGCGGCGACCTGCTGCTGATGCATACCCGCCCCGTCGCCAACCTGGGCGGCGCCGCGCCCAGCAAGGAAGCCGACGCCCGCCTGCAGGACTTGCGCCGCGAAGCCGCCGCGCGCCTGAGTGCCGAAGCGCGTCCCGCCGGCGAACTGCAGCCGCGCGCGCTGCTCCAGATGCGCAAGGACCAGCGCCACGCCCTCATCGTGGACGCCACGCGGTCCCGCGTCTACCTCTACGAAAACCGCAACGGCGAGATCCGCTACGTCAGCGACTATTACTTCAGCCAGGGCAAGCTGGGCGTCAACAAGGTGAAGGAAGGCGATATGCGCACGCCGGTCGGCGTGTACTACATCTCCGGCCGCCTGTCCGGCGACAGGCTGCCGGACTTCTACGGCAAGGGCGCGCTGCCGCTGGACTATCCGAATTCCTGGGACAAGCTGAATGGCCGCAGCGGCTCCGGCATCTGGATCCACGGCGTGCCGCCGGAAACCTTCAGCCGCGCGCCGCTGTCGACCGACGGCTGCGTGGTGGTCAGCAACGACGATCTGCAAAAGCTGAGCCGCATCGTGGAAGTGGGAAAAACGCCTATCCTGATCGGCGACCAGGTGGAATTCGTCAAGCCGGGCGTGCGCGAGAACGACCGCAAGCTGGCCGACTCGCTGCTGGAAGCTTGGCGCCGCGACGCCGAACAGCGCGACAGCGGGCAGCTGCGCACGCATTATTCGGCGCGCTTCAAGTCCATCAACGACGAGACGGCAGACGCTTGGATCACGCGCCAGCAGTTCCTGCCCGGCGCCCGGCGCGTGCGCGTGGCGCTGCAGGACACCAGCCACTTCCGCCAGCCCAGCCGGGAAGAGATCATCGTCAGCACCTTCACGCAGCATATCGCCGTCGGCAAGTTCCGTCACTCGGTGCGGCTGCGCCAGTACTGGGCGCGCGAAGGCGCACAGTGGAAGATCGTTTCCGAAGCCGTGCTGTAAAGGTCAGCCCTGGCTGCCTTTCGCCAGCCCCTCCCCGTCGCTCCTGCGCAAGGTCCAGAACGTGGCCGAGGACAGCGCCGTCAGCACCGCCAGCGTCATGAAGGCGTGATGCAGGGCGCTGGTCAGCACCGCCTTGTCTGTCTGCGGCAGGTCGCCCAGGTACCAGCCCGCCACCAGCGAACCGAAGGCCAGGCCGAAACTCATCGACAGCTGCTGCAGCGAGCTGGCGATGGTGCTGGCCATGCTGCTGTCCTGGCTTTCGATGTCGGCGTAGGCGATGCTGTTCATGCTCGAGAACTGCAGCGAATTGAAGAAGCCCAGGCACAGGCTGATCGCCACGATGGCGTACAGCGGCGTGCCCGGCCCCACCAGCGTGTACATGGCGATGGTGCAGCCGATCAGCAGCGTGTTCACGATCAGCACATGGCGGTAGCCGAAGCGCGCCAGCACGCGGGTGGAGATGAATTTCATGCCCATGGCGGCAGCGGCCGACGGCATCATCAGCAAGCCCGATTGCCAGGCCGGCAGGCCGAGGCCCAGCTGGTACAGCAGCGGCAGCAGGAAAGGCAGGCCGCCTATGCCCAGGCGCGTGACGAAGCCGCCCAGCACCGACACGCGGAAGGTGCGCACGCGCAGCAGCGCCAAGCGCAGCAAGGGGAAGGGCGCCTGGCTGGCGTGCCAGCCATAGGCGGCCAGCAGGCTGCACGAAATGAACAGCAGTACGCCTGCCGATGTGGGATCGATCTTGTGTTCGCCGAATACTTCCAGCAGCCATGACAGCAGCGCCACGCCGGTGCCGAACAGCACCAGGCCTATCAGGTCCAGCGGGCGCGCCACGTCCGCGCGGTAGTCCGGCAGGTGGCGCCAGGCCAGGTAGATCGCCGCCACGCCCACCGGCACGTTGATGAAGAAGATCTCGCGCCACGACAGCCAGTGCACGATCAGGCCGCCCACCGTGGGGCCGAGCAAAGGCCCGATCAACGCCGGGATGATGACGAAGTTCATGGCCGACAGCAGCTCCGCCTTGGGGAAGGTGCGGATGATGGTGATGCGGCCCACCGGCATCATCATCGCCGCGCCCAGCCCCTGCAGCAGGCGCGCCGCCACCAGCATGGGCGAGTTGACGGACAGGCCGCACAGCACCGAGGCGATGGTGAAGATGGCGATGGCGCTCATGAACACGCGCCGCGTGCCGTAGCGGTCCGCCATCCAGCCGCTGATGGGAATCGCCACCGCCAGGCTGAGAATGTAGCTGGTGACCACCGCTTTCAGGCTCAGTGGCGTCACCTGCAGGCTGGCGGCCATGCTGGGGATGGCCGTGTTGACGATGGTGGAGTCGAGCTGCTCCATGAACAGGGTGGTGGCCACCACCCAGGGCAGATAGCGCTTGGTCGAGGATGTCGCGGAACTGGTCATGCAGCCGATTGTCACACAATCCGGCGACGCGCGCCTCCCGCTTTAGTCGGCTGCTTAGTCGGCTGCCTGGTTGCTTGCTTCGGCGCCCCAGCTGTCTTCATACAGCACCCGCTGCGCCGGCATGCGCCGGTCCCAGCGCTCCAGTTCCAGCATGGGCGCGCGGTAGAACTCCTCCACCTGGCCCACGCACAGCACCGCGATCGGCTGGCTGCCTTCCGGCATGCCGCACAACTCGCGCAGCCGCTGCGGATCGAACAGCGACACCCAGCCCGCGCCTATGCCCTCGGCGCGCGCCGCCAGCCAGAAGTTCTGGATCGCGCAGGAGGCCGACGCCAGGTCCATTTCCGGCATGGTGCGGCGGCCGAACACGAAGCGCTCGCGCTGGTCGATCAGGCCCACCACCAGCACTTCCGCGCAGGCCAGGATGCCTTCCACTTTCAGCCGCATGAATTCCTCGGCGCGCTGGCCCAGCGCTTCGGCGGTGAACTTGCGCTCCTCGTCCACCAGCTGGTGGATCCGCGCGCGCAAAGCCGGACTGGCAATGCGGATGAAGCGCCAGGGCTGCATCAGGCCCACGCTGGGGCCGTTGTGGGCGGCGGCGATGAAGCGTTCCAGCTGGCCCGGTTCCAGCGGCCCCGGCTTGAAATGGCGCACGTCGCGCCGCTCGCGGATGGCGCGGTACACGCCGTCGATCTCCGCCGGGCTGAATGCGTGCGGGCTCACGCCGTGCGTTCCAGTTTGATGAGCGCGTCCAGCAAGGGCCGGCTCGCCTCGGCGATGCGGTCCAGGCTCGCTTCGCGCAATGCGGACGTGTCCACCCGGTGCTCGGTGTGCAGGCCGGCCCATTGCAGCAGCGCCGCGCAAGCCTGCGGCGCATCGAACAGGCCGTGCAGATAGGTGCCGAGTATCTGGCCGTCCGGCGAGCGCGCGCCTTCGGGCCTGCCGTCGATGCGGAAGGCGGGGCGCGACAGCGCCGGGCCGTCCGATACGCCCATGTGGATTTCGTAGCCGCTCACGGCCGCGTGCATCGCGTCCTGCGAGAAGGCGCAGGTGCCGCTCACCTGCACCAGGCGCTTCTCGCTGGTCAGGCTGGTGTGCATGGCGAGCAGGCCCAGGCCGGGCGAGCGGCCGGGCGCTCCCTCGATGCCCAGCGGGTCGCTCACGTCCTGCCCCAGCATCTGGAAGCCGCCGCAAATGCCGATCACCTTGCCGCCGTAGCGCAGGTGGCGTTCGATCTTCTCCGGCCAGCCTTGCGCGCGCAGCCATTCCAGGTCGGCGCGGGTGTTCTTGCTGCCGGGGATGACGATCAGGTCCGCCGGCGGAATGGCTTCGCCCTGGCGCACGAAGGTCAGGTCCACGTCCGGATGCGCGCGCAGCGCGTCGAAGTCGGTATGGTTGCTCATGCGCGGCAGGCTGGGCACAACCACGCGGAACGCGCCGCGTGTAGCCTGCACCGGCTGCACCGCATCCTCGGCGTCCAGGAACAGGCCGTGCAGATAGGGCAGCACCGCCAGCACGGGCTTGCCGGTCTGCGCTTCCAGCCAGTCCAGGCCCGGTTCCAGCAGCTTGATGTCGCCCCGGAAGCGGTTGATGACGAAGCCGATGGTGCGGTCACGCTCGCTCTGCGACAGGCAGGACAGCGTGCCGACGATGTGCGCGAATACGCCGCCCCGGTCGATGTCCGCCACCAGCACCACCGGGCAGTCCACCGCTTCGGCAAAGCCCATGTTGGCGATGTCGCGCTCGCGCAGGTTGATCTCGGCCGGGCTGCCGGCGCCTTCCACCACCACGGCTTCGTATTGGGCCGCCAGGCGCGCGTGCGATTCCAGCACGGCGCTCATGGCGACGGTCTTGTACTGGTGGTAGTCGCGCGCGTTCATTTCGGCGCGCACCTTGCCGTGGATGACCACCTGCGCACCGGTGTCGCTTGAAGGCTTGAGCAGCACCGGGTTCATGTCGGTGTGCGGCGCCAGGCCGGCGGCGATGGCTTGCAGCGCCTGGGCGCGGCCGATCTCGCCGCCGTCTGCCGTGACGGCGCTGTTGAGCGCCATGTTCTGCGGCTTGAACGGCGCAACGCGCACGCCGTCCTGTTTCAGCAGGCGGCACAGCGCGGCCACCACGGTGCTCTTGCCGGCGTCGGAAGTGCAGCCCTGCACCATCAGGGTTTTGTAGGGAAACATCATCAGTTCTTCCTGTGTTGGCGCGCCAGTTCCAGTTTTTCGCACAGCACCGCCGTGCCCTGGATCATGCGCGGACCGGAGCGGTTCAGCAGGTGGCCGTCGACGGTGAACAGGTTGTCGTTCTTCACCGCCAGCATGGTCTTGTAAGGACGCCACAGGTTCACGCCGCCGTAGTTCTTTTCCGCCGTGGCGAACACCGCTTCCGGGTCTTCGCGCAGCACGCCTTCAATGTCCACCACCGGCGCGGTGATCTTCATGCCGCCGAAGATGTTTACGCCGCCGCACACGCGCATGGCGTCGCTGACGATATGGCTGCCGCTCAGCGTGTAGAGCGGCTTGTCCCACACCTGGTAGAAAATGCGCACCGGCGGGCGCTTGGAATACTGGGCGGTAAGGGCGGCGAGCTTGTCGCGCCATTCGGTGGCCACTTTGCTTGCCACGGCCTCGGTGCCGAGCAGCTGGCCCATGCGCTGGATGTTGTCCGGGATGTCGGCCAGCTTTTTGGGCTCGCTGTGGAACAAGGGAATGCCGAGCTGGCGCAGCGTGTCGATCTGGCGCTCGGAGCTGCCGTGCATCCAGATCACGATCAGGTCCGGCTTCAGCGCGGCGATGCGTTCCATGTCCACCTGGCGGTTGTCGCCGATGTTGGGGATCTTCTTGGCCGCTTCGGGATAGTCGCTGTAGGTGACGGTGCCGACGATCTTGTCGCCGCCGCCGGCCGCGAACAGCAGCTCGGTGACGTGCGGCGCCATGGCGATGACGCGCTGCGCCGGTTTTTGCAGCGTGACGGGTTTGCCGTCGTCGTCCAGCACGGTAATGGCGGCATGCGCGGACGTGACGGCGGAGGCGACGGCCAGGCCGGCCAGCATGCACAGGAGTTTTATCATGGTTGTTCCTTGGTCCATAGGGAGAGTGCTTGTTCAAGGCGCTGCCAGCCTGCTTCGTCCGGCGGCAGGCCGAGGCGGATGCCGCGCGCTGCGTTGGTGAACAGGCGCACCCAGATGCCTTGCCGAGCCATGTGTTCGTGGAAGGCTTCGGCGCGCGCCTCCGGCCACCACTGGAACAGCGCGCAGCCGCTGGAGCGGATGCCGTGCGCGGCCAGCAGGCTTTCCAGGCGCTGGCCGCCGGCGCGCAATTGCACGCGCATGCGTTGCTGCCAGGCGGTGTCGCGCAGGGCGGTAAGGGCTACCTGCTGCGCGGGGCCGCTGACGGTCCAGGGGCCGAGCAGGTCCGCCAGCGCATCCAGCAGCGTGGGCTGCGCGGCCACGAAGCCGAGCCGCAGGCCGGCCAGGCCGAAGAATTTGCCGACCGAGCGCAGGACGATCAGCCCGTCCGGTATCTCGTTCGCTGCACCGCCTGGCCCAGTGCCGGCGACACTGGCTTGCAGCGCCGTGTCGCCGAAAGCCTCGTCCACGATCAGCCAGCCGCCGCGTGCGGAGAGTTGTCCTGCCCACTCGAGCAGGCGTTCGCGCGGCACGGTGGCGCCGGTGGGGTTGTTCGGATTGACCACCACCATCACGTCGCACTCGGCGACGGCGGCGTCCAGCGCGTCGTAAGGCACTTGCCGCAGCGTGTGGCCATGCTGTGCCCAGTGGTGGGCATGCTCGGCATACGATGGCGCCGCCACGACGACGCGTGACGGCAGCCGCAAGCGGGGCAGCGCCTGGATGGCGGCTTGCGTGCCGGCGACCGGCAGCATCAGCGGCGCGCCGTAATAGGCCTGCGCCGCCAGCGTCAGTGCGGGATCGGGCTCCGGCAAGCGATGCCACGCGTTGTCGGCGATGGCTGGCGCTGGATACCATTCAGGGTTGATGCCGGTGGAGAGGTCGAGCCAGTCGCTGCGCCCATAGCGCAGCGCGGCCTGGCGCAGGTTGCCGCCATGTTCAAGCATGCAGGCCTCCCGCTATGGCGGCGGCGATGGCGGCCACGGCGAGCCACAGCGCGGTGGTGCGCGCCACCAGCTGCCATGCGCGCTGGATGTCCGCGCCTTGCGCGGCGCTGCCGCTGCCGAGCGGCGGCCGCTGTTCGGTTTCCCCGTCGTAGACCGCCGCGCCGCCCAGCGCCAGGCCGAGCGCGCCGGCGCCGCTGGACATGACCGGGCCGGCGTTCGGGCTGCTCCATGCCGGCGCTTGCGTGCGCCAGCAATGCCAGGCCAGGCGCTTGCCGGCCAGGGTGGGCGCCAGCAGCACGTAGGACAGCGCGGTCAGGCGCGCCGGGATGTAGTTCAGCGCGTCGTCGATGCGCGCGGCGGCGCAGCCGAATTGCAGGAAGCGCGCATTGCGGTAGCCCCACATGGCGTCCAGCGTGTTTGCAAGGCGGAACAGCACCGCGCCCGGACCGCCGGCGATGGCGAACCAGAACAGCGTGCCGAACACCGCGTCGTTGCCGTTTTCAAGCAGCGACTCGGTGCTGGCTTTGGCCAGGTCGGCAGGCGTGGCGCTGGCCGTGTCGCGGCTGACGATGCGGGAGGTCAGGTAGCGCGCCGCAGGCAGGTCGCCTTTCGACAGCGCGTCGGCGATAGGCAGATTGTGGTCGCGCAGGCTGCGCAGGCCGATGCAGAAGTACAGCATCAGTGCATGGAGCGCGAAACCGATGATGGTCATAGTTGCGGCAGTGGCCACGGCCCACGCCAGCAGCGTGAGCGGCACCACCGCCAGCAGCCAGGCCAGCGCGCCGCGCGGGAAGCGCGAGCCGCCCCGGTTCAGGCGGCGCTCGATGGCGTTGGCCAGCTTGCCGAAGCCGACCAGCGGGTGCCAGCGCGGCGTTTCGCCCAGCAGCAGGTCGAGCGCCACGCCCGCCGCAAGCAGCAGCGCGATGGCGGCGGCACTCATCCCCATCAGCATGGCGCGCCTTTCAGCACGAGGGGCAGGCCGGCCGCGACGAATACAGCGCGGCCGCACACGGCGGCGACGGCCTGGTTCAGGCGCCCCGCTTCATCGGTGAAGGCGCGCGAGATCGCGCCGTAGGGGACGATGCCCATGCCGACTTCGTTCGACACCAGCACGATGTCGCCCATGGCGTCCGCCGCCCGCGCCAGCACGTCCAGCAGCGCCGCGCGCTCGGCATGGAAGCGTTCCGGCAGGGCGATCTCGCCCACGTCCGGGTAGTCCGTGCCGTCGGCGAACATCAGGTTGCTGAGCCACAGCGTCAGGCAGTCCACCAGCACCAGGCGGCCGGGCGTGCACCATTGCTGCAGCGCCTGCGCGAGCGCCAGCGGCTCCTCGACAGTCGTCCATTCCGAAGACCGCTGGCGCTGGTGGTGGGCGATGCGCACCGCCATCTCGCCATCCCCCGCGCGCGCCGTGGCGATGTAGACCACCTCCTTGCCCGAGGTGATGGCGAGCTTCTCCGCATAGGCGCTCTTGCCCGAGCGGGCGCCGCCGAACACCAGCGTGCAGGTCATTTTGCACTCCTCATGTTGCGCCCCGTGTGAACATGGCCGCCACCGCCGCCGGATTGGACGGGAAGTAGGCGTGGAAGTAGGACGCCGTCAGCGAACCGAGCTTGTAGACCGCCTCGCCGTCCACACCCGACGGATGCTTCACCGTGCGCACCGCCGGTGCCAGCGAAGTTTCCAGGGTCGAGTAATGGAAAGTATGTCCGCGCAGGACGCCGTGCGGCGTCGGCATGCCTTGCGAGCCCAGGCCGGCCAGGCGCGCCTGCATGGCCACGCGGCCGGGCAGCAGCGCCGCCATGTTCCAGACCGTACCGGCCTTGTCGGCCAGCGTTTCCGCCAGCGCCATCATGCCGCCGCATTCCGCCACGATGGGCGTGCCGTCGCGGTGCGCGGCGCGGATCGATTCCTGCCAGCGCTGCGCATAGGCCAGCTTTTCCGCATGCAGCTCGGGATAGCCGCCCGGCAGATAGACCGCGTCCGCGCCTGCCGGCACTGGATCGTCCGCCAGCGGCGAGAAGAATTCCAGCGTGGCGCCCAGCTCGGACAGCGTTTCCAGGTTGGCCGGATACAGGAACATGAAGGCCGCGTCGCGCGCGATGGCGATTGTGCGGCCGGCCAGCGGACGCGCATCGGAGAGTTCCTCGCCCGGCTCCGCGGCCGCGATGGCGCTGGCACTGGCTGCCGCCAGCGCGTCGCCCAGCTCCAGGCGCGTACTGCGCAGATTGCTCCACGCCGCCTCGTCGAAATTCAGCTGGTCCGCCAGCTGGTCCAGCAGCCCGTCGATACCCTCCACTTCGGACGGCAGCACCAGGCCCAGGTGGCGTTCCGGCAGCGAGCGCGCCTGCTTGGGCAGGGTGGCGAACAGCGGAATGTCGCGCAGCGAGGCAGCCACCATGGCCGTGTGCCCCGGGCTGGCGACGCGGTTGGCGATCACGCCCGCCATGTCCACCGGACCATAGTCGCGCAGGCCGTGCACCAGCGCGCCGGCCGTTTGCGCCATCGAACCGGCGTCGATCACCGCCATCACCGGAACGCCGAACTCGCGCGCCAGGTCCGCCGACGACGGCGAGCCGTCGTACAAGCCCATCACTCCTTCGATCAGGATCACGTCCGCCTCCAGCGCGGCCCGCGCCAATTGCGCGCGGCAGGCTTCGCGGCCAACGATCCACAGGTCCAGCGACTTCACAGGCGCGCCGCTGGCGCGCTCCAGCAGCATGGGGTCGATGAAGTCCGGCCCGCATTTGAACACGCGTACCTTGCGGCCCATCCGGGTCAGCTTGCGCGCCAGCGCCGCCGTGACGGTGGTCTTGCCCTGGCCGGACGCCACCGCCGCCACCAGCACCACCGGGGCGTTGATATGCGAAGACGTTACCATTCCGTGCCCGCCTGCGCGCCGATGCCCGCCTTGAAGGCATGCTTGACCACGTTCATCTCAGTGACGGTGTCCGCCACGTCGATCAGTTCCTGCGGCGCGCCGCGCCCGGTAATCACCACGTGCTGCATGGCCGGCCGCTCCAGCAGGTCGGCGATCACGGTATTCACGTCCAGGTAGCGGTACTTCAGCGCGATGTTCAGTTCATCCAGCACCACCATGCCCACGCCGGGATCGGCCAGGAAGCGCTTGGCCTGCTCCCACGCCAGCTCGGCCTTTTCGATGTCGCGCTCGCGGTTCTGGGTTTCCCAGGTATAGCCCTCGCCCATGGAGTGGAAGCTCACCTCTTCCGGGAAGCGGCGCAGGAACTGCTCTTCGCCGGTCTGCATCGCACCCTTGATGAACTGCACCACGCCCACTTTCATGCCGTGGCCCATGGCGCGCACCGCCATGCCGAAGCCGGACGAACTCTTGCCCTTGCCGTTGCCGGTGTTGACGATGATGATGCCGATCTGTTTGTCGGCCGCCGCGATCTTGGCGTCGATGATGGCCTTCTTGCGTTCCATGCGCACGCGGTGGCGCTCGTTCAGCGCGTCGATATCGTTGGTGTCGTTGATGTTGTCGCTCATGCTATTTCTTCCTTCGGTATGAAGATGTGGCGCTGGCCGTGCCGGATCACGTCGATCGGGTGGCCCAGGTAGTCGCTCAGTATGTCCGGCTGCATCACGTCTTCCACCGGCCCGGCCAGCCAGCGGCCGTCGCCCATCAGCAGCAGGGCGTGGGTGGAAACGCTGTGCGCCAGCGTGAGGTCATGGCCGACCATCACCACGGTTTTATGTTGTTCGCAGCACAGGCGCGCCAGCAGGCGCATCACGCTCACCTGGTGCGCCAGGTCGAGCGCGTTGGCCGGCTCGTCCAGCAGCAGCAGCGGCGTGTCCTGCGCCAGCATGGCGGCGATGGCCACGCGCTGGCGCTCGCCGCCGGACAGCGTGCGCACATTGCGTTGCGCCAGCTCCGCCACTTCCATGGCCGCCAGGGCTTCCATGGCCAGGCGGTGGTCGTCGGTGTTCTCCCAATAGCGGTCGCCATGATAGGGATGGCGCGCCGACAGCACGGTTTCGATCACGCTGTAGGCAAAAGCGTCGTTGCGCGACTGCGCCAGGAAGGCGCGCTCGCGCGCCAGTTCGGCCAGCGGCCAGTCCGGCAGGCTGCGGCCCTGGATGGACACGCCGCCTTCATCCAGCGGGATCAGCCCCGCCAGAGTGCGCAGCAGCGTGCTTTTGCCCGCGCCGTTGCGGCCGATCACGCTCCAGCATTCGCCGTCGCGCACTTGCCAGTCCAGTTTTTCGATCAGCGTGCGCGCGCCGATGCGCAGCGTCAGCTCATGGGTGGTGATCATGCGGGTGGCGGTCATTTCTGCAGCCTGTGGAGTTGGTACAGGAACACCGGGGTGCCGATCAGCGCGGTCACCACGCCCACCGGCAGCTGCAGCGGCGCGAACAGGGTGCGCGCCAGGGTATCGGCCAGCACCAGGTAGCCGCCGCCCGTCAGCATCGCCGCAGGGATCAGCACGCGGTGGTCCGGGCCGAAGGCGAAGCGGCAGGCGTGCGGCACGATCAGCCCCACGAAGCCCACGCTGCCTGCATTGGTCACTGCGCTGGCGGTCAGCAGGGCGGACACGAAGAACAGTCCCTTGCGCAGCGCGCCCACGTTGATGCCCAGCGTAACGGCCGCCTCGGCGTGCAGCGCCATCACATTGATGGCGCGCGCGCTGCGCAGCGCGAACAGCGTGGCGCCGGCCAGTACGATCCACGGTATCCAGCGCATCGGCGCCCCGGCCAGGTCGCCGATCAGCCAGAACACCATGGTGCGCAAGCGGCTTTCAGGTGCGATCGACAGCATCAGCGTGATCAGCGCCGTGCAGGCCGCCGTCAGGATCACGCCGGTCAGCAGCAGCAGGGCGGTGCCGCCTTCGGCCGCCGCGCCGCTGCGCATGTCGCGCCGCGCCAGGAAGTACAGCATCATGGA
The DNA here is from genome assembly GCF_059567845.1 of Massilia sp. BGA-UO-ETr-WB1. Lineage (NCBI taxonomy): Bacteria > Pseudomonadati > Pseudomonadota > Betaproteobacteria > Burkholderiales > Oxalobacteraceae > Massilia > Massilia sp. BGA-UO-ETr-WB1. The sequence continues at coordinate 5,351 of NZ_JCAQOT010000019.1, read as the reverse complement.
CACCGCCACCGCGCCGCCGAACGCCGCCGCGTCCACCACCCAGGCCGCGCACATGAACATCATGGCCGCCAGCGCGCCCACCGCCGCGCCGGACGAGATGCCCAGCACGTAGGGGTCGGCCAGCGGGTTGCGCAGCAGGGCCTGCATCATCACCCCCGCCAGCGACAGCGCCGCGCCGGTGACGAACGCCGTCAGCGCGCGGCTGCCGCGCAGGTCGAGCAGGGTGGCGGCAAGGCTGTCGGCCTTGCCGTTCCACAGTTCGCCCAGCGCGCCGGGAATGTCGGACAGCGGAATGTGGACCGAGCCGGTCACGCCGGAGAACAGCAGGCTGCCGATGACGAACAGCAGCAGTCCGCCGGTGATGGCGCTTGCCCGCGTGCGCAGATTGGAGGGGTGTGGATGCATGGTGCTTTAAAAGACCCTTTTGTTTAACGCTTTACTTGATACCGTAACGAACTGCGGCGAAGAACTTGGCGCCCGGCGTGCCGTAGTTGCGCGCCACTTCGTAGTTCTTGTCGGCGACGTTGTTCAGGCGCGCCAGCACGGACCAGTCGCGCGCGAACTGCCAGGTGGCGTACAGGTTCAGCAGGCTGTAGCCGCCGAGGCGGTTGCGGTTGGCGGCGTCGTCGAAGCGGCGGCCGGAAACCTGCAGCTCGGCGCCCGCGGTCAGCGCGCCTGCGGCGTATTCTACGCTGGCATTGCCATGCTTCTTCGAGCGGCGCGCCAGCGATTTGCCGGTGGTCTCATCCTTCGGGTCCTGCCAGTCGGCGTTGGCGGCCACGGTGAACGCGCCGATGCGGCGGCTGCCGCTCAGCGATACGCCTTCCAGCATGGCGTGGTTCACATTGTAGGAGCAGCTGCCCTTGCGGGTGGGGTCCGGGCATGGCGTGGTGGTCACCAGCATGTCGGTCAGCTTGTTGCGGTAGATGCTGGCGCCGAATTCGGTCACGCCGTCGTCGTACTGCAGGCCTGCCTCTGCGTTGCGGCCCTGCTCCGGCTTGTTGTTCTCGTAGCCGAAGCCCGGATAGTACAACTCGTTGAAGGTGGGCGCGCGGAAGCTGGTGCCGAAGCTGGCGCTGACGCGCAGCGCGCTGCTGAAGCGGTAGCCGTAGCCTGCCGAGCCGGTGGTCTTGGTGCCGTACTGCGAGCTGTCGTCCGCGCGCAGGCCGAAGGTGGCCAGGTGCGCGCCGCGCTTCATGCTGTAGGCGCCGGCGTAGGAATCGGTCTTGCGGACCTTGCCCAGCGCGGGCGTGGAACCGGACACCACCTTCTCTTCGCGGTGGCCGAGCAGCAGCTGCAGCGTATCGTCGCCGATGCGGAAATCGTTCTGCCAGGTGACGTCGGTCTGCTTGCTGTCGATGCGGCTGTAGGCGCTGGCCACGCCGGTGTCGGAGATCGAGGTGTCTTCCGCCTTGGCCAGCTGCACGGTGCTGTACCAGTTGTCCATCACCTGGTTTTTGCTGAACACGCCCAGGTTGGACAGTTTGGTCTGGCTGCGCGTGTCGTAGCGGCTGGCGCCGCTGTCGAACCGGGCGTCGGTGCGGCTGTTGAGGAATACCAGGCCCAGGTCGTGGCCCTTGGCCAGCTCGAAGCCGAACTGGCCGGAAGTGCTGGTGCGGTCGTAGCCGTCATCGTCCGCGTTGAAGCTGCTGCTGCCAGGCTTGGTGGACGAGAAACCGTCCGATTTTTCGCGGCCGGCGCTGATGGCGTAGCTGAAGCTGTTGTCGCCTTCGCTGGCGCCGAAGATGCTGGCGTCGTATTTGCGGGTCTGGTCGCTGCCCACGCCGAAGGACGCGGACACGTTCTGCGGGCCGGCGCCCTTCCTGGTGAAGATCTGCACCACGCCGCCGATGGCGTCGGCGCCGTACAGGGAGCTCATTGGGCCGTACACGATATCGATGCGCTCGATGGCCTGCAGCGGAATCGCCGACCAGCTGGCGGTGCCGGAGGTGATGGAGCCGATGCGCACGCCGTCCACCAGCACCACGGTCTGGTTGGCATTGGCGCCGCGCAGGTAGACGCTGGAATTGGTGCCGGGGCCGCCGTTGCGGGCGATCTCGATGCCGCGCTGGCGCTGCAGCAGGTCGGTGATGGAGCCGGCGCCGGAGCGGGCGATGTCTTCCGCCTGCAGGGTGACGATGTCGCTCAGCACGTCGCGCTGCAGTTGCGACGAACGGGTGGCGGTGACGATCACGGCGTCCGATACGGTGGTCTGGGCGAAGGAAGGCGCGGCCATAGCCATGGCCAGCGACGTGACGGCCGCGTGCCGGATTACAGGAAAACTCATAGTAGTTCTTTGTATAGTATGCAACCAGCCTACTTCCCCGTGGGCTGGATTGAACAGATGCGCGCTGCGCATCCACCTGCTTTGGCCGGTATCCGGGCTCGCAAGTTGAACTGCCTTACCTTCCCATGCTGAGCACAGTGGTTTGTCGGAGGCAGCTTGTCGCCGTGGGCGACACTTGTTTACCGTTGCGGGGGCAGCACACGTTGGCCGTTTTCCTGGTAGGGGAGCGGCTTCGTGTTTCCCGTTTAACTGCGCGCATAGGCATGCGCGCGGGCACCAAAACCCGGCCATTATACGGACTTCAGGCGACGGCTTCCAGAATGACAGTCTCGCCGTAGGCGACCTTGTGCGGCGCGGCGGCGGCCCGCAGCGCGATTTCGGCCAGCGGCAACCCGGCGCGCAGGCCAGCATCCAGCGCCGCCAGCAGGCGGATCGTGCCGGCGTGGCAGATGATGGCGGCGGCTTGCGGGCCGCCCGCTTGCCCGCCATGCCGGCGCAGCAGGTCCGCGCGGAAGGCGGCTACCCGTTCGGCCACCTGCAGCACGCTCTCGCCGCCGCCGGGACGGTAGCAGGCCAGGTCCGCCGCCCAGGCATCCACCTCGGCGCGCGGGACATCGTCCCAGCTGCGCTGCTCCCAGGCGCCGAAATCCATCTCGGCCAGGCGCGCGTCCAGCGTGTGCGGGCCGAGGCGCTTGGCCAGCGCGGTGCAGCGCTGAAGGGGGCTGGAATAGAGCGGCGTGCCGGGCGGGATGCTGGCGCTGGCCAGCAGCGCCGCATGCACGCGCGCGATATCGTCCGGCGCGGCGGGCAGGTCGCTGCTGCCGTAGCACACGCCCGGCGCCACCAGCGGCTGCGGATGACGCACCAGGATCAGGCGCATGGCCCGCACCCTCTGTGGCGCCGCCGGGCCCGCGTGCTCATATCTGCCACGCGCCGTGTCCAAGGCCGGCCAGCACGCACAGGTAGATCAGCACTTCGGCCAACTGCTGCACCGCGCCCAGGCAGTCGCCCGTATAGCCGCCGATGCGGCGCGCGCATTTGCGGCCCAGCCATGCGGCGGCGGCCAGCGCTGCCGGCACGGCGGCGGCGATGGACTGCCACGGCAGCCATCCCATCGCGCCGATGATAGCCGCCGGCAGCGCCGCGCAAATGCAGGCAATGCCAAACTCCGCGCCGCTCATCTCTTGCGCCATGGGCTTGGACTTGCCCTCTGCACGCGCATACTCCATGCGCCAGATCAGCGACGTGGCCGCAAGGCGCGACAGCGGATGCGCCAAAAACAGCGCGGCCACCGCCACGGCGGGCGGCAGCATGGCCAGCGCGGCGCATTTCACCGCCAGCAGGCAGATGGTGCCGATCGCGCCGTACGCACCGATGCGCGAATCCTTCATGATCTCCAGCACGCGCTCGCGCGTCATGCCGCCGCCAAAGCCGTCGCACATGTCGGCAAAGCCGTCTTCATGGAAAGCGCCGGTGGCGTAGATGCCGGCCGCCGTCGCCAGCAGCACGGCAACCGGCGCGGGGAAGACGAAGGCCGCCGCCGCGTACACCGCCGCGGCGATGGCGGCCACCACCAGCCCCACCAGCGGGAAGTAGCGCGACGCATGGTGCAGCCACGCGGGATCGAAGCCCACCCAGCGCGGGATGGGCAGCCGCGTGAAGAATTGCAGCGCAATGAAGAACAGCCGCAGCTGATGCAGGGCGTAATGCATGGCCTGCCGCGCTTACTCGGACTTCTCGCTCACCTGGGCGGACTCGAAAGTCGCCATCTGGTTCACGAAATTGACCGCCGCGTGCAGCAGCGGCAGGGCCAGCGCGCTGCCGGTGCCTTCGCCCAGGCGCAGGCCCAGGTTCAACAGCGGGCGCGCGCCCAGGTTGGCCAGCATCTGTTTGTGGCCGCTCTCGTCCGAGCAATGCGCGAACACGCAGTAGTCGAGTATGGCCGGCTGCAGGCGCGCCGCCACCAGCAGCGCGCTGGTGACGATGAAGCCGTCGATCAGCAATACCTTGCGCAGCTCGGCCGATTTCAGCATGGCGCCCGCCATCATGGCGATCTCGAAACCGCCGAAAGCCGCCAGCACGTCCAGCGGATCGTTGGCATCGGCATGCTTCGCGGCGGCCGCCTCGATCACGCGCTGCTTGTGCAGCACGCCCTCGGCGGACAGGCCGGTGCCCGCGCCCACGCATTGCGCCACCGGGATGCCGGTCAGCTTGTGCATCAGCGCGGCGGCGGCAGTGGTGTTCCCGATGCCCATCTCGCCGAAGCCCACCACGTTACCCGCCAGGTCCGCAGCCAGCGCCGCGCCGTGCGCCAGCGCGGCGGCGCATTGTTCCGCCGTCATGGCCGGCTCCTGCGCGAAGTTACGGGTGCCGTGCGCCACCTTGCGGTCGTGCAGGCCGTCGCGCGCGCCGAAGTCATGGTTCACGCCGGCGTCCACCACGTGCAGCGCGCAGCCCATCTGCCTGGCGAATACATTGATGGCGGCGCCCTTGGCCAGGAAGTTCTCCACCATCTGCCAGGTCACGTCCTGCGGGTAGGCGGAAACGCCTTCGGCAACCACGCCATGGTCGCCCGCGAACACCAGGATCGCCGGACCTACTATAGAGAGTGCCGTTGTGCCCTGGATCAGGCCTATCTGTTTGGCCAGCGCCTCCAGTACGCCCAGGCTGCCGAGCGGCTTGGTCTTGTTATTGACGGCGCGCTCCAGCGCAGCGGACAGTTCGGCATTCGCGGTGGGGGAAATAAGCATGGGAGTTCATAGAGAAGGAAACGAGTTGCGATGGTACAGCTTGCCCTTGCGGAATGCGAGGGGCTTTGCTATAGTTCTGTCCCCGCGCTGCTGAGCACTGCTTGCAGCGTAGGAGAGAAAAGAAAACAGGGGTTGACGGATTTAACTGAAAGCCTCATAATCTTGCCTCTCTGCTGCTGAACAAAACGCTTCGGCAACAACGCAGAATTCTTTAAAAATTTACAATCGATAAGTGTGGGCGTTTGATGATGAGGCCCGCAGCGCAAGCTGCGAAACTCAAATTATTTAAACGCTCAACGAAAAACAAACGTGAC
>NZ_JCAQOT010000018.1:0-14658 GCF_059567845.1 Massilia sp. BGA-UO-ETr-WB1 | reverse complement strand
ATTTGAGCTAAGAGGCTTGCGCCTCCGGCATCATCATCAAACGCCCACACTTATCGACTGTTAATTTTTAAAGAATTCTGCGTTACTTGCTGAAGCGTTTTGTTCAGCAGCAGAGAGGCGAGATTATGCGGTGTTTCGTGCAGCTCGTCAACCCCTGTTTTTTTCACCCCACACACTGTGTGCGTCGGGAGGCAGAACTATATAGAAGCCGCCAGAGCTTGGCAAGGGTAAAATGGCTCCTTTGCCGTCTTATTCTTCGCCCGTTCCCATGACTATCCTGCTCTCCACCCTCAATGCGCGCTACACCCATGCTTCCCTGGGCTTGCGCTACCTGCTCGCGAACATGGGGGAGCTGCAGGAGCAGACGAAGATCCAGGAGTTCGTGATCGGCGCCAAGACCACGGAGATCGTGGAGCGCATCCTGGCGCACAAGCCGCGCATTGTCGGTTTCGGCATCTATATATGGAACGTCGAAGAGACCAATAAGGTCGTGGGCATGCTGAAGCGCGTGGCGCCGGAGGTGGTGGTGGTGCTGGGCGGGCCGGAAGTGTCGTACGAAACGAACGAGCAGGAGATTGCGCGGCTGGCGGACTATGTGATCACCGGCTGGGGCGACGTGACCTTCCCCAAGGTGTGCAACGAGATCCTGAACGGCCCCAAGCCGATCATGAAGGTGCACGCCGGCCACCAGCCGCCGATGGCGGAGCTGAAGCTGCCCTACTCGCTGTATTCGGACGACGATATCAAAAACCGCACCATCTATGTGGAGGCTTCGCGCGGTTGTCCGTTCAAGTGCGAGTTCTGCCTGTCCGCGCTGGACAAGACAGCCTGGCCCTTCAATATCGACACCTTCCTGGCGGAGATGGAGGGGCTGCACGCGCGCGGCGCGCGGCTGTTCAAGTTCGTGGACCGCACCTTCAACCTGAATATCAAGACCAGCCTGAAGATCATGCAGTTCTTCCTCGATAAGCTGGAGGCGAATCCGGACGATCCGGTCTACGCCCACTTCGAACTGGTGCCGGACCATCTGCCGGACGCGCTGAAGGAAGGCATCGCCAAGTTCCCGCACGGCGCGCTGCAGTTCGAGATCGGCATCCAGAGCTTCAATCCGGAGGTGCAGACGCTGGTGAGCCGCAAGCAGGACAACCAGAAGGCGGCCGACAATATCCGCTGGCTGTGCGACCACTCCACCGCGCACATGCACGTGGACCTGATCGCCGGCCTGCCGGGGGAGACGGTGGAGAGTTTCGCCGAGGGCTTCAACAAGCTGTGGGCGCTGGGGCCGCACGAAATCCAGTTCGGCATCCTGAAGCGCTTGCGCGGAACGCCCATCATCCGCCACACGGAGCCGTTCGGACTGGTGTTCGATCCGCATCCGCCGTACACCATCCTGGCCAACAATAATATCGATTTCCAGACCATGCAGCGGCTGGTGCGTTTCGCCCGCTACTGGGACCTGGTGGCCAATTCGGGCCGTTTTACGCACACCCTGCCGACTCTTTTGGGAGAGATGCCGTTCCAGAATTTCATGGCATTCTCGGACTGGCTGTACGCGAACACGGACGCCACGCACCGCATTGCGCTGGACCGCCTGGCGGCCATGGTGCAGCGCTGGCTGGTGCATGCGGGCATGGACGCGGAGGCGGCGGCGCAGTTGCTGGCGGGGGACTTCGCGCCCAAGGGCAAGCCGGCCGCGCATGTGCACCATCCGGCGCCGCAGCGGCAGGCACGGCATTTGGCGGCGTAAGCCGCCAGAACCGCCACCGTACCGGGTGGCGCAGTAGTAGAAAGTCACTTACACTTGAGCCATGCCAACTAACCCCGTGCCCACCCTCACCATCAGCTCCGGCAGCGCACCGGGGGCTACGGTCACGGCCAGCGGCACCTGGCAAGTCCATGCACTGGCCCACCGCCAGCCCATGCGCGCCGTCACGGCCACGCTGAAACAGCTCAAGGGCAAAAGCCCGCAGTGGGATTTGCGCGCCATCGAGGCGATGGACCACATCGGCGCCCAGCTTTTATGGAATGCCTGGGGCAAGACCCGGCCAGCATCCCTGCAAATGGCGCCCGAACACGAAGAATTCTTCAAGCGCCTCGAATCCACCGGCACGCTGGAGCTCCAGCACCCGCGCAAGCACCGCCTCACGCCCGTGATGAAGCTGGGCTTCGCCATCATGGACTTTGGCGAGCACCTGGCCGGCTTCGTGCGGCTGATCGGCCAGGTGACGCAGGACGCCTGGCGCTTCATGCGCAACCCCATGCGCGGCCCGTGGCGCGAGATTTCGGCCAACGTCTACCACGCCGGCTTCCAGGCGCTGGGCATCACCGCGCTGGTGGGCTTCCTGATCGGCGTGGTGCTGTCCTTCCTGTCGGCGCAGCAGCTGCGCACCTTCGGCGGCGACATCTATCTCGTGAACCTGCTCGGCATGAGCGTGATCCGCGAACTGGGGCCGCTGCTGGCGGCGATCCTGGTGGCGGGCCGCTCCGGTTCGTCCATCACGGCGCAGCTGGGCGTGATGCGGGTGACCGAGGAACTGGACGCCATGCTGGTGATGGGCATTTCGCACGGCTTCCGTTTGATACTGCCCAAGGTGATAGCGCTCGCCATCTCCATGCCGCTGCTGGTGATCTGGACCGACACCATGGCGCTGATCGGCGGCATGGTGTCGGCCAAGGTGGAGCTGAACCTGTCGGCGCGCTACTTCATCCAGAAGCTGCCGGACGCGGTGCCGCTGGCGAACTACCTTATCGGCCTGCTGAAAGGCGTGGTGTTCGGCGTGCTGATTGCGCTGGTGTCCTGCCACTTCGGCCTGCGCATCAAGCCGAACACGGAGAGCCTGGGACGCGGCACCACTACCTCGGTGGTGACGGCGATTACGGTGGTGATCCTGGCGGACGCGGTGTTCGCCATCGTCTTCAACGGGGTAGGCTACTGATGGACCAGACTCCCGACCCAACCCAGGCTCCCGAAGAGAGTTGCGGCTGCCCCGAAGGCGAAGGCAAGCTGACGCTGGACGGCAGCGTGCCGGTGGTGGAGATCACCAACCTGCAGACCAAGTTCGGCCGCACCGTGGTGCACCAGGACCTGAACCTGGAAATCGAACAGGGCGAGATCCTGTCCATCGTGGGCGGTTCGGGCACCGGCAAGACCGTGCTGCTGCGCCAGATGCTGGGCCTGGAGCGCCCCAGCAAGGGCTGCGTGCGCATTTTCGGCGAGGACATCAGCGAAGCCAACGCCGAGCACCTGCAGCAGCTGCGCAACCACTGGGGCATGCTGTTCCAGCAGGGCGCGCTGTATTCGGCGCTGACGGTGTTCGAGAACATCGCCCAGCCGATGCGCGAACTGCGCGTGCTGCCGCCGGACCTGATCCGCGACGCGGTGCTGCTGAAGATGAACATGGTGGACCTCGGCCCCGAGCACGCCAACAAGATGCCGTCCGACCTGTCCGGCGGCATGGTTAAGCGGGTGGCGCTGGCGCGCGCGCTGGTGCTGGAACCGAAGCTGCTGTTCCTGGACGAGCCCACCGCCGGCCTGGACCCGGACCGCTCGGAAAGCTTCGTCAAGCTGATCAAGTCGCTGCACCGCGAACTGGGGCTGACGGTGGTGATGGTGACGCACGACCTGGACACGCTGTTCGCCCTGTCCACCCGCATCGCCGTGCTGGCGGAAAAGCATGTGATCGCCATCGGACCGACGCGCGAAGTGATCAAGGTGGATCATCCCTTCATCAAGGAGTTCTTCCTCGGCGACCGCGGCAAACGCGCGCTGGAAGCACTCGATGAAAGCAAAAACAAGGAGTAGGCATGGAAAACAGATCGCACGCATTAATGACGGGCTTCTTCACGATATCGCTGCTGATTGCGGCGGTGCTGTTCGGGGTCTGGTTCAACCGCGACCGCGTGGAGCGCAATCCCTACCTGATCGCCACCACGCTGTCGGTGCCCGGCCTGAACCCGCAGGCGGCGGTGCGCTACCGCGGCCTGGAAGTGGGCAAGGTGGACGCCATCGATTTCGATGCCAAGGTGGCGGGACAGATCCTGGTGCACCTGAGCGTGGACCCGGAAACGCCGATCACCAGGACCACCTTTGCCACGCTGGGCTACCAGGGCGTGACCGGCATCGCCTATATCCAGCTGGACGATGAATCGGTGGGCCAGCCGCGCCTGCCAACCAACAAGGACAATCCGACCCGCATTCCGCTGCACCCTGGCCTGTTCGACCAGCTGGAGAAACGCGGCAAGGCCATCCTGTCCAAGGCGGAGAAGGTGACGGACGATCTGAGCATCCTGCTCAGTCCCGATAACCAGAAAGCCATCCTGGGCGCCTTCACCGACGTGAGCGAGACCGCGCGCGAGTACCGCGCCCTGCCGGCGCAGCTCGGCCCCACTTTCGACAAGCTGCCCAAGCTGGTGGAGCAGGCGCAAGGCAGCCTGGCGGCGGTGAACCAGCTGGCGGAGGACGCCACCAAGCTGTCGGCCAGCCTGCAGGGCCCGAACGGCGCCATTTCGCGGTTGAACAGCACCGTGGACCGGGTTGGCCTGTCGCTGGAGACGGTGGCCGGCGGCGTGGAACTGGAGACGCTGCCGAACATTAACGCGCTGACCGATGAAACGCGTTCCTCGATGCGCGCCGTGCGCCGCACCATGAACACCCTGAACGACAGGCCGCAAAGCATCCTGTTCGGCAACCCGGACGGCGCGCCGGGGCCGGGCGAAGCCGGCTTCAGCCCGCCTGCGCCCGCCGCCAAATAAGAAGAAGGAGCATGATGAAACCAAACCTCACTGCAACTGCCGCCGCTGCATTGGCCTTGGCATTGTTTGTCAGCGGCTGCGCCACCAAGAGCGCCGGCACCACCGTCTACGATTTCGGCCCGCTGTCCGCCGCTCCGGCCGCAGCAGCGGCCACCGTGCCGGCGGCAGCCATCCCCGCGCTGGTGGTGGCGGACGTGAACGGGCCCGCCTCGCTGGACAGCAACCGCATGTATTACCGCCTGCTGTACGCGGACGCGCAGCAGGCCCGCCCCTATTCGCAGAACGCATGGAGCGTAACGCCGCTGCAGCTGCTGACGCAGCGCCTGCGCGCGCGCCTGGCGCAGGCCGGCGTGAAAGTGCTGGCCACCACCGACGCCGCCGTCGGCATGCCGGTGCTGCGCCTGGAAGCGGACGACTTTTCGCAGAACTTCGCCAGCCAGACCAGCAGCAGCGGCCAGGTGTCGCTGCGCGCCTCGCTGTTCCGCAACCACAAGCTGGTGGACCAGAAGACCTTCACGCGCAGCACCGCAGCGCCGAGCGCCGACGCGGCGGGCGGCGCGCGCGCGCTGGCCGCGTCGTCCGACGCCATCGCGGCCGACATCCTGGCCTGGCTGGCGGCCCTGCCGCAGCCTTCGGCCCAGGCATCGCAGCCGTGAGCATAACGTTGTGAGCGTAACGGAAACAACAGTCCAGCCCCGCATGCCGTCGCCGGTGGCGCGCGCGACGCTGCTGGCCTACCTGCTGCTGATCGTGTACGCCAGCTGGTTCCCCTTCTCCGGCTGGCTGAACCAGGGCCTGTCGCCGCTGATCTTCCTCGAACACACCAGCATGCCGCGCTACTGGACCAAGTTCGACGCCATCATCAACGTGGTGGGCTATATGCCCTTCGGCGCGCTGGTGGTGTACGCGCTGTATCCGCGCGTGCGCGGCCTGATCGCCTTCCTGGTGGCGGCTGCGTGCGGCGTACTGGTGTCCGGCATCATGGAAGCGGTGCAGACCTATCTGCCCAGCCGCGTGTCGTCCAACCTGGACTTCTACACCAACGCCGCCGGCGCCGCCATGGGCGCGCTGTTCGGCACCCTGACCGTGACCAAGCTGCTGGACGGCAGCCACTTGTACCGCCTGCGCCAGCGCTGGTTCGTGCAGCACACCAGCCAGGGCCTGGTGCTGATGGCCTTGTGGCCGCTGGCGCAAATCTACCCGCAGGGATTCCTGTTCGGCCACGGCCAGCTGCTGCCCATCCTTTCCGACTGGCTGTCCGGCCTGCTCGACACGAATATCGACCTGGTGGAGCTGATGCGCCCAGGCGTGGAACTGACGGTGGAGCAGTACTGGCTGTCCGAAACCATCATCACCGCCTGCGGCATGGTGGGCGCCGGCCTGACTTTGCTGTGCCTGATGCGCAAGCACGCGCCGCGCGCCGGGCTGCTGATCGGCCTGGCCAGCGCGGCCGTGGTGGTGAAGTCGCTGGCGACGGCGCTGCTGTTCTCGCCGGAGAACGCCTTCGTGTGGATTACGCCGGGCGCGCAGGGCGGCTTCCTGATCGGCGCTATCATGCTGGCCGGGCTGGCCTTCGCGCCGCAGCTGGCGCAGCGCCGCCTGGCCGCGCTGACCTTGCTGCTCAGCCTGCTCATCGTCAACACCACGCCGGTCAATCCTTACTTCCTGTCCACCCTGCAAGGCTGGGTACAGGGCAAGTTCCTCAACTTCAACGGCGCGGCGCAATTCCTGTCGCTGCTGTGGCCGTTTTTCGCGCTCTGGTTCCTGCTCCTCCCGTCCCACAAGCTGAACCGGCCGTAGGCGGGTATCATTACGCCTGAACGATACAGCGAGGCAATGCCATGAGCGACAACAAACCCTATTTTGAACGTCACGTGTTCTTCTGCATGAACAAACGGGACGACGGCCGCAACAGCTGCGGCGACCACGGCGCGGAAGTAGCGCAAAAACACGCGAAAAAACGCTGCAAGGAGCTCGGCATCAACGGCCAGGGCAAGGTGCGCATCAACCAGGCCGGCTGCATGGACCGCTGCGAAGAAGGCCCGGTGATGGTGGTTTATCCGGAAGGCACCTGGTACACCTTCGTGGACACCACGGATATTGACGAAATCGTCGACAGCCACCTGGTTGGCGGCAAAGTGGTGGAGCGCCTGAAGATATGATGAACAAGAGCTCGGAAAAATTCACCCTGCCCGGCGGCGCCGGCCAGATGGAAGGCCTGATCGACCTGCCGGCAGGCGAACCGCGCGGCGTAGCCCTGGTGGCGCACCCGCACCCGCTGTACGGCGGCACCATGGACAACAAGGTGGCCGTCACGCTGATGCGCACCTTCGTCGGCCTGGGCTACGTGGTGGCGCGCATCAACTTCCGCGGCGTGGGCGCCTCCGAAGGCGTGCATGACCACGGCCACGGCGAAACCGACGACATGGGCCTGCTGTACCAGCACATGGTGCAGAAATTCCCCGGCCTGCCGGTGGCGCTGGGCGGCTTCTCCTTCGGCACCTATGTGCAGTCGCACCTGGCCAGGCGCCTGGCCGAGGCCGGCACGCCTGTCGAGCGCCTGGTACTGGTGGGTACGGCTGCCAAAAAATGGGAGCTGGCCGACGTGCCGGCGGACACCATTTTGATCCACGGCGAGAACGACGACACCATTCCGCTGCTGCACGTGCTGGACTGGGCGCGCCCGCAGGACATCCCCGTGCTGGTGATCCCCGGCGCCGACCATTTCTTCCACCGCAAGCTGGGCCACATCAAGACCTGGGTCTCGGCGCTGTGGAATTCCGGCCAGAAGGGCGCCGACGAGGCGGCTTGAGGCCTATAATGTCCCGCATTCGCTTTTTACACCCACCGCATTAAAGACACATGAAAAAATACCTCGCGGCACTCGCCACCAGCGTGCTGTTCATCACCTCCGCCGTCGCGCAAACCCTCCCTGCTCCCACTATCGCCGCCAAGTCGTGGCTGCTGCTGGACATGACCAGCGGCCAGATCATCGCGTCGCAAGACCCGAACATGCGCATCGAGCCGGCTTCGCTGACCAAGATCATGACGGCCTACCTGACCTTCCAGGCCCTGCGCGACAAGAAAATCGACATCAACCAGAAGGTGAACGTGTCGGTGCGCGCCTGGAAAGTGGATTCGAGCAGCTCGAAGATGTTCATCGACCCTGCCGTGCCGGTTTCCATCAACGACCTGCTGCACGGCCTGATGGTGCAGTCCGGCAATGACGCAGCCGTGGCGCTGGCCGAAGCCGTGGCCGGCGACGAAGGCACCTTCGTCACCCTGATGAACCGCGAAGCGCAGCGCATGGGCCTGACCCAGACCCGCTTCGCCAACCCGCACGGCCTGCCCAGCCCGGAAAACTATTCCACCGCGCAAGACCTGTCGGTGCTGGCCAAGCGCGTGATCGCCGACTACCCCGAGTTCTACAAGATCGACTCGGTGAAGAGCTTCACCTACAACAAGATTACCCAGCCGAACCGCAACCGCCTGCTGTGGCTGGATCCGACCGTGGACGGCATGAAGACCGGTCACACCGAAGCGGCCGGCTACTGCATGATCGCGTCCGCGCGCCGCCCGAACGGCAACTTCGGCGAGCGCCGCCTGATCTCGGTGGTGCTGGGCACCACCTCCGACGGCGCGCGCACGGCCGAAAGCCAGAAGCTGCTGAACTGGGGCTTCCAGAATTTCGATACGGTACGCCTGTACAGCAAGGGGCAAGCCATCGATACGCCGGAAATCTGGAAAGGCTCGTCCAACAAGGTGAAAATCGGCTTCGCGCATGACGTGCTGGTGACGGTGCCGAAAGGCGTGGCCGGCAAGATGAAACCGGTGCTGGAACGCAAGGACCCGCTGGTGGCGCCGTTGGCTGAAAACACCCGTGTCGGTTCGGTGAAGATGATGGTGGACGGCAAGCCGCTGCTGGAACTGCCGGTGGTGGCGCTGGAAGGCGTGCCGCAGGCGTCCATCTTCGGCCGCGCATGGGACTCCGTGCGCCTGTGGCTGAAATAATGACGGCGCGCGCGGAAGGACTGCAGCTGTCCCGCATCGTGGCGGGCATGTGGCGCATGACCGAGTGGGACATGGCGCCGCAGCAGCGCCTGGCCTTCATCGAGCAGTGCCTGGAGCTGGGCGTGACCAGCTTCGACCATGCGGACATCTATGGCGGCTACGGCGTGGAAGCGCTGTTCGGCGAAGCGCTGGCACTGAAGCCGGCGCTGCGCGAACGGATGCAGATCGTGAGCAAGTGCGGCATCAAGCTGCTGTCGCCGAACCGCCCCGAGCACACCATCCAGCATTACGACACCACGGCGGCGCACATCACCGCCTCGGTGGAGAACTCGCTGCGCCAGCTGGGCACCGGTTACCTGGACCTGCTGCTGATCCACCGCCCTGACCCGCTGATGGACTTCGACGAGATGGCGGCCACCTTCACGCGCTTGCGCGGCGAGGGAAAGGTGAAGCATTTCGGCGTGTCCAACTTCAGCCGCCACCAGTTCGAGGCGCTGAACCGGCGCATTGCGCTGGCGACGAACCAGGTTGAATTCTCGCCGCTGCACCTGGCGCCGATGTTCGACGAAACCTTCGACGGCCTGCAGGACCTGGGCGTGGCGCCGATGATCTGGTCGCCGCTGGGCGGCGGACGCCTGTTCAGCGGCGGCGACGCGGCCGGCGAGCGTTTGCGCGCGGCCATCCAGCAGGTGGCGGACGAGGTTCAGCGTCCGTTCGCATCTGTGGTGTTCGCGTGGATTATGCAGCTGCCGTGCAAACCGGTGCCGCTGACGGGCTCGGGCCGCATCGCGGCGATCGAGGAAGCGGTGCAGGCGACGCAGTTCACCTTGAGCCGCCAGCAGTGGTTCGAGATCCTGCGCGCGGCGCGCGGGCACGAGGTGGCGTAAGGCTTGGAGCTTACGGCGTCTCGTCGTCGTAGACGGCTGGCGGCGCAATGCCGGTCCAGCCGTATTTCCAGGCCAGGTTCAAGGCCAGCGTGAACGCCACGTACACGGCGAAGAACAGCGCGAAGAAGGCCGTGGTGAGCCACAGCATCAAACCAAGGCACACCAGCAGCGCCACCAGCGCGCCCCAGCTCCGCTTCTGCTTGGAGCTCGGGAACCGGATGGTGGACACCATCAATCCCCCCACCGCGAACAGCAGCACCACGATCAGCACCGCGTGCTCCAGCGTGCGCGCCGGTTCCGGCCACGCCACCACCACCGACGCCACGCAGGCGGCGCCCGCCGTAATCGGCATGCCGACGAAATAGCGCGGGTCGGTGCGGCCCACGTTCACGTTGAAGCGCGCCAGGCGCAGCGCGCCGCAGGCGACGAAGATAAAGCTGGCGATGCCGCCCATACGCAGCAAGGTGGTGTGCTCATGGCCCAGCAGCACGAAGCCGTAGCAGTACAGCAGCACCGCCGGCGCGCAGCCGAAATTCATCACGTCCGCTATCGAATCGAGCTGCACGCCGAACTCGGAGCTGGTGCCGGTGGCGCGCGCCACGAAGCCGTCCAGCGCGTCGAACACCCCCGCCAGCACCAGCAGCACGGCAGCCATCTGGTAGTCATGCGCGCTGCCGATATAGGCGTTGTCGACCGAGATGACGATGCTGCCGAAACCGCAGGCGATCGACAACAGGGTGACAAAGCTGGGCAGGGCAAATTTGGCGCGCTGCAGGCGCCGCTTGGTTGGTGTCATCTGGCAATATTACTTTTGGGAGCGAGGAGGTATTTTACCCCGCTTGCGGTGATAATCTGGTGTACCTCAACTTGAGCGGTGCGACGCTGGCGTCGGCGCATTTTGTTTTCGCATAGAATTGAACAACTGCAAGAGGAGCTGCCATGCATACCCCACCCACCAGCAAAGCCCCCCTGTCCGCGCCGCGATCGAGCTCCTTGTCGACCTCGCTGTCCGCCGCGCTGACGGCAGCATTCATGGCGGCATTGCTGGCGGCATGCGGCGGCGGCGGTGGCGGATCGCCCCCGGCGGTGGCCACGCAGCCTCCTGTTACCGTACCCGAACCGGGCGCGCCCACCCTCACCGGCGACACATCGCTGGACGGCTACAACTGGATCAACTACCGCCGCCAGCAGACCGGCCTGGCGGCACTGGCGCGCAACGCCCGTATGGACCTGGCGGCGCAGGGTCATTCCAATTACCAGCGGCAGAACAACACCATCACCCACGACCAGACCAGCGGCCTGCCCGGCTTCACCGGCGCCTCGCTGGGGGACCGCCTGGCCAACGCCGGCTATGCGCTGGTGGGGCCGTTCGCTTATGGCGAGGTGATTTCGGCGGCGTCCGACACGTCCGGCTTCTACCATGCGGAAGAACTGATCGGCGCGATCTACCACCGCTTCGTGATCCTGGAGCCGGTGTTCAAGGAAGCGGGGATCGGCACTGCCACCGGCAACGGCTACACTTATTTCACCGCCGACCTGGCCGCCAGCGGCGGCTATGGCGCCGGCGTGGGGCGCGGCAAGCTGGCTGTCTACCCGCCCGCCAACCAGACCCGCGTGCCGCTGAACTTCTTCAGCGACACCGAATCGCCGGACCCGGTGCCGAACCAGAATGAAGTGGGGTATCCGATCAGCGTGCAGGGCGACATTACCGCGACGGTGAACGTGCAGACCTTCACGGTGCGCCCGCGCGGCGGCGCCGATCTTCCGGTGCGCCTGCTGACCAATGCCACCGACCGCGAAACGCCGGTGAAGGCGGCCGCCATCATCCCGCTCAGCGTGCTGAAAACGGCCACCATCTACGACGTGACCTTTACCGGCACGGTGGACGGCGTGACCGCGAACCGCAGCTGGTCGTTCACCACGCGATAAGCTGCGGCACCAGCGGCGGCAGCGTGCGATGACAGCGCAGCATATCCTCAATACAGCGGAAGGCCTGGAGCGGCTGATGGACGATGACGGCCTATACCGCCAGGTGCTGCTGCGTTTCCGCAAGGATTACGAACAGGCCGTGCCGCAGATGCGCCAGCTGCTGGCCGACGGCGCGCAAGCGGCGGCACAACGGAAGGTACACAGCATGAAGGGCGCGGCCGGCATGATAGGCGCGCAGGAACTGCACCGGCTGGCGGGCCTGACGGAGGCGGAATTGGCGAAGTCCGGCGCGGCATCCGGCGCGGCGGCGCATGCAGCGCTGGATGTGCTGCAAGCGGCGCTCGACAGCGTGCTGCGCGCCATTGCCGCCCACGAGGACGGCACGGATGCCGGCGCCGTCGATTCCGCTGCCGCCGCCCCGGCGTCCCCGCCGCCCCGGCAGGCGAACGCGCAAGCGCTGATCGCGCGGCTGGCGCGATTGCTGGACGAGGGGAATGGCGAAGCGATCGATGTGCTGGAACAGTCGGCCACGGTGCTGGCGGCCAGTCTGGGAACGGCGGTATTTCAGGAAGTGGCCGCAGCGGCCCACGAATTCGACTACGAAGCGGCGCTGGCAACGCTGGCGCGGGTCAAGCCCACGCTCAGCGCGTAAATTCGGCTTCTTCGTCGAAGGCGTCGTGGCATTCCTTGCCGCAGAAGCGGCGCACGCTATCGAGCGGTTTTTCGCAATACCAGCACGAGCCTTTCGGCGGCAGCGTTTGCCGCGTGTAGACAGGCGGCGCGGCGGGCTGCATGGCGCCCGCTTCCTCAGGTAGTTGGTTCTGTAACGATTCCACGGTATCCCCTTTCCAGGCAACACTTTACGGCGTACAACCAGCATACTTGCGCGCAATTTTCACGGCATGAGCAGGATCAACAACCCCGCCATCCTGCTGCATTTTCGGGCAGTGCGCGCAACAATAATAGCAGGATTGCCGAGCCGCCACTGTCGGGTTTACGTGCGTTCGCGCACGTAAAATCACAAAAAATTAGTGTGCCCAGAGTGAAGAAAAATTTTTAAATGGAAAGGCTTGGAACGATAGCGTGAGAGAAGCCGGAAGCCCGCCTCAAAAGGGTCACGGCTGGTGAATGTCAGGCCGCGAGCGGTGCTGGCTGAACCTGCATGGGCGAGTCGATGAATCGTTGTGCCGCTTGCCACACATCGTATGCGCTTTGTTCAGCGAGCCAAAGGCGAGCTTCGCCGCCGCGCTCAATACCTAGCCATGCCTCGATGCGCAACGCCATTTCAGGCGAGATAGCGGCATGCCCATTGAGGACACGGGACAGCGTGACACGATTCACGCCCAACTGCTGCGCGGCTTCGGTAACGGACAAGCCCAGTGCCGGCAGTACGTCGTCGCGCAAAGTCAGTCCCGGGTGCGGTGGGTTAAACATGCGTGCCATGATTTTCTCTCAATGATAATCCTGGTAATCCACAAGAATGGCATCCGTGCCCTCGAACCTGAATGTCAACCGCCAGTTGCCATTCACGCATACCGAAAAGAGGCCCTTGAGATGCTTGCCCTTCAGCGGATGCAAACCCCAGCCGGGCAGGTTCATACCCTGGGCAGACGTGGCCTCGTTCAGACGGCGCAGCATCGCCCCTAGGTTAGGGGCGTGGGCAGCTTGAATACCTGCCACGCTTCCCGTCTCGAAAAAAGCCTTCAGACCCTTGTGCTGAAAAGTTTTTATCATGCCCGATTGTAGCGCCTAACGCTACAAGCATCAACCTATGCCAAGCGCCTACGATGCAGAATTTTGAAAGACTAAGACAAGACCATATAGAATCTGGTTTCCTGTTATTGCTCACATGTGCTGTGTACCTAGTGTGTACCCAAAGACAGCTACGAGACTCGGAAAGAGTGAGTTTGACGCCCTCCCTAAGACTCTGGCCCATCCTGCTCTGCGACATGCGGCGACCGGCTCCACAGTGGCGGGGATGCATCTCCCAAAAGCTATCCATGCTGGCATCCAAGCAGGCGCCGTGGAAGGGGTAAAATGTACGCCTGCTCCTCCATAGTTAGACCATGCAACACCAGAATATTGTCTCTGCTGCCATTGCCAGCTACAAACAGAACCTTACCGAAGCAGTTGACACCGCACAGACCCTGTCTCTTGTGCCCCTATTCTCGTTGGATTTCAACACGGCCCAGATCGATAATTCCTGGATCAAAGAGGCGCTTACAGACCTGCGGACTGGATACAAGACTGCAGACAAACGCAAATGCGTGATCTATATTTTTTCTCTTGCCGGCTCTGGCGAGAATAGCGCAATCACCGAAGCACTACTGTGCCATAAGCAAGCCCGGCAACTCGAGGACAAGAAGGACAATCTTTGCACCATCAATGGCGCGTTCCCCAATTCAACGACGCTTTACGTCGGCCGCAGTTTCAAGCCCAAATCCCGCATTACCCAGCATTTAAGCGAGTCGGACAATGGCACGTACGCGATGCATTTGCAACAGTGGGCGCCAATCCTCGAGCTTACGCTACGACTGGATGTCTATGACGTACCAGCTTATCGTGACACCGTGAACCTTGAGCGGGCGATGAATGTGTTGGAAACGGGTTTATGGGATCATCTCCAGCCCCTGCTCGGCCGCCGCGGAGACAAATAATGGGGGAATCCCTCACTCTGCACGATACGGATAGTCTCAATGCCGGTCACGCCGCCCGAAAGAAGCTCTGCGAACGCATTGTCACCTGCCCGACCGCGCTCAATATCCTGCGCAACGCTGGCGCAACACTCAGCTCAGCGGACCTACGTTGTGCGCCAGTGGTCCTGTCGCAATTAATGCATCAACATTGCCCACCCGCTAGTTCCAACGATGCCGGGGCAGATATTGCAGGCCGATGGCTGGTTCCCGAACCGTGGAACGGACATCTCGGAAATGCGCCACTTCTTTTCATCGGTCAAAATAAAGTGGACCCGTCAGTCAAGACACTTTGCCGGTTAATTTAAGCTGTGCCCATTTCCACCTCGTCAGCTGCCCGGCGCTGCCCCGTATTGCTCTTGTCCTGCGGCTTATCGTCATCGTCA
>NZ_JCAQOT010000017.1:0-29487 GCF_059567845.1 Massilia sp. BGA-UO-ETr-WB1 | reverse complement strand
CGCCGGCCTCGGCTTCTTTTAGCACACCGATGATTTGCTCTTCAGTAAATCGCTTTTTCATGCCTGCCTCCTGTTGGGCAGACTCTAGATTAACACCGTACTAATTTCGGGGAGCAGGTCACGGTCACCCGCGGCCTTCCGGCGGGGGATCTCGTACGCAGCGTTGACCAGCGCCCGACTAGGCATACCTGCACCGCAATCCAATCTTGTTGCCGACGTTTTCTTTTTGGAGAGAGCGATGATCGTTTCTAAACGCGAACCCGTTGCCATGCCGGACCGCAGCCTCCGTATGCGCATCTTCGAATACGTCAAACGCATAGTACGGCAGCCGCCGTGTTCGATTGCTGCAACCGGATGGTTGTTCCGGCACAGCGTTGTCGTGCTATTGGCTTGGGCTGCGGTGCCCAAGGCAGCCATGGCGTGGGGGCCGGAGGGTCATCGCATTGTCGGGTATATCGCAGCCCATAACCTCACGCCGAACGCCCGCTTATCCGTGCGTACGATTCTTGGCGGCAAATCTCTGGCCAGCGCCGCAAATTGGATGGACGAGATGCGTGCCGATGCGACCTACGGCCCCATGATGAAGCGCTGGCACTACGACGACGTGGACATCTGCGCCAACCCGCCTTCGCAAACCGCATGCCCGGACGGCCAGTGCGCCTTGCAGAGGATCGTATTGTCGTCGGCGACCTTGGCCGGCCCATCATCCAAGGCGGAGAAGCTATTCGCGCTACGCGTACTTGTGCACTTGGTTGGCGACGTCCATCAACCATTGCATTCCGCCGATCATGGCGACGCCGGCGGAAATGGCATTCAATTGCGCAACCGCAAGCTGTGCCACGATGCGCACGGACGCGAAATCGAATGCAACCTGCATCAGTATTGGGACGGTGTCGTTCTGCGCCAAATGCTGAATCGAGCCGCACAGCCCTCCTCGGAAATTTCCTTCGCCAGGCGTCTGGGCCAGCAGTACCCGCCACCGCCATTGACCTCACCGCAAGTCTGGGTGGACGAAGCGGCCATTGTCGCCCGCAACGACGCCTACGACCCGTTACCGGGCTTCGCCTGTTCCGCTAGCGGCAAATTCGCCACGGAAGTCGATGCCCTTTACGATGACCAAGCCATGGCCGACATTGAACAGCAATTGGCGCGGGCCGGCCACCGGTTGGCGCAAGTATTAAACGCGATATTCCCATAGCTGTCGAAGGGAGAGAGTCGCATCCTCACCTGCCGGCATCGGGCGCGCGTAGGGAACCGAGTTTGTTGGCGCAGGTACCGCCTGGCCATTGCTGGGTAAGCATCCTTTAAATCGGGAGGCATTATGCAGAGAAGTATCAGAACGATGCTTGCAGTCTTGTTGCTGATGGCCGTGATCGGGAGCTCATCCGCAAAACCGAAGGCAAAAAAACCGAAAGCCCCTGTGGCTGGTCAGTTCCAATATTACAAATTCACCATCTCCAGCGAGGGCGAGTGGTGTTTTGCCCAAAATAGCGCCAGTCAGGACTGTACCCAGAAACGCGAGTACATAGTGCATGGGTTGTGGCCTGAGCCCGTCCATGGCAAGGTCGAGAACTGCAACTTTGCAGCCCCTTCCCCCGCATTTTCCGCGCTTGATCCCGATGTAGAAAAGACCGCCACCCAGCTGATGTCAGCATTTCTTGTCGATCACGAATGGAAAACGCACGGCGTATGCAGCGGCCTGTCCCGCAACGAGTACTTCCAACAAATCGCTACCTTGCACAGCACCGTTAAGGTACCGCACCTCGACGCAGGACAGTACAGTACAGTATTGCAGAAATTAAAGCAAAAGTTGTCGCTGAAAACAGCTGCCTAGAGCGTGGCCATATCCAGTTCGCGTGCAAAGAAAATCAGAAGAAGAATTTCCCTAAGGCCGACCGCAAGACGCTGGACGAGATTCGCCTGTGTCTATCCAAGAACCTGCAGCATTTCCAGCAATGTTCGACTGAGCTTGATGGGTGCCCAATGCAGCTAACCGCCAGAAAATAGCCTGAGGCCACTGCCGCGACCGGGCATGACAACCCGCAGGGTGCGGTAGATAGGTTTTGCCCTGCGGACTGTTCGACATCTCCGCCATACAAAGGAACCAATTCTATGCCTGCCAAACCCGACGCACGGAGTTTTTCCGAATCCACTCACGCCGTGGTCGTCGGCATCAGCTCATACCAGCGCAGCGGCCTCAAGCACCTTCCTGCCTGCGAAAAAGAGGCAGCGGCGGTTGCCGCAGCGCTGATCTCAGCGCATACCTGTGGAGTCCCGGACACGCAAGTGCATCTGCTACTCGGCAGAGCAGCAAATCCGTCTGCCATTTTGCGCCGCTTGCAGGCCTGCGCAGCCAGCGCCTCAGCTGGCGATATCTTGCTGTTCTACTTTGCTGGGCACGGCGCCAACAGCGGCCCAAGCTACGCGTTGCTAACTGATGAAGTTGATCCTGCGGATCGGGGGCGCCTGACGCGCGAGGCGCTTGTCGATGCGCTTTCGTCGACCAAGGCACGAGGCGTGCTGCTCATCCTCGACTGCTGCGGCGGCGCTCGCCTCGCCGAAAACGCGGCCTCCTATTTCCACAGCCTGGGCAAGGACGACTTCCGCCTACTGGTGAGCGCATCTCGATCCGGGCAATCGTCGTGGGAACTACCCGATCACGGATCGCTTTTTACCAGCCGCCTGCTGCGGGTGTTGCGCGGAGAGGAGCGCCTCGGCCAAGCTGGCGCGATCTACTTTAGCGAGCTGTTCGGCTACCTTCATGCGGGGGTCGTAGCCGACGCTGCGCGGATATTCGGCGGCACGAAAGAGCAGACGCCGATTTTCGCCGGAAGCCACGCGGACGATCCACTACTATTTGTTAACCGCGATTGGACGCTGGAACAAGTTCGAGTCAAGATGCGCCGCGTCTTGCCCGAAGACTTGCGGAAGAGAGTGACCTTGGCCATCGCGGGCCCCCTCGGAGTGGTGGCCATCGCGGTGGGCTGCTACTGGACCTTCCTCGACTCGCATGCGTACTTCGAGATCCGTGGTGACAGCATTGCGCTGGTCCACGGCTACCCCGAGCTGAGTGGGTTCGGTCTGCCGCGCACACGGTGGATCTACGCGTTTGGCGTGGACGATCTGCGCAGTGATGCGCGCCCGCTGCAAAACCGCACTCTAGTCCTGGATGCCAGAGATACGCCCGAGTCTGCATTGCTCAAACTGCTCAAACCGGCTCCGCGCGGCGCGATGCATTGGGCTATGGGCGATAGGGCCAATGCGCGCAAGTACCTGTTGGAAGGCGCCAGCGAACAGGGGACGCTTGCTCCTGCTCTGGTGCTGATACTGCCAGAAGCTGTCCAAGCGGGCGATGAAGATCGTCTCGAAGCACTCATCCGCCGAAAGGATCCGCAATCGGCGGCGCAGTTGATCCCCGCGCTAAGCAAACTCAGTCCAGCAAGGGCGGTAGGCGCTTTGCGCGCGAGCGGCGCCAGCAAGCACGTCGGCCTCACGCTCAATCTGCTGTCGGAATGGGATGGCCAATGCACGCCCGAAGTACAGGCTTGGTGGTCAGAAACGCTAGCCGAGCCGGGCGCCAACACTGTTTATCCCGTCATCGCGCAGGCAACGCTTCGCACGAAAGGCTGCACTTTTCCGGTTGCGAGCACGATCGGCGCGCCCAGAAGACATATCCGCAGCGCCCTTTCCACGCTCAGGCTTACGGATCCCGCAGGATTCAATACAGTGAGCGAAACAGTCAGCAACCTTCTAATGCATGTGCAAGCCGGCCCCATACCTTCGCACGACACTCTTGCCAGGCTGGCCGCCTTCGGGCGCCATCTGGGCAAGGCTCCGTGCACCCAGTGGCTGTTGAACCCGGATCTGGCTTTGGATCAGGACGCATCCATCGACGCCGGCGTCGCCGCTGCGCGCGATTGCCCAGACGCCAGGCTGGAGGCCGTCAGCGGTGATGGGCATGTGCTTTTGCTGTGGAAGCGCCAGGGCATGCCCGACCGGACGGTTGCGCGCGTCGAACTAGCGCCAGCCATGGGCGGACCGGCGCTGGCCATGGTAGAGGCGATGGTCGAAGCGAACGCCACGAATGGGCCTTCCGCCATGCGCGACATGATGCGGGCTTCCGCAAGTCCTGAACTCCGCTTGGCGCTGGCGCGCAGGCTCACTGCCCTAGGCGCGCCCGCGGAAGATATCCAGACCTACCGCCTCCCTAGCCGCCCCGATCTCGACCGGGAATTGCTGCGCTGGCTGGCCCGCACGCACCCTCAGCAGGCTGCGTCGCATCTCGCCAGTTTTATCAAGCAAGGCAGCGACGACAGCCGCCTGCTCGGCACTTTGGCAATGATACCGCTAGACGATGGGTTCAAAGCACAGCTGGCAGATCACTTGCGCGAGCGCTCCTCCACACATCGGACCATGGCCCAGACCCTGATTGGCAAGCCGGAAGATGTTCTGCAATTGCTACTGTCGCCCGATGTCACCGTACGCGCGGTAGCGGCAGAATACCTGCTCGCTAGGGCGGATCGTTTAGCTATCTTTAGGCAAGCGAAGGAACGATCCCTCCGCGCTGACCCGATACTGCAAGATGCACAACGGCGCATGCGCAAGCTCGATCACCTCATCGGGCAGTTGGAAGTCACCCCACCGTGGGCACTTGCCTGGCGGGCTCAGTGGATCGACCATTCCCAGCTGGACGACAGCGGCATGGCATTGGCTTTCGCGCAAGCGCTCGAACGTAGGTGGGCCACGATTCGACAATAAGAGTTGCGCTGCAAGGAAGCGCGATACCCCTGCGGAGCGGCCAACGTTGGTTTTTCCGCGCATTGATAACTAGGAGAGAAAAATGGCGAACGAGTTCTACACCCTTGCCAGTCTCGGCACATTTGCCGGTGCAACTGGCGCGACTGTTGTGGTCACGAACACTTTGAAATCAGCCTTTGGGATAAGCCCAGCCTGGCTGGGATTGGTGGTATCCGAACTAATCTGCTTGGGCGTCTTGGCGACCCTTAAAGTGGACAATAGTAGCGATTGGCTTGTCGCCGTGCTGAACGGATGCGCGGTGTACACAGCAGCAGCGGGAGCGACTTCGGCTGTCGCAGCGGCCGGGGACGTGCCCGGAAAAGTGAATGCTGGTACGGAACGCGACAATGCGAGCATCCAAGCAGGAAAACCGCCCGTCAAGCCAAAAACGCGTTTCTGGTCTCCCTGGTTTTGACGGCCGCGCAAGCTGCCGGGGCTGCGATCGAACGCGTGGAGTTAACGCCACGCACGCTTCCGCGCTATCCATGCGCCTGCATGGGCGCTTCGCCTACTTCAACACTGTCAGCGCGCAGCCAAGCCCACTCGGCTCGATACAGATCCGCGCTGCATTCAAGCCGGCTCATAGCCGCGTCCGGTGCCTGCTGCGGACGCATTCACCTAGTCGCGCAATCTGGGCAGATTCTGCTGGGCATTACGCAGGAGTTACCTCCCAGTCCTCGTCTCGAGCAGAATTGCCCTCAGAAAAAATTGCCATTGCGCAATAAAAATCCTCTTGCTAGGTTGCCGGTTGGCCGACTATACTTCACAAAACACTGTATAAAATCACAGTATCGGAGTTAACATGCTTGTTCCACCACTTTCCGCTACACCTGTTGCTCAAGCTGCTCTGGACCTGGCTGTACGTTCTAGCGTATGGCGTGCAAGCGAACTTGCCGTGTCGCGTGCCACGACGACGACAACCGGTCATCCTGTTCTGGATAGCCAGCTACCCAACGAAGGATGGCCGAGATCGGCACTCGTCGAACTGCTGGTTCAACAACACGGTATCGGCGAGATGCAGTTACTGAAGCCCGCATTGGCGTCGCTATCTCGACAACACAGGGTCGCCCTGATACAGCCGCCGTATCTTCCCCACGCGATGGCATGCCGGTCGTGGCGGATGAATGAACAGAATGTGCTCTGGCTTCGCCCCCAGAGCTCGGCAGATGCGCTCTGGTCAGCGGAGCAAATCCTGAAGAACGGAAGTTGCGGTGGCGTTGTCCTTTGGCAGTCGAACGTGCGACCCGAAGCACTGCGGCGCCTCAACCTGGCCGCGCAGTCCACGGATACCTGGCTATGGCTGGTTCGACCACTGACTGCGGCCGCCGACGCGTCCCCTTCACCGCTGCGTCTTGCACTGCGGCCCGCGCTCGGTGGCATCTCGGTGGACATCATCAAGCGACGAGGCCCGCATTGTGAATCCCCTATTTTCGTACCCCTGATTGACATGCCCGCTGGTCGCCAGCTGTGGGACAAAGAACATGAAACTCCTGCTCAGCGCACACCTGCCACTGCTCCCGCTCGAGTCGCTGCGCCCATGTTGGTCTGAGCCGGGGCTGTATGCAGTAACCGACAAGGGAATCGTTATCTCCATATCGATGGACGCTGGCCTGGCGGGCGTGAGGCTTGGGATGCGCAGCGGGGGCGTGATGGCGGTATCGCCTGACACGGCTATTCTTGAACGCAACCTTGCCAAAGAGGACCTTGCCCTGAATGCCATCGCGACTGCGATGATGCAGTACACGCCGGAAGTCACGTTTCAACCGGATTTCTCGGTGCTGCTGGAAGTCAGCGCCAGCCTTGCGCTCTTCCGCGGCCCCCACGCTTTATGCGCACGTGTGACAAAAGGCATCGAAGCGCTGGGCTTTACTGTGCAGCTCGGGGCCGCCCCAACGGCTGAAGGCGCATGGCTGCTCGCCCGTAGCACCCGGATGAAAAATGTCGTGTTCCGCCGCCGCGTCCTGTCACTGGCGACCATGCAGCAACGGCTGGACTTGCTGCCCTGCGCTCTGGTACCGGCAGCTGCCCCTTTCCATGATTGGCTGGGCGACATCGGCGCCAAGCGGATCGGTGCGCTGCGAAGACTTCCGCGTGCCGGTCTTCTACGCCGCACCAGCAAGGAGCTCCTGGCAACGCTGGACCGCGCCTACGGTGAAGCGCCCGAGATGCACGAATGGATCAAGCCGCCGCTGCATTTCTCCGCCCGCATCGAAACCTTCGACCGTGTCGAGAGCGCCGACGCGCTACTGCACGGCGCCACCGGACTCATCCTGCAACTGGTCGGCTGGCTCGCCTCGCTGCAACGTGCAGTACGGGTATTGACACTCGCCCTGGAGCATGAGCGTGGCCATTCCGCTATCGCGCCAACGGTACTTGAGGTGGCACTTGCCGAGCCGGTATGGCACGAGGCCCATCTGCTACGCCTGCTCAAGGAGCGCCTGGCAAAAACAACATTGGAGCGGCCGGTGATCGCACTGCGGCTCGAAGCGGTGAAGATCGAATCGATGCTGCCGCCGAACGCCAGCCTGTTCCCTGAACCCGGCGGATCACCGCAGGACTACGCTCGCTTGCTGGAGCTGTTGACGGCCAGGCTGGGAGCTGAAAACGTGCTTGTGCCCGCCGACTTGGAGGACTACCGGCCCGAGGTGTGCAACGCGTGGATCCCGGCGACGGCGAAGCGCCCGAAAACACAGATAGAGGAGATTCTGGAGGGCCGGCCCTTCTGGCTTTTGCCCAAGCCCATCAGGCTGCTGATGCGCGACGAGCGCCCGTTCTACGTCAGCCCGCTCAAAATCATCGATGGTCCTGAACGCCTGGAGGCAGGCTGGTGGAACGACCAAACCGCCGCGCGCGACTACTACATTGCGCAAGCGGCCAGCGCGGCCTGCTACTGGATTTATTTTGAGCGCGTCGCGGAAGACCCCCGGTGGTACTTGCATGGACTGTTTGCGTGACCCATGCACACCATACCAATCAGACCAACAGCCGCAGCGGCCGGGCTGCCAGATTACGTGGAGCTGCAATGCTATACCCATTTTTCCTTTCTGCGAGGCGCGTCCGCTCCCGAGCAGCTGGTTGAGCGCGCCCATCAACTTGGGTACCTGGCGCTGGCCATTACCGACGAGTGTTCACTGGCCGGTGTCGTGCGAGCCCATGTCACCGCGAAAGAGCTGGGCCTGCAGCTCCTCATCGGCAGCCAGCTCGACGTGACGCCCGAAGACGGCAGTGCCCCGTTCCGTATCATCATCATCGCGATGAACCGCAACGGGTACGGCAACCTCAGCGAACTGATCACGGTCGGACGGATGCGTGCCGAGAAGGGGCACTACCTGGTTCGGCCCCGTGATATCGCCACGCCGGTCGGCGACCTGGTGCATCTGCGCGGCCTGCCCGACTGCCAGTTCATCCTGGCCCCCAAATACTGCGGCGCGTCCGAGGAAGTGGCGCGGCAGGCGACGTGGCTGGTGCAATGCGCACCAGGCCGGGTGCGCATCGCACTGACCCTGTACCACAGGAATAAGGATGCGACGCACCGCCAGCTGGTGCAGGCCTTGTCGGACGAGTTCAGCATGCCCATCGTCGCCACGGGCGATGTGGCCATGCATGTGCGTTCCTATAAGCCTATCCACGACACCATGACGGCCATCCGGCACGGCGTGCCTGTGGCGCAATGTGGCTACAAGCTGCCACCCAACGCCGAGCAGCACCTGCGTTCGCGCGTTAGGCTGGGCAACATCTACCCCCGCGAGGCCCTGGACGAGTCCGTGCGCCTGGCGCAGCTTTGCAACTTCTCCCTCGACGAGTTGCGCTATGAGTATCCGCATGAACTGGTCCCGGGAGGTGAAACGCCCGCGTCCTATCTGCGCAAGGAAGCTTACATCGGCGCCGACTGGCGCTACCCCGGCGGGATTCCTGAAAACGTCCAGGCGCAGCTGGAGCACGAGCTGGATATCATCGGCGAACTGAACTTCGAACCGTATTTCCTGACCGTCTTCGACATCGTTCGCTTCGCAAGGTCTCAGCAGATCCTGTGTCAAGGCCGGGGCTCGGCCGCAAACTCCGCCGTATGCTACTGCCTGGGTGTGACCGAGGTCGACCCGTCGCGCGGGACGCTCCTGTTCGAGCGATTCATGTCGAAAGAAAGGAACGAGCCGCCGGACATCGACATCGATTTCGAACATCAACGCCGTGAGGAGGTCCTGCAGTATGTCTATCGGAAATATGGCAGGATGCGCGCGGCGTTGACGGCCGTCGTCATCTCGTACCGGCCGAAATCCGTGTTGCGGGACGTCGGCAAGGCCCTCGGCGTGGACTTAAGCGTGGTCGACAAAGTCGCAAAAGCTTCGAGCTCGTGGGGCGGCCGCGCGGACCTGCAGCAACGCCTGCTGGACTGCGGTTTCGACCCCGAATCATCCATCGCCGAAAAGTGGAACGACCTGGCCGACGCGCTCATGAGCGTGCCCCGCCACTTGAGCCAGCACCCGGGCGGCTTCGTGATCTCACACACCAAGCTGTCGCGCCTGGTGCCCATCGAGGCGGCGGCGATGGAAGACAGGAGCGTGGTGCAATGGGACAAGGACGACCTTGATGCGGTGGGCTTGCTCAAGATCGACCTGCTGGCGTTGGGCATGTTGTCGTGCATCCGGCGCGCGTTGGAGTTGGTGTCCGAACAGCGCGGTGCGCGTTTCGAGATGGGCGACATCCCGGCCGAGGACCCTGCCACCTACGACATGATCTGCCAGGCCGATACGATGGGGGTGTTCCAGATTGAGAGCCGCGCCCAGATGTCGATGCTGCCGCGCCTGCAGCCGAGGACGTTCTACGACCTGGTCATCGAGGTGGCCATCATCCGCCCCGGCCCGATCCAGGGCGGGATGATTCATCCCTACCTGCGCCGTCGCCAGGGCCTGGACCCGGTGACATACCCGAGCCCGGAAATCGAAGGCGTGCTGGAGCGGACCTTGGGCATTCCCATCTTCCAGGAACAGGTGATGAGCATCGCCATGGTGGCCGCCGGGTTCTTGGCGGGCAAAGCCGATGCGCTGCGCCGGGCGATGGCCGCGTGGAAAAAGAAAGGCAATCTGGAGCAGTTCGAAGCCGACCTGTTAAACGGCATGACTGCGCGTGGCTACACCATTGAATTCGCCAACTCCATCGTCGGCCAAATTCGCGGGTTCGCGGAATACGGTTTTCCTGAATCGCACTCGAGCAGCTTCGCGCTGCTGGCCTACGCCTCCAGCTGGCTCAAGTGCCATCAGCCGGCGGCATTCCTGGCGGCGCTGCTCAATAGCCAGCCGATGGGGTTTTACTCGCGCTCGTCCCTGGTGCAGGACGCGCGCCGGCATGGCGTCGAGGTTCGGCCGGTCGACGTGTGTGTCAGCTGCTGGGAGGCATCGCTCGAGGCGCCCACCAAAGGGCCACAACCGGCAGTACGCCTTGGCCTGAACAACGTCAAGGGCCTGGAGCAGGATGCGGCGTGGCGCATCGAAGAGGCCCGTGCTGTCGAGGCCTTCAACAGCACGGCCGACCTGGCGGCCCGCGCCAACCTGCATGCCGGCCACATGGGGGCGTTGGCCAGCGCCAATGCGTTGGCATCCCTGTCGGGCAACCGCCGCCAGGCGATGTGGCAGGCGGCCGCCAGCGTGCCGGACAAGGGCCTTCTTCGTCCGGCGGCAATCAGTGAAGATGCGATCGAACTGGATGCACCGACCGAGGCGGAAAATGTGGCGGCTGACTACCGGTATGTCGGCTTGACGCTCGGACGCCATCCCTTAAGTTTCCTGCGCGAGCGCTTGTCGAAGTTGCGCTTTATCCCGAGCGATGTGCTGGCTGAATTTTCGAATGGCCAACTGGCCCGGGGCTGTGGGATCGTCACGGTCCGTCAACGGCCAAGCACGGCGGCCGGCGTGGTCTTCATCACGCTCGAGGATGAAGCCGGCACGGTGAACGTCATCTGCTGGCCGAGTCTGGTTGAGCAATTCCGCCGTGAGGTCATGGGCGCACAGCTGCTCGGGGTGTACGGGGTATGGCAATCCGAAAGCAATGTCCGCCACCTGGTCGCGAAACGCCTGGTTGATTTGAGCCACCTGCTCGGCGAGCTGGACACCCGCAGCCGGGATTTTCACTGATGCAGCGATTCAAGAACAGAATGAGAGCCTTCCTTTTCGTCGAGGGACACGAGGCAGTCCGCCAACGCATGCAGACCAACGGCGTCTTCGCAGATTGCCGCCACCCGGGCGTTTCTCAATTGTGGTAATTTTCGTATTACTCAATACAACCAGCGCATGACTACTCCGGAGAAACCATGTGTGTGAACTACGTCACCGTTAGTCGTCAACTGGCGTTCGAATGGTTTCGCACGCCCATGGAAATGAATGAGGACTGGCGGGAAGAGATGTATCGCGACTACCAGGGGCTGTTTATCGTGCACGACGAGCACCGGCAGCGAAAAGGCATGGTTGGAAGTTATGGCTTCGTCCCGCAGCGCCATCGCCCCTTCAGGAAACTCACCAAGGAGGAGGAAGCGAAAGTTCAGCAGGCCAGGGCTGCGGGCAAAGCGCTGCCCAAGCCCAAGCGCATCGCCATGGACAGCATGAACGCGCGCGCCGAGGAAGTTGGCAGCAAGGTCAACTACAAGCGCTTCTGGCTCGCACAGCAACTGTGCATCGTGCCGGCGCTGACTGTGTTCGAACCGAACTGGGAGACGGGTATCCACGAGCGCTGGGCGCTCGAACTGGCCAGCAAGGAGCCCTTCGGACTGCCCGGCATGTGGCGCACCTGGGAAGAGGAAGACGGGACCATTACAAACAGCTACACCCACTTCACCTTAAATGCCGATAGCCACCCCCTGCTCAACCGGTTCCACCGCCCAAACGAGGAAAAGCGCGGCGTGGCCATCCTGCGGCCTGAACACTACGACGATTGGCTCAGCTCCAAGAACCCGGAATTTGCACGCGCCCTGATCGAGCTGTACCGCCCCGAAGAATTGAACGCGTACGCCGCCCCAAAAGCAAAGACGGCGGCAACATCCGAGGCTGCCGAAATAGAACAGGAAGACGCGCAGGTGCAAAGAACTACCGAGGCTGAGCCGCAGCAAGGTTCATTGTTTGGATTTTGAAGGTCGATTTGTCAGTCCAACTCCCGAAGGGATTGAGTGGCATCGGCTGCCTGTGATAGTTTGTGACTTTTCTATTTGTACAAGATGCTATCCTGATTCCTTTGGCCGCGTTCACCCATAATCGGATCATGGCCTACCGACCACAAAATCGTGCTTTTAAGGGGAAATAATGTTGCGCGTTCTTGCGGGCGATCTGTCTGCCACTTTCAACTTGGACGGGATGCATTTGCATCGGTATGTCGTCAACAAAGCAGACAAGGTAGAAAAAATATGCGAACAGCTCATTCTCCACGACCAAGTTTTGGTGCCAACAACTGACTTCCTGACAGCTGTAGGCTTGCTTGAAATCTTAGGCGAAAATGCCTTTATTGATCTCCTCGAGTCCGAACAGCTTCGGTTTATTCGATTGCGCCAAGTTTTCGGGTACGTTCGCGGAACCGGCCGAGATGGTTCATTGGCAGTCTTTGGAGATCCCAGCAACCTGCGGCCACAGGATTCGTCTATCGAATCTTCGATATCAGCGGGCTTTTCGAGCTGTCGTATACCTCTCCGAAATCGCGAAAAAATATCGCAGCTGCTGGCTACAGGCTCCTTTTCAATGGAGTCTGCGAGTGTGGTCGATGATATCCGCGAACGAACATACTCAGACTTTCGCAAAAGCGATTTTTGGAACAGTGGATATTCATATCATCGAACTACTGGATTAAGGCTACCGGGCATAAGTAAGAATCAAGTGCGGGTCCTTGGCCCAGAGACTAACGTAGTAGCGAACCCCGTAGATGCTCTATTGGCGCTTGCTCAAGCAAACATCGAAGGATTCTTGTCTCAGCATTTTGACTGTGCGAGCACATCATCTGCTTCTCCAATTGGCGATAGCGTAGCTTTGAAACTAAAAGGACAGCAGCGTTGGGGCAATCGCAGTCCTGATGAATTATGGTCATTCCTCAAACTTGAGGGCATCCCGGATTTAGCTGCAGTCACATGCGTAGAACCTGACAAGTTTTCCGATCTGTTTCGGCTTACCCGGAGCCGAAACTGCGATGAATTCAGGACATGGTTTTCGCAAAATCGACATTTGAGCGAGATGGAACTCTGCGCGCGCTACGTCGAGCTATTGCACGATGTACCATGGGTCAACAGCGCGCCGATCAAAGCATTGCGCTTTTTGATTACCACGGTCGCCGGAAAGTGGGCGGATGCTAAAGGACTGCTTGGCGTGGGTGAGGTAGTCGGGTTTCTCGATAGCTTCTTAGCTGATAAGTTACACGGCAACTCGCCCAAGTATTTCGTCGCTGACCTTAAGACCTTCCAGGGAAAGATCGGGTTAAGGTCCAAATAACGATGGTCTCGAAAATTCGCCCTCGCAGTTTTCAGAGAATCAGCGGCGTCCGATGCTGACACTGCAATTGGTGGGCTGACCTAAACCCAAGTGCGAAGGTCCGCAATGGGGTGCCGCCGTTCTTCTCAACAACCTGCCAGATCAGATCCGAGTCACTACGCAGACGAAAACTGCATTTTGGCGCGCGGCCGGATTCGGTTCGTTACATCGAGCAAGTTGTGACTTGGCCTGCACGAGGTTGCTATTCGGCGCATTCGCCAAATTACTCGCAGAAGAAAATCTGAAGGTGGCAAAGTGCAAGCACGGCGCAGATCGGGCGGCCAATTTCGCATTCAAAGCCGCTCGCACGCGCCGGAGACACCGGCCAGCCCTGCGGGTGCAGCCAATCGCCAAGTATCGCGCGCGCCGCCAGTTAACCAACCACGGTGGCCAGCTTATGCTGCAGTCTGCGGCCAGGTTGTGCGGGTACCTGTAGCACTCGGGCCGACGCTTAGCCTCGCCCGGCACCCGCCGGATAGTTGGCGATACCCATGCCGATGCATATGCAGAGCACGCTTGCCAGCAGCGGCAGCAGCGTTACCGGCACAGCGATCGGCAGCACCGAGCAGATCACCGCGCCGCATACCGCAAGCCACCCGAGGCAAACACTCGCGATCCAGATTTCGGGATGGTGCCTGGAAAACTCCCGAGTTTTGACCGAGCGCCGCACCAGGCCGTCGGTCAGGCACGCGCCGGCGAGCATCAGCAGGCCCGGTGCCAGCTGCGCCAATGCTGCCAGGCGAAACACCGCCAGCAACAACAGCGCATTGAGCGAACGCAGGTAGCCACTGCCCAGGATGCGCTGGCCCACCGTGTCCAGCTGGCGGCCGGCGGCGGTTTCCGCCCTGCCCTGCCTGGCCGAGTTCGCCGGCATTAAGGGCACAGCCACGGGCCGCTCCACTGTCGCCAATGCCTGCGCCAGCGCCGCCTGCGCATGAGCTTGGCTCCATGTGGCCCCATGCAAGCCATGCTCAACCCGTACGCGCTCGAAAAATACCGATGCCGGCGTGGCCGACGGCAGATACAGCACCAGCACCAACAGGGCCAGCAGCGAGGCGATCGAGGCGACCCGGATCATGGCGCTGCTTGCGCGTTGCCGGCTACAGCAGGAGCCTCACCGGGATCGAGCAAGGCAAAGCGGCCCTTGCACAGGCGCCCACCCGACACCGACGCGAAGAACTGCAGGTTCGGCAGCTTTCCGAGCAGCGAGGTCGGCACCAGCTCGTTCAACTCCTCCGCGATCTGGGTCGACTCCACCATGGTGAAGTCGCCGATATGTCCGTCACGCGCGGTGTTGCGGCCGACCTTCATGTTGTGGATCGCCGTCTGGCCGAAGGTCTCGTTGATGAACTCCTGGGTGGGCTGGTCCTTGGTGCGGAAGGCGATCAGGTTGTTCAGGTTCCCCAGCGCCATGCGGGCCGCTTCCTGGCTGCCAAGACGCTTGGCCAGGTCGGCAATCGTCTGCATGGCGACCGTCGTATAGATGCCGCCTTCCGCTCCCTTGTTCATGATCTCGATCAGCGGCTGGTTGATCACGTTCGACACCTCATCGACAAACAGGGATATGCGCCGGTAGCCGCCCAGGTTGTAGCGAATCCCCGAGCGCGCTGCCAGGTCGGCCAGGCACATCGCGCCGATGGCCGAGGCCACCGCCGGATCGGGCAGCGAGTCCAGGCACATCAGCAGCACATGCCCGCCGCGCTCGATCTTCTCCAAATTCATGATGGGCCGCTCGTCGGCCGCGTCGAATGGGTCGGGCGACAGCGTGCGCCCCAACTCGCCGGAAGTGAGCATTGACAGGATCGGCAACAAGTTGGCCGTGATCTTCTGATAGTGCTCGCGGTTGTGGCGGAACACCCGCACCTGCGAGTCGATCACCTTGTCGTGGCGCGACTCGTGCACGTGGCGCTCGTAGTACTCGACGAACGCCACCAGTTCGGAACTGGCCACGGGCGACGGCGACTTGATGGCGCCCTTGCGCGTCTTTTCCAGCAGCCGCACCAGGTCGGGATCGGTGCGCCAGCCCCGTCCCAGCAACTCCTCGAAGCAACGCTTGAGGGACTCCTCCAAAATCGGCTCGATCCCCGCTTCGATGTACCGGGTCAGCTTCATCAGGTTGGGCCGCTTTTCCAGGCGCACCATGCCCTGCGTCACCACATTGACCGCATCCCAGCCGAACGCCGAGAAGGCACCCGCCGTGTCCGGCGGCAGGATGGACTGGATGCGCGAGGCGATTTCAGTGGGCTTTTGCCAGTTGAAGGTGAAGTCCAGGCGCGCACCGGTCTCCGGGAACGCCGGATGGAACCACAGGAAGGCGTCCGGCTCGCGGTAGTCGGCGCAGGCCCGCTCAACCAGACGCTTGAGGCGCTTGGAGTTTTTCGGATCGAGGACGATGACCACGTCGCCGCGCCGGATCGCCTGCGTGATCAACCAGCCCAGGCACACGCCTTTGCCCGACTGGGTGGTGCCCACCACCAGGGTGCCGCCCTCGAAATTGTGCAGCGGCCGCGCCAGCAGCGTTTCACGGCGCTCGACGCCATGGATGTACGGCAGCCCGATCTCGTCATCCGGTTGCGGATTGCCGATGTAGCCCAGCAGCCGCAGCATCGGCGCAGGGATGCGCAGGTCGCGGTAATCGACCTTGGCCAGTTCATAGAGCCGCTGCGAGTGCACAGGCTGCCACTCGAAGCCAAAGCCGAACACCACCAGTTCCACGTCGGGGGCCAGCTTGGCCAGACGCCTGGTGGTGATCATTTCCATCGCCCGCCCCGACAGCGCCGCGCGCACGGCGATGATGCGCAGGCCCTGGCGCGCCCTGAGCAACGCCATCGGCAGCATCACCGCCAGCAGCGCCAAGCCCAGCGGGCGCGGCACCGGGTCGGGGCTGGACACCACGATGCCCAGGCTGGCGGCGCACCACACGGCGCTCGCCAGCAGCTCCATCGGGCTGCGCCACGGCATCTCATAATCACGCATCAGCATCGCCGCCCCCCTGCCCCTGCCTCAGCCGGCGTTGTCCGGCACCATCGGCAGGCCGGTCACGAACCGGGCAGCAATGCGTACGCCCGGGACGCGGCTTCCCGCGATCTGTTCTGTCTGCACGCCCTCGCCGCTGTCGTCTTGCACCAGCATGCCCGCGTCGCCTAGGGAGCGCCACGCCTGGCGCGCATCGACACCATGCGCGGCGAGCGCGGCCAGCGGAACGAACAGCGCCCCGGCGATCACATGACATTGCGGACATTCCCCATGCAACGTGCCCACAATTTCGGACAGAGCGCCAGCAACCGTGCGATTCAGGCGCAGCGGGGCAAGCAGACCGGGATGGCCGGCGTGCCGCATCGCCTGATCCCCTGCATGCGTCACGCGCGCACCTTGCCGTGGCCTATCCTCACGCCGAGACGGTGTATCGCGGCTTGCCCCTTGCACAGGGACGTCGGAAAACGGGACGTCCGGCAGCGGCAGTTGCGCTTGACCGTCCTCCTCGCGCGCATGCGGCTTTTGCGGCCGCTTGCGCATGGGCGCCGGCGCCGGCGCCGTCCCGGTTGCCGGTGAAGCGCACGCTGTCTCTGCCGACTGGTTGTCCGTCTGCTCGCGTTCCGGTTGTGTCCGTTGCGTCCGCGCCGCGTCCGTCGGCGCCGACAGTCTTTGTTCAAGTGGAACCGGCGCCGGCACCACGTCGGCCAGCAGCAGGCTGGGCGGCATGATCCGCACCGCCTCCAGTGGCTCCTGCGCGCCCGGCGGCTGAACCAGAACGATGGATTCGCCCGGGCCCATCTCCGCAACAATGCCGCCTGCAACAAGGATAGCCAGTGCCGCCGGGGCATTGTCCGGCGCGTCGGGAAGCCGCTCGTCGGCCAACAGCCGGAGGATGTCCGCCGCGCCGTTCGGCCACACCAGGTAGAGACCGTCCTGGCCGTACCAGAGGCGCGAGCGCGGCGCGTTCGGCAGCCAGTTGTGATCCGATTGCACCAGTTCGCGCATCGCCTCGACCAGGTGCCGCGCCAGATACACCGGCACGTCGTCCTCGAGCGCATCACCTCCCGACAGGCGGCGCTCGCGCGCAATGACCAGCGCCGCGGCATGGCGCACCAACCGGTCCATCAGGTTGTGTTCATGGTAGGTGGCCATGCCCGACACCGAAGCGAGCAGATTGGGGACGATCACCTCGCTGCCGTGCGCCAGGTCTTCCAGCATGGCGGCGGGGACGATCATCGGCAGCGCGAACAAGCCCAGCGCCCGGCGCTCCGGCCCGGCCAACCAGTGCACCGTGAAGTTCGCGCACCGGCGCTGCCGCAGCCAGGAGGTCAACGGCGCCAGGTAGGGCTGCCAGGCGTCGCCTTGCGCATCGCGCACCTTCACTTGGCCTAGGCAGCGGTACAGCTCGCCGCACAGGCCGGCGAGAAAAACGGCGCGCCTCCAGCGCGGCTCCAGCACGCGCCGACTGGAGATGGTCTGGCGGCCCGCGAAGATCTGGGAGTCGGTCGCCTGCAACGCGTAGAACGCCGTCTCCAGGCCAAGGCGCAGCAGGCCGCCGGGGCCACTGTAGTAGCTCGCCCGCGTGGCCGGCAGCGCGTTGACGTAAGCCGCATAGTTTTGTACTGGCTGCAGCAAGTCGGCATGAAAAGTGGCGTTGTCGCACCCGTAGCACAGTTTGATACGGGCGATCACATCCTTGTGCTCGGCCAGCAAGTCTTCCACGCTGCGAGCGCGCAGGCCCGCTCCAGGCGTAGGGGTATCGGCGCCACTGTGCTTCGGCTTCGCGCCCGACGCTCCAGCGCGTCCGGCGCCGCGCCACAGCCGTGCACACAGATTCGCGATGGACATGACAGGGCTCCGTAATCGGCGGACTCCCAGTGTCGGCCCGGCCTTGGCGCGCGTCCATGCGAAAAACAGGAGATTACGCCGCTTTTTCCGGGCCGGCGCCGTCCGGCAGGGCCAACATGGCAGGCCAGCCCGCCCGCCTTGCCACATAGTGCGCCTGCACCCGCGGATCGAGCGGATAGCGCTGCAGCAGCTGGCAGAACACGCAGCCGGACTCGCGCGGCGGCGGCGCGCCGATCTCCGCCACGTAGCGCGCCCGGCACTGCGGGCAGCGATGCATCGCCAGGCGCGCCTCGGAGCGCAGCCAGATGCCGAGCAGGTCGCACACCAGCGCGAAAGCCCGGTCGAACGAGACCGTGGGCTTGCGCGGGCAGCGCTCGGCGTACATCCGGTAGGCGATGACCAGCGCGTCGGCCGGCAGGCAGCGGTACTGCTCATGCAGGGTCGAGAAGATGCTGGCGAACTCGGACGCTTCCGCGCGCAGGCAGAGATTGCCCCAATGGACCCACTCGCTCGATTCCGGCCGGCGCCCGTTGATGGAGCCGCCGTGGCGGAAAAAATAAGTGCGCAGCATCGATGCGCGCAGGCCGGTCACTTGGGATGCCGTGCCCAGGCGCGCACCGAGCGCGATGCATTCGCGGGCCAGATGCAGCGCGCGAATGAGTTGATCGGCTTCGGGGGCGGCCATGCTGGCGGCCTCACGCGTTCGCCATGCCCATCGCCGCGCGCGGCGCGGTGACATTGCGCCGGTCCGCGCCCACCGTGCACAGGGTCACGGCCAGGCCGTGCGGCGCGGCCAGCAGAGAGGTCAGATTGCCGATCGGCTGGAACAAGCTCTCGTGCGGCATGTTCGCCGCCAGCGCGACCAGGTCGCTGGCGTTCATTGCGCCCAGCAGCGCCGCGCAATCCGGGTCGAGGTGGAACTTGTAGCTGGCGGCAATCCGGTCGTGCTTGAGGCCCGCCTGGATGGTCAACAGGAAGTTCAGGTTCAACTGCTGCACGTCCGTCAGGTGTATGGCGTTATCCATGATGGCTGCTCCGTTAAGCCCGCGCGGGCGGGCGTGGTCACATCACTGGTTTTGAAAAAACAACGGCACACGCTGCGCGCTCGCGATGCGATGCAGCATAGGCCGCCACCTGCGAAAGCAGGCTACACCGCACCGTTTTAGCGGTCAATAGCAACTGCTCACGCTGTGCACTGCAAAACCGATAGCTGCTTGACGGCGCGGTCCCGTTCGTTACAAGCTATCGCCATGTAGCATGTTGAAACGCAGCGGCCGCGAAATGAGCAACTGCTACAAAGTGCCCGCGAACCATCCTGCAAATAGGACCAAAGCACCCCATGGATCCCGACCAGCGCCGCGCGCCGCTCACCCGCGACCAAGCCAGGAACCTCGACCTGCGCCTGGTGCCGGCCTTGCGCAACCGGCTTATTGCTGAGTTGGCTGCACGCGACATCCCCGCCCAGCAATACGCAAGCTACCTGAGCCGGTTGACCGGCCGCGCCGTGCAGACCGTGGCGCGCTGGGTTGACGCCGACCAACCAGGACTGCCGGACTTGGCCTCGCTGGCGGTGCTGTCCCTGCAGCTCAACATCGATGCACACTGGCTGCTCGGACTGCTACAGCACCGGCTGGACTGCCCGTACGACCGCTTGCAGCAACCACTCCTGGCCGAACTGTATCCAGATAGCCCGCCATCGGGCGACTGGGTCGGTGCGCTGCTGCCACTCATTGCAGCATCCCGTGCCGGCAAGGCCGGCATCATGCAGGGGCCGGAGATGGCCCCGCTGATCGCCGAGGGCGCGCCCTTTTTCTACGATGATACCCAGGCACGCATCACTTGCAACGGCATCTACCTGCTCGCCTACGCTGGCCAGACGCTGGTCAGGCACGTCGAGCAGCGCATCGGCGAAGGACTGCTGCTGCGCTGCGAGAACGTCCGCTACGCCGACAGCCTGCTCAGGGACGCCGACGGCGCTGCCGCCAAGCTGACGGTATTGGGACGCGTGCTGCTGGTGGTCCGCGCCACCGCACTCTAGCGTTAGCTCCGCGCACCGTTAGCGCCACCGCGGGTCCGGGCCGGCACCGGGCGCGCCGACAAGCGCGTCCGGCAGACCGGTCCCTTCCCTACTGCATCACAAGCTATGCCGCCTCGGCGATCGGCCGCCATTCAGCAGCGGACAGCGCCAACAATTTGCCGCCCAGCTCCTCGAATTCGGTCGCCCGATCGTAATCGTCGACCTCCTGCGAGTAACCGGTGACCGCGTTGACCAGGCTGTAGCCGGTCAGCTCGCGCTCGCCGAACAGGTGCCGCAGCACGCCGGCGCACTCGGCCTCGTTCAAGGCATAGCGGTTGGCCAGCAGCTCGACCGCCTTGACCGGGTCGCCGACCAGCTTGATGCCCATGGTCTTGCGCATCTTCTCCGAGATCAGCTCGAACGTCACGTCCGACACCGCCGTCTGCACCAGGTCGCGCACCTTGAGGAAAATGGCCTTGTCGTCGGCCTCCAGAGTGTCGTCCTGGTACACCAGCACCTCGTCGTCGTCGGCCACCAGGTTGCGCCCGGCGTGGTTCTTGCGCATGGCACGGTCGGCCACGATCAGGCCGTTGCTGCACACCAGGCGGTACAGCAGCGGTTCGACCCGCAGCGTGCCGCAACCGATTTCCGAGTTGCTGACGATGACCCCGGCCTGCACCACGTCGCCCGGCGCCACCTCGCACTGGATTTTCGAGCTGACCACCTTGATGTACAGCTTCCGCGCGGTCAGTTCGACCGACTCGAAGCGCGCACCGGGCAGCTGCTGCAGCACCGGCACGATGCTTTTCGCCAGATCGAAGTTGTCCAGCCGGCGGTAGCGCGTGGACAGGAAGGCACGGGCATAGCCGTCCAGCGTGCGCACCAGATAGCTGTCGGGGCTATTGATGCGCAGCCAGCCGTTGACGTTCTGGTCCAGCAGCTCCGGGTAATATTCCCGCATGCGCTTGAAATAGGTCAGCGGAATGTCGAGCTTCTTCGCCAGCTGCCCGCAAACAAAGTCGCACAGCGGATAGCGCGCTTCGCCGCCGGCCTCGTCGATCACCAGACGAAACTGCCCGGCAGCGGTGGTCTCACCGCGCATCTTCTTGGCCGGCACGATCAGATCGCGCTTGGCCGCCGCCTGGCGTTCAAGTTCGGCCGCCAGGTCCATCAGGGAACGTCCTGTTTTCATGATACCTCTCCAGTCATCAAAAAAAGCGGACGGACCTCCCCTGCCGGGGTCGGTCCCCCGCAGGGTTGAAACACGCGGCATGGCTGCCGCATCGGCGCGCATGCGCCACCTTGTCGGCCTTGCGGCCTGCCTACATCAACTCTTTCCGCGCCCTACGCCGCCAAGCCATCCTGCGCGGCGCAGCGCTCTGTCACGTTGGCCCAGTCCGCGCCGGCAATACGGGGAATGAAGACTTCGGCCTGGCGGCCCTCCCCGTGCCGGCAGCACTTCATGTAGCGCCGCGCCAACCCATATGCGGCGGCCTGGCCGTCGAACATGGCGTCGGCGTCGTTGTCGCCGTAGATGCGCAGCCGGGTCACCTGGTCGGGCACCCAGACGCGTTCCAGGTTGCTGGCGCAAATCCCGGCCCACACCGGCTGACCGGTGCGTTTCAGAATCGCCAGTCCAGTCTCGACGCCTTCACACACCGCCAGTTCGCCCTCCGGCTCGCCCAATCTGATGGCCGCGCCGTTGACGCCGCCGCACAGGAGCTTCCTGGACTGCGTCCCCAGCGCCTTGCGGCCGTCCTGCAAGTACGTGCGCAGCAGCGATACCACCTGCCCGCCCTGGTCCTGCACCACGGCCACCAGCGCTGGAAAATGGCGCACGAGACGCGCCTTGCCGGTACCCTGATCCAGTTCGTAGTAGCCCAGCGCCGGATGGATGCGCAGCGTCTCCGGGTAGCCATCCATGCCAAGCCCCCGAAAACGCAGATAGCGGTCCACCTCGTCGCCCGCAACTATCGGTTCTGTTTCGGCCAGTATCCGATGCACCAGCCTGCGCGCATCCTTGACCGGGCCCGGCACCTGCGGCGACGCCGGTAACAGCCCGAGGCTGCGCTCGACATGGCGCAACGCGGTACCAGCGCCCCATCCGAAATAGCCCATCAGCAGCTTGAAGCCGCCGCCGGCGCCGCAGGCGCGGCAAATGTAATTGCCGTCGCCGAATTTATCCGTGTACTGGAACCGGTCGGTGCCACCGCATGCCGCGAGCGGGCATGGCTGGTTGCGCCGGTTCAGCACCTTCTCATCCACGCCCAGTGCGCACAGCAGCGATGTCCAGCGCCCATAGGCACTGGCGCGCGCCGCCTGAAAGCGCTGCTCAAATTGCTCTTGGTCGGTTGTCATAGCGCCTCCCTTGCTTCATGCAGCTTGATCCTGCGAGAACAGGTCACCCCGTTCATCGTGGCGACGCATCTGCTCGTTGAGCCACTGCGGATTGGCCGCCAGATGATCGGCGATCCACTCCGGGTTGGACATCACGGCGTGCCGCACCCAGGCCGGATAAGTTGCCAACGAGGCTTCGAACCAGCGCCGCAGCTGGGCACCGATCCAGGCCCGCACTTCCTCCGCATCGCACGCCCCGGCATAGGGCAACTGGGACAACGGGCTGCACGCGACCACGCGCAGGCAGTTCACGAACGAGAATGGCTGGCGGTCACGCGAGGGGTCGGTGAACACCCAGCGCACGATCTCGAACTTTTCCGCCAAAGGCGTGCTGGCCACACCAAGCAGGCGCACCTTGCGCAACAGCCACCAGTGCAGGCACACGACCTCCTCCTCTGTGAACTCGTCGACCGGGCCCTCGTCCAGTTGGTCGTCGAGCGCGGGTGCGGCCACGTTGGAATCGGAATGATTGCTCAGGAAGACTTCTTCCATGATTGCCTCCGTAACAAAAATGAATGAACGGGACAATCGCCCGCACGGGAGCTTGTCCCATGGGGGGGTGACAGGGGTTGGTTACCCTTGATTGACATGCTGGCTATGCTGCCGCGGCGGATGCCGCGTTCGATGGGCTGCCAGCTACCATCGGGGAAATCGGAAGTCGGCGCCACCTGGTCTATCCCATTTGCAGGACGGAACGCAAGGGGTGCCGCTCATGGCAATCTAGGCGGAGAGACAGCGAGAGTCAAATTTTGTGCACCGGATTTACACCAATACTTCCGCTGTTGGATGGCGATCAGGGTAAGGCGAAAACGGTATGGTTTTCGACGACGTTTCCGCTATGAGCCA
The DNA here is from genome assembly GCF_059567845.1 of Massilia sp. BGA-UO-ETr-WB1. Taxonomy (NCBI): domain Bacteria; kingdom Pseudomonadati; phylum Pseudomonadota; class Betaproteobacteria; order Burkholderiales; family Oxalobacteraceae; genus Massilia; species Massilia sp. BGA-UO-ETr-WB1. The sequence goes on along the minus strand of NZ_JCAQOT010000017.1, from coordinate 6,111 downwards.
TCGCGATACCCGGCTACCGTCAGCCAACGTCCCTATTTCGGAAGGTGACCCAATGAACTCGCATGCCGATACCCCTGTTCTCGTCAGCGCCGAGCACAGCGCCACCAATCGCAAACTGCTGGCGCGCCAAGCGGCGGCAAGGACGGACCGCATTGAGTCGGCCAGCCGGAAGGTGAGCGTTACCCTGTCCAGCCCCGAAGGCAAACGCCTGTACCTGCGCTGTTTCGAGATCACCCAGATCAACTTCCACTACATTACCGTGTTCGCCCGCATGAAGGTCGCCGACGCCGAGGTGGAACGCATCGAACAGGAATTGCGGACCATGCTCGATACCCGGCTTACTCGCCTGAACCAGGCGCTGGTCGAAGCGGAAGCGAAATGCACGGCGCACGGCATCAGCGCGCTTGCCACCTACGATGTCGAACCATTGCTGTTTGAAGCGAAGGTATTCTCCATGCTGGACCGCAGACTGCTGGAGCTGATTGAAAAGGTGGACCAGCTCATGCCCATGCTGGAAACCCTGTGCATCGACGAGGCCATCACGCCGAGCCAATTGATCGTAGAGAAATCGAAGGTCAAAAAAACAGTGCGCGGGACAACGAAGGCAGTGCGCATAATCCGCGCGTCGTTGGAACGAAAGGCGAACACCGTGTCTGGCGGCCAGGGCGACGGGAACGATATCGACACGCAGTTCGTAAAAAATGGTCTGCAGCCGGGGCTGATGAGGAGATCTGCCAGCGCGACGACAGGTAAACTAGCTGGTCAACTTGGCGAAGAGCCTATTCCCCTGCAATTGTTCTCAAACTACCGGAACGAGGATTGAAAATCCTTGTGTCGGTGGTTCGATTCCGCCCCGGGCCACCAAGAATATGCAATAAAATCAAAGAGTTACACGCCTAGGCCTGTAGCTCTTTTTTTCGCCAAAAGAAAAGGTAGCCCATAGGTAGGATTGCTAGACAGCATGGAGACTTTCTCGCAGCGCAGAGTGACACCCTAGTCTTTTCTGCGAGGGGAGCTGCATTCACTTACCCTGGTGCCATGTAAAAATTCCCCAATTTTTCCAAAAAATTCCACAAATTGCAGCCCTCCCCACTTACCAACGCTGCCAAACGTCTAGAGACTGCGGCATTGCACAGACAACCTCATCAGGTTGTTGACGAATTGCCTAAAGTAAACTACTCTCAAAGCCTCAATTACGTGTGTTGATGCTCTGCCAACCACCGCAGGTCATTAATGTCGGGCGTTTCGCCAGACTGTGAATATTGTGTGCTCTTACAGCGCAGACCGCCGCTCGGTCCCCAGACGAGCTGTGGCCCAACCGTCGCTCTGCGCTGTTTTCAATGGTAGTTGAGATTGCTAAATACTATTACTCGCATGGCCCAGTCCATCGACGTGCCGCGTTCCAAATTACGAAACGGCTCACGGCGCGTTTCTATTTTTGGTGGTCTAACCGAAAACTCCGGTGGGGGAGCGCTTTCCCAGCGAGGAACCTTCCTTGCCTTCGTCCGCAATCGCTCAGCAACTTTTATTGTTCCTGAAGACTACAAGTCTTGGAACCATTTTGACACCTACAGTGACCTCTTGACTTTCGAAGAGGATATTTGCGCTGTCGTCGATCACATATTGGTCTTCGTTGAGTCCGCTGGTTCAATTGCAGAGCTCGGCGCCCTGATCAAAACCCCTGACATCGGTTCAAAACTTACCGTGGTGCTTAGCTCGCATTACCCGAAAGAGTCGTTTATACAACTTGGGCTTACGCGCTATTGGGAAAAGCAGCATGACAACGCAGAAGTAATGTTTACTCGGAACGAGAAACTTGCTCAAGATGAGGTCGACTTCATTGGGGCTCACGTTGCAGGAAAAATTGCGCTTCAACCTGAGTCAGAGGGCCTAAATCCGGCTAAGCTTCGACATCTAATCTATTTAATAGTAGACTTCGTTGACCTAATCCAAGTCGCTAGACCGAATGATATTTCGCATTTTTTGAATTGTCTAGATATAAGAATAACAAAACGGCGATTAGACCAGTTGTTGTTTATTCTGAGCCATCTAGATCTTTTAACCGAACGTCAGATAATGAATTCACGCTGCTTTAGTGTCTCTACTGAAGACAGGCCAACAATCGAATATGGTTTTCAAGCCAAGTCGAGACGCTCGACTTGGAAGATGCATCTCTTCGAAAAAACCATTAGCGACCCTTGGCGAAAGATGGCGTTTGGAATCCATAAATCCCCTCCTGAAACCGGAGAATCTCAACAACATGTCGCTTAGAATTCGCCTCTCAAAAGCGCTTCCCTTCTCGCCGAGTGAACTGGCGGCCTTAATTCACTCTGCGCCATTCGCCTATAAATCTTATAAGATCCGCAAAGCCAACGGGAAATGGCGAGAAGTTTCGCAACCGACAGCAGCGGTAAAGTTGATGCAGCGAATAGTGATCGCGAACGAATTCGATAACGTCCCGGTGCATGCAGCAGCTACAGCTTATCGCCCAAAAATCGGGCTGGCCGAGAATGCTAGACCCCATTTAAAGAATAGATTTCTCCTTAAAATGGATTTTAAAGAATTCTTTCCATCCTTGCGGCCAGAGGATTTCCATAGACTACTGCAGTCACACATGGGGTCACGCATTCCAGAGTATTCATCCCAAGACTCCCGAGATCTAACACGAATTTTATTCAAAGCTTGTCCCGACGAGACAAATCTACGCTTGGCAATAGGCGCACCTAGCTCCCCGCATTTGTCCAATATCCTGTTATATGAAATAGATCGCTCCATACAGGCTTTGTGTGAAAAAAACGGTATCGTTTACACGCGGTATGCTGATGATTTGAGCTTTTCTACGTCTACGGCAGGTCTGTTACTCAATCATGAGATTGCTGTCAGAGATATAATTTCATCCTTTGACTCGCCCGAGTTGGAAATCAACCCTGAGAAAACCGTGCACACCTCTTTAAAACGAGGTCGTAGAATTACGGGATTGACATTAAGCAACAACGGCGAAATTACTGTTGGGCGCGACCGCAAGCGACAACTTAGAGCAGAGCTCCATGCGTACCAGAAAGGGAAAATGAGTCCAGAGGAAGTAGAACAGCTCCAGGGGTACATTTCCTTTCTGAATTCAATTCAACCGCTGGAAATAGAGTATTTTAGAAATAAATACGGGGAAATATTAATTGACTCCCTGCTATTTAAGCGAAAAATCGCTGCCGCCGCATAGAAACCTCGTTGCATAGAAAATCGTGCTCGACTTCATTGCACTTTACAGTTTTTCACCCTCTGAATCGCTTTATTCCACCATTTCGTTGTATTAAACAGTGAGGTCAGTATGAGACTGGAATCGGTTTCGATCAAAAATTTTCGCTGCTATCGCGAGGAGATCGTCGTATTAATGGCTGATCTCACCACCTTTGTCGGAAAAAATGATATTGGCAAATCTTCCATTCTAGAGGCGTTGGAAATATTTTTTAATAACGACACTGTAAAGATTGAGTCTAACGACGCTAACATTTACAGCGGTGATACCTTGGTTACGATTACCTGTGAGTTTTCCGACTTACCTGCAAAACTTATTCTTGATGCCGGCGCTGAAACTAGCCTAGCTGATGAATATCTTCTAACAGCTCATGGCACGTTGAAAATTCGGAAGGTATTTGATTGTGGAAAAAAGACACCCTCGACAGAAGTATTCATCCTTGCGAATCATCCAACCGGATCTGGAGTTGCTGACCTGCTCGATCTAAAAGAAAAGGATTTGCAAAAGCTTGTAAAAGATCAAAAAATTGATTCTTCGCTTAAAGGAAACCCGGGCATGAGGCGCGCCCTATGGGCTGCGGCCGATGACTTAGAGTTGAAAGAAATAGCGCTCCCCGTCAGTAAGCCGAAGGAAGATAGTAAACGGATTTGGGATCAACTCGAAAACTACTTACCAATGTATGCGCTGTTTCAGAGTGATCGGTCTAGCCGAGACTCTGACGGAGAAGTTCAGAATCCGATGAAGGCCGCAGTGGCGGCCGCTATTGCAGAGGTACAGGACGATATTAATCGAATTCAGACTAAGGTACGTGAGAAAGCAGAATTAATTGCTAAAAGTACTCACGAAGCGCTGAAAACAATAGATCCTGACCTAGCTAAAGAGTTAACTCCGCAATTTACGCCGCCCACCTCTGCCAAGTGGATCGGATTGTTTTCGGTCGGCATGGACACCGACGACGGTATTCCATTGAATAAACGTGGTAGCGGCGTACGCCGCCTTGTCTTGGTCAGTTTTTTTAAGGCGGAAGCTGAGCGTCGCCTAAAGATCGGCGCTAGCCGAAGTATTATCTATGCGATTGAGGAACCCGAAACTGCACAGCATCCGAACAATCAGCGCATTCTCATAGAGTCCTTCAAAACACTGTCCTCGGAACAAGGCGTTCAAGTCTTACTCACCACCCACAGCCCCGGTTTTGCATCTGATTTGCCGACCGCCAGCATCCGCTTCGTAACTCGGGATGGCGCGCTTCAACCGATAATACAGGAAGGTGTAGATGTTTTCGGACTCGTGGCTGAAACACTCGGTGTGGTACCTGATAGCCGTGTAAAAGTTCTTCTTTGCGTTGAGGGGCCAACCGACGTAACTGCACTTAAATATCTCAGCCGAGCACTAAATTCCAGCGATCAGAGTTTACTAAACTTAGCTAGCGACGAGCGTGTTGCTTTTGTTTTGCTCGGCGGATCAACCCTCAAACACTGGGTTGCACAGCATTATTTGCGGCGCCTTAATCGCCCCGAAGTCCATATTTACGACAGAGATGTTCCTGCGTACGCCCAATCTGTAGCCGACGTGAACCTCCGCACTGACGGGTCATGGGCGGCACTGACAAGTAAGTACGAGATAGAATGCTATCTGCATACAGATGCAATCAAGGAAGCTTTTGATGTCGATGTCCTGGTTGCGGATGAACCCGACATTGACGGGAAAGCAGTGCCAAAACTGTTTGCTGAAGCTTACTCCATTAAGCAAAAATTTGATGGCGTAATGAAGGATAATGCTGCGAAGCTACGCTTGGCAGAAAAAGCGTTTCCAAGAATGACCGCAGAAAGGCTAGCCGCTAGAGATCCGACGGGCGAAGTGTCCGGATGGTTACGCAAGATCAGTGCTATGCTTTGATGCTTTATTTTTCCGTTTAGTAAAGGAATGGTTCATAGCATGTTACGAAGACCGTTCTAAGCTGTTCCTTTTACTCACCGGCTCTACCTTTCGTGCCCTCGCTGTTAATTTTTCGTACTTCAACGAGGCTACAGAAGGCAACAGATTTCGAGATGGTGTAACTTTTCGGTACAATCGCCCCCCGAACCACACGAGGTTGGATAAGTCCAGCAAGAACCAGATCACTTGCGGCATTCTCATCTGCCACCGTAACGATTTGCACACGGGACTTCGGGGACAATTGTGACAGGGATCGGTGCCATGCCGCAGCAGCAGGCGCGGGCAGACGCGCCAGGAGGCCATATACGCTGGAGTGTACATTTATGACTTCTTTTTTCACCGCACAATCATCCACGCGAACGATCGCCTTCTTTTCTTTAATCGCTGGCGACTTATTCGATAACAGGGCTATCGCTTGCAGCAATGCCGCTTTAACCTCTCCCGTCGTCATGGTTCGCCGACCACTGTGCTTTACAGTCACGACATACTCATCGCCTGCTTCAGCTGTTAAATTTGATACATTGGAATCATACTGAAGTACTACATTCATTTCCCTCTCCCATAATCTTTTTTACCATGGTTTATTGACCAGTCGGGCTTACTTTGACTTTTTTCCTTTCCTTGCTTCTACTTCGCTAATTTGACCTTCTCGCGTTAACTCTCGCGCCGAGGACCATATATCCGACAGACACGGATCGAGGGCTCGTTCGGGTGCTATTTTCAAGGCTGTCTCTTGGAGCGGGCAAAAAGGTAACAGTATTTTCAGAACACCCTCACCTGAGTAGCTGTAGTCAGGACCTAGGGAGACGCTGAATTATTCCTCAGCGGCTGCGTCTGCGGTAATCCGAATCTGAGACAATACGACACCGCCCACTACTGCTCAACCGACCATGCAACGAAGCTTTTCCGACCTCGAGTACGCC
>NZ_JCAQOT010000016.1:0-63786 GCF_059567845.1 Massilia sp. BGA-UO-ETr-WB1 | reverse complement strand
TAATGGGCAGGCACTGGGGCGAATTCGCCACTTTTTATACCCTTCTGTGAGTTTTCGAGCCCAGCATTGGAACGCTGAACACATCCAGGGCCGGCGAAAAGCTCAATTGATCAGCGTCTCCTTAGGGAAGTTTCTGGTGCCCCGGCCTCCACCGGGGCATGCTGCTTTATCGAAGATCGAACATCTGATCGAGCTTGTAAAACAGCACAATCAAAGTAGGCGCGAGAATCAGTAGAGCAGCGATAAATCCAATCCAGAAACTTTTGTTCATTTGAAAACTCCGGTTACTTACGTTGACGTTGTGACTTGATTTTTAGCTGGTGAATCGTTTCGTCCACCATGTAATTAGTATAGCTCATGACAACTCATTTGACAACTCATTTATGTTGTCAAATGAAGTTCGGATTCATATAAATTTTGATTGAAAAGCGCTTATTGATAGCTTGCGCAAATTGAATCCAGACGCGCCAATGGCTGGCCAGGACCTGGTTCTGTAGACCGGCTTTCCTGCGGATGAGTAGAACAAACGGGGGCGGCTCAAGTCCTGACGCATGTCAGGATGCCGCCGCAGGACGGCCCCCCCCCCTGTCACGCGGGAGCATGTAGGGGCGGGTTTGGGCGGGCCGACCTCGGCCAGCCCCGATGCGACCGCTCCGGGACGTCAAGTCGCCCCGGAACAGGCTTTTCAGAAGGCGAAGCAGCCTTGTCCTGACGCATCCTCGAATGGGGGCGGCGCATCCAGCGTCTGCGACTGCAACCATGGGGACTCGGCCACACGCGCTATGCAGCTTTGCCTGTGATCCGGCTTCACGATGCGGCGGCCCTTTTCCTTCATCAGACCGGCCAACCAATGGCGGGCCTCGTCCTCAACCGTGCGGCCTCCGACCGGGCTGAAAAACTGCGAACGGTAGCCGGTTTCCGAAACAAAGGGCCGCTCGACATCGACCACATGGAATCCGAAATGGAAGTGCCAGCGGTGCATCCCGGGCGCTGAATGAACCAGCGCCCGCATGCCGTCCACCGTAATAACGAACTGGCCGCGCTGCCCCCAGCGGGGAACTTGCCCAACGGGCGCTGCACAGTGCGCGGCGATCACGTTACCCGCCGAATCCTCACCGGCGAAACTGCCGGAATGGGTGCCGCCGTTCAGTTTCCAAATGATCGCGTCGAAGCGATCAGCCGTGTCCTGAGCGGCCCCCATATCGCAAGCCATCACAGCACTGTCGAACTCCAATGCGACCGCTTCGGCAGCGGCTAGCAAGCCCGCGTGATCGTCCGGAAACTGGACGGCCAGCGCTGCCGCTTTGCACACATTCGCCGCTGGTTTTTTCATCTGTCCCATTCGTATTCTCCTTGGATTTTGTGTTGGATACCTCCGTCACCACACAATCATTATAGCAAATGACAACACTATTGACAACCTCTATGGGTTGTCAATATGAATGGTCGCCGCAGTTCGCCCGCCGGGAACCGTGTTCTGTAGACCGGTTTTCGCGGCCGATGAGTAGAGCAAACGGGGGCGGCTCAAGTCCTGACGCATGTCAGGATGCCGCCGCAGGACGGCACCCCCTGTCACACGGGAGCATGTAGGGGCGGGTTTGGCCGGGCCGACCCCGGCCAGCCCCGATGCGACCGGTCCGGGACATCGAGGGACCGCGTAGCCGGTTTGACTGGTGACATGATCGCGGCGCCGGCGCGGCGGCCGCGTCACCAAACGCTGGTGACAGCGATCGCGCACCTGGTGCGGCCAGGCGTCACCATGCCGGGCTGCATTGGTGACTGGCCACCAGCTGCAGCGCCGCCGCGGTGGCACCAAAACAAAGGGGTGCGGGGTTGTCTTTGCGGGGTTAGGCAAGTGGTGGCCTGGAGGGGTGGGCGGCTTCATCGCCCAGTCGCGCAGCGACCAAGGGAGCGTAAGCGACCGCGCTCCGGAACGGGCATCCCGGTTTTTCGCGTACGCGAAAAATGCCCCGGACCTTGGGGAAGGTCTGGGTGAACCAAGCTGCGCGTGTGCAGCAAAAGTGCGAACACCCCTTCCGATGTCATGGCGGCGGCGCTATACTGCAAATACTGTACAAAAACACAGTACCTAAAAACTAGAATATGAACAACATCCTTCCATTCCCCATCAACGGCGCCGGACTCACCGGTTCCTTCATCCCCGTAGCCGAATTTGCGCCATCAGGGTCGCGACCGCTGATCAATCACAAGCTTTCGGCTGGCTTCCCCTCACCGGCGGCAGACTACGTGGAAAAAGGGCTGGACCTGAATTTGTTCATGATCCAGCACAAGGAGGCGTCCTTTTTCTTTGAGGTCGTGGGCGACAGCATGTCGGGTATCGGCATCATGGACGGCGACTATGTTCTCGTGGACAGGTCCGTGACGGCTTCCCACGGCCATTACGTCCTGGCTGTGATCGACGGCGAGTACACGCTGAAACGGCTTCATGCGCAGCAAGGCGTCATTGAGCTGCATCCCGAAAACGGCGCCTATGTGTAGTGACCTGCATTTGAAACGGGCCGGACCAGCATTCCAGCCAATTATCGGCCAGGAATAGCTGCAACCAACAGCCCCCTCAAACCAACATTAGCTGCAATTGAACCTGCATTTGTCCCCGCCGACCTGCATTCCTTCGCCGCGAACCAGGATTATCTGCAACTGAACAACGCCGCTACTGGCGCATCGGCGCCGGGTGGTGGCACGCGCTCAGAGAATTGCAGTACAGAGCGGGGCAGCGCTCGAAACGGAACAAATCGTGTGCTAAGGCATAGCCGGGCTTGTACCACTCTGTAGCGACGCAATCATCGGGCAGGACACATTCCCCTGTCGCGAGTGGCAGGCATTGACAAGATCAGATAGCACGGTTTCCATGCGTGCCAAATCGGCCAACTTCTCGCGCACGTCTTTGAGCTTGTGCTCGGCCAAGCTGCTGGCTTCTTCGCAGTGGGTACCATCGTCGAGCCGCAAAAGCTCGGCAATCTCATCCAATCTGAAGCCGAGTCGCTGGGCCGACTTCACAAATCTCACACGCGTCACATCTGCGCCGCCATAGCGACGAATGCTGCCATATGGCTTATCCGGTTCCGGCAACAAGCCCTTGCGTTGATAGAACCGGATGGTCTCCACATTGACCCCGGCGGCCTTGGCAAATACGCCAATGGTCACATTCTCCAAAATACTCTCCATGTCACTTGACTCCGTACAGAACTACGGAAGTAAGGTTACGCTATCTAATCGGGATTTGAAAGGATCGTCGGAATGTCTGAACCAAAATACGGCCGGGGGGCCCTCTTCGCTGGCGGATTAGCGGCCATCCTCGCCTCCACATGCTGTCTGGGGCCACTGATCCTGGTGACGCTGGGCTTTTCGGGTGCCTGGATTGGTAACTTGACAGTGCTTGAGCCCTACCGCCCGCTGTTCATCGGCGCGGCGCTGGTGGCATTGTTTTTCGCCTGGCGGCGTATCTTCCGTCCAGCCACTGCTTGCCAGCCGGGCGAGATCTGCGCGCTGCCGCGGGTGCGCACCACCTACAAGCTGATTTTTTGGACCGTGGCGATGTTGGTTCTTGTCGCGCTTGTTTACCCTTATGTCGTTCCATTCTTCTACTAACCAGGAGTCCACTATGAATAAGTTATTCGCCTCTCTCGCACTCGCCGCTGCAGTCGCCCCGGTGTGGGCTGCCAACCAAACCGTTACGCTGGCGGTTCCAGGCATGACCTGCGTCACCTGCCCAATCACAGTGAAGAAGGCCCTCTCCAAGGTCGACGGCGTGAGCAAGATCGATGTGAGCTTTGAGAAGCGTGAGGCAGTCGTCACCTTTGACGATGCCACAACCAGTGCGCAAAAGTTGACCAAGGCGACCGACGACGCTGGCTACCCATCCAGCGTCAAGCATTGACCTGCCAACTAGAAAGCCCTTCATGAGTTTAATCAAACGCATCACCGAGAACACCGGAATTCTTGGCAGCATTGTTTCCGGGATAGGCTGTGTAGCCTGCTTTCCCGCTCTCGCTAGTTTTGGCGCCGCCATCGGACTTGGCTTTCTAAGTCAATACGAGGGGCTGTTCATTACGACGCTATTGCCGCTGTTTGCGGTGCTGGCGTTGTTTTCCAATGTGCTGGGATGGTTCGAGCACCGCCAGTGGCGGCGCACCGCGCCTGGCGTAGCCGGGTCGCTTCTGGCATTGTTGGCCGCACTCTTGATGCGGTTCTACAGCCTGCCGACGGCACCGCTGCTTTACGTCGGACTAGCCCTCATGGTTGGTGCATCCATTTGGGACTTGGTATCGCCGGCGCGCCGGTATTGCGGCCCAAACGGCTGCGCACTGCCCGCGAAACAAGGCTAGGGCATTAGCCCCGGCGGCACATACAGAAAAGGAATAAAACATGACTACCTTGAAGATTACCGGCATGACCTGCGACTCTTGCGCACTGCATGTCAAGAAAGCCTTGGAGAATGTACCCGGCGTCCAGTCGGCGGACGTCTCCTATACAAAAGGAAGCGCCAGACTCAACATCGCGGTCGGCACGTCACCCGACGCGCTGACGGCCACTGTTGCCCGGCTTGGATATCGGGCCACGCTCGCCGATGAGCCGACGGCTCCGGCGCGTGACGGAATACTCGGTAAAATGCGCAATTGGCTAGGCAACGAGGACAAAACTGACGGCGATCGTGGCCAGCTCCATATTGCCGTGATCGGCAGCGGCGGAGCCGCAATGGCGGCGGCGCTGAAAGCGGTCGATCAAGGAGCGCGTGTCACTCTGATCGAGCGCGGCACCATCGGCGGGACATGCGTCAATGTCGGTTGCGTGCCGTCCAAGATCATGATCCGCGCCGCCCATATCGCCCACCTGCGCCGAGAAAGTCCGTTCGACAACGGCATTCAGGCGGCAGCGCCGACCATCCAGCGCTCGGCGCTGCTGGCCCAGCAGCAGGCCCGTGTCGAGGAATTGCGCCATGCAAAATATGAAGGCATCCTGGATGGCAATCCCGCCATCACTGTAGTGCATGGCGAAGCCCAATTCAAAGACGGTCGCAGCTTGGTAGTGCAACTCGATGACGGTGGCGAGCGCGTGGTGGCGTTCGACCGTTGCCTGATCGCCACCGGCGCAAGCCCGGCCGTGCCGCCGATTCCTGGCTTGAAGGACACGCCTTACTGGACTTCCACCGAGGCACTGGTCAGCGACACGATCCCCGAGCGCCTGGCCGTGATCGGCTCATCGGTGGTGGCGCTGGAACTGGCGCAGGCGTTCGCCCGACTCGGCAGCAAGGTAACGATCCTGGCGCGCAACACGCTGTTCTTCCACGAGGACCCAGCCATCGGCGAGGCGGTGACGGCCGCGTTCCGCATGGAGGGCATCGAGGTACTGGAACGCACGCAGGCCAACCAGGTTGCCCATGTGGACGGCGAATTCGTACTCACCACGGCAAACGGTGAACTGCGTACTGACAAGCTGCTGATCGCCACCGGTCGCACGCCCAATACTCGCAGCTTGGCACTGGATGCGGCGGGTGTCACGCTCAACCCACAAGGCGCTATCGTCATCGACACCGGCATGCGTACCAGCGTAGAACATATCTACGCCGCCGGCGACTGCACTGACCAGCCGCAGTTCGTCTATGTGGCCGCCGCCGCCGGCACCCGTGCGGCCATCAACATGACCGGCGGCGATGCGGCCCTGGACCTGACCGCAATGCCAGCCGTGGTGTTCACCGACCCGCAAGTGGCAACCGTGGGTTACAGCGAGGCGGACGCGCAGCATGACGGCATCGCGACCGATAGCCGCACCCTCACGCTGGACAACGTGCCGCGCGCGCTCGCCAACTTCGACACACGCGGCTTCATCAAGCTGGTGGCCGATGCCGGCAGTGGACGCTTGATCGGAGTGCAAGCAGTCGCGCCGGAGGCGGGCGAGTTGATCCAGACGGCAGCGCTGGCGATTCGTAACCGCATGACGGTGCAGGAACTGGCCGACCAGTTGTTCCCGTACTTGACGATGGTCGAAGGGCTGAAACTCGCGGCGCAGACGTTCAACAAGGACGTGACGCAGCTGTCCTGCTGCGCCGGTTGAGGAAAAAGAGGTCTGCGATGGGGCGCCTATACTGTATTTCAACTGGCGCTTGACGCTGGGGTGAGCGTGCATGTCGTACGCAACTACCTGGTGCGCGGCTCGATGCGACCAGTGGCTTCCATTACGGGCAGGTATGGCTTGTTTGACGCCGCTGCCCTGCAATGTCTGTGCTTGGTGCTGGCAGCCTTTGAGGCAGGCATCGGCTCTGGCGCGGCTCGATGCAATGGACAGCGATCTTGCCGCCGCGTAGCTTGCCGTACTACGTCAACTCGTCGAACGCTGGCGCGAGGCTCTGGCCAGCCTAGAAACGCAGTTGGCCGCAATGCCAAGGTAGTCCAAAAAACGAGGGTTTTCTGGAGGGGCGTGGACGCAAGCGCGCTCTGGCCTGGATGCCCGGCGCTCGAAGTCCACAAACGCCGTCCACAAATCTTGCTCCAACAACTGCGCCATTCGATGGGTTCCTGGAACTTTGTCAGTTGCAGATAATTCTGGTCGGTGGTGGTGGAATGCAGGTCGGCCCCATCAAATGCAGGTTCATTCGCAGTTAATTCTGGTTTGAGGGGGCCGTCAGTCGCAGTTAATTCCGGTCGAAAAAGCCGCTGAATGCAGGTTGGCGCGTTTTCAAACGCAGGTCGCTACACCTATGCGCCGATCCGGCTGGTCGAAGGCCAGGAGTTACAGGTCTGGGGCGTTGTGACTGGGGTTGTGCGGAAATACAGGGTCTAGCGATGTCGCCGCACCATCAACTGTTCGCCCTGGTTGACGTGAACAATATGTACGTGTCGTGCGAACGCGCTTTCAACCCCCGCCTGCAAGGCCGCCCCGTCGTCGTCCTGTCGAACAACGACGGCTGCGCCGTTGCCCGAAGCAACGAAGTCAAGGCGCTGGGAGTAAAGATGGGCACGCCCTGGTTTCAAATGAAGGACTTGGTACGCCAGCACGGCATCATCGGCCTCAGTTCGAATTACACCCTCTACGGCGACATGAGCAACCGCATCATGACGATCCTGCGCACGTACAGCCCGAACGTGGAGGTCTACAGTATCGACGAGTCCTTCCTCGGCCTGAACGGCCTGTCCGGCCTTTGGGAATCGCCCACGGCCATGGGCCAGGACATCAGGAAGCGCATACTCCAGTGGACCAGCCTGCCCGTGTGCGTCGGCGTCGGCAGCAGCAAGACACTGGCGAAGCTGGCCAACCACATAGCCAAGAAATTCCCGCTGTTTGAGAGTGTTTGCGACCTGTCCAGCATGTCGGCCGCCCGCATGCGGTGGCTGTTCCTCCGCATCGACGTGGGCGAGGTCTGGGGCGTAGGGCGACGCATCGGCGCCAAGCTGCACGACATGGGCATCCATACGGTGCAGGATTTGAAGGACGCCGCGCCCCGCGACATCCGCAGCCGGTTCGGTGTGGTGATGGAACGCACGTGCAACGAGCTGCGGGGCCTGTCCTGCCTGGCACTCGAAGAGGTGGCGCCGCCGCGCAAGGAAATCGTCTCGTCCCGGTCATTCGGCGCCATGGCCGTGAACGTGGCCGAATTGGAGGAAGCCGTTTCGACGTATATAGCGCGGGCCGGAGAAAAGCTGCGCGCCCAGGCCTCGCTGTGCGGCGCAGTGCACGTATTCGTGCAGACCAATCCTTTCCGGCAGCAAGACCCACAGTACAGCAACGGCCTGACCATCCCACTTGTAGAGCCGACCGACGACAACAGGGTACTGACGGCGGCGGCCCTGCAAGGACTCAGCCTAATTTACAGGGAAGGTTTCATGTATAAAAAAGCCGGGGTTATGCTAATGGACCTGTCGCCCAACGCCGTGAGTCAAGGCCAGCTGTTCGCGCCCCCTCGACAGCGCGAGCAATCGGCGAAGGTGATGGCCACCCTGGATGCGCTGAACAAGCGTTTCGGGCGCGACGCGCTGCACCTGGGATCGGCCGGGCTGGCGCAGCGGTGGGCGATGCGGGCAGAGAATAAAACGCCCTGCTACACCACTAGGTGGGATGAACTGCCGAAGGTGTACGCGAACTAACTTACACCACACTTGTTTATGTAATAATGGTGTATAGAAACATTTCGCTAAACACGGAAAGTAGGACGGCCGGATTTGTCACCAGAGCATCGGTGGACACGACGGCTGAAGGGAACATCATGCTCTGCTGAAAAGGACACTTGAATGGCCAATTTAAAGAAGAAAATTGCAACCAGATTGGCCGCGCTGAAGGACATTGCGGAGGTAAGTGTAGAACGTACGAAATCCGATGGCGAAATCACCATTTCCCATAAGCGCCATCATGTCGCGGATTTCTACTTCAAGTGGCTCGATGACAACCACTACGCTGGCTACTTCATGGACGCAAAGGGGAAAAAGAGCCAGGCGATTGTTTCGCTTTGGACACCAATGGAAGCCATCAAATTCATGGTGCTGTACGCCACTTTGGTCGAATTGGGCGCAAAACGTCCTGGCCCAACGGACTAGCAGGAGCACATATGAATGAACAACAACTTACCGCCAAGGCGATTCAGTATCTTGCACAAGTGGTGGAAGCCTACAGCGCAGTACTGCAAACTGGTCAGTTGGAAAACGCAACATCAGCCATCCATTGCATTAGATATGGTGCACAGCACATTCAAAAAATTAGTCAGAATAGCTTGGAAACTGAGAATGTGAAGCATCGCATGTGGGCCATTCGAGACGCCATGATTTGGCTGTCAATCTTGCGCAAGAGACAACAGGAAGTAGATCTGGTTGCGGGCTCAGGTATGCCGCTGCCGTCAGAAAATGAAATCCAGTCTATCCAAACGGCAGCAAATATGTACCGAGAAAGCTAACCGTCGAGCAATCGAAATAACCGTGAAACCCACTTAGGCCGTCGGACGGCGAAGGTGTAGAGCCCATACCCTTTTGACTTGGCTTTCAGAGCAGCCGGCCAGCTTGGCCGTTTCGGCAATTGAATGACTGGAGCGCAGCGCCACAATCCGGTCATGCACCGAGTGATCGGTTTTACGCCCTGGATACTTGCCCTGCTGTTTCGCCAACTCGATCCCTTGCAACTGGCGCTGGCGCCGCGTTTCGTACTCTTCACGCGCCATCTGGAGGGCAAGCTTCAATAGCATCTCCTGGACCGACTCCAGCACAATCTTGGCGATGCCATCGCTCGATGCGACAAGTTCTGTCAGATCGACAACGCCGGGAACCGCCAGCCTAGCCCCCGTGGCGCGGATGGAAGTGACGAGTTTTTCGGCCTCTGGAAGCGGCAGGCGGCTGATCCTGTCGATTTTTTCCGCAATCACCACGTCCCCGGGCCGCAAATCCGAGATCATCCGCAACAGTTCCGGACGGTCGGCCCGAGCGCCGGACGCCTTCTCTCTGTACACAGCGGCGATGTAGAAACCAGCGGCGGCCGCCTCGGCCTCGATGCTGGCTTGCCTGGCCAAATCCTGCTGTTCCGTGCTCACTCGCAAATAGATACGAGCTACTTTCATTTCACGATACGCAATGCAGGTTTCCTTACTCGTCTATTGGGACGCGGACTGAGCGAAGCCCACTTCATGCGGCCCAGCTGGATGATGACATACACGGCGGCGATGCCAAATCCGATCTTGACCACTGTCGGATTGGCGATGCGCATGGACTGCCAGCCAAGCCAACACAACACCGTCATGATGACCATAAAAAAGGTCAGCATCACGAAAAACTTGCGGCGACTGTCCGGGCTGCGCCACCTTGGTGCGGAAAGTTTCACGGCGGTCCCTTCTCCATTCAAGATTTTCGCGGACGCGAAAACGGTTCTATCTGAAACGATAACCCAATGGCAGAAGGACTGCCACAAAATCTAAGCCAATTTGGGTATACCCAAATGAGCCAAGAAAAATCACACTGGTCAAGAAACGATAGAGCAAGTCTACTTGGCTAGGCTATTTTTGGCGACCCTAATTGACCAAAAATTGTCATTAAATAAACAATATTTATAAATTTATTTGTTTGTTTATTTATTTGTTAGTTTATTAGTTAATTTATAAATACAAAGTAACTGTGATATACTGTTCCTTCTTCTACCGAAGGAACAGCCATGCGCCCAGTCGAATTCACACCAGAGGTCATCATTCAAGCCGGTCAACAGCTGAAAGACGGCGGCCGCAACATAACCGGCTTCGCATTGCGCAAGCTGGTAGGCGGTGGAAATCCGACCCGGCTGAAACAGGTCTGGGACGAGCACATCAACAGCCAGGGCGCCGCCAAAAGCGAACCGATTGCAGAGCTACCAATCGAGCTTGCTGAAGAAATGGCCAGCATCACGAAGGAGTTGGTGGAACGCCTCACCGCCTTGGCGGTGGCCGTCAACGACAAGGCCGTGAAGGCGTCAGAACGCCGGGTTCACGAGGTTGTCCGTGCAGCTGGGGAACAACGCGAGCAGGCCGAACGGGAGCTTGCCGATGCCTCTCAGACCGTAGACGATTTGGAAGCTAAGCTCGATGAGACCACAGCCACGGTAGAATCTCTGAAAGCCGAGCTAACCCGAAGCCAGGAAAAGACCCAGCGGCAAGCCGTCGAACTCGCCCAGGTAAGCGAAAGGCTCGTCCTGGCCGAGAAAAGCGCAAAGGCATTGGCTGATCAACATGCAACCGAACAAAGAAAATTGTCTGGACAGATCGAAGCCGACCGCCAGCGGCACCAGCTTGAAGGTGACAAACTACGCGGAGACCTGGCCAAGTTGGAAGCGCGGACCGAAGCGGCCAAGGAGCAACACGATGCGGAACTGGCCCGGTTAAAGGTCAGCCGGGACGAAGAACGGCAGCGGCAGCAACAAGTCGCCGACGAGCTACGCGCAGCTTTGCAAGCGGCACAAGAACATGCCGAAGCAGCCAGCAGCGAGCATGTCACCGAACGTCTGCGGCACCAGCAGGATATTGATCAGCTGCGTTCCGAACTTGCCAGGGCCCAAACCAAAGCGGATCAGGCGGAACAACTACATCAGGAACAACGCAAGTCCACCGCGCAAGAAATGCACCACGTAGCCGAACGCGCGAACAAGGCAGAGACAGAACGCGATGCGGCCAGAGCAGAGGCTACAGGCGCACGTGAGGAAACCGCGAAATTGCGCGGCCAGATCGAGGCGCTTCAAACGCAAACTGCCGAACAACTAAGGACACTCGCTGCGTTGCATTCTCAGTCGATACAAGCCGAACCGGCTTTGCCATCCAAACCCAAAAATTCCAAGTAGGTCCGGTGGTGGTGACACCTGGTGCGCAAAAGATCCTGCAGCCAGTCACCACTAGCGTCAAAGCCAACTAAACGCCTTAGCGCGCGGGCGTCCCCGCTTGCTTGCGTACCGATTTCGGAACGAAATCGACACGCCTGCATGGATTGTTTTTCTTCGAAAAAAATCCTTAAAAACCAACCCCGTCCGGTCTCGGGCCTGTGGACAACGAAAATCCGTTGCCCACAGGGTTTATTCGTGCAGGTCTGCCGCCGAGGTACTTTTTTACCCACCGGCCGCAAATCTTCCTTCTGAAAGCCAAACATTACGGTCGGTTGCGTTCTCCAGCAGGGGCGATTTGAGTCCGAGGACCGAAGCCGAAGGCGAGGGAGCGAGGATGGCCCGTTAGGGCCACCCCTGCCCCAAACCCGGCGCCGCTCCACGGCGACCGGCCAGTTGCCATGACTGTGGTACTTCGGGGCTTCAAGCCCCGCACATTGTGTTCTTGATGTTGAGTCTTTCTTGTGCGGCCAACGGCCGCAGTCTGGGGATGCATTCGGGCGCTTGCATATGGTGCCGCGTAAGCGGAACCATAACCACCGGCGGATGCGGTCCTATGTTTCGGGGCGCTCCAGCCCCGCTCTTTTTGTTTTTGAGTATTCCTTGTGCGCCCAACGGGCGCAGTCTGGACCTACCCCGCGCAGCGGGGCGGCCGCGCTAGCGGGCGGGCTCAGGAGATAATAAGAGAGCGTGTCGTCGTAGGTGCCCGGAAACCCGCACCAGCGCTCAGTTATGCGGTATGTTTATAGGTCACACCTTGGCCTGTATTCAGTTCATGCTGTGAGCGGTATACAGGTCACCAGTTATGACCTGTATCTGATTTTTCCTACCACATTTACTTGGGAAATGGAAGGATACTGACAGTAATTATATAAGGGCCGCCGATCATATGTCCACCTGACCTGTATTGAGGTCATCCATGACCCGGCGAGCATCTAATTTGGCCCTCCGGGGCTCAGCGTTAACCCGCCACGGTTCACGAAGACCAAGCCAGGAGGTGTCGTGACCCGAATTGAGGTCATCCGTGACCTGAATACAGGTCACGCGTGACCTCGCAGTCTTCATCTGTGGCCTTCCATGGTTCAGCGTTAACCCTCGGGAGGTCGCGCAACGAAGGATACACAAAGGCGCTGAGCTTGATATGGATCAAATTTGACCTGTATAGGGGTCACCGGTGAGCCGCCGGGATTCTTTCCTGACCTCGCACGGGTCAAGAAAAGTCTTGCGCGGGTCTTCTATGACGAGTATATTAACATTCATGACCTTCCGAAGGTCACGGATGAACTGAATACAGGTCAAGGAAGCCACCGATGAACGATCTTTCCCCCGACGACAGCGGAAATAACCGCTCCCGCCAGCAGCTGTTGGCCGAGCTGGAATCTACGCGCAGCGAGCTGGCGCGGGTGAAGCACGGCGCCGTCAATTCCGATTTCGTCCAACTAAGCAAGATATACATGGACGAGACAGTGGACCTCGCCAATCATGCCCCGGCGGCCTTCACCGTCCTGATGGCCCTGGTGAAGCAGATGAACAAGGTCAATTCGGTGATGATCAGTAATGAATCGCTCGAAAAAATTTGCGGCGTCAGCAACTCCACGGTAAAGCGGGCGATCAAAATTCTGCGTGAACAGCAATGGATTGACGTGATGAAAATCGGCACGTCGAACGTCTACCGCGTAAACTCGAATGTCTTCTGGCAGGACAGGGCCGATGGCAAATGGGCGTCGTTCCAAGCTCAGGTCGTGCTGAACTTCGAAGAGCAAGACGAGACGACAAAGAAGCGTTCCGTTAAGGCATGGACGCGGCACCTTCCCCTGGTGGAAGCCAGCGATCCGGCACCGCCGGAAGGGGACGCGCAGGGCAAACTGGGACTTTAACCGGGTTTCGCGGACGCGAAAAAATCAAGATGGCCAACACGGGAAGCCTATACGTGTTTGACGATGGCGGCCGCGCCGCCGCAGGCTACAAAGGCCAGGCCGGGGATTGCTCCAGGGGTGGAACGCGCTGCGTATAGGGGTCTGAGGTGCAGTGGAACGGAAAACCGGGTTAAGCCGCTGGTATCACTTTCAAATATTGATAAAGGGTCTCGCGACTGATGCCGAACTCCCGTGCAAGCGTGGCTTTTGGCTCGCCGGCGCCGGCACGGCGGCGCAGCTCGACAACCTGGTCGTTCATCAGCGCTTTCTTGCGACCTCGGTAGACGCCGCGCTGTTTGGCCAACGCGATCCCTTCGCGCTGCCGCTCGCCAATCAAGGCTCGCTCGAACTCCGCGAACGCCCCCATGACCGACAGCAGCAAGTTTGCCATCGGCGAGTCTTCACCGGTGAAGCTCAGGCATTCCTTGACGAACTCGATTCGTATCCCGCGCTTCGTTAACGTCTGTACCAGCCGGCGCAGATCGTCCAGGTTACGCGCTAGACGGTCCATGCTGTGCACCACTACCGTGTCGCCTTCGCGGGCGAACGACAGCAACGCGTCGAGCTGCGGCCGCTGTGTGTCTTTGCCCGATGCCTTGTCGGTGAACAGCTTGTCCACCTGGACCTGATCGAGCTGACGCTCTGGATTCTGGTCGAAACTGCTGACCCGGACATAACCGATGCGCTGACCTCGCAAAACGTGCCTCCTTAACAAGATGTGTCAGGAAAGACTCTATGACTGTTCAAGGCACATGTCAATTAATTGCGAAACTGACCCTATCCTGACGGATTGTGCTGGACTCTTCTGACATCAGGTTAGGGTATAGCTTAATCGGACACATCGAGAGCAATAGGATCAGTGGAGCTTGGTAGTGACACCGCTCAAGCTCCGTGACATCGCATCTCCAGCGACCCGGCCCGCATCGCGACCAGATACAGCAAGAAGGAGCCGACTGCGACGGCGAGCAGGCCCCATAGCAGTACCGCTGGATTCGTGTGGGCGCGCAGCACCACGGCGGCCACCAAGGGGCCGGCAGCCTTCGACAGCAGCGCCGGCCCGGCCATCGCACCCGAGATGGCGCCGTAATGGTCGCGCCCAAACAGCGACTGCGGTAGCGTGCCGCGCAGGATGGTCAGCACCCCGTTGCTCAACCCGTACAGCACGCAAAACAGCGACACGGCCCAAGCCTGCGCGCCGAACAGCACAAGGATGAGGATGGCGGCGGGCAGCGCGCCGAACGTCAGCTTGCCGACCCATTGCGCCGGCACCCGGTGCGACCAGGCGCGTTCCATGATCCGCCCGGCCACCTGCATCGGCCCGATCAGGGTGGCCAGCAGCACCGCCAGGCTGGCCGCGTGTCCGAAGTCCTGGATCAGCGGAATCAGGTGCACCGACAGCGCCGAGAAGATCAGCGCGTTGGCGGCGAAGGCACCGGCCAAGAGCCAGAACGCGGGGTGCCGCAGCGCCTCGCCCAGCGTGTGGCTCCGGGCAGATCCAGCATCGGCCGTGCGCCGCGGCGCGCCGTCCTTGCTCAGCAGCAGGTGCAGCGGCAGGCACAGCATGAGCTGTGCGGCGGCGAAGCACAGGTACGTTTGGCGCCAGCCCAGCGCGGCGTTCAGCTGGGCGGTCAGCGGCCAGAAGACGGTGCTGGCGAAGCCGCCGAACAAGGTCAGCGTGGAGATGGCCTGGCGAGCGCCGTCGGCGGTCCTGCGGTTGATGGTGGCGAAGGCCGCTTCGTACAGGCTGAGCGCCATGCCCAGGCCGAGCAGCGTCCAGGCGCCGAAATACGCCACCGCGCCGCCGCAGTGGCCGAGCCCCAGCAGGCCGGTGCCGCACGCCAGCGAACCGGCCGCCATCACGTACCGGCCGCCGTAACGGTCGATCGCCATGCCCACCGGGGTGGCCGCCAGCCCGGCCACCAGGATGGCCCAGGAAAAGGCGCCATAAATGAGTTCGGACGGCAGCCCCAGTTCCTGGCGGATGGCGGGCGCCAGCACGCCGAAGGCGTAGTACAGCGCGCCCCAGGACACGATCTGTGTGAAGCCGAGGATGCCGATGGTGCGCCAGGGGTGTTGCATGTTGCGTTCCCGGGCCGCTCAGGCGCAGCAGCCGGAAGCGGCGGCCGCCTTCGGCCGGCATGCCGTGGACGTGGCGCAACCGGCCGCGCCCTTCTCCTTTTCGGCGACGTCGAGCGCGCAGCAGCCGGCAGCGCCGGCCGGCGCCGGGCCGCCGCAGCAAGCGTCATCAGCCCGCGCCGTTGCCGCAAATTGCGTGTTGCACACGCCCGTTTCCGGCAGTTCCAGCCGTACCTCGTCGGCCGCCGCGAAATCTCCGGCCAGTGCCGCCACCACCGAGCGCACCTGTTCATAGCCGGTGACCATCAGGAAATTGGGCGCGCGGCCGTAGCTCTTGGCGCCGACCGTGTAGTAGCCCGGTTCCGGGTGAGCCAGCTCGCGGTGGCCGTGCGGGCGCACGGTGCCGCAGCTGTGCTCATTCGGGTCGATCAGCGGCGCCAGCGCGTCGGTGCTTTCCAGCCAGGGATCGTGCCGCACCCGCAACTCGCGCGTCAACGCCAGGTCCGGACGGGCGCCGGTGGCCGCGACGATCCGGTCCACCGTCGCGATCACGACGGCGGCGCCGTCCGGCCCGGTGCCGACGACATCGATGCCGTGCGCGCCGGTTCGCAGCGACTGGATGCGGAAATCGGTGCGCAGTTCCAGCCGGCCGAAGTCCCTCAGCGCCTTGAGGCGCTGGCCCAGCTGACCACGCGCCGGCAGGCCGTCGGCCTCGCCGCCGCCGAACACCCTGTTCAGCTGGTTGCCGCGCGTGGCCCACACCAGGTGCGTGTCCGGCGCCTCGGTCGCCAGTTGGGCCAGCGCGAGCAAGGTGCCGGCGGCGGAGTGGCCGGCACCCACCACCAGCACGCGCCGGCCGGCGTAGTCGGCGCGCGCGCCGCCCAGGATGTCGGGCATGCCGTAGGCGATGCGCTCGGCGGCCTCGGCCTCGCCCAGCGCCGGCAGGCCGTTGGCGCCCAGCGGATTCGGTTGCGACCAGGTGCCGGTGGCATCGATCACGGCGCCGGCGAGATATTCACGCTCGCCGTCGGCGCCGGCGGTGCGGATCACGAACGGCGCGTCTTGCCGGCCGCGCGTCTTGACCTTGTCGACGCCGGTGCGGCTGATGTGCAGTACGCGCTGCCCCAGCCGGATATGCGGCGCCAGCGCCGGCAAGGCGGCCAGCGGCGCCAGATAGGCGTCCACCAGCGCGCCGGCGGTCGGCAGTTCATCGTCGGCCGGCGCCTGCCAGCCATGCTCCTGCAGCAGCGCGCGGGCGGCCTGGTCGATGTTGTAGCGCCAGGGCGAGAACAGCCGCACATGGCGGTAGCTGGCCAGGTTGGCGCCGACCTGGTCGCCGCTGTCGAAGACGACCGGGGTGAAGCCGCGCGCAATCAGGTGGGCGGCGGCGGCCAGGCCGACGGGACCGGCGCCCAGCACGGCGACGGGCAAGTGGGGGTGTTTGCTGAGCATGGTGTTCTCCCGATATTAGTCATTCGTCGAATAACGAATAACATGACAAAAAAATGGCCTACAAAGCGCCAATCAACTGTTTCAGTTGCGCCAGCCGTTCCGGATTGACGCAATAGCACACTCGCTGCTCGTCCGACGAACCCAGGATCAGGCCGGCCTGCTTGAGGATGCTGATATGCTGCGAAATGGTGGACGGCGCCAGCGGCAGCACGTCGGCCAAGCTGCCGAAGTAGCAGGCGCCGTAGGCCGACAGGTAACGCAGCAGCTGGACCCGCGCGGGGTGGCCAAGCGCCTTGCACAGCATGGCGATCTCTTCCGTGTCCAGGTCCGGCGGCGCGCCTTGCGGCGCGGTATCGCAACAGCTCGTCATTGCATACTCATTCGTTAATCGACGAACAAAGATTAACGCCGATGTCATCAAGCTGTCAAGAAGGTTCGATATTATTTGAAATGTCGTATAGAAATGCAGTAAGATTTCGATCTTAGTAGAACTATCAAAATAAGTGAGCACATGGAAACCCAAGACATCCTGGCCGCGCTGGCGGCCCTGGCGCAGGAACACCGCCTGCGCGCCTTCCGCCTGCTGGTCCAGACCGGGCCGCAGGGTCTGGCCGCCAGCAAGATCAGCGACCACCTGGGCTTGGCCCCCTCGTCCTTGTCGTTCCACCTCAAGGAGCTGACCCACGCCGGACTGATCGTGGGCCGCCAGGAAGGCCGCTTCGTGATTTACAGCGCCAATTTCGACACCATGAATGGCGTGCTCGCTTTTTTGACCGACAACTGCTGCGGCGGAGTCAGCTGCGCGCCAGCCGTCGCCGCTTGCGCGCCGCAAGCGGAACTGGCTTAACGACTACATACCCCATTCACCTCCAACCGGAACCCCACATGAACGTACTGATCCTCTGCACCGGCAACTCCTGCCGCTCGATCCTGGGCGAAGCCACCTTCAATCACTTGGCGCCGCAAGGCTGGCACGCCGTCAGCGCCGGCAGCAAGCCGGCCGGCTACGTGCATCCGCGCTCGCTGGCCCTGCTGCAACGCGAAGGCATTTCCACCGAGGGCTACCACAGCAAGTCGTGGGACAGCCTGCCGGTCACGCCCGACATCGTCATCAGCGTGTGCGGCAACGCCGCCGGCGAGGAATGCCCGGCCTACCTGGGTCCGGTGCTGCGCGCGCACTGGGGCGTGGAAGACCCGGCCCACGTCACCGGCACGGATGAAGAAATCGACGCCGCCTTCATGCACGCCTACCGCACGCTGCGCGCCCGCATCGAGGCCTTTTTTGCGCTGCCGCTGGACGAGCTGAAGAACGACCGCGCGCGCCTGAAGGCCGAGCTGGACCGCATCGGCACCCTGCAAGCCTGACCTGGAGCACACCATGAGCGACAAAGCCTATAACGTATTGTTCCTGTGTACCGGCAATTCGGCGCGCAGCATCATGGCGGAAGCCCTGCTGAACGGCGACGACAGCGGACGCTTCCGTGCTTACAGCGCCGGCAGCCATCCGGCCGGCGCCGTCAACCCGTATGCGCTGGAACAGATCCAGGCCATCGGCCGCACCCAACCCGATCAGCGCAGCAAATCGTGGGACGAATTCGCCGGCGCCGACGCGCCGGCGATGGACTTCGTCATTACCGTGTGCGACAAGGCCGCCGGCGAAGTGTGCCCGTTCTGGCCTGGCCAGCCGGTCACCGCGCACTGGGGTTTCCGCGACCCGGCCGCCTCCACCGGCAGCGCCGAGGAGATTCGCCACGCCTTCGCCACGGTCTGCCGCGAGATCAAGACGCGCCTGGATATCTTCCGCAGTTTGCCGATCGAGAAGCTGGACAAACTGGCGTTGCAACGCGAGCTGGCGAAAATCGGTGGGGTGCAGCCATGACGCTGGCACGGCGCCTGGTGGCCGAAGGCGTGGGCACGGCGCTGCTGCTGGCGGTGGTGGTCGGCTCGGGCATCATGGGCGAGCAACTGGCCGGCGGCAATGTCGCCATCGCGCTGCTGGCCAACACCATCGCCACCGGGGCCGGACTGGTGGCGTTGATCCTGATGTTCGGCACCATCTCCGGCGCGCACTTCAATCCGGTGGTGACGTTGTCCGAGGCCTGGCAGAAGAATGTGCCGGCCGGCGAGGTACTGCCCTACGTCGCGGCGCAGGTGGTCGGCGCCTTCGCCGGCGTAGCCGCCGCGCATGGCATGTTCGACCAGGCGCTCTTCTTCGCCTCCCAGCATGTGCGTACCGGCCCGTCGCAGTGGTGGAGCGAATTCGTCGCCACCTTCGGCCTGATCGGCGTCATCATCGGCTGCTCACGCAGCCGCCCGGCCGTGACGCCGTTCGCGGTGGCGGCCTACATCACGGCGGCCTACTGGTTCACCGCGTCGACTTCATTTGCCAACCCGGCCGTGACCCTGGCGCGCAGTGCCAGCAACACCTTCGCGGGCATCCGGCCGGCGGACGCGCCGGGATTCATCCTGGCCCAGCTGGCCGGCGCGATGGTGGCGACCTTGCTGTTTTGCTGGCTGTATCCGGCACCGCCGCCTGAGGCCACCGTGGCTGGCACTGTTGCGCCCGGCGATTTCGCAGACACGGCGGCATTCACTAAACAAAAGAAAGCGAACGCATGATGGCGATACCGGACCTGCCCAATATCCAGGAGAAATTGCTGGACATGCCCGACATGGCCAAGCTCGCCCAGCAGGGTGAGCTGTCACATCCACCCCGCATCCTGCTGTTGTATGGCTCGCTGCGGGAGCGTTCGTTCAGCCGCTTTCTCACCCATGAAGCGGCGCGTATCCTGGAACACTTCGGCGCCGACGTGAAAATCTTCGATCCGATGGAATTGCCGATGGCCGGCAGTGTGCAGGAAGATCATCCGAAGGTGGTGGAACTGCGCGCGCTGTCGCTGTGGTCGGAGGGCCAGGTCTGGTGCAGTCCTGAGCGCCACGGCGCCATCACTGCGGTGATGAAGAACCAGATCGACTGGATTCCGCTGGAACAGGGGGCGCTTCGGCCCAGCCAGGGACGCACGCTGGCGGTGATGCAGGTGTGCGGTGGCTCGCAGTCGTTCAACGTCGTCAACACGCTGCGCCTGCTGGGTCGCTGGATGCGCATGTTCACGATTCCGAACCAATCCTCGGTGCCAATGGCGTACAAGGAATTCGACGACGCCGGGCGCATGCGCCCTTCCGCCTACTATGACCGGGTGGTGGACGTGATGGAGGAATTGTTCAAGATGACCCTGCTGCTGCGCGGCCGCACCGACTATCTCACTGATCGCTACAGCGAGCGCAATGAGCGGCAGATGAAAATCATCTCTGCGCAAGTGGCGAAGATCTAGCCATACACTTTTGGCCCGGATGGTCGATCGATCGGACCCATGCCCGTCAGTTTTCTCTCGACATGATCGTCCTGTGGAACACGAGCTACATGGAGGCCGCAGTGAACCAGCTGCGCGCGGACGGCTTCGAGGTCCGCGCTGAGGACGTGGCCAGGTTGTCGCCGTTGCTGCATGAGCACATCAACATGCAGGGACGATATTTGTTTTTAGTACCGGATGCTGTGGCGAAGGGCGAACTGCGGCCATTGCGCAACCCGACGAACGACGAATAGGCGTTCTTAACCCGGTTTTCCGTTCCACTGGACCTGAGACCCCGTATACGGCTACTGGCTCCCACTTCCGAAGTCGCCAGGGCTTGGTGCCACTGTGGCGGCGCCGCAGCTGGTGGCCAGTCACCAGTGCAGTCCGGCCTGGTGACGCCTGGCCGCACCAGGTGCGCGGTCGCTGTCACCAGCGTTTGGTGACGCGGCCGCCGCGCCGGCGCCGCGATCGTGTCACCAGCCAAACCGGCTGCGCGGTCCCTCGATGTCCCGGACCGGTCGCATCGGGGCTGGCCGGGGTCGGCCCGGCCAAACCCGCCCCTACATGCTCCCGTGTGGCAGGGGGTGCCGTCCTGCGGCGGCATCCTGACATGCGTCAGGACTTGAGCCGCCCCCGTCTGCTCTGCTCATCGGCCGGGTAAAACCGGCTTGGCAGAACAAGGTCACTTAGCGCGAGACAGTATGCGGGCCGCATCCTGAAGCTTCCCCAGGCCCTCGGCCAAGGCCGAATCCAGCCTCCTGGCGCGTTCTGCCAACACGTCATAGTCTTTGGCCCTCTGGATCGCGTTGCGCGCCGCCTGCATCTTTCCAAGGTCCATGCCGATGTATTTCCGGCGCCTAGGCTCCCCTGGTTGGATGGGATACAGCAGAACGAGGTACTTGCCGTCCTTCATGTGCTCGCTGGCATAGATCAGCCCGTCCTGCTTCAGCACCCGCATTTGCTCGGCGATGTCGGCCTTTGCCCGGTCGAGCTGGGCGATACAGTCAGGGAGCGCAGCGGCGACAGCGGAGAGGTTCTCGATGTGGCTCTTGGTCATGGTCATGATGTGGGTCTCGATGATGGTGGTGACACGCTCAGCTGCGCCAGGCTTGAATTCTGTCACCACGGATGCGTTTTTGGTAGGGTCGGCCGCGAATCAATGCGTGTCGCGGTAGGTGGTCAGGCTCTTCATCAGGTTCGCGAAGTATCCCGCCCGGCGTGCTTCCTCAGCTTGCGCGTACAGGCGCCGGATGCACTGGATCAGTACGGCCTCTTCGTCGGGACCGGCCGCGCCCGCGAGATGGACGGCCTCCAGCAGCAGTACCATGGGGCCGAGGCAGTTGCTGATAACTTCGTCGCGGCGGGCTTCGGGAATGGCGCCGGGCGGCAGGGTCTTCAGGCATTCGCAAATAAGTTCCTGCACGTGGGCCGCACTGGGGATGTTTAATGTGGTCATGTCGAACTCCTGTCTGCTAGCGGGCATCGGACGATGCATTGTTGTCACCCAAAAATACTTGTCGGCGGTCGCCCTGCGTGGTGAGGATGATCCGGCCAGCCGCTTCCGACTCGCGAAGGTAGTACGAGACCTTGACGGCCAGGGCCGCCGCTTCGCTATGCAAGACGAAATTGGAATCGGGGTCGCGCCTGTATTCCCTCAGCAACGCCGCCAGCCGTTTGGCGTTAGATCGAGCGCGCTTCCCGCTTTGGCGCGCAAAAAACTTCAGTTTCGATTTCATCGTGGACCTCATCGCTTAAGCCGTTCGATTTCGAGAGGAGGGAGCAAGCCCCCTCCCCCAGCTGGGATTACGCCTTCAGCTTGCGCATTTCCTCGGACAGAATCCAAAGGGCACGGTTGAGCTTCACGGACTGGTCGATGCCGGTCACTGGACGGGTCTGACGGCGCTGGCCGGTGGCGGTACGGCCGGACAGGCCGCCGTCGATCAGGTGTTCCTGCACCCGGTTGAACGTCGTCCACAGATCGTTAGAGCGGTCCTCTGCGCGCTTCGGATAGAGGATTTGGGATTCGGTCACGGGGGCCGGTGCCGTTTCGGTGTCGTACTTCAGGGCCAGGGCGGAGCGCGCGAATGCTTGCTGCTCGCCAGCATTCAGGGTCAGCGATTTCATGCCCTCCATCTGTTCGCCGATCAGCTCGAAATCGTCCAGCACGCGGAAGGCGCCCTCGATCACGTTGTCCACGATGTCGCCCTGGTGGCGGATACGGATGTCGCTCAGCGTGTCGCCGCAAACCAAGCCGTTCGCGCACACGAAGCGGTACATGCCGGACAGCATTTGATAGCTGCTGGTGCCGTCATGCGAATTCAGCAGGATGATTTCGTTGGCTTCCTGGCTGTTGATCTGGCTGGCGTGGCGCAGGCGCACCATGTGTTTCGTGTGCTCGCGCTTGCCTTCGTCGCGGGCTTTCGCTTGGCAAACCATGAACGGGGAAAAGCCCTCTTTGCGCAGCGCATTGAGCACGTCGCCCGTGGGAATGTAGGTGTAGCGCGTCGAGCGGCTTTCATGCTTTTCAACGGCGAAGATGGAAGGGGCGACGCGCATGATCTGGTCGTCGCTCAGAGGGAAATCCGAACGGAAGGAGACGCGATTGCGGGTGAATTTGGAAGCTAACATGGTCATTTCCTTTAGGTTACGTTGACGTTGAATCAGTTTTTTTAACAGGTGAATCGTTTCGTCCACCATGTAACCATTATAATTCATGACAACCTTAATGACAACTCTTTTATATTGTCATAAAGCGTTTTTGTGCGAGTATTTATTGATGACAGAACGTGCCCTGATAGTCTTTTGCAATGGGCAGAAATAGCGCTTGCTGCCGCAGTTCATCAGTCGGGAACCGTGTTCTGTAGACCGGTTTTCGCGGCCGATGAGAAGAGCAAACGGGGGCGGCTCAAGTCCTGACGCATGTCAGGATGCCGCCGCAGGACGGCACCCCCTGCCACACGGGAGCATGTAGGGGCGGGTTTGGCCGGGCCGACCCCGGCCAGCCCCGATGCGACCGGTCCGGGACATCGAGGGACCGCGCAGCCGGTTTGGCTGGTGACACGATCGCGGCGCCGGCGCGGCGGCCGCGTCACCAAACGCTGGTGACAGCGACCGCGCACCTGGTGCGGCCAGGCGTCACCATGCCGACTGCATTGGTGACTGGCCACCAGCTGCAGCGCCGCCGCGGTGGCACCAAAACTAAGGGGTGCGGGGTTGTCCTTGACGTGCGGGGTTAGGCAAGTGGTGGCCTGGAGGGGTGGGCGGTTTCATCGCCCAGTCGCGCAGCGACCAAGGGAGCGTAAGCGACCGCGCTCCGGAACGGGCATCCCGGTTTTTCGCGTACGCGAAAAATGCCCCGGAAGCTGCTGGAATAACATTTCCCGGTTTTGTAGATCATAAGCAACGCTTTGTGAACATTTATCAATAACGTTCAGCGATACAGTAAAATTGGCTCTCTACATACCAAACTCTACCGATACAAATGGGCTTCAATAAAAACGAGCTTGCTACCATCGCGAAAACAAGCCCTGATGCGTATTCTGTCGAACTTCGCACGGCGGAAGACAATTTTTGGTATGCGTTTGTAAGCCTGATCCGGACATCGGAAGAACATCGAATTTTGACCGCCAGGGGAGATGTGAAGTCTTGGCGTAATCTTGCCGATGCGGTGCTATTTTTTGAGAAAACCTGTCCGGATTGCCTCAATTTCGAGGTCAAAATTGGGACTTGGGTTCTGGCCAGACGTGCCGGATCGGCACCAGACCTTCAATAAATCACCCTCCTTCCCATAGGAATTCATTCCAGTATGCATCACCTTCTACCGGCTGACTTGGCTCAGGCCCTTGCGGACATTTCCACGGCCAGACTTTCCAGCTATCAGAATTTTTTCAGCCCGACGAACGATGCGGAGCTTTACGGCCTCTACTGCTGGAACGACGCGGTGTCGAGTCGGTACATGAGGCTCATAGGTATTTTGGAAATCATTCTCCGCAATCGCCTGCACGCGGCATTGAGCGGCTATGCGTGGAACCGCCGTCGCTCTGTCGGGAACAGGGACTCCAACGACTGGTACTTGAAGCTCTACAACCCGTTTACAGGCACCACTACGGGCGATAAAACGTTGAGCAAGAAGATAGGGAGCCGTGGCAGGCCAACAGCTCCCAACAAGGTCATTGCCAGTATGACCTACGGCTTCTGGCCCCACGTGCTCGACAAGACATTAGACAACAACGGCAATCCCGTTCCGTGGGACTCGCTTATCCCAGCAATCCTTCCGGGCCATCACCAGCGCGCATCCACGTATTGGGGTGTGCAGGCCCATCAGGATGCCCTCTTCGCAAGGCTGGTGTTGGTCGGCGATCTGCGTAACAGAGTTGCGCATTTCGAGCCATTGTGGAAGTTTGGCGACGAGCTGAGCGAGACACGCGACCGGCCTGGTGTACCCAGGATCGTGGTAAATCCTGCGCCGACTACGGTTCTCGAAAGCCTGCACCGTCTGCAAACGTATTACCAAAGGACGACGCAATTGTTGCACTGGCTGTCGAAAAGTCGCGCTGCGGATTATGCCGAATCGGAAAACCATCAGTCGCTTAGGTGGCTAATGTCCGAGGACGCGCTAAAAAGCTTCCGGTCGCTCCCTGGTCACGGCGAAATTAGGCTCAGTTCCCTGACCAAGGGGTGGGGGCTAAAGGACGAGCTGAGGACGCGTAAGTTTGCGGTAATTACTGACAAGAGGAAAGCGGTAGGAAGGTATTACAGCGAGCCTTTTTGAGGAAATCGGACCCGGAAAGACAAAGAGCCATCCTTTAGGGATGACTCTTTGATTGAAGCCGTTGCACTCCAGACCCTGCTAAGTCGCTATTAACCGTCGCAAGTTACGCCTGTCATGTCTACCCAAGTATCTTAACACAAGCCGTATGCGGTTGCAAACAAGGTCGTGACAGTAGCAGCCGGAGAGCGTAAGACGCGGCACGTAGCCAATAGACAACAAATAACCCGGGTTGGTGACGCCGCGGAACTGCTGCAGCGCGCCGGCAGTCACCAAGGAAGACATTTTCGCGTCCGCGAAAATTGGTGACGTCGGATCGCGGCCGACGCGCTGGCCAAGTCACCAAGCAAACCCGGATCAAGGCTGCGGATCATCCTGGCGTTCGAGCAGCAGCGGCAGGATGATCGTAATCTTGGTCCCCTCCCCTGGCTGCGAATCGAACTTGAATCTGCCGTTGTAGGGGTAAATTCGTTCCTTCATCCCGATCAGACCAATCCCCTCGGCCTCGTGGGACACGTTGCAGCCCACGCCATTGTCGAGCACGGTCAAACGCACCGATTGGCTCGCTTCGTCAACTTTCAGCGTCACATACGCTTGCGTGGCGTTCGCGTGCTTCACGACGTTGGAGAGCCCTTCCTGGATCAATCGGAAGATCGTGATCGACAGTCCTCCGTCGAGCTTCGAGCAGTCGCCATTCTCCTTGAACTCGAATTGGCAGCAAGGGTGGCTTGCGTTGTACGTATAAATCATTTCCTCGATTGCGCCCCGCAATCCCAGCATGTCGAGCACTTCTGGCCGCAGGCGCCTCACTATGATCCTCGCGTTCTCGTACAGCTCAAGGGTCAGATTCATGATCGTTTGAGCGCGGGCAGCGATTTCGCTGCTGGCCGTCGCAGACGGCCCCTGGTGTGCGAGGTGGATGATGCGTTCCGAGTTCAGTTTTGCCGCGATGAGCGTTGCGTTGAGCTGGTCGTGGATTTCGATGGAAATGCTCTTGCGTTCGTCCTCCACGGCGGTATTGACCTTTTGGATCAGCTTGCGTTTTTCGTAATTGGCTTTGACTGCCTCGTTGCGCGACTGCTCCAGGGCGATGGTGCGCTCCTGCACCTTCCTCTCCAAACTCTGCTTGGATTCGTTCAGGCTGATGCTCATTTCCTTGATGGACGCTTGCAGATCCCCTATTTCGCCGCCGCTTGTCACGGCTATGTCGGTGTCGTACTTTCCGGCCCGGATGCCGTTTACCGCCCCTATGATCGTCGCCAGGGGCCGTTTGAGGGTATTGGACAGGATCATGGCGATCCAGATGCTGGCGATCAGGGCGAGCATAGCGATGGCCGTTTGCTGGTAGAGGCGCTCTTTCTGGACTGCCAGCACATCGACGGCCGACATGCTCACCTCGGCCTGGCCGATCACGGTTGGCTTGAACTGTGAAGCGTGGTCGACCGCCGGACCGGTCAAATGCGGCTCCCCGGTAGCGCCAAAATCGTCAACGATGGGCGCTTGCCTGAAAATTGCCGATTTCGCCACTGGTATCGAACTGTCCGGGCTTGTCTCGGCAGCGATACGAAAGACTTCGCGCTGCTGGTTGTCGAGCACGCGGATCAGGCGGATGCTGCTGTCCGATTTCAGGAAGCCTTTGGACATGCGCGCCAGTTCGGAAAAATTGCCGGTGACGAGCGAATATTCGCTGCTCTCGGCAACCGCCGTGGCGACGACCTTCCCACGCTCTACGACCTCGGCGCGCACTTCGGCCAGGCGGGCCACGTACGTGAAGGGTACGACCGAACAGAACAGCAGTACGACGGGCACGAGGGTGATCCATACCAGCCGCGTGCCGATGCTCCAGTTCGTCCATTTCAGGAATTTCATAGCTTACCGCCCGGCTTACGCGAAAACTTGGGTACTTGGTCGGAAATGACGATGTTCAGCGACCGGGCCACGTCCTCATTCACGATGGCGTCGAAGAATTTGGGGAATTGTGGCTCCGGCAGGCGTCCGGTGGTTTCGTATTCCCCAAGCATTTCGTCCACTTGCGCAACGATATCGTCAATGCCTGAGTACGTGGACGCCAGCGCCCCGGCTTTGACGACGGCCGCCGAGAACCCGATGACCGCCTGGTTTCGGCGGTAGGTCGAAACCAGTATGGTCCGGATCGTTTCGGCGTTGTAGACAGCACTGTCGGGGGTGGCCAGGATCGCCTGCACGTCCGCCAAGCGTGTGAGGACTCGATTGATGTCTTCACCTGGTGCGAGCCTTTCGTAGGTCACCTCGGCCTGCCGCGAGGTGACGCTGCGGCGCAGGACGCTTTCGATGTGCTCGTTGTCGCTGCTGAGAATGACGCCAACCTTGATTGGTTTGCGGTAAATCGTTCCGATAAGCTGGAACTGCTGGACCGGGGACGGGTCGGCGTATACGGCGCTGACGGCGCCTGCGCGCCAGGGTGCCTTGTCGTTGACCGCGTGGAATACCTTGTGCGATGTGAAGGTCGAAATTATCGGGCCGCTTGTGCCGGTCGCGGCCAGGTAGCGCAGCGCTTCCGGCCCCACCGCCAGGTAGATCGGCAGCTTGCCTGCCGGTCGGCGTTTGTTGACTTGGCTGGCCGCGCTGGCGGTAGGAAACCGTGCGCGCAGCGCTTCGACTATCAGGATGGTGGATTTCGACTGATCGGCGGTAATGATCTGCAAATCATAGCGCTGGCCGTTAAGCGCCCACGCGTCAGCGGCTGGACCAGCTAGAAGAGGTACGAGAAGGGCGAGAAACTGTCTCCGAGAACGTACACTCATGTTGCAGCAGCTTTAGGTTGTGTAACATTGGCCGCTGCGAGGGTGAAAAGCGCAGCGGCAGGATATGCGTCAGAAGGTAGCTTTGATGCTAACCTGATATTGCATTTGATTACCGATGCGATTGGTAATCGACTTGCCGATGTCGTAGAAGTACCTCACCTCGGATTCGTCCAAGTGCGTCACAGTCAACGTCGGCGTCAAAACTGCCCCGCCGATGCGGAAGCGCTTAGAGATGGTCAAATCCTGTTTGCCGAAGGCGCTCTGGCCCGTGGCCGCACCCTGGTTCTTGTACGCGGCCAGCGATACGCGGACATCCCCAGGCAGCAGGTGTGACGCGGCGAACATGCCGCTGTTGCGGGAGTACTGCGTCAATTCGGTCGGCGTTGTCGCGTCGGCGTTGAGGTGGGAATAACCGGCATGCACGTTCCAATTGGGTGCGGGTGCGTAATCGACTTGTACCTCCGCGCCGCGCAGGCGCAGTGCATTGGCGTTCGTCGGCTTGAAGCTGGTCAGCGTGAGCCGTTCGGAAATCAGATTGGTCAAGTGGTCATCGAACAGCTTCGCATCGACTGTCAGCCCACGGGCGGGGAAATTGCCCGAATAGCCTATTTCCCGCGACGTGTTCTTTTCGGCCTGGAGGGTGCCGCTCGCGCGCGCGCTTTGCGCGTAATACGCTTCGGACACACCCAGCAGAGCGGGATTCAGGCCGGTGGTCAGGTACGACCAGTTCGACCGCTGCTCGATGATGCCCGGCATTCTGTTGGCGCGGGACAGCACCACGCGCACCGTGTTATTCGCGTCCAAATGCTTGTTGAGTGCGATACGCGGCGAAAATGAGGAACCCGTCAGGTTGTCGCTCTCGTAGTAGCCACCAGCGTTGACGACGAAGGAAGAGGCTGGGCGGTATTCGGCATTGGCGAAAACGCGCCAGGTATTGTTGCTGACCTTGCCGCCAAGGTACGTCGCGCTTTCTGCCGTGTCGCGCCGGCCGCCGGCGCCCGCGACAAACCGGAGCGATTCGGAAAGCACGCTGGTCATCTGCACTTCGATGTCGGCGCGGTTCTCAACATAGTTTTGATTGGTGGTGCCGCAAGCGGGCGCTGTCGCCCTGGCGCCCAGGCCGCGAATGGCACGCAGGGCCGCAGCTGCCAGCAGGTTGTCAGCCGGGGTGCCTCCCGAAGGTGCCTGGCCCGCGATGATCGCCAGGACGTAGCTTGGATTGGCGCGCCAAAGGGTGCCGAGTTCGGGCAGGTAGGCGAGGGCCGGCAGGCATTCGACCCAATTCTGGTCGTTGCTGTGGCGGGACAGGTAGGCATTGACCTTGATTTCGTGGGCGGGCGACAGGCTCTTGTGCCAAGTTATGCCGATGTCGCGCTCTTGCAGTCCGACATCGGGGTACGACTGCTGGTACTGGTCAAGCAGCGGATTTTCCTGCCGTCCATTGAGCGCCGCCACGCGCACTTCAAGGTTCTCATCCTTTCCAAGTTCCGTCGATGAGCGGAAGTTAAGCAGATCGCGTTCCGAGCGGTCGTGGTGCGGATCGACTCCCGGCAAGGTGAAACCGGAGCCGCGCACCTCTTCAAAACCCGCCGTCCGGCGGCGGTCCAGCGTGAGCCAGTAATTGGTGGCTGCGCCGATCTTGCCGCCATGGCGCGCAGTGGCCGAGCGTGTCTTGCGCGAGCCTGCCGAACCGCTAAGTGAGGTTCCGGCTGACTCGTTCGGGTGCTTGGTGACGATGTTGATAATCGCCAGCATCGAATTGGGGCCGTACGACGCGCTGTTCGGCCCGCGAGTCACTTCGATGCGCTCGATGTCATCCAAAGCCACAGGCAACATGGTCCAGTCCACTTGGGCGAACGCGGAGCGGTAGACCGACATACCATCGACCAGTACATTCATCCGCCGTGGCGAAAAGGCATTACTGCCGTGGTAGTTGATCGAGTATTGGCCGCCCGAAAGCTGGGTGACGGCCATGCCAGGAACCAGTCGCAGCGCTTCCGGCACAGTGCTAATGCCGTACTTCACCAGCATGTCGGCGGTGATGACGGTCACGCTTCCTGGCACCTCCGAAATTGGCTGGCGTAAGCGTGTGGGCGTGAGCACGACATTGGTGTTGTCAATGATGTCGAGGTCCGCGCTTTGGCCGAACGCCTGCAACGTGGTGAAGGTAAGGGCGCTGAGCGCCAGGTAACGTGGGAATGGCTTCATGATCGTCATTTATAGGGTTCGGGGATAGGTGAACGCAACGAAGTGCAACGCATTCAGCGCGAAATGAGTCAATATCGCCGCCTCGATTCGCTTACTGCGGTGAAGTGCGTAGCCGTATCCAAGACCGGCCAGCGAAGCTAGGGCGATCAACAACGGCCCCCCCTTCGCATGGGCGATGCCGAATAGGACCGCCGCTACGACCATGGCGATATAGGGGCCGGAACGCCAGCGCTTCATTCCAATGGTGAGTTGCGCTTGGATGAAGCCACGGAAGAACGCTTCCTCGGTCACGCATGTGAACAGCAAGTTGCACAGGAAAAACACGGGAGTGTAGGCAACAAGCTTGGGATCAACATTGACATAGCTCAAGACAACACCCAAAGCGAGGACGACCATTGGCGTGCCGATGATGACGGGGTACTGGCGGAGGACTTCGCGCCATTCGTTGCGGGTGCGGGCTCGCACGCAGAAGGTCGCGAAGAGTATCAGACCGGCTGCGGCCGTGTCGAAGTTGAGATTGTGCGTGAAGGTGGGCGCCCCTTCGCTGACGCGCATATTCGATACAAGCGAAGGATTCATGAAACCGGGGAACTTGTGGACGGACAGAGCCAACGTCATCCAGCCGGTCCCTATGAGCAACGCCAACTTGATCAAGCCGGGCTTCACGGCCTTCGCGGCGTAGGCGAGGGCGGCGAAACCTGTCAGTGCGAACAAGCCTTGCCACGAGACCAAGCCGGTTTGAAGACCGCTGACGCAGGCGGCGGCGAACACAGCCCCCCAAGGGGGCAGGGTGAGCTTGTCGCTAATGCGCAGGGGCTTGAGCCATACGGCGACGATGGACGCGGCCAGGAGGCCGTAGGTGACGGCAATCGGTATTGTTATATTCATAATTTGCAGGGTAGATTTTCGCGGACGCGAAAAAGCTGGTCCTTGGCCTTTTTCGCCTCCGCGAAAATCAAGGCTCGATGTATCCGTGTTTGACGGCAAGTAATGTCAAATCGGCAATTCTGTTGGTGCCGAGCTTTTCCTTGAGTGAATGGGTCACATTGCTGATCGTCTTCTGCGAAAGGCCCAGCAAGTCCGCCATTTCCTGATTTGTCCGGCCCTTTGCCGTCAGCAGGAAGATATCGAACTCGCGGGGATCGAGCACAGCACCTGGCGACTGGTCGCCCTTCACCGACAAATTGGCCAAGCGTTTGGCGATCCTGTTGAGGAAATAGGTTTCGCCGCGACTGGCATCAGAGACCGCTTGGGCCAAGTCGCCCGCGCTGATGTCTTTGGTTAGAAAACCGCGTCCGCCGATGCTGTAAGTCTGCTTGATCAGCGCATCCTGGTCGAACTGGCTCAAAAACAAAATGTTGGCATCGGGATGGCGCTCCAGAATCGTTTTGGCGGCATCCAGGCCTGTCAGCTTTTCGCCAAACCGCAAGTCCATCATTAGAACGTCTGGCTTCAATTTTTCGTAACTTTCCACGGCTTCATTGGGCGTAGTTGCTTGCCCAATTACCTCTATTCCTTTGCTTTGCAGGGAAAGTGCAAACCCCGACATAACGATGGGGTGGTCGTCCGCCAGCAGGACGCGCATCTGCGCTGTCTCATTGTCATTCATACATTTCTCCTAGTTTTTCCCGTGAGCATTCGGTTTTGGGTTCGGCTGTTTTGCGCATTCAGTCGGATTGGCTACTGCCGTCTTTATTTTTTTATGCTGCGAGAGTGGCAATTATTTCATGGTTCGTCTTGCAACGGACGCCCCTGAAGGGCGTAGCACATCTTTTTGATAACTTTATTTAATTACCAACAGGAATTTTACCGTTATTGGCAGAAAATGTTTCCAAAAATATACGTGGAAATGCCTAAAAAAGTTCTTTAGTATTTCTGTAACAGGAAATATTTTTACCATATCTTCCCTAGGATACTTCCATATCAAGAAAAAAGTTAGCGTTCAAGTGGAAGAACCTGTAGTCACTTTGACAAGATCGCGCCAGCGCGAATATGCACCAAAACCAACAAAATCACATTTTGTTAAACAAAACGTGATTTTGTTTTGATAATCCTTTAAACTTGGGACAAATCCACAAAATGAAAAACATTATGGAAGATATGACCCTAGATGTAGGCAAGCCACCGAAATTGACCAAGGGGTATTTGGAAATGCTTGGTGCGTCTCTCGGACGCGGAACGTACAGCGTGACGGTCAAGCAAGCGCCTGAAGGCTTTTGGACGATCCGGTTGAGGTTCGAAGGTCAGCCGGAGGAAAGGCCGGTGACGACCGCCAGGGGTGAAATGAAGGTATGGCGCAATGTGCTTGGCGCCATCACCTTTGCGCAAGAAAACTGCGCCCTAGCCAGCAGTGTCTTCGTCGAAGTAGGCGGCTGGCGGTTCTGCCGCGTACCGGTCACTGAGCCAGCCTTGGCGGTGGGAGGCTGAAATGACTGACTTCATGGCCGCAGCCAATGACTGCATGCAGTACGCGACCAAGCCCATAGCGCGAGCACTGGTCACGGTGGAGTCGTCATTCAACCCGTACGCCATCGGCGTAGTCAACGGCCGTTTGGTTCGGCAACCACGCAACAAGGATGAGGCCATCGCAACCGCCCTCAGCCTTAAGAAACAGGGCTTCAATTACAGCATGGGGTGCCGCCAGGTTAATCAGGCGAACCTCGCCAAATACGGATTGGACCACGAATCGGTGTTCGATCCGCTCAAGAACTCGCTCGCCGGGGATGCGATTTACGACGAGTGCAGCGGTAGGGCCGAGCCCAAATTCGGTGACGGCATGTCAGCAACCAAAGCCGCTCTGTCTTGCTACTACAGCGGCAATTTCACAAGGGGTCAAGAAAAGGAGGGAAACAAACCGAGCTATGTAGACAAGGTGCTAGCGCACCTCGCGCCTAGGGAACTTCAATCCATTGCGCAAGCGATACCAGTGATCGCGAAGTCGTCGGCTTCGGCAAAACCGAAGATGGCGCGCACAGGCGCGGGGTCGGCAGCGCCACCCAATGCAGGAAAACCAGAGGGGCCGCAGGCCGCGACCTGGGATGTATTTCAAGAGTTCTAACTTTCCACTTATCAATTAAAGGGTATCGCCATGAAAAAGTTCCAATTCGTACTGTTGTTCACCGCCTTCTCCATGTTCGCTTCCGCCGCCAGCGCCGCCGGGCTCGATACCGGCACTGCCGCCGTCGAAGCGTTCAAGGTCTGGTTCTTCGTCATCCTGGCCATCCTGGCTGTGGTGTACCTGGGCGCCAAGGGCGCGCAGCTGGCCACGGACAAAATCCAGTGGTCGGACTACGGCCAGTGCGTCATGAAGACCGCCGTGGTTGGCGCATCCACGGCGCTGGCCGGCTGGGCGTTCTTCCTCTGGGCCGCAGCTTAATCATGTCCACGTCCCCACACAATCAAGAGGTATACCCCTCCTATAACGCCCTGTCTCGGGTGGCTATGGTCTGGGGTGTCCCGCTTGTCGCTTTGATCGTGGTCGGGATGCTGAGCATGTTGATCGCTCTCGTCGCGGCCGCGCTTCTCGGGGCTGGTGGCGTGTTCTTCGGTGCCGTCGGTCTCCCAGTGCTGCTGTATTTCAAGCAAATCTGCGAGACCGACGACCAAGCCTTGCGGATCACCGCGATGGAAATCTGGTGCCGCCTCAGCCGAAGAAATGCCAAGCATTTTGGCAACACCTTCACCCTCTCACCAATGAAATTCGGACGGAGAAATCATGTCTATAAGCGCCATCTTGAATAATCAGTTGTCAGCAGAAGAGCGGCTTCCGAAGATCGGAAGGCACGTCACGCCCCGCGTCGTCAGCTACTCCGACGACAAGGCGCTGCTGGTCATCAAGCTCGCTGGGATGCCGTTCGAGGCGAAGGCGGACGATGAAATCGTCAGCCGCTTCAACAACCGCAACCGGGTCATCGCCTCGCTGGCCAAGGACAAGGGCGGCCGTCTGGCCCTCTGGACCACGCTCAAGCGGGAGCGCGTCTCCTTCGACAGCCGGTTCAAGTTCAAGACGGCGTTCATGCGGCAGTTCGCCTCCAAGTACCTGCGGCGCTTCGAGACCGGCAACTATTTCGAGAACAATTTCTATATCTCGGTGCTGCTGAAACACGACGACATCGAGGAGGGGGCCCAGGAGCTGGAGGAGGTCGGTACGCAGATCATGAAGGCGCTGGCGATCTACGATCCGGAAATGCTGGAAACCTATTCGGCCAACGGTGTGATGTTCTCGCAAGTCTACGAGTTCCTGGGCGGAATGTACAACGGGTTCAAGGAGCCGCAGCCGGTCTATTCGACCCCGGCCATGGAATCCATCCCCAGCTCGTGGCACCACTGGGGCTACGACCTGCAAGAAATTCGCGGCGCCAGCGCGACGCGCTTTGCCGTTTCGTACGACTTGGGAGGATTCCCCGACGAAACAAAATGGGGCATGTTCGACAAGGTACTGGCTCTGCAATCCGAATTCACGTTGACACAATCCTTCGTTTGCATGGGCACCTTCCAGGCCCAGAAGGCCATCAACAGCCAGATCAACAAGCTGGAATCGGTAAAGGACAAGGCGGGCCACCAGCTCGCCGAGCTCCGCAGCGCTCTCGGCTACATCCAGTCCGGCGAACTGGCCTTCGGCGAATACCACGCGGCGCTGACTGTCTACGGCCCGACGAAGGAGAAGGCCGCAGACAACGGCACGATGGTGACGACCACCTTCCTGGGAGAGTGCGGCGCCCGCTTCATCAAGGCAGCTCTCTCGGCGCCAGTGACTTACGTCAGCCATATTCCCGGCGCGAAGCTCAAACCGCGGCCGATGATGAAATCCAGCCGTAACCTGGCCGCGTCGTTCGGCATGCACAACTACTCAACCGGGAAATCCGATGGCAATCCCATCGGCGACGGCTCGGCCGTCATCCCGTTGCAGACCGCCTCGGCCTCGCTGTACAGCTTCAATTTCCACCACTCAAAGGAGGGCGAGGACAACCTGGGCGAGAAAATCGCCGGTCACACGCTGATACTCGGCGCGACCGGCGCCGGTAAGACGACGCTGGAGACCGCACTGATCGGCTTCCTTGAGCGCTTCGACTCCAAGATTTTCGCGCTCGACAAGGACGAGGGGCTGAAAATCTTCATCGCCGCGCTGGGCGGCGTGTACTACTCGCTCAAGGCCGGGGAGCGCACCGGCTTGGCGCCGTTCCAGCTGCCCGACACGCCGATCAACCGCCAATTCCTGTACGGACTCGTGCGCACCTGCGCCGAAGACCACAACGGCAAGATCACAGACGAGGAAGGCAACCAGATCAAGGTCGCGGTGGACGCCGTGATGAGCCTGGACATCCAGCATCGCCGCTTCAGCCGCCTGCTGGAGAACATCCCCGGTGCCGGTGGCAACACCTTGCCGGAACGGCTTGCGAAATGGTGCGAGGCGACGGACGGCGAGTTCGCCTGGGCGCTCGACAACGTAGCCGACAACATGGGGCTCATCCACGAAAGCAAGGTCGGCTTCGACGTGTCGGACTTCCTCCGGGAGAACTACAAACCCACGGAACCCGTGCTGGCGTACCTGTTCCACCTGAAGGCGCTGATGCAGAAGCAGGGCGGCTTGCTGGCCACCGTGATCGAGGAATTCTACGTGCCAGCGTCCTACCCCAGCACGCAGAAGATGATGTTCGACGTCCTCAAAACCGGGCGCAAGCGCGACGAATTCATGGTCATGGCCTCCCAGTCCCCCGAGGACGCCATTGGCTCGCCCATCTTCGCCGCGATCCGAGACCAGACCGCGACCAAAATCCTGCTGCCAAACCCATCGGCTGAGTTCGACAGCTACAAGCGGGTAGGGCTGACCTACAAGGAGTTCGTGACGCTGAAGGGGCTGGACCTGGAGTCGCGCACCTTCCTCATCAAACAGGGCAACCAGAGCTGCTTCGCGATGCTGGACCTGTACGGCATGGACGACGAGATTTCCATCTTGTCCGGCAATACCGAGAACATCACGATCTTCAACGAAATCGTATCCGAAGTGGGCACCGACCCTGACGTGTGGATGCCCGAGTTCCAGGCGCGGCGCAAGGGCAAGAAGCAGGCGCTCGAAGCAATGGTTTAACCGGCAGCGGGATCACCCATTTTCGCGTCCGCGAAAAAACAATCCCTCCCCGCTGCCAATGCAAGTTTTCGCGGACGCGAAAATCAACTTGGAGAGTTATATGACTACCAATACAGCAAAACGAATCGGTGCGGCGCTGCTGCTGACCGTATCCAGCTCGGCGTTCGCGGGGATTCCCGTGTCCGTCATGCTGGACGCGCCGGCTATCGTCAATCAGGTTCAGACGATGACGCAGTGGGCCAAGCAGTACACCCAAATGGTGGACCAGATCAAGGGCTTGGAGAAGCAGTACAAGGCCATCAGCGGCGCCCGCAACCTGGGCCAAATCCTCAACAACCCAGCGCTGCGCAACTACCTGCCTGACGAATGGGCGGGCGTCTACAGCCAGGTCAAAAGCGGCTCACTCGTCGGACTGAGCAATTCAGCGAAAGCCATTCTGAAGGCCGAGGGCTTTATCGACGGGGCCACCGGCGGGCGGAAACGCCAGCAGGACGTAATGGTCGCAAACAAGGCCATGACGATGGCGGCCTACGACGCCACGCTCAAACGGGTGGAAAACATCAACGCACTGATGATCCAGGCCGACGCCCAAGAGGACGCCAAGGGGGCCGCCGACTTGGCAAACCGCATGGCCGCCGAGAACGCCATGATCCAAAACGAGCAAGTCCGGCTGAACCTGCTCATGCAGCTGCAACTGGCGGAAGCGCAATTGGCGAATGAGCAGCGGTCGCGGGAATTCGACACGGCATTCGCCAAATAAGCGTAGCGGCGGGCGGGTGTCCTGCGATGCCCGCCTATTTCTTCAATCACAAGTCCGAACGGAGCGGGACCACCGTCCCACACTATGGCAATAACACCTTTTACCGATTTGTACACGTTCTTCGACTCCGCCGTGACCGCAGTGCTGGTGACGGGGACCGCGAACATGATCGCGCTTGTGACGCCCTTGTTTGCGGCCTGTTTCGGCTTGTACATGATGCTGATTCTCTTCTCGTACTGGCGGGGGGAAAGCGACATCGTTGATGACATGATGGACTTCTGGTCCCGGATGATCGCCTGGGGGGCCATCATCGTCTTCGGCCTGAACATCGATATGTACCAGCTGTATGTGGCGCCGTTCGTCATCGGCCTCGGCGACGACCTTGCCAATACGGTCGGCACGGGCTACAGCTCGCAGGCGGCGCTGGACACGATGGCGAACGCCTTCATCGACTCCTTCATTAAGCTGTACAACGACGCTGACGGCATCAAGCAGACCATTTTTGCGGGCATTGCGATTGTCTCCATGTCCGTGTTCGGCGGCGCCTTCAT
The DNA here is from genome assembly GCF_059567845.1 of Massilia sp. BGA-UO-ETr-WB1. NCBI lineage: Bacteria > Pseudomonadati > Pseudomonadota > Betaproteobacteria > Burkholderiales > Oxalobacteraceae > Massilia > Massilia sp. BGA-UO-ETr-WB1. The sequence goes on along the minus strand of NZ_JCAQOT010000016.1, from coordinate 26,503 downwards.
GGTCATCGCCATCGCCTACATCCTCCTCGCCAAGATCGCGCTTGGAATTCTGGTCGCGGTAGGTCCGCTGTTCATTGGCGCCGCGCTGTTCCCGGCCACCCGCGACCTGTTCAAAAACTGGACCGGGCAATGCCTGAACTACGCCTTCCTGGTGATGCTGTTCTCCTTCGCCGCGCAGATCGAGATAGCGATGATCAGCAGCAAAATTCCTTCGGAGCTGTCTATTTCCTCCGTCTTCTATATCTCCCTCGTCTGCCTGGGGATGGTCTTCGTGTCGTTGAACCTGCCTTCGATTGCCGCCGCCCTGGCTGGCGGGATCGGCATTTCAACGATGGTCCGCAAGCTGCCGGGCATGCCAAAACTGCCGAGCATGAAAGGCAAGGAGCCGCCCGGGGGCGGCGAGATCAAGCCCAAAGAAAATAATCCACCAGCACCGTCGCCACCGCGAGGCGGCTCCATGTCACCTGAAAAGAAGTGAGGAAATCATGAAGAAATTCATCGCAATGCTCGTATGCGTCGCCGTCGCCACCGGCTGCGGCAGCACGCCGCCCAAGCCACCGCAGCCGACCGGCGATTGGACGCCAGTCAACGCACCGCTCACGAAGAAAGGGTAATCGATATGTCAGCAGTTCTAGATAAAGCCAGGGCGCGCCTCACTGGCAAGGGCAAAGAGGCGACGGAAGGCGGCGACAACAAGCAGCCCATGTCCATGGACCAGCTGGGCGAGTGGTACATGCAGCAGGCGCTCGATTTCGAGAAATCGAAGACCGAAGAAAGCCGCGCCTCGAAGAAAGTCGCGTGGCGGGTTGCTACCGGCGCCATGGTGCTGGCCGGGGTCGCGATCATCGCGGCCGGGGTCAACATGTTCCTGAACAAACCCAACCCGCCGGGCGTGTGGAGCCACAACGGCGTCACCGGAGAAGTCACGCAGCTGACGACGCTCAAGGACGGCAAGATGTCCTTCGGCAAAGCCACGGACCTGTTTTACCTGCGGCAATACATCCACTACCGCGAGTCGTACGACTGGGAGCTCATCCAGTCGTTCTACGATGCGACCAAGCTGCTGTCGTCGGTGCAGGAGGGCGACCTGTACAAGAAATTCTCGGACCCGTCGAACCCGAAGGCTCCCGTCAACATCCTGAAGGACAACTTCCGCGTGATCGCTACGGCGGGGACCATCGCCTTCGTCGGCGAGACGGCGCTGGTGTCGTTCTCCAAAAAAACCATTCCGCTGAACGGCAACGGCAAGCCGCGCACCGAGTATTTCCAGGCAACGATAGCCTTCGAATACGAAAACGCGCCCATGACCGACAAGGACCGGGGCATCAACGTTCCCGGCTTCAAAGTCACCAGCTACACCGTTGAGCGCGACATCACGAAAAGCGCGGCCGTCGCAACCGATGCAGCAGTGGAAGGAACCAATCCATGAAGCCCATCGCCATGACAGCCTTGGTGCTGGGCCTGACCGGCACCGTCGCCAACGCCGCGCCGCCGACCGATCCGCGCATCCGCATCGAGCGCTATGAGTTCGGCCGCTTCGTGAAGATCAACACCAGCGTCGGCGAGCCCACGCTGATCCAGTTCGAGGAAGACGAGCGCATCGTTGACGCGCCCGAGTCGATGGTCGGCATGGGCGATGCGAAAGCATGGTCGCTCGGTCCCAAGGGCAGCAACATCATGCTGAAGCCGAAGGTGGCGAAGCCTGACACGAAGCTCTTGGTCGTGACCACCAAGCGGACGTATGCGTTCGAGATTGTTTCGATCCCGCCGAAATCCGGCATCCCGCCAACCAATATCGTGCGCTTCGAGTATCCGGACACGGCGCGCAGGATGGCAGAGGAAAGCGCCCAGAAGGCCAAGCTGGTCAACGAGCGCTTGCAGCGCATCGACTCGGCAGTCAAGGCCGCAGGGGCGGGTGCAGCACGCAACAGGGAATACATGAAGCAGGGCGACGACGATCTGGCGCCAAGCATGGTGGAAGACGACGGCCGGTTCACCTACATGCGGTTCGATTCCACCCGGCCGCTGCCGGTGGTCTTCAAAATCCTGCCGGGCGGGGACGAAGCCATCGCCAACTTCCACATGGAGCCGCAGACCGGAACCGTTGTGGTGCATGGCACCGCCGCGAACTTCGTCCTTCGTTACGGCAAGTCGGTCATGGCGATCCGCAACGACGGCTTCAACCCCAACGGAAAACTCAACGTGCTCGGCACGACCGAACCAAACGCTGTTCGCATGCAAAAGGACCCGCTATGAATCCGATGCAAAACACCGTGGCCGACGAACCCATCGACCGCGACATCCCCGACCTGAAGACCACGAAGAAGAAGACCAACATCACGCGCCTCGTGCTGGTCGGGGGCCTGTTGTTCGCCCTGGTGCTGGCCGCTCTGGGAATCACGCTGTTCATGAAGCAGCTTGAGAAGAACAAACGGCAGGAGGTCGCGGAAAAGGCCAAGGAGCGGCCCAAAGCCGTGGCGGCCACCACCGCAGACTTCGACGGCGCCCAGGCCCGTATCAGGCGCGAGAAAGCGCAGGAGGAAGATGCAGAGAGGGCGGCTGAAGCGGCGGCGGCCGCCGCCGCCGCGCAAGGCAAGCTCGCTACGCCCGCAAGCGCTATCGGCGTGGCAAAAGACGGCGCGCAGGGTGCCGCCGTTGGCTCAGGCGCGGCGGGCGCGGGCCGGACCGGCGGCGCACCTTCGGGCTCCGGCGCCGGCAGGGCAGCCGGCGGCGGATCGCCTGTTCAGACCTTGGCTCAGCGCAGGATGGATGGCGATGTGCTGGTGCAGACCGGTGGTGGCGGCAGCGCGTTCGGTGACGACGGGGGCCGCCGTCCAGCGGCGCCTGGTGGGACGGCTCCGGTACGCCTAGCGTCGGCCGACGCACCGCGCAATGGGCTAGACGACAAGGTGAAACCGTCGGTGCTGCAGGCGGGCGTCGCTGGCCAGCGACCTGATTTGAGCATGCTGCTGCATCGGGGCACCGCCATTGCTTGCGGAACGATCACGAGGATCGTCAGCGAGCACTCCGGCGCCGTGTCTTGCGTGGTGGCGGAAGACGTGTACTCGTCCGATGGGAAGGTGCTGCTCATCGAGCGCGGAAGCAAGGCCTTCGGCGAGCGGCGCGACGTGATGATGCAGGGACAGGCGCGCATCGCCGCCATCTGGTCGCGGATCGACACCCCGTACGGCGTGTTTGTCGATGTCAACTCGCTGGCGACCGACCCCCTCGGCGGCGCGGGCATCCCCGCAGACGTGGACAACCACCTCGGCCAGCGCTTCGGCGGCGCCATTCTGCTCAGTCTGATCGGCGACCTGGGGCAGGCTATGGCGAACCGCGCCAGCGACTCGAAGGGAACCGTCCAGTTCGGCAACACGTCAACGGCGGGCCAGGACCTCGCCAGCAAGACCCTGGAGCACACCATCAACATTCCGCCGACCGGCTACGTCAGCCACGGCGAGGCCACCACCATCTTCGTGCTGCGTGACATGGACTTCCGGAGGGTATATGAACTCGCTCGTAAATAAATCGACCGGCAACGCGCAAGGCAGCGCCGCGCAGCCGCAGGCCACGCCCGGTGGCTCCCAGCAGCGCGCCGCCCCCTTCGAGCCGTGGGTGCAACCGCCGGTTTTCGCGGACGCGAAAATTGCGGCGCCGGAAGTCCAGCGTCCAGCCGCGCCGCGCACGCAGCTGGTCAGCGCGCCGTTCGACAAAAGCGTGACAGTGCGGGAAAAGCTCAAGCAATCGGGAATTCAGCATTTCCTCGACCTTCCGGGCCTGACGGAGGTCCGCGTAAACCAGCCTGGCACGATCATCACGGAATCGTCCGCCGGGTGGGAGGCGCATCAGGTGCCCCAGTGCGACTTGCGCATCCTGAAGGAGCTTGCGAACGCATCGTCCATCTACCACGGCGGGACTGCCCTCGACGTCAAATGCCCCATCAAACAGGTGACGCTCCCTGACGGCCAGCGCGGGCAAATTGTGATCCCGCCAGCGTGCCAGCCCGATACCGTCGCGCTGACGTTCCGCATCGCCAGCGACAAACGCTTTCGCCTTCTGGACTACATCAATAGCGGGCGCCTGGAGCATTTCCGCGACGTGTCCATCTTCCAGTCCGTGCCCGACGACGTGCATTTGCAGGACTTCGAGTTCGACATCCTGATGGCGAAAAATGGGCGGGACATGAAGCGCTTCTTCGAGCTGTGCATCGAGCACAAGCTGAACGTCTGCATATCGGGCGGCACCGGCAGCGGCAAGACCACCTTCATGAAGGCGCTGGCCGATTTGGTGCCCAAGGACACCTGCATCATCACCATCGAAGACACGCACGAACTGTCGCTGCCGCTGCACTGGAACAAGGTCCACCTGTTCTACGGGGATTTCGTCACGCCCAAGCAGCAGATCAAAAATTGCATGCGCATGAAACCGGACCGGATATTCCTGACCGAGCTGCGCGGCGACGAGGCGTTCGACTACATCGCCGCGCTGAACACTGGCCATCCCGGCTCGCTGACGACGGCGCATGCCAACAGCCCTCTGGAGACCTACCAGCGCGTGGCCACGCTCGTCAAACAGTCCGAAGTCGGCCGCACGCTGGACTGGAACCACATCGTCAGGGAGGTCACGACCTCCATCGACGTGATGGTCCAGTTCTCCCATACCCAAATGACGCAACTCTATTTTGACCCGGTTCGTAAAGCAAAGATGATGAGGGGGGATAAAGATGTCTAAGACCGAAAAATATCTGGTCCTGGCAGTTGTCGGCCTGATCTTCTTGGGAGCCTTCTCGGCGGGAGGCATGTACGCGGGGGGGCGGCTGTTCGCCCACCTCCAGGATATACCGGCCCACACGGTCACGCTGACGACGCTGCCCGACTACTGGGCCTTGTTCGGCCACGTTGTGAAGGTGAAGCAGTCGTTGGTGCTTGGCGCTATCGCGGCTGTGGCGGTTCCCGCCGTGCCGCTGGCCATCGTACTGATGGTACTGGTGGGCGGACCCGGCCGCAAACTGCACGGCGCTGCGCGCTGGGCGAACACGGGGGAAATGCGCCAGTCCGGGCTGCTGGGCAAGTCCAGCAACAAGTGGCCTGCGATCATACTGGGCAAGGTCGGCGACGAATTCCTACGCTACTACGGCAAGGAATTCCTCAGTCTCGCATCGGCCACGCAGGGGGGGAAGGGCGTCGGCTTCGTCATCCCCAATCTGCTGTCCTACCCGCACTCCGTCATCAACCTCGATCTGAAGCTGGAGAACTGGAAGATCACTTCGGGTTTCCGGTCGCAGAACGGCCAGGAGTGCTTCCTGTTCGCTCCAGGCCAGGAGGACTTCAAGTCGCACCGGTTCAACCCGCTGGCCTATGTGCGCCACGAATACGAATACCGCATCGGGGACATTCAAAACCAAGCTGTCATGTGGTATCCGATCAAAAGCGAGAAGGACCGCTTCTTCACGGGTAACGCACAGACCCTGTTCATGGGCCTGTGCATGTACATGATGGAGACCCCGGACGAGGAATTCTCGATGCCGAACCTGCTGCGGCTGTCCACGCCGTCCAGCGGCGAACCGCTCAACAAGTGGATCGAGGCCACCATCCGGGCGCGGGAGGAAAGTACCAGCCCGGCGCCGCGCCTCTCCGTCGAGTGCGTGGACGCCTTGCGCTCCTACTCCAACCTGTCCGAAAAGGCGCAGGGCGACATCCTCGGCACGTTCGTGGAGCCGCTGAAAATCTTCCGCGACCCCGTGCTGGCCGCCGCCACGGCGGGCAACGACTTCGACCTGCGCGATGTGCGTCGCAAAAAGATGTCGATCTACATCGGCATGACGGCGGAAGACTTGGTGCGCTACTCCGTGCTGATGAACATTTTCTTCTCCATCGCCATCAACCAGAACACGAAGACGCTGCCGGAGGACGACCCGACCCTGAAATACCAATGCTTGCTGCTGCTCGATGAATTCACGGCGCTGGGCCGCATCACGATCATCCGCAAGGCGATTGCCATCATGGCGGGCTTCAACATGCGCCTCGTGCTGGTCTACCAGAACAACTCGCAGATCGCGGGCGAAGAGGACGGCTACGGCAAGGAAGGCGCGGACACGCTGCTGAGCAACTGCACTACCAAGCTGCTGTACCAGCCGGACGACCTGAAGGATGCCGAGGAATATTCCAAGCTCCTGGGCTACGACACGATCAAGTCGAAGAGCCGGACACGCCAGCTCGACAAGGCTGGCCGCAGCGAGAACGAAAGCGACCAGAAGAGGGCTTTGATGCTGCCGCAGGAATTGCGCGAGCTGGGGTTCGGCAAGGTGATCGTCCTGAAGAAGAACACCAAGCCTGTTTTCGCCGACAAAGTCCTCTACTACCTAGACCCCGCATTCTTTGGCCGGATCAGCCTACCACCGCCGCCCGTGCCTGTCCTGCGCATCGTCAGAACCACCCACCGCGACCGGGCGCTGCTGCCGGAGGAAGTAGCTACCACCGACGTGGATGACATCGTGAACAGCCGCGAAATCCTCGCCGCCATCGGCGAAGCGATCGGTTTCGACTTTGCGGCGTTCGATGCAACCGTTGTTGAAGAGGAAGAAAACCATTTGGCGAGAGCCGCCTAATCTTAGGAGCCCCACATGAACAGCATCGAATTTACCAGCAGCCCCGAAGTTACCCCGATTGCGCAGAAGGACAGTCAGAAGGAGTCCGGCGCGCTGCGGCTCTTCTACAAGGAGAAGCAGGACGCGAGCTATACCCTCCATCAGGAGGGTGGCGACTTCCAGAAATTGATGAAGGAGGCCGTCAAATTGCAGGAGAAAGGGCGCGATATCCTGCTCAACGAGAAAGACAATCCGAACATCGTGCACGCCAAGTCCAACAAGGACAAGGATGTCGATGTCGGCCGCGTGATCGAACCGGCCAAGAGCGCCGACGGCACCTTCAAGAAAGGCGTAGGCGAAGTGGTGCTCGCCAGCTTCTTCGAAAAACTGCCCCTGGACACCAAGGCTTTCGACGCCCGCCAGCCCGCGCCGAAGGAGCAAGCGCCGGGCAAGGAAGCGACCGGCAAGGCCCCGATGACGGAAGAACACAAGGCTGAAGTACGCACCGTTGGCGCCATCCACGGCCGTTACGAAAACCACCATGGAAACCCGTCCGGCTACACGGCCCCGGCCGAGGCCATCAAGTCGTGGGTGGACAAGGACACCAAAGCTCTGGCCGAACTGACGCGCCCCGACTTGCAGGCCAGAGCCCTGGCCTACATGGGAATGAGTATGCGGGACACGCCCCAGTACAAGGACGAAATGGAGCGCGCCCACCCCGGCCTGGTGGCAGGTGCCACTAGGGAACTGGCGGCGTTGACACAGGCGCAGGCGAAGATCGAGGCCGACATCGACGCCAAACTTAAAGCGCAGGAAGCCGCCAAAGCGCCGGCGCCTGCGACCGCCAAGGCGCAGGTGGGCGCGGGTCTGGGCGAAGGCGCCAAGCAGCCGGAGGCGCAGGCCAAGCCCGCCGTGCAGCTGGATAAGGAGCCCGGCGCAAAACCGGCGGTCGCGCAGCCCGAGCCCTCGAAGGAGCAGGCCAAGGACGGCGCCACGGACACTACGGCCGTGGACGCGAAGGGCAACAAGATCGTCCTCAACAAGACTGGCTACGAGCTGCCCGATAAAGTGCTGAGCTCGTACCACGTGCAGGACGGCAAATTCAAGGAGCGCGGCTCCGACGCGCTGCGGTTCGAGGACCACGGCAAGAAGCTCTCGACGTCGGTCGAAGACCGCCAGGTCATCGCGGACATGATTGCGGTGGCGGCGGCAAAGAACTGGGGTACGCTGGAACTGAAGGGTACGGACAACTTCAAGCAGATCGCGTGGCTGGAAGCGCAGGCGCGCGGGATGGACACGAAGGGCTACAAGCCCAACGAGCGCGACCTGGAGCAGCTGGAGCAGCTGAAGCGGGATCGCGGCGTCACCGCCGAGCGTCCCACCATGGCGGGCGCCGGGGAAAAGGCCGTCGCGAACACTGTCGAAGTCGTCACCGTGCGCGAGCGCTCCACGCCGGAACCCGCACCGGAAAGGAAGGAAGCGGCGCCAGCGCCCGAGCCGAAGGCCGCCGACAAGGTGGCCGCCGCGCCCGAACCCGCGCAGGAGCGAAAGGAACCGGCCCCGGCGACCGCCGCAGCCGTGGCCGTCAAGACCGAAGTCAAGGCGGCCACGGAACCGAACCCGCCGGAACCGGCCGTCGCCGCCCGCATCGAGACTGGCCGCCTGGTCGAGCACGGGGCGGCGAAGTTCAACTTCGATCCGAAAGAAAAGGACAGCTATTACGTCAAGCTCGACACGGACAAGGGCGAAAAAACCGTGTGGGGCAAGGACCTGGAGCGCGCCATCAGCGACAGCAAAAGCCAGCCCGGCGATCCGGTTTCGCTGACGCTCAAGGGCAGCAAGGATGTGATCGTTGAGGCCAACAAGCGCGACCAGTCGGGCAAGGTGGTCGGCACGGAAACCATCGAGGCGCAGCGCAACAAATGGGAAATCAAACCCGCCGAACTGGGCATCACCAGAACCTTGTCGAAGGACGAGCAATTACGCGTCGACGCCGCCATGAAAGTACTGGGCAGGAACATCGCGAAGGTTCCTGAGAATGAGCGGGCCACTCTGCTGTCGAAAGTCGGCGAAGCCATCAACAAGGGCGAAATCAAGCTGCCAACCCCGAAGGTGACGGTGCGTTCCGTGGAAAAGCCAGCGCCTGCGCCATCGCGGGACGTGTCGAAGGAGCAGGTTAGGTCGCGCTGATTTCGCGTCCGCGAAACCATAGTGGTGACAAAAACGCCGCCTGGCCACCGCCGCGGCGTCACCAATATCAACCCCGAATGGAACCATGACCATGAATACTAAAAAACTCATCGCATCAATGGCGCTCGCTTTGCCTGTGCTGTGCTCGTCCGGCGCGAAAGCAGCGGAAATGGACAGCCTCTCCCAGCTGGCCTGCGAGGCCGTGCTGTGCCTTTCAACGGGCGACCGGCCCGCCGAATGCACGGCCTCCATCACGCACTACTTCGGCATCGTCATGAAGAAACCCTGGAAAACGGTTCAGGCGCGCCAGAACTTCCTGAAGCTGTGCCCCGACGCGACCGAAGCCGATGTCAACAAAACGGTGGCGGACAGCACGCAGGGGGGCCAGACCGAACCCGGGCTGACGCCCGATGACGATCCGGTACCGCCGGGCGACACCGCCACCACGGCGCCGACGCCTACGAACAAGGCGCAGGTGCAGGAAAGCTTGGCGACTCTGCGTCCCCTCTGGACCGAAAAAGTCGCAGAAAGCATGGCGTCGCGGGTCACACTTGAAAAATGCGTGGAGCGCGAGGGCGCGGTGGCTGACGGCCATTGCGCTGCCGAGCTGGCGGATTTCAACACCAAGCGGCAACCGGCGATCATCCTGCGCGACGAGATAACCCGCCTCGAAAATCTGCTGGCAGGCATGTAGGGCGGATAAACAGCCAATTGGTGACGCGATCGGTGCGCCGGCGCGCATCGGTTGTCACCAATCCGTCGTCCGTCCCGTGGTGACAGCGCACAAGATCCTGCAGCGCGCCGCTGTCACCACACTTTTTCGCGTCCGCGAAAATTCTCCAAGAGACCACACATGAAAAACCTCATCATTGCGGAAAAACCGGCGGTCGCCGCCGACCTGGCCAAAGTGCTGGGAAACTTCAAAAAGACAGGCGGATGCTTTGAACGGGACGACCTGATCATTACGAGCGCGATAGGCCACCTGTTAGCGCTCAAGGCGCCAGCAGGGTACGAACGCGGCTTTCCCGTGATCCCGCCGCACTTCGAGCTGGAACCCATCGAAAAGACAGCCGAACAGCTACGCCTAGTGGAATCCTTGATCGCGAGGCGCGACGTGGCCGCCATCATCAATTGCTGTGACGCCGGGCGCGAGGGTGAGCTGATTTTCCGCTACATCTATTCGCACTCGGGAACGATAAAGCCCATCAAGCGTATGTGGCTCCGGTCGATGACACCGCAGGCCATCAGCGACGGCTACGCCGACATGAAGGAGGGCGCGGTCTACGACAATCTGTACGCCGCCGCCGTGTGTCGGTCCGAGTCCGATTGGCTCGTCGGCATCAACGGCACGCGGGGCTTGTCGTGGCTAAACGAAATCCTGACCGGCGTGCGGGACTTAATGACGGCCGGGCGTGTACAAACGCCCGTGCTGACCATCGTGGTGGACCGCGAAAACCAGATCGCCAACTTCCAGCCAAGGCCATACTGGGAAGTGGCGGCCACCTTCGCGGCGGCCAGCGGCGAATACACCGCGAAGTGGATTGACCCGGCCTTCGCTAGGGGCGACGACGAGGATGCCCGGGAAGACAGGTTCTTCACGGAAACGGCCGCCGCCGCCATCGTGGCGGCATGCGCGGGGGAACCGGTCCGGTCGGTTTCCGAGACAGCGGAAGAGGAAACCAAGGCCGCCCCTAAGCTGTTCGACCTCACATCCTTGCAGCGCGAAGCCAACCGCAAACTGGGATTTTCCGCCGCGCAAACACTATCCCTCGCCCAGTCGCTGTACGAAACCCACAAGGTGCTGACATACCCCCGCACGGATTCCACCGCGTTACCGGAGGACTACCTCGACACGGTGTTGGCCGTCTTCGACGCCTTCGAGGGGACCCTTGCCCAGTTCGCACGTAAAGCCTTGGACAGCGGATACGTCAAGCTGACAAAACGCAACTTTGACAACACAAAAATCTCGGACCACTTCGCGATCATCCCGACTGGCCTACAACCTGCTGCCTTGTCCGACGACGAGCGAAAAATCTACGCGCTCGTGGCGCGGCGCTTCATCGCGGCATTCTTTCCACCGGCACGCTTCAATAAAACGGTCCGCACGACCATCGTCAACGGCCACAGTTTCAAGTCCACGGGAACCGTGCTGGTCGATCCGGGATGGATGGAAGTCAACGGCCGCGAAGCGGGCGGTGACAACGAACTGGCCTTCGTGGCCGATGGCGAACTGCCCGTGGTGGTAGGCGTCTCCAGCAAATCGAATGCCACCAAGCCACCTAAGCGCTTCACCGAAGACACATTGCTTGGCGCGATGGAGGGCGCAGGCCGCTACATCGAGGACGACGAGTTGCGCGAGGCCCTGAAGGGGAAAGGGCTAGGCACGCCCGCCACCCGCGCATCCATCATCGAAGGATTGATGGTGGAGAGCGAGCGCAAGGCGGCGTATTGCATCCGCGAAGGCAAGGACATCGTGCCCACGGCCAAGGCCATGGCGCTCATCCCGTTCCTGCGGCAAAACGGTATCGACGAGATGTGCTCCCCCACGATGACCGGCGAATGGGAAATGCAGCTGCGCCAAATGGAAAAGGGCGCTTACGCCAAATCGCGCTTCATGGAGGAAATCTCCGCGCTGGTCCTGGCGATGGTGGCCAAGATCAAGTCCAAAGGCCATGGATCGCCCCAGTACGAGGCATTGAGGCTGGCGGTGCCGTGTCCGCGCTGCCGTGGCGAAGTGCGCGAAGAGGGATTCAACTTCGGTTGCGGTTGCGGCTTCAAGATCGGCCGCAAGATATGCCACCGGAACATGACCAAAGCCGAAGTCACCGCCTTGCTGCTACATGGCCGCACCACGCTGCTGAAAGGGTTTGTCAGCAGCAAGACCGGGGAGGTCTTCGACGCGTTCCTGACCTACTCGAAGTCCGACGACAAGCTCGACTTCGAATTCCAGAAGCCAGGACAGCACGACGGCTCATGCCCCAAGTGCAAAGTTGGCCAGCTCAAGCGCAAGCAGGGCTCGAATGGACCGTTCTGGTATTGCTCCCAATGGAATGCCGCGCCGAAATGCGAAGCCACGTACAAGGACGCCGACGGCCAGCCGCTGGTGGCGGCGCCGATACTCTGCCCCAAGTGCAAGACCGGGCGGCTCTACCTGCGGCCGGGAGACAAGCCATTCTGGGCCTGCTCCAACTACCGCAACGAGGCCGCCCAGTGCAAGGCCACGTATCAGGATCGAGGCGGCGCGCCGGACTTCAGCACGCAGCCCAAGCAGTTCAAGCCGGGCATGAAAAAGGTGGCATAGACATGGACGCATACGAGATGGGCAAGCAGGCATGCCGGGATGGCCATAGCCTCGATGACAATCCGTTCAGCTTCATGACGGAAGGCGGAAACTGGTCGGACTGGTTGACCGGATTCACCGCAGTAAAAAGCGGCCTCAGTAATTGAGTTGGTGTCAGGACCGCGCCACCTGGTCGCCGCTCCAGACACCAACATACCGCCCACACTCCACCAAACAGGATAAGAAAATGTCAAAGATTCGTCTGTCGCTCATCCTCGGCATGCTTGCTGTTCATGTTATGGCTGGGTGGCTGTTTCCTCCCGTGGCGGCCGGGTCGCTTTATATCCCGGCGATGGTGGCGCACCGCATTGGCATCCCGGTGCTAGCTCCCAACTCGGGGGGCTGGCCCTCGCCCACCATACTGGGATGGTGCGTCGTCGCGGGCGCGTGGCTCGCGCTGTACCTGATGATCGCCTGGGTTGTCGAACGGCGCCTGCACAGCCGGGAAGGGCGGCACCAGCGATGACCGCCGCGTACGCTGTTCCTGCCAAGCCGGTTTTCCCAGCCCACAAGCAGAGCAAACGGGGGCGGCTCAAGTCCTGACGCATGTCAGGATGCCGCCGCAGGACGGCACCCCCTGCCACACGGGAGCATGCAGGGGCGGGTTTGGCCGGGCCGACCCCGGACAGCCCCGATGCAACCGTTCCGCGACGCCGGCGACAACTACAAGTACTCAGTGAAGTCGATATTGGGTAGAACCTGTTCGCGATTTGGCCCACGCTGGATTCCCTGTGGCTGATCCTCAACCACATCAAAGTCTTCTCCAGGGTCTGCCTGCGGAAATCTTCCTTCATGTGCATCGTTCAATTGAACATCATCGCGACCATACCCGTGAGTCAGTCCAATCAGCACGTACCTCTGACTTTGGTCGTCATCCGTAAACCGGTTGTGGCGCTCATCGCGTTTGAACGAAACGCTCGCGAGTTGCTGCCCGTCCAAGTAACCCCACGCCTTCCGAATATCTTCACGCCTGATGCCAGTCCAGCGTGTAATACCGTTGTAGCTGAGGCTCGCCGTGCCAATCTTGGTACTCCGCACTGCCAACAATGCAAAGTACAGTTTCAGGGCGTTTAAGCCGATGAGAGTTGCCGGGAGATTCTTGAACCGGGATACCGGATCGCCACCTTTTTCGATCCAGGATTCTGGAATTAAGCAGAAGTCCCCGGCTTTATGGACCCCAACCAGTCGGTAGATATTTTTCCTTCCAACAGTTGATTTCTCGATGGCGCCCCAGCTCTCCAGCAGAAGGATCGCCTTTCCAACGGTGGCGCGCGCATAACCAGTAACTTTTTGCAGCTCGTCCCAGGTTACGGAAACCGTATCTGGCCGTGTCTTGGCGCCAGCCTTGAGCGCGGCCCTGCCAGCCGCGTTAAGCCGGACAGCCAGAGTGAGCAGAACAAGAAGAGCTGCAATGCCGCCAGCGCGATGATCACGCCAATGCAGTTCCGCCAGCGTATAGCGGTGTTCTGACGGGTGCATCCATTTTGCAGGTAGTTGAGCGAAGGACATCAGCGATTCACCAAGGCGAGTACGACATAGAGGGAAAAGAAGGCCAGGCCCAGCGCGGCAAGCGCGACGATAGCGACAAGCGCCTGCGGGTTGTTCTGCACGGACCCCAAAAATTTTAAGAACTGTTTGAAAGTGGCCTGCATTTTGCACTCCTCATAATGGCGATACCGTACTTTCGCATATTGCCTAACGAAGTTCTAGAAAGAGTGCCAGTCAGTTCCTGTTAGATTTCTTGATTTTCACATATTTTTCAACAACTTAAGTCACATCTAACTAGTTCTCATATAGTTCATCAGGGGCATGAAAATGCCTAAAATTAGTTCATCAGAGGCATTTTTCCGACTTAATAGTTCATCAGGTGAATCGATAAAAAGTGTTATTTTGGCAACAATATGAAAAATTGACGTATTGGGCGAAAAGGCGAGGCGGCCGCATCATCGGTGGTGACAGCGCTTTCGTACCAGGTGCGCCGTGGCGTCACCACGGGGGCGCGAAGATTGGTGACAGGCCAACAACTGCAGCGCCGCCGCAGTGGCACCACAGGCGATGCCATGATGTATCATATTCAGCACTGAATGGATCATGAAATGTAGCGCTGCTTCACGATCCCCCGTCCGGCCGGTTGCCGTCTTGCTGACACACCAAGAGGAACGAATATGAGTAGCCGTCAACTAGAAGAGCGTTACGAGCAAGAGCAAAGTGAACGATTGGCAGCGCACCTGGGCTTGACGGTCGATGAGCTCGACCAACTGTCGCCCGATATCGATACAAACGAAAGTAACGACGGGCTGGTTTATAACCACGTTTTGAATTTCCACAGTGAATCCCCCAAGGAACTCCTGGCCAAAGTCGTCGGCTTGGAGCCTGGTTCGCTTACCATGTGGGTTGAACTCGGAGTGCTCGACCACGACGAGGGCGATGACGAGCCCAACGACTAATCCCAATATGCCAGGGCCGAAAATGCCTATCGATCCCGATGTTCCTAAAAGGCTGGCATCCCGGCTGCGAGCGAGCTACACCCGCGTATATTCGGCAAGAGACGATATAGCGTACAAAGAGGCGAAGAGTCGGGACAATCAGTTGGAACTGGATGAATATGACACTGATCCATCCCAGTACGCAGCACTTCGTTACCCACGTGATGCCGATCCTGGCGCTTACCCGACATTTACCCGTACTTCTCGGTTACAGGATTCGCTCGACCGTAGGGAATCCCAAATGCCTCAATACCATGAGGCACTACTGATCGCCGAAGCGGATATGGCACGGACTGAGGCTGAGGTGCTGGCTGAGTTAGAAAGAATGCGCCGCGTTACCCCTGGACGCGAGCCTTGGCCAGCACGACCTGCCGCGCTTTCTGACCTTCGGAAAAGGTGGGAAAGAGAGCTTTCCTCGAACCGGAAGAAGTATGCCAAGGCCTTACGTGACGGGCAAGCTAAGCGTGAACGGGATGCAGCACGCAGGGAGGAAGAGCACCGGAAATTCCTTACCGAAATGGCTGAGACTATCCGTACTAACGCTTCAATGATGGCCCCGGGGAAGGCGGCTGCTTACCTGAGTATGATGGAAGTTCTTCAAGAGAAGATGTCGAGTGGTGAATTTGGTGCTTCCGATATCTATGACATTGCTGCCGGGGACTCGCCCAAAATGAAGGCCATGATAGCTGAGGCTGAGGCTCGTGCTATTGCTAGAGTGACGGACTTAGATAAGGCTGATTAGAAAATATAGCCCCTTTGCATGTGGTGACAGGGTCACGGTGCCGGCGCGCCAACCATGTCACTATACCGGTGGTGACGTGTCCACCAATACGCGGCCGACGCCGACACCGTGCACGGATTGACCTGTCTATACTTAGCCGTCGCGCATTTCCGAGCGCGCCACCATTGGGAGATGTGTATGTGTTATTCGGCTCAAGTTTGGTCAAGTTACCGCAGCTATCAACGCTCTTACGGCGCTCATGTGGATTTCCCGGCATTCCTGGACCTGCTGCGGCGCCGCGAACAGGGTGAAAAAATCCTGCTGCCCAAGGGCTTCACCGATGCCTTCATGCAGGCCCCCCCCAGAAAGCGACGAGGAAGAGGAATGCCGCGAACTGGTGCAGCTCTATAGCGCCGCGCAAGTGCCGCTACTGCAAGAGCAACTATTTGCCCAGCGCCGTCGCTTGGCCGACGCCGAGCGCAGCCTCGCAGCGAAGGCTACGAAGAAGGCAAGCGAGGACCAGCGCATCGCCACCAAGAAAATAGCGGACCTGGTGCGCAGGCTGGACGATCTGGAGCGCACGGAACCTAAGGACCGCGACGAGCGCATTTTCGCGGGCCAATACTGCCCCGTGCTGACTATGGATGCCGACGGCGATCTGGTGGTCCAGCCGATGCGCTACCAGTGTCGTCCGGCGGGCAAACCAGCTTTCTACGACACGAAATTCCCCGGCACCTACAATGCCCGCCGCGACAATCTGAATGGCTTCTGGAAGGGGCAGTTCGGGCAGACGCATGCGGTGCTGATGGCGACCGCGTTCTTCGAGAACGTCAAGCAGCACCGGCTGGAGCAACGCGAGCTGGTCCCAGGTGAGGCGGAACAGAATGTAGTCCTGAAATTCATGCCGGGCGACGCGCAAGCGATGCCTCTGACCTGCCTGTGGTCCCATTGGACAGGCCCCGGCGACCCTGATTTGCTGTCGTTCGCGCTGATCACCGACGAGCCGCCGGTTGAAGTCGCGGCAGCTGGCCATGACCGCTGTCCGGTGCCGCTGAAGGCCGCGAATCTGTATCGCTGGCTGGCCACAAGTGCCAGCCAGCCAGCCGATTTCGATGCGTTGCTTGAAGACAAAGAGCGTCCGTACTACGCGCACAAGCTCGCTGCCTAAATTTCGCGGACGCGAAAACCGACGTAAAGGAGTGCAAAGTTGCCGTTGACTGCTATTCGTGCCGCGACCGGAGAAATTGTAGAGGCATTCGATCTTACGGCTGAACAGTGGCGCCAGATGAAGGACGAACCGGCTGGCTCGTATCTTATACGCCGCAGTACTCTTCCCGCGATCCTCAAGAAGAATTTGCAAGGCACGCGCTGGTTTGCGGCTCGCCCGGGAGAAGGTGATCCGAATTGGAAACCAACTTCGCCTGAGCACGAGTTCGCGCAGGTGCGGATGGTAAAAGCGCTTCGCTCGGCGGGCTTTAACGCAAGAGTGGAAGAACCCGGTTTTACCCCCGCCGGGGAGCGATGGGAGGCTGATGTCTTTGTCGAATGCAACGACCGCAAAATTGCTATAGAAGTCCAAATGTCACAGCAGACCTTTGACGAGTACCTGCGGAGGTCGGAGAAATACACTCAGTCCGGCGTCAAGGTGGTGTGGCTGGTTAACAACCGGCACTTCCAGAATTTCACCCTTGGCTGCTTAAGAAGCAACGGATGGGGCCTGCTGTCGGTAAACGGACCCGTGGTCAACGGTGAACAGTTCCATCGAGACTTTCCTGCATTCCCGCTTAGATTCAACTGCCCGAAGGGAAAGCCGACTGACGATGCGACGAGAGTCTGCGTTTTTTTGCCGCCCAAGGGATGGCCAGCGCGTGAATTGTCGTTGGACGATTTTGCTGTGGGTTTGGCCAATGGGGCTTTGACGCACTCGAAGCGCAGGTTTTGGCTGTGGAACCGATAAGCAGTTGCCCCGAGACCATCGCGGTAGCAGGGATGGTGACGCGCTCGGCGCGCCGGCGTGCCCTCGTTGTCACCAGTGTTTGGTGACAACTTTGCGCCTGCAGGTCGGCCTAGCTGACACCAACATGTCGTCATCGCCACGGATTGGTGACGCCGCGGCGGATCCAGGGCGCCGGCGTTGTCACCAATGCCGCTACCGCTCGCGGTCTAGCTTTTTCCCCGGCTCCGGCAAAGTGGCGGGGCGCTCCTGCGGCGGTTTGACTCCACTCTTCGTCTGGCCGCTCCCAGGTGCTGGCGTGTCCGGACGCTGCGCGGCCACGAACTCCCGGCCCAGTTCGCGGTGCGCCGTCCTGCGGGCGCGTTCGGATGCGAGCTGAGCAGCCCTGTCTTCCCTGATTTTTTCGAGCTTCTTGTTTTGGAAAGTGATCTTCACGCCAGCATCGGCCGCGACGAGTGCAGCGCGCTCCTGGAACTCCTTCGGCCCGGACAGGATGATGATGCTGCCGAACTTCGCTTCCGCCAGCCGCAAACCTGCCTCGATGGCGAACCGGTCCGTTTGCAGCATCATCAGTTTGGCGCCGCGATCCTCGATGATTGCACGGCCGCCCAGCGAGTACACCACGTCTCCGTTCATGTGTACGCGGAACCGCACATCCTTGCCGCGATAGAAGATGCCGTTCGTTTCGGGACGAAGGGCGAGAGGCGAAATCGAGCCGCCTTCCGCCGGTCCGCGTGGAGGCCCCAGCTTGGCCATCCGTCGAAGCTCGGCAAGCGCTTGGCCGTCGCCGGTTTCGGCCAGCGTATGCAGGAACGTCCTGTACTGCTCGGATATCGGTGTGCGGAGCTGCTGTCGCTCGGCACGAATCTCGTCGCTTAGATTGCGTTCAGCGGCCACGTAGGTCATCCGCGCCACCGAATCCGCCGCCTTGCGCTGCATGGGCAGGCCGCTGCGGGCCTCCCGCTTGTTGCGTTCTAGCGCCTGCTTCAAGGCGTCGCGCCGCGCCCGCTCGCTGGCGAACTGGCGCGTCCACAGTTCCCGCTGGCCACCGCGACTTTTGCGCTCCGTCTGGAACTGACGCCATAGGGCAGGGGTCGGCGCCTGGCGCGGACCGTGGATGGGAACCATGCCGGATTGGCGAGCATAGGAGGACCGCAGGATTGCCGCCGATTCCTCCCACGACAACCGCATTTCCTTGGTAAGGAAATCCGAGACGTTCAGCTTGCGATTGCCGCAGGTGATCCGGCCGCTCCCATCGGCGGCCGTGGTCACTTCGTACTTGTCAACCAGCAGGCCATGCGATTGGGACAGCTCCGACAGTAGCCGGTGGGCGTCCAGCTGCTGCCTGATCTGCCTGAACTCCATGACCTCGGCAGTAGCCGCGACCTGTTCGCGTTCACGCAAGTCGCGGGCGTGCTGGGCCAGCGTGGAGTCCGTGGCGCGTCCGGTCGGTCCTATCCGTTCGCGGCGCTTGCTATGGCGATCCCGTCGCAGTGCGTCATTTCCTTCGGCTCTTCTGTGGACCACGTGATCAGGTGCATGATCCGGCAATAATTTTTCACGCTGGTGGGGGTCGCGTACCACATCGAGGCTGGACAGTGTTCGCACACCGTCGAGGGTTCTGGTCGCCTCGAAGCGGGCAATTGGGATAGTGCTGTGCTGCCGACTTGCGGTAAAAGCGCGCTGTCGTTCTGTGAGCCCGCTTGTGTCGGTTCCTCGAACTCCACTGGCTCCGGTGGACCGTCCTCCGAATCGTCCTCCAGCCCCTCCAGGCCCTCCGGTGGCCCCGCTGGCGCCTCCGGCGGGAACTGGCCCATCATCTCGTCCATCGAAGGCCCGTTCGGCTCCTGTGGCCCGTCCATGGGCTCTGCTGGGTCCATCCCCATCACTTCGTCCTCCCAGGCTTCGCTCCGGCTGTTTATATCCATAGACGTGCTCGAAGGGATTTCGCTTGAATCCTTCTGACTCATGTTGAGGCTCCTTGTAACGTGCGTAAAACCTTGTCGCCCTTTCCCTGAGAATATCGTTCTTTTCTACAGGAGAGGCGGCCTTATATCGCGTGTAAAGTTTGGCGTTACCGCTATTGATGTACTTTATTTCCTGTGCCCGCTGGCCAAACCATTCGTCTAGATGCTGCGTAATATTTGCAGGGTCTTGCCGCGCAGCGCCTTCAATCTCGTATTTTCGCGTGACCTCAGCGGAAAGCGCTGCGCGCTTGTCGTCGGCGCTCAGTTCGATAAATGACCTGGTGAAAACGTATTCCTTCAGGTTGACGCCTTTTACGCTGTCCGCAGGTTTGACGTTTTGATACTCGTTGTCCCTGCCTGCATTACGGGATCGGATATCGCCGAATTCCGCAATTGCGTTCTTGAACGCTTCATAGTCGGAAATATTCCTCTCCAGAATAACGGAGAGAATATCCTTCTTCAAATCCCTGTTGCCGCCTTCAAATTCGTCGTCCTTATAGCGCTGGATCATGTCCGAGGCATCGGTGAATTCGATCCTGCGGTTGGTCTTGGGGCTCGCCAGACCATACTTGTTATTAATGTGCTCTTGAAAAGAGTCAATGAAACGCTCATGATGATCCACCAAGCCGAATGGATTCAGCGCACCGCCGCTGAGCATATTCGTCTTTGGAATCACGATATGGATATGAGGCTTTCTTTCGACGGTTTCGCCGGTCTTCTGATTTACATAGCTTTTTATCTTTGGCAAATGAGCTTCGGCATAAAAGTTATACTCGTCCTTGCCATAGGCCGCAAAAGAAAATTTCTCAAAATCTCGGACTATGGACTCCAGTGTTTCACGGCTGATTTCGTCTTCTTTGAACGAAAGCGTAATGTGCTTATATTTTTCGCCATCAGCATCAGAATCCAAAATCAATTGGTCCGTAAATTCCAAATCGCCGGAAAGAATTACACGCTCATCCAACTCGTCGCGCGAGAACTCGCGGCCCTGTTTGTGCCCCTTTTCAAGATACTCTTTAATGCCTTCGCTGCCACCACCAATTCTAATCAACATGATTGAGCGCCGATTTTAGATACTTTGCGATTGCCTCCAAACTTGCGATGGCATCCTTGCAGATAGGGTTTGTCAGCTTGCCCGCCAGATTCGCTGTGTTCAGCACGTGCGCAATCTGATTGAGGTTATTACTCGACTTGTTAAAGAGAAACTGCATACGCTGTTTTTCAAGACTCGCTTTTGGTCTTGCTACAACGACTGTCTTATTCTTCAGGACACAATCGCGTATAAACTCGGCTTGCTTCATATTCGACTCCGCTACTTTTCCAAGTAGCTGAACGGCCTCCGGCTTGGTCAGCCGGAACGAGAAAGGCTCTGTAAGCGGTTCCTTGGTCTTCTGCGGTCTTGCCATGGTGGCTCCTTCAAAATCGGCTAACGCGTCGCGATGGCCTTAAAGCGGCGGCCTGGAGGCCGTCCCGGCGCCGTAGGCGCTGGGGTTTCAAAGGGGAGACCCCTTTGGCACGGATATGATATACGAAACTCGAAGAGTTTTGTATTCATATCTCTCGTGCCTTGGCAGAGGCCAACTCTGCCAAGCGGCGCTTGCATTTGGCTTGCATGTAGTAGCTTACGGTTGCAAGGCAGAGCAATCCATACTACTATGGTTGCATGGAGGTTGCACATAGTTGCAAGAGCACGGCGTCTATGCCCTGGACGTCTGAAGCACCACACCACACACCACAGGCGGTAGCGCACAACATGGACATCGAAGAATTTGTGAAGAACGTCCAGCCGGGCAAGAAGATTTCCCGGCTAAAACAATACACGCGAGAAATTAATGAGCTGAAAGATAAAGGATACACTGACGCACAAATTCAATCATGGCTTGCGACAATCGGCGTTTCTATTTCACGTGAGGCGGTAAGGCGTTTTGCAAAAAAAGCTGCGGGTGCGCCAGTGGCTAAAGACAAAGCACCGAACGAATCCGAAAATGTGGAAACGCCCAGCGGACAAACCGAATCGCAAGCTGAAAAGATGAAGAAGCGTTTGGCAGAACAGCAAAGCGAGGCCGATAAATCGCGCTTCACTCACGACAAATCCGGAAAATTTTAATTGAGAGAATATATGAAAAACTCTGTTCATTTTGTACTGCAAGGCAAGGGCGGGATTGGTAAAACTCTGGTGTCATCTTTGATTGCACAATACCTTGACGATAAATTTCCCGGCACGCTGAAATGCTATGACACCGATCAGGAAAATGCCACGCTGGCACGGTACAAGGCTTTGAACGTAACCGAAATCGACGTGATGAATCCAGACCGTACGATCAACCGTAAGATGTTCGACAAGATGATGCTGGACATCCTTGCGTCCGAACAGAACATCGTCATCGACAACGGCGCAAATACCTTTTCTCCGCTGATGTCCTACCTGATGGAAAACAGCTTCATCGACCTGCTGATGGACTCGGGCAAAAAGGTTTACATCCATACTATAATCGGAGGCGGCGACAATCTGACGGACACAGTATCCGGCTTCGCATCGCTCGCGAAGCAAACCAATTGCCCGATGGTTATCTGGCTTAATGAAAATGCAAGCTGGGGCACTACGGATAACTTCGTGGAAACAAAAGTATTCGAGAAAAACTCCACGAACGTTAAAGGCATTGTGCTGCTCCAAGGCCGCAATTCAGATACGTTTGGCGATGATATCAAGCGTATGCAGAAATCGCGCTTGACGTTGAATCAAGTATTGGACAGCCAGGAATTCAATGTGTTGGAACGCAGCCGCCTGAGCACGGTGGTACGCGACGTATATAAAAAACTTGATGCGGTCGAATGGTAAATGGATATCCAGAAGCTGCGCACTGCCATATTCGAAAAGACGGGCGTCCGGGTTGACGAACTCGATCCGGTATTTACCTTAGTCGCGTTGAACGAAACCATGCTGGAGGAAGTATCGGAAGCGTTCAACCAGACCATGGCAAAAAACAATGCCGAACTGGACGAACGGATCGGCAGCTTGGTGGTACTCCATCGAACCATAGTGGTTGCGGCAGAGAATTTGGTAGAGCGGGCCAACCAAGCACATCTAGCTTCCGCACTGAAAGCTGCAACAGAAGCGAAGACAGAGATAATGGTCGCTGCGCAAGCGGCAATGAGCGAAGAAGTTAAGAAGAGCGCGGCGATTATTACACGAGCCGCTACCGAACTCGCTGAGGCGGGAGACAGGGCCATGGCGCACACAAAACGGACTTGGCTCATCGCAATAGTGCAGGCGGCGATTGGTGGTATCGTTGCAGGGGCCACCATATTAACGGCCATGCGTCTTTTGTCTTAAAAGTTGCACCAACCGGAGTTTATTATGCGAAAAATGCCAGCAATCATTATTATCGTAGTGCTGCTGACTTCAGTTGTAGGCTATTTGGCACTGGACCGCGACGAGAAGAACGTCGCGCACCAGCGCGATAAAGCATTCGACTCAAAGTTCGCCAAGTAGCGCCGCAGTGGTGACAGAAGATCCGCGCCGGCGGCGCCAGGTTGTCACCATGCGCGTATGCGCAAAGGAGGATCACATGAAACAAGTCAAGTCGGTGGTCTGCGGGGCTGGCCGAGTGGCCAAGGCGGTTCTGCTTATGAAGTGGGAACCGGTGCCGTTCTTCGGGGCCGGTCTGGTGGCCGTCTGGCTGTGGTGGATCGCGCTCGCGTTCTCGAAATGAACTGCGGCGAGCCTTGCCGCCCCGGACCGGTCGCATCGGGGCTGGCCGGGGTCGGCCCGGCCAAACCCGCCCCTACATGCTCCCGCGTGGCAGGGGGTGCCGTCCTGCGGCGGCATCCTGACATGCGTCAGGACTTGAGCCGCCCCCGTCTGCTCTGCTCATAGGCCGCGAAAACCGGCTTGCAGAAGCGTATGCGGCTGGCGGATTGTGGTGGCCGGTGTCGAAGCTTGCGCCATGCTAGGGCGCAAATGCTGTGTGTTACAATTTGCCCGTTAAGTTGGGTCATTTGACTCGGCTTACGTTGACTTGATAACCCGGTACGCTCTGGCGTTGCCGGGTTTTTTTATGGCTCGGATGTCGGCGTGCGGTCGCCAGTTGCGGCGGTGGGATGCGCGGCAATCTCAGCACGGAATTTCTCGATCAGCGCACTCGGCGCAATCAGCGTCACAACCTCCCATCCAGGCGGCACCAGAACGCCCGCATGGGCCGTGGCCCGCTGCGCCTCGTGATATGCCGCCAGTTTGTCCCAAAACGTCATAGCGGCCTTATTCACGGCTTGGCGGGACCACCCGTAGCGCCCAGCTATCTCGGCCAGTGTTTCGCCATCGACAAGAGCCGCCCGTGCTGCGGCGGCTCTCTCATCGCTGACATTTTTCAATAACGGTCGGACTGCATCAAACTCGGCTGCGGTCATTCGCCGTTTGGCTCTTGTCATGATCTACCCTTAAATTCTACGAACAAGATGGGGGGCCGTTTGCAGCCCGCCCACCAAATGAGTCTACGCTTTCTTCACAAGGCCCAGAACGTCAACCACGTCGAACCTTTCTACCTCGATATCGGCGCCCTGCAGGAACGCCACCATGGCAAAAGCCCCTACCCCGTCGTCCGCGAATGTACCGTTCCGCAAGCCTTGGATAACGGCCTTGGACAGGTTCTTGCACTTGCGTCCGGCTTGGAAGAAGGATTCGAGCCATTCTTTGACATCGGTCCTGTCCTCGGGCCTGAGCGATTCCATGAAGACCTTGGGGTTCTTCCCTTCCTTGAAGATGAACGCGAAGGCTTTGATCAGGACGCCAGCTGGCGGCAGGGCTGGACCGGGTCCGCCAGCCGTGGTGCTCCCCTCCCCCGCTTCCTGTAGCCCGTCTTCCTCCGGCCGCTCGCCGGACTTTTTCGCGTCCGCGAAATTGATGACGGTGGCCTTGCCCGGCTCGGCATGCTTTGTATCCTTGGCCGTGGCGGCAGCGCCTTTAGCTGGCTTGTCGGCCTTCGGCTTGACCTTGGCTTTGACCTCGGCCACCTTCTTGCGCGCATCCTCCTTGCCACGCGTTTGCTTCAGTTCATCGACCAGCGCCTTGGCGGCGGCCGGGTCACTCTTCTCCACCACCTTCACCGAGTTGATCAGGTCCAGGTCGGCGCTGATTTTCTCGCTGACCAGGCGCTTGGTCTGTTCCGGCAGCTTCAGCAGCGCCAGGATGTGGGACAGCCATTTGCGGCCCTTGGAGTGCTTTTCCAGTACGGCTTCAACGCTGCCCAGCTGGTCAAGGTCAGCCTGAATCTTTTTGGCTTCCTCGATCTGCGTCAGGTTCTTGCGCTGGATGTTCTCAGCGAGCTGGATGTCGGCGGCCTCTTCGTCCGTCAACTCCTTGATCATCGCCGGAATGGTGAGTTCCTGTGCCCGCTCGGAACCGATATACCGCCGCTCGCCCGCGACCAGTTCGAACGGGATGGGTCCGGCAATCGGCCGCACCAGCACGGTCTGGAACACGCCATGCCGTTTGATGCTCGCCTCCATATCGCCCAGCGTGCTTTCCTCGTCCTCGAACTGCTCGCGAATCTGAGGTTTTACCAAAATATCCGTCAGATTGAGCATTTCGAGACGGCACCCTTTTTTCATCATGGCGTCGAAGTCGCCACTCAGGATGTCCCCCAAATCATCGAAGGCGTTAGCTTTTTTCATTTACGCAGGCTCCCCAGGTTCTTCAAAATGTTGTTGCAGGCAGCTTTCCATTCCTTCGCCGCCGCCAAGTGCCCCGCTCCCTTGGTGTTCATCCACACCGGGCGGCGCCGGGCCGTGGCCTGTTTCACCGAGGCGCGGAAGCCAAGGACGTGCGGCAGGATCGCCGTGCCGAATTTCTTGCGCAGGGTTTCCAGCCCCTCCAACTCTTCGGGGCTTTTGGTGTTCACCATCGAGGGGATCATGCCCATCATCTGCAAGCGCGGATTATGCTTCGTCTTGACCGTTTTGATTACGCCCCACAGCTTGGCCAGCCCGGCGATTTCGTACAGGCCGACCGCGACCGGACACACCACCGCATCGGCTGCGGCCAGCGCGGCCGTCAATTTCAAGCCCAGTGCGCCGGGGGTGTCGATCAGGCACAGGTCGAATTCGCCCGCGAACCGGCGCAGGCGCAGGCCGACGCGGCGGATCACCTCGTCATCGCCCTTTCCGTCCCAGTTTTCCAGCCCCTCGTCCGCCCGGATGATGGCGATGTTCTTCGCCAGGTACTCGGGCGTGGCCGTCGTTTCCTCTGCCGCAAACAGCGCAGATGCCAGCAGGCCCGGCTCAACCCCATTCGCGCTAGGGTAGGTCAGCGACAAGCTGCCCTGGAGGTCCAGGTCGACCAATAGAATTTTCAGTTGCTCTTGATTGGCGGTGACGGGGGCCGCATCCGCCGCCCACGCCATATGTGCAATAAAGGTTGACTTGCCCACACCGCCTTTTTGGTTTGCTGCCGCAAGGATTTTCATAGTTGGAGCCTATTATCGGATTACGTTGACTTGTCTATTATCATTATGCGGGGGCAATTATAGTCTGGCCCCCGCTATGGCAACACATTTTGATTGTCATGGCTGCTTAACGCCAGCCATGACTGTGGCTTAGTAAGGTACATCATCCTCCATCGAACTTGCAGGCGCTGGGGCGGAGGCTGCGGCAGGCTTGCCAGAGCCGCGTTTGCCTGCCGATTTCGGAGCATCCGCTTTTGCAGCTGGTGCCGGGGTGCGTTGCGCAGCTGGTGCAGGGGCTGGGGTGGCTTCCTCGCGCTGCTGGCCAGCGTCGCGGTTGGCACCAGCTGGACCGCCTAGCATTTGCATTTGTTCGGCAATGATGTCCGTCGCATATTTCTCCACGCCGTCTTTGTCGGTGTATTTGCGGGTTTGCAACCGGCCTTCGACATAGATCGAAGAACCTTTCTTGAGGTATTGGCCCACGATCTCCGCGAGTCGGCCGAAGAAGGAGATGCGATGCCATTCCGTGTGTTCCTTGGTTTCGCCCGTGTTGCGATCCTTCTGCGTGTAGCTGGTGGCGACCGCGATATTGGCGATGACATCGCCGCTGGGCATGTAGCGCACTTCCGGATCACGACCCAGATTGCCGACGATGATGACTTTATTGACTGAGGCCATTTTGATACTCCTTGAAAGGTTAGGGAAACGCTGAATTATTCCTCAACGGTTGTGCCTGCCGTGATCTGAACCTGAGACAATGTGACACCGCCTACTGCTGCCCATCCGATCATGCAACGAAGCTTTTCCGACCTTGAGTAC
>NZ_JCAQOT010000015.1:0-2958 GCF_059567845.1 Massilia sp. BGA-UO-ETr-WB1 | reverse complement strand
GACTTGCATGTGTAAAGCATGCCGCCAGCGTTCAATCTGAGCCAGGATCAAACTCTTCAGTTCAATCTCTGTTTAAAGTCATTGCTGACTTGGTCGCTCTTCAAAATAACTGACGATTCCTTCTTTCGAAGGTCACGTTTAATTTTTTCGTTGAGCGTTTAATAATTTGAGCTAAGAGGCTTGCGCCTCCGGCATCATCATCAAACGCCCACACTTATCGACTGTTAATTTTTAAAGAACCTGCCGTTTCCAACGAAGCGTTTTGTTCGTCAGCAGCAGAGAAATGAGAGTATGGGGCTTGAGCTTCATTCCGTCAACCCCCTGTTCCGATAATTACTGTCGGCGCGTATCTGCTCTTGGGTGAATGGCATCGGCGTCAATTGCTTGGCGGAGTACAGCGGCACCTGGTCGCCATAGTACGGCGACCTGGGATCGGTCGACTGCCCATACACCAGCAAACCCTGCGCAACCGGCCCCGCCGCATCGAAGCTCACCAGCTGTATGTAGCTGGTGCCCCACACGATATTCCGATAACCGTCCGCGCCCAATGCCGTTCCCATATGAACGGAGTTATAAGAACCGTCGATATCGCCGATGCCGCCGTGCACCGGTACCCGAACGCCATTGCGGATATCGGCCTGGTAATCTCCCAGCCTGCCATCCAGCGGAACGTCCGCTGCCTGCAATCTCAGCGCCGCCGCCCGCAAGGCATTCAGCATCGCCGGCATGGCCGACGGCGCCACGCCGTGCGGCGTGTTGACAGGGTCTTCCGGATTCATCGCCACGCGCCACCGGTTCGGGATATGCGCGGCGGTGTTCCAGAATTCGCGGAACAGGATGGCGCCCCGGCTGTCCAGATTCGCCCGCCGGTCCCATGCGGCAAGCACCTGGCAGGCGGCGGCCAGCGTAGCGTCGGCGCCGGTGCAGCCGGCCAGCAGATCCGGCAGCACCAGTTCCGCCGCATAGATGCGGTTGGCAAACAGCAGCCCCCGCAAGTCGTCCGGCGCCAGCTGCGGCTTCAACGCCAGCGCCGCGTCCAGTTGGCTGAAGCCGATGCGGGTGCGCAGTCCTTGCTCGATGCCGACCGAGCCGTATATTGGCGAATAGCCGAACGGCGGCGGCCCCAGCAACAGCGATTTCGAATTGGCCAGCCAGTATCCGTCGTTGGAGTTGGCCACGTAGTCGCTCCGCATCAGCGCCGGCGCATTGACCGGGTTGAATATCCCTTCCGGTGCGCCGTCCTCCTGCGCCCAGCCGCAACTGGTGCGTGCGCCATCGAAAGCCAGCAGCGCCGGGAACACCAGGCAGTCGGACAGGAAGCGCTCGGTGGCGACCGCCGGCACCGCGCTGGCATCCGCGTACATGGTATTGCCGTCTCGGTCGGCGGCAATGGTGTTCACCCAAGGCAGTCCGGCGATACGGTTAAGCGAGCTCTTCATACTGGCAATGCTGGTTGCGCGCCCCATGGCCAGCCACTGCTCCAGCAGGCGCGTGTTGTTACGGTTGGCGTCCGCCAGCACATAGGCCTGCGTCGCGCCCCAGTTAACGCCGGCCTCCGGCTTGACCATCACGGCGCCGTGCTTGCTGAAGTAGAAGACCTTGCGCTTGGTGGCGATGCTGCCGTCCGCCTGCAGCATATCGACGGCCACCGTTTTCGCGCTCATCTTCAAGGGGACGCCGTCAACCATATAGGTGGTGCCGGTGGGATCAGCGGCATCGAGCGCCAGGCGGAAGGTGGTGAAGTGGGCCGCCTTGGTGACGGTGTGGGTCCACGCCACGTCCTTGTTGAAGCCGATCACGACAATCGGCAAGCCACCCAGCATGACGCCCATCGCATCGTACGAGCCGGGCACGGTCAGATGGACCTGGTAGAAGCGGTCGGTACTGGTCCATGGATAGTGCGGATTGCCGAGCAACATGCCGCGCCCGTTCTGGCTAGCTTCCTTGCCGATGGCCAGGCCGTTGCTGGCCATGCGCGGCTTGAACAGCCCGGCCAGCATGGCGGGATTGGGCGCAGCCTTGCTGGCGCGGCGGCGCGCCAGCGGGGTGCCGGGATCGCGCGCGGCGGCCAGCACTTCCTTGGCAAAAATCTGGCCGGACGCATGCAGCGCTTTTTCGGCAACCAGCAAATACAGGTCGTCCACCGAAATCGGCCGCACCCATTCCTTGCCGTTGCAGGCGGCGGGCAGCGCGCCGGCATGGTCGCGCAGGTAGCGGTTGTAGCCGGCGGCATAACCCTCCAGCAGATCGCGGATCTCCTGGCTGCCGGCGGTGTAGCCGGCGCGCAGTTGCTCCAGGTCGAGATAGCCCTTGAAGAAGAAATCGCTGTCCTCGTTTTTCAAGTCGAAGCCATGCTCGTCGAGATAGTCGATGGCAACGCTGTATTCGCCGTCGGCGCCCTTGGTGGGCATGGCGCCGCCGCCAAAGTAGCGCGAACGTTCGCCGCGCACGGTCAGCATGCTGTCGGCCAGCATGCAGACATTGTCCTCGGCGTAGGCGTAGGCCATGCCATAGCCGAGGCCAATGAAGTTGTCGGCGCGGATATGGGCGACGCCGTGGGTGGTGCGCGCCAGGTCCGCGCTGAAGCGGGGCGCGGGCTGGGGCGGCGGCGGTGCGGTGACGGGTGCTTGCTTGTCGCCGCAGGCGGCGAGCAAGGCGGCGCACAGTAGGAGCGGGCTGAGCAGTTTCATATGCGACCTTTCGACAGTAGGTCGAAACATCATCGCTGCCTAAGCCTAACTCCGGTTTGCGCAAGCTCAATCAGTGCGACGCTAAACGCCCTTCGCCGGAAGCTTTGTAAACGCAAAAAACCCCCACCGGATCACCGGAGGGGGTTTTTCATATAACTAGCCTGACGATAACCTACTTTCACACTGGTTGCAGCACTATCATCGGCGCAAAATCGTTTCACGGTCCTGTTCGGGATGGGAAGGGGTGGGACCGATTTGCTATGGTCAT
>NZ_JCAQOT010000014.1:0-2856 GCF_059567845.1 Massilia sp. BGA-UO-ETr-WB1 | reverse complement strand
GCGTACTCAAGGTCGGAAAAGCTTCGTTGCATGATCGGATGGGCAGCAGTAGGCGGTGTCACATTGTCTCAGGTTCAGATCACGGCAGGCACAACCGTTGAGGAATAATTCAGCGTTTCCTAAGGTCCCGCAACAAGCTTCACAAGGTCGAGGCCGTCGTGATGATCACCTTGTGCGCCTTGTTCGGCGGACTTGAGGAGTGGGTGAGCATAGAGGATGTTTGGCCATGCGAACGCCCCCCCCATATTTTCGGGAAAATCTCGCGGAATATTATGTTCTCATTGCCATCATGATTGCCGCAAGGCTCCGAACTGCCGCCTCCATCTGCTCGTTACTGAATCCGCCCAAACCAAGCACGAGTCCTGAGCGCCCATTACCCTCCGAATACATGGGAGACACTGCACGCACAGCGACTCCAGCCTGCGCGGCGCGTGACGCCAGCAGGACGTCATCGATACCGCGCGCTAGCCAGAGCACCAGGTGCATGCCCTGATCGCTTGGCTGCAGCCATGCCAGATCCTTGGGAATCCACCGCTCGAGCATGCCAACCAGTTGGCTACGCCGGTCAGCGTACACACCGCGTATGCGTCGGATATGCCGATCCAGATGACCTTCGGTGATGAAGGCGGCGAGGACGTGTTGATCGGCGCTTGGCGTATGCCTGTCCATCAGCGCACGCGCACCGCAAAAGGCGGGTACCAAAGCGCCGGGAACGATGGCATAGCCCAGGCGCAGCGACGGAAACAGGATCTTGCTGAAGGTGCCAAGATAGATAACGCGATCCGGCGCAAGCCCCTGCAGTGAAGGAAACGGATGGCCGGCATAGCGCAGTTCGCTGTCGTAGTCGTCCTCCACGATCCAGGCGCCGTTCTTCCGTGCCCAAGCCAGCAGTGCATTCCTACGCCCCATGCTCATCGGCATTCCCAAGGGATATTGATGGGAAGGCGTGACGAATGCGGCACGCGCATCGTTGGCCATTGCCACGCCCGCGTCGACGTCGATGCCGGCATCGTCAACGGGAACGCGCACCATGCGATCCTGCCATCCTGTGCTTTCGAGAATGCCCGTAATGCCCCGGTAGGCGGGGTCTTCCACCCACGCGCTGTCGGTGGCGCCCAGCAATACTTGGCAGGCGACGTACAACCCTTGCTGGGTTCCCGCCGTAATGATGACGTGTTCTGCACTGCACAGCACCGAGCGCGACCTCCGCACGTACTCAGCCACGGCTTCCCGGAGGGCTTGGACACCTTGAGGATCGTCATAGCCCGAGGGTGCGCCTGATCCCCGGGCGCGGATGCGGTTGCCGAGTCGTCGCCACGTTTCATCGGGTGCAGCCGGGCCTGTGGGAACGGAAACGGCAAAGGGGAGCGGTGGGAGCGGCTTGAATTGCTCCGCGATTTTGGCGAAGGCGGCTGCCGGTGCCGGAAGTGAAGCGGGCGCCGCGTTTGCCGCCGGCGCTTGCGAACCGCTGGCGGCGGACCGCGATTGGGCCAGCGCGGAAGCGACCCGCGTGCCCGCCCTTGCTTGTGCGTCGAGAAATCCCTCGGCGATCAGTTGTTCGTACGCCTCCAGGACGGTGCCGCGCGCGATGTCGAGCGCGCCGGCTAGCTGACGGGTCGAAGGCAGAGGATCGCCAGGCTTCAGGTTGCCAGTACGTATAGCCTCGCGCAGAGCATGAGTCAATTGGCGGCCAAGATGGCCGCTTGTACGGTCCAAACCGCTAATGGGCGGCAAATCCACAGCCTGGGGGCGTCGCGGCATACGATTCTGGCCTACTGAAATTGGTCAATTGTGGACCTATATAGTAATCCAGAAAATGGCGATAATCCACGTCAAATTAACACCGGGAGAACTGATATGTATGTACCCGCCCATTTCGATGAGTCTCGTACAGAAGTGCTGCATGACATTATCAAGCAACATCCTTTTGGCATGCTGCTCACGCATGGCGCAAGTGGGCTCGATGCCAACCACATTCCTTTTGAGCTCGATTCCCGGCAGGGCGGACTGGGCGTGCTGACGGCGCACGTTGCACGCGCCAATCCGGTGTGGCAGGACGTGCGCGATGGCGACGAGGTGCTGGTGGTCTTTCGCGCCAGCGACGCCTATATTTCACCTAACTGGTATCCCTCGAAGCATGAGTTCCATAAGCAGGTACCCAGCTGGAATTACGTGGTGGCCCATGCCTATGGACGCATCACCATCCGCGACGACGAGCGCTTCGTGCGCGGAATGGTTAGCCGGCTGACCCGAACACATGAAGCTTCCCAGCCTGTGCCATGGAAAATGGGGGATAGTCCCAAGGAGTTCATCGACGCCATGCTCAAGGCAATTGTTGGCATGGAAATCGAAATCACACGCCTGGTCGGCAAGTCAAAATTGAGTCAGAACAAGGAGGCCCGCGACATACGCAGCGCTGGCGCAACCCTCAAGGCCCAGGCTCACCATATGATCGGCGACGCCATGCTGGCTTGTGCTAAAACCAAGTCGGAGCAGATGAAATGAAGGCATGCGCCATGGACCAGAGAACCGCAAAAGACCTTACGCGTCGAAATAAGACGTGGCCGATCGTTTGCGCCGGCATTGTTTCGCTGGCCGTGGCGATGGGCATTGGGCGGTTCGCATTTACGCCGCTAATGCCATTGATGCTGCGAGACGGCATTATTGACATGGGCACGGGGACCGATTGGGCGGTGGCCAACTACGTCGGCTATCTGCTAGGCGCATTAAGCGCATCCCGATTCGGGAACATCGCGCGGCTCGGCATGCAGCTTGGGATGGCGGGGATCGCCGTTCTTACACTAGCGATCATGTTTGTAAATCCCAGTTTCCCCTTGGCCGGTTTGGTTCTGCGTG
>NZ_JCAQOT010000013.1:0-538254 GCF_059567845.1 Massilia sp. BGA-UO-ETr-WB1 | reverse complement strand
TGCCATTGGTTGGGCAAATGCCGTCGCCACAGTTTTGCTTGTCGGGTCGGCAGTATGGTTGTGGCGGATGGGCAGGGCAAAATCTCGATCCGCCGTGGCGGCCATAAATCTGCCCTGAAAAGGAAATTGATCACTATTGGATGTCCGTTTAGGGGCCGTGTTTTTGCCTTGAGCGGACATGCTCCGTCAGATTAAGTCTGAGCTATTTACACTTAATATATTCCAACACGCAAAAGGAAGGAAACACCATGCAACGATCCTTGCAACGGCCGCGCACCGCGCTTGTCGCCCCTTCCGCGCTGCTTATGCTCACCTTGGGGTGTGCTGCGACGGCGCCTACCGTCAGGGCGGAAACCGCGCCGGGCAATCTGACGCCGCTGGCGTCGTGCCGTGTTAGGGGGGATGAACGTGCCGGCGACGGCAATTGGCTTGGCAACCAGCGGCGCAACAGTACAGGCGGCCGTGCCGGTTATCGATACCGATTCGTCCGCTGCAGCCCGAGACTTTTGTAAAGTCACCGGTGTCATCAACGCGGTTGACCCAACGGCGGCGCCGATCCGCTTTGAAGTGAACTTGCCGGCGTCATGGAACCGGCGCCCATTGCAGATGGGTGGGGGAGGAACCAATGGCCGCGCGGTGACGGGCTTGGGCAGCTATGTGGGCCAGCCCGACACCCAGCCGACCGCACTGGCGCAGGGCTTTGTCACGTTGGGCAGCGACGCCGGCCATAACGAGGCTGTCGTCGTCGCCTGCGATAGCTTGGATGGCGCTGGCGATGGTATAACCAGTAACATCAAGGCATGCAACGCGGCCTTCACGATTGACACCGTGAAAGCGACCCTGCGTTGCCCAGGCGGTGCCGATACCGGGGATAGCTGCTTGTCCGATCCGCAGATTGGAACTGTTGTCAGGAGCAACTCGCCAGTCAATTTCAACTTTGCTTTTGCGGGAGGATCGACCGGTTTTCCACGCTGGCCCATCCTCGAAGGCGCCACTTTCCTACGAGAGCACCTTGGCAAGAGTGACATCGCCTTGAATCCGCCGAGCCTGCCGTCCGATCACGTCAAGGGCTCGGCATTCCAGTTACTGCCGGCGGCCGCAACGATCAAAGACATCATTACCCAAAATTTCGATACGGATGCACTGGCATTCGACCCTAACCGATGGGTGGCGAGGATTCAGACGGTATCGAAGTGGCTGGACGCGAGTAGCACCGATCTTCGCCGTTTCAAGGCGAAAGGCGGCAAGATGCTGCTGTCGCATGGAACGATCGACGAGTCGTCGATCACTCCGCACAACACGATCGTCTACTATGATAGCTTGGTTGCGGCGAACGGCCAGGCGAACGTCGATGAATTCCTGCGCTTCTATCTGATTCCCGGGTTCGGACATAGCGTTGGAGTCTTTCTCGCGCGCTGGGATTCGCTCGCTGCTCTGCAGGCCTGGGTGGAAAATGGGATCGCACCGCACGATCTGATGGTCATCGACGGCAATACCAACACAGCCACTGCCGGTCGCAGGCGCCCACTCAGCGAGCGTTGTCCGCGGCAAACTGGACACCCATTCCACGGCAAACTGGACACTTGGTCTGTAAGTGTCAGCGGAACCCGTATTCGGCGCGCAGCTCACAAATCGATGATCTTACGCAGCAGCCCGGGGGAGACACGCCACTGTTCGCCGTCACACAGCAGCGAACATGACTTCGCGTTGATGCGCGTGACAGTGCCGATGCGTTCGCGCAGGTGCTTGTCAGTGAAGCTGACCGTGTCGCCGAGTTTGAACGTGGCCACGTCGACGGGGCGCTGCGGCATGGGAGGTGCCTGCTCGGCGCACTGGGCCGGGTCGGCAACGATGGCGGCGTAAGGCCGCTTCCATTGCGTGTGCGTGGCGGTGTCTTGAACGGTGGCGCTGGTCGCTTGCAGTTGCAGCACGCGGCCCGGCACGAGGGTGCCACGGCGGTGGTCGAAATACATCACCTGCGCCCCCAGGTGCAGATGACGGCGCACGTCGAGGATGCGGCGCGGGTCGGCGAGCATTTGGTTGAGGGCCAGGCTCAATTCATACAAGTCGAGGCTGGGGGCGTTACGCAGGGCGTCAAGAAGGCGGGAGTCCATCCCGCAATTTTAACGCGTCATGCCCATTGGTAGATCGACAGCGGCAGCAACTCGGCGACCCGGTTGATCGGATGCGATGGCGGCCGCGCCAGCACGCCCTTGAGCCACAGGTAGGGATTGATTCCGTTCAGCTTGGCTGTTCATGCCGAATTCCAAACTATGCCGAGCCGATAGAAACGATATGTCATTTTTCCAGTAATTCACGAGACCGGTGCTCGGCATATTCTGGTGTTCTCTCTTGTTAATTTTTAAAGGGGAAGAACATGACTACGAGCGCATATTACAGCGGCCCCAAGATCCTTCAGCGTCTGCGCGAAGGCCCCCTGGGTGTCCATATCGATATCTACGCAGCGAAACTATTGGAGGAAGGGCATTGCCGGCAAAGCGCCTGGCGTAGCCTTCGCGTCGTTTGCGACTTCAGCCATTGGCTCGCCCGCAAGCGACTTGATTTGCAAGACATGAATGAGGAAACCGTCAAACAATACGAGCAATTTCGTCTTCGTTGCCGATGCCCGTTCGTGAGCGATCATTCTGCGCTGCAACGACTACTCGCATTGCTGCGGGAGAAGGACATTATTGCGCCAAGACCGCCAATCGTTCTAGGTGCGCTCGATCAGATCGCTGAAGATTTTTACCAACACCTCAGCCTGAAACGTGGCCTTGCGCGCGTGACCATTACCCGTCACATCCCAATCGTTCGTCAATTCCTGCATGAGCGATGTGCCGCAGGGGCCGCACAGATTGCACGTCTTACGGCCACGGACCTGGTCAGGTTTGTGGAACGCCATGCGGGTGACCATAGTCCGCGCTCGGCCCAGAGCATGTGTTGGACACTTCGTGCTTTTACGCGATACCTGCAGTATCAAGGCTATGTTGCCATAGACTTGGCCAGCAGCGTGCCGAGCATAAAACAGTGGC
Source organism: Massilia sp. BGA-UO-ETr-WB1 (assembly GCF_059567845.1). Taxonomy (NCBI): domain Bacteria; kingdom Pseudomonadati; phylum Pseudomonadota; class Betaproteobacteria; order Burkholderiales; family Oxalobacteraceae; genus Massilia; species Massilia sp. BGA-UO-ETr-WB1. The sequence continues at coordinate 535,222 of NZ_JCAQOT010000013.1, read as the reverse complement.
GGCTGACGTCACTGCTCCAGGCGGGAGTGGATAGCTCAATCATTGCCTTGTGGCTTGGCCATGAATCTGTCGAAACCACGCAAGTCTACTTGCACGCTCATTTGGCAATCAAAGAAGCGGCGCTGGCCAAGATCAAACCACTGAAAGGCAAGAAGCCGGACCGGTACCACCCCGGCGATCAACTGTTGACGTTCCTCAACGCCCTGTAGTACCGCCAACTATGCCGAGTAGCGAGTTCGGTTTTCAACGGACCAGGCTATAGATTCAACACGGCCCTCATTATCGAACATCGAAACTCGGCATAGTTTGGAATTCGGCATGAACGGCCCTATGCCGCGTTCGGCATAGGGCCGTGCCGATCAACGAGTACATCGTCGCCGCCGCGTGACCGCCACGCGCCGAGCCGGCGAACAGGTAATTCGAGCGCCCCACTGCAATCGGGCGGATCGCTTGCTCAATGGCGTTATTGTCGGGCACCAGCACACCGCTTTCGGTATAGAGCACCAGTGCCTCCCAGTTGTGCAAGGCGTAGCCGAATGCCTGGGCCAGTGGCGCCTGCGGCACTAGTTGCGGCACATGCCCGTCAAGCCAGCGCCGGAACTCGGCCAGCAGCGGCACGCTGTGTTCTTGGCGCTGTCGCAACCTCTGGTCAGGCGTCAGGTCGCGGATGGTTCTCTCGATGGCGTACAACCTTGCGATCCAGGCCAGCGCCGCGCTGGCCAATCCTGGCGTCTTCTGCACCTTGGCGATCTCGAAGAACTTGCGCCGGCAATGGGCCCAACAAGCGACCTCCATCACACGCCCGCCACGATACAGCGCCGAATAGCCGCTGTAGGCATCGGCCTGCAAATAGCCCTGATAGTCGGCCAGGAAGGTCGCCGGATGAACCGCCTCACGCGACTCGGTGAATTCGAACAAGACCGCCGGCGGATGATCGACCCACAAGCCATTCTCTTCACGCTGCCCGGCGCCAAGGTAACCCCACAGGCGGGCCGTCTTGGTGCTGCCGCGGCCAGCCTCCTGCAACGGCATCGTGGTGTCGTCCGAGTGCACGCGCGGCGCAGCCAGGATATGGGCTTTGAGCGCTGGCCGCAGCACCGCCAGCAGCTCGGCCGCTGCCAGCTTCCATTCGCACAACGTGGTGCGTGGCAGGTGCACGCCGTGGCGCTTGAAGATCGCCTCCTGACGGTTCAGTGGCAGATGGTCGGCGCAGGTGCTCACCAACACCTGCGCCAGCAGACCGGCGCTGGCGTTGGACTTGGGCAGCAGAGACGGCTGCGCCTCCGTGCGCACGGTCGATTCGCCATCCTTCTTGCACGCGTACTTGATGCGCACGTGTTCAATCACCGTCAGGTTCGCCGGCGTGTAGTCCAGGGTTTCGGAGATTTCCTCGCCGATCTTTCCGATCCGGTCGAAGCAAGCCTTCACGGCGTCGCTCAGGTCGTACTCGACGCGCTCGGGCGGCAAGTCCTTGGGCAGCGCTGGGCGCCCGCGCCGCACATGGCCGGCGACCCGCGTGGCCGGCAAGGCCGGCGGCACGGGGAGGTTGACGGATTCGGCGAACAAGTCGCCCTGTGCAGGCCGTTGTTCCGAGCTGGCGCCAAAGCGCGCACGGACGAATTAGGCCAACTGGTGCTTGAGCAATTCGACTTGCATCCACAGATCGTGGGCGATCCGATTCTGCTCGATGGCGATGCGGCGCATCGCGGCGATGTCGGGTGGAAGATCGGAGGGATCAATGAGCGCCAGCATGCAGATCAAACGCATGAGCATGCCGGCGCGTTTACAGCGGATGAAAAATTTATCGCAGCGTCACGCGACGCGCTGTGCCGTGGCCGGCGGGTGCGGTTGCAGCGGCGGGATGTCGATGCCTTCGAGCCAGGCGTGTAGCTCGGCCACCGACAGGCCGCGCTGGGTCAGCGCCTCCGGCGCCGGGAAGCGGCCACGTTCGAGCCGCTTGTACCAAAGCGCGAAGCCGGTGCGATTCCAGTACAGGATATTGACCTTGCGCCGATCGCGCCCGACGAAGACGAACAGGTGGTCGAGCTGCTGCAACGCGGCCAGCGTGTCGCCATTGTTGACCTCGCCACGGATACCGATTGGGCGGTGGCCAATTATGTCGCCTATTTGCTGGGCGCATTGAGCGCATCGCGATTCGGGAACGCCGCTCGACTTGCATGCTGCTTGGCTGAAATCGCCAACATGCCATACTCCTTTCCATCAATGTGGGCCGCATCGGTGTCGGTGTTCGCGCGGCGAGACACCAAATCTGCGCCGAAAAGCAGTGCTGAAATGGGATAAGTCGCTGAAGCCGCGCGCCAGTGCGATCATCGAGATGCTGCGTCTCGCCAAAGCGGGATCACACAGGTCCGTCGCGACCCGCTCGAGCCTCCGGTGCCGGATCAAGCGCTCAAGCGATGTGCCTTCCGCTTGCAGCAATTGATTGATGTAGCGGTTGGACAGGTGCAAGGCCTGTGCCGCCATGGCTGGTTTGAGTTCGGGATTGGCCAGGTGCTCATCTACGAACAGCAGCACCCGCATCAGCGCTGCCGTTTTGTATTCTGAGAGCTGAAAGGGTGAGCGCCGCGCCATTTCCACCATCATGGTGCACGTCAAGTCGGCAAGATTGCGGCTCACCCTTTCAGCCGAGTGAAGGTCAAGACTGGAGGTACGCGTAGCCAACTGCCTCACATAACCCGCCACCAAAGGGAAGATTTCGCTGGCCTGGCTCAGGTCCCGGTTGGTGAGGTGGGTGTAGCCGCTCACACTGCCCTCAATTTGCGCGCGCGGCACCTCAAGAGCCAGCAGTTGCCCCCCCTTGGGGTAGTTAAGCGTGCACGGACGGGCACCATCGTAGCACGCACCTGAGCCGGGCTTCAGCAGCGTATCGCGCCCGTACTGCACTCCTTCGACCGTGCCGATCTGGGGGAAAAGGAACAACAATTTGTCCTCTCCACCTTGCCTCACTTCTGCCTGCTTCCGATCGGTTGCATTGGGTGTGAACTGCACGCTCCCTACGCTCAGCCCACCAAATTTCTGTATGGCGAGATCGACCTGGAGCCGGCGTTCGTCTGACGGCTTGATGAGCAGCGGCCAGGCATATCTGCGGCAGGCTTCATGCCAGTAGTCCACTTCCCCTCCGGGCGACGCTCCCTCGCCTGAGATGACTATGAATTGTGTTTCCGGCGACAGGTCCGGGAGACGGTTTTTGAACATCGGCGCAGTCAATCTATGAGGGAGCCCCCTCGGCCAAACGAGTATAGCAAAGCACGGGCACCCCGCCTATCAGGCACTACTCAGTTTGACATAGGGAATTCCCTACTCCCGCTAGGCAAATAAATTGCACCTCCTGGACAAGTTCATTTGCGGTGTGCGCCATATACTTGAAACCACTTTCCAAAATTTAATTTTTACTAACATGGAGTTTATGGCATATCCCTTGATTGCGGCTGTTCTGGCAGGAGCAGCACTCACAGCCTCCACCGCGCTTGCCGAAGACGGCGGACCGACCTATACCTTCAGCGGCTACGGCACGGCGGGGGCGACCCATTCCAGCGAGCGGGCGGCGGACTTTATCGCTCTCCCTCATCAGCGAAGCGGCCCGGGCCACAGCCGAAACTGGTCGCTCGACACCGACAGCCGTCTGGCCGGCCAACTCACCGCTAATTTCAACAGCCAATGGTCGGCCGTGCTACAAGTCGTCGCTGAGCAGCAAGCGGACAACTCCCACAGGCCGAAGGTCGAATGGGCCAATATCCAGTTCATGCCCACTCCTGACATCACGCTCCGTGCCGGGCGTATCGTGTTGCCCGTTCTTCTGATGGGTAATACGCGCAAGGTCGGCTATGCGCTTCCCTGGGTACGCATGCCGAGCGCGCTGTTTGAGACTGAGTCCATTCCCAGCTCTGATGGCGTGGATGCCTCGTACATCCAGCATTTCGGCCCCGTCAAAAACAGCATCATGGCCTCTACCGGCAGGCGAAAAATCAAACTGGGCAACGGTCCGCTGGCGGGAAGGACACTCAAGGCCACGAGGATCAGCACTGTCGTCGATGTCGTAACTTACGGAAACATGACGCTCCAGCTCTCGCTTATGGACAGTGCCGCCATTTTCTCGGGCTTGCCGGGAACGACGCGCTTCCAAATGCATTCAGCCGGCGCAAGCTATGATCCCGGGAACTGGTACGTCATGGGCGAATGGGCACGTAACAAGATCACCAACATCGGCATGGTGACTAATTGGTATGCAGGTGGCGGATACCGGATTGGCAATTTCACGCCCTATCTCATCGCCGCCAACCGCACCCTCGCCGACCCTTCCGCCCTGGCCATTCTTCTTCCTCCGCAAAAGACCCAGTCGGCGGGGCTGCGCTGGGATGTGTCGAGCAACACCGACATCAAACTGCAATATGACCGCAATAGCAACGCGGCCGGATCGCAGGGCCTGCTGAAGAATTTGCAGCCTGGGTTCCAGCCTGGCGGTAGGTACCACGTGGTCAGCGCCACGGTGGACTTTGTCTTCTAAGGCGAGGCAGACATGGCATACGCACGAAATTTTTTGCTGGTGCTCGCCAGCTTCATCCTGTCGGCCGAGGTCGCAAACGCCGAAGTCGTGGTCATCGTGTCGGCGAAAAGTCCCGCATCCATCCTGACCGCCGAACAGGCCACCGACATCTTCCTCGGCAATACCCCGAATCTCCCAGGCGGGGGGCAGGCGGTGCCGTTCGACCAACCAGAAAGCTCGGGCCTGCGCGACGAGTTCTATAGCAAGACCGCAGGCAAGACCGCCTCGCAAATGAAGGCATTCTGGTCGAAGATTATCTTCACCGGCAAGGGGCGCCCCCCCAAGGAGGCGGGCGACAGCGCCGCGGTCAGGAAGCTGGTGGCCGAGAATCCGAACGCCATCGGCTACATTGACCGGAGCGCGGTTGACGCCAGCGTCAAGGTCGTGCTGACGGTGCGCTGATGGGCATCAAGCACAGAATCTGGGCCTTGCCGGCCATTGCCGCCTTGCTGTTCGCCGTCGGGCTCGCCATCACCGGGTGGGCCACGACGAGCGCCATCGCGTCCATCACGGGAACCGAGCGGGTTGACTATCCTTTCCTCGATCAGATCAAGGCCGTGGGGCTGGAAGTCCAGGGGATCAGCAGCGGACTAAAGGAAGCGGTGACGGAAGGCGACAAGAAGCGCATTTCCATAGTAGAAAAGCAGGCTCAGGCGGTGCGTGAACACCTCAAAACCATCGCAGCGATACCAGGCCAGGCAGAGACAGCCGAACGACTGAGGACTGAGTTTGAAGCCTATTATGTACCGGCCCGGCGAGTCGCCGGCGTCATGCTGGGTCTCGATTCCGGCGACGCCGACGCCGACATTGCCCCGATGCAGAAGGCACTGACCGCCCTGGAGTCGGACCTGACGGCTACCAATGAGGCGGCACGACAGCGCTTTACGGCCGGCATTTTGCATAGCAGCGATCTCGTGCACTCGGTTCTGCGCACCTGCGCGCAGGTCGCCACCGTGGTCATCCTGACGCTGGCTATTGTGTCATTCTACGTCGTGCGCTCAATCTGGCAGCAACTTGGGGGCGAACCGGCGTATGCGGGCACCATTGCACATGCCGTGGCCGAGGGCGACCTGTCGATGAATATCGTCACCAGCGCTGGGGACGAGCACAGTGTTCTGGCTGAGCTGAAGACCATGCGGAGCAGACTCAGCGGCATTGTCGGCGACATCAGCCGCGCGGCGCGGACCATAGGCGCCGCCAGCGACGATATCGCGGCGGGCAATGCTCACCTGTCCTCGCGCACAGAATCGCAAGCAAGCAGCCTGGAGCAGACCGCCAGCGCCATGGAGGCCTTGACGGACACCGTTCAGCGCAACGCCGCGCATGCCCAACAAGCCAGCGAGTTGGCGCTAGCGGCCTCCGAGGTCGCCATCAAAGGTGGCACGGTGGTGGGCGAGGTGATCGCAACGATGAATGACATCCATACCTCGGCGAGCAAGATCGCGGACATTATCAGCGTTATCGACAGCATTGCCTTCCAGACCAATATTTTGGCCCTGAACGCGGCGGTGGAAGCCGCCAGGGCCGGAGAACAGGGACGCGGATTTGCAGTTGTGGCATCCGAAGTGCGCAACCTGGCCCAGCGTGCCGCCGGCTCCGCAAAGGAAATCAGGGAATTGATTCAGATATCGGTCGAAAAGGTGGCCGCTGGCAGCGAGCTCGTCGACGGTGCCGGCAAAACCATGGACGACATACGCGAGTCGGTCAAGCGGGTCACCAACATCATGTCCGAAATCGCCGTGGCCAGCAAGGAACAAAGCACGGGCATCGCAGAAGTCGGGAAGGCCGTCAGCCTCATGGACAAGATGACTCAGCAAAACGCGGCACTGGTGGAGCAAGCCGCGGCCAGCGCGCAATCCCTGCGCGCGCAAGCGGGTGTGCTGAGCGCCAGCCTGGCTGTGTTCAAGCTTGGTGCGGACGTGCAGGCGGGCGCCGGCGTGGCCGCAGTTGAGACTGCAACGCGCCGGCTGGCGCTGCCGTTTGCGGCTAAGGAAGGCAGACCTGCGTAGCGTCTCAGGCACCGGCTGGGCGGTGCCTGCACCGAACCCGGCCGGTCTATTGTGCAGATTTCGCGATCCGATCGATCAAGATGTCTGCTGAGAAAAGGTGGTCTGGGTAGGGATAGCCGATGAGGTGGCATTGTCTTTCGCTTCCGAGCGTTGGCGTAAGCTGGTCCGGCGTTCGCAGGGACTGGTAAATCCGACCAATCGACGCTTTTTTGAGGTCTGCATCTTCAGCCACCGGAGCAGCGTTCTGAAGTCGGGCGACGTGTGTATCGACGGATCTGGAACGTTTTCCGTAAGCGGCCACGCTGCTCACCGACCTGAACCAGCGTCCCTTCAAAAAGCTGCCCGGCAGCCGTGCCAGCGCCTTCGCCGAGATGGACCAGCCGGCCCTGCGTGCGCTGCCTGAGCAGCAGTACGAATACGCCGAATGGAAGATGGCGCGGGTCGGCGTCGACTACCACGTCGAGGTCGACGGCCACTACTACTCGGTGCCGTGCCAGCACTCGCGGGCTCAGGTGGACGTGCGCACGACGCGCAGCACGGTCGAGGTATTCCAGCGCGGTCAGCGCATCGCTAGCCACGCCCTGTGCGCCTTCAAGGGCCGCCACACGACGGTGGCCGCGCACATGCCGCCGGCGCACCGCGAAGTGGCTGGCTGAAACGCGCAGACTTTGACGGTGCGGGCCGAAGCCGTGGGACCGCGTTGCGCGGTGCTCGTGGAGCGACTGCTGTGCCAGCGTCAGCACCCGCAGCAGGCGTTCCGCAGTTGCCTGGGCGTGCTGTCGCTGGGGCAGAAGTACGGCATCGACCGCCTAGCCCGGATATTTCATCAGTGGGTTCCCTGACCGGGGAAATCCGGTCAGGGATGCCCATGACGTTCCGCTAGACTTGTGGCGGCGAGGATTGGGGTTCTGAGTCATGGCGCAAGGCGCAATTACCCCTACCCCACGTTGTTTAAAGCGTGCCGTGGACAGCACTTGGCGGGATCTAAGGGGCCAGCGCGCGGGCTGCCGTGAGGAAGACGTGTTTGAGCGGATGCTGGGATGCGAGCAATACACGCACGCGGCGAGTGTTGCGCACGATGGCCGCGCCGATCTTGAGTAGTTTGACGCGGATGGTGGAGGTGCAGGCGCGCGCAAGTTCGGTGTCGGCCAGAGCTAGGCGGCGCAGGTTGATCATCAAAGTATAGGCAAACGCGGCCAGCAGCAGGCGCAGTTGGTTGGCCTGGAATTTGTGGCAGCTGGCGCGCCGGCCGAACAGATCGAGCTGGGCTTCCTTGATCCGATTCTCGGCCTCGCCCCGGGCGCAGTACACGCGCTCGTACAAGGCCTTCGGGCCACCCTTCAGGTTGGTGACGATGAAGCGCGGATTGGCGCCGTGTGCATCGTGCTCGAGTCGTGCGATCACGCGGCGCTCCCGGTCCCAACTGCGCGCGGCGTAGTCGAATTCACCGATCATGCGCTGCTTGCAGCCGGCCTTCTGATACATGTCGGCCAAGGCCAGTTCGGCCAACGCCACGCGTTGCAGCAACGCGGCGTTCTTCTGCAAACCGACAATGTAGTGCAGCCCCCATTTCTCGAAACGCCGCAGGGCCTGTGGACGGCAAAATCCGGAATCGCCCCGCACGACGATGCGCACGCGCGGCCAAGCCTGGCGCAGGCGGCGGGTGACCAGCTTGATCAAGGCGCTCAGGACGCTGGCCGGGTCGCGGCTGCTCGGGCGCAGCGCACAGGCCAGGATATCCTGGCCGCAGAACACGTACAGCGGCAGGTAGCAGTAGTTGTCATAGTAGCGGTGGAAATGCGCCTTCTCCTGCGCGCCGTGCAGCGGCACATGGGTGGCGTCGATGTCGAGCACCAACTCCTTGGGGCGCTTGCCTTTGCTGGCGATGAACTGCTCCAGCAAGACGCCATGCAGCGCTGCCGCCTGCGCGCGCGTGGAGGATATCTCCAGCCGGCTCAGTGTCGGTGCCGAGGCCAGGTCATCGGCCCGACCCACCGCCGTTTGCATGACCAGATCGCGCCGCAGCACATTATGGTCGCACACATCCTCCCAGCCGCAGCACAGACCATAGATCCTCTGCGCCAGCATTTCGCGCATACCGTGCGCAACGCTGGCGCGACGGCGCCGGTCTTCGAATACGCGCGCGATCGACTGGCTCAATCCTATGCGCCGATCCACCTGCCCCAGCAGCAGTACACCGCCGTCGCTGACGATATCGCCCCCGTCGAACGCCGCCTCAATCACCCGGCGTCCAACCTTACCCAATTCGATCTGTTCATTGGTACAATTTGGCATCGGCTCAGTACCCTAAGGAAACGCTGAATTATTCCTCAACGGTTGTGCCTGCCGTGATCTGAACCTGAGACAATGTGACACCGCCTACTGCTGCCCATCCGATCATGCAACGAAGCTTTTCCGACCTTGAGTACGCCGCCAAGAAGAAGCTGACGCGGCGCGACCGATTCCTCGCCGAGATTGACCAAGTAACGGGGCCCTATGTCCTTCGTCAAGCAGTTGCGAGTGGTGCGGGGCAATAAAGTGTCCCGTCTCGCATCATGGTGTACATCACGTCGCAGCGCCGCCTGGCGAGAGCGATCAGCGCTTGGTTATGGCGTTTGTCTTGGCTGATTTTTCGGGCATAGTAAGCTCGCGATATGGGATCCCGTAGCGCCGCAAAGGCCGACAGGAATAACGCTCGCTTGAGCACTTTATTGCCTCGTCGTGATGGATGTTCACCACGAATCGAGGAGCCGGATCGACGGGTAACTGGCGCTAGCCCAGCATAGGCTGCGAGATGAGCAGCCGAGGCAAAAGCTTTTGCAGCGACCTCGGTAAGGAGTCGAGCTGCGGTCCTGACGCCGACTCCAGGCATGCTGGTCAGGACTGAATAAAGAGGGTGCGCTTGCACCAGCCGTTCAACCTCGTGGGCAACTTCGTCGCGCTGACTGCGCAGTGCCGCGAGTTGGTGTGCCAGGCGCGGCAAGACAATCGTGGCAGCGTTTTTTCCAGGCACAATCACCGTCTGCTCGGAAAGAGCCAGGATAATCTCATGGGCCAAGCCTTTCCCCATCCTCGGTGCGAGCTTGCTGAGTCTGTTCGCCAGGCTCTTCTCGGTTATGGCTGCAAGGCTGGCCGGCGAAGGGTGCCGTTGCAGCAAATCCAACACAGCCGGGTGATCAAGTCGTGGGCCAAGGACACGCTCCAGCGCAGGATGGATTTGTGTCAAGAGTCCGCGAACTCGGTTACTTGTCTGGGTGACTTGGTCGGCTAGATCATCGTCAAAGCCACACAGCATGGTAAGTTCGGCCAATTGTTCGTCATCGAGACGAAGTGAACGCAACGCATGCGGCATCGAGCGTGCAGCTTCGGCGATGATGGCGGCGTCCCGCGCGTCGGTCTTGGCTTCGCCAGCGTGCAGATCGGCAATTCTGCGCATGGCAAGGCCGGGAAGATACGCCATCAGAATGCCTTCTGCTCTGGCGACAGTCACTGGCAGCGCACCAATCGTGGTTGGCTGGTCAACGACTAACAGCAGTTTCCCGTGTTCCTTAAGACCGGAAATCAGCGCGCGGAGCCTCGCTTCATCATTGGGTAGCGCTTTGTCGAATAAGCGCTTACCAGCTTGGTTAAGCGCAACGGCATGGTGTTCACCCTTGCCGACGTCAACGCCAATGAAGACGTCTACAGTATCGTAATGTTCAATCGCGTCCATGCGACCTCCCGCTACAAGTAGTTCTAATGGCCAACGACATACGGCAGCAGGTCTCGGCATCCACGTTACGGATGGCCACAGGATTTTCTCTGGACCAAGTCCCTATCAGCGATCACCAGCCACCCACCAAGTTCGGTGACAACACCCCCGGATCATGGGCGACTGGGGGCAGCAATCATGCCGAACTTGGCTGGCCAAAACCTTGAGGATCAAGGTCTGTATATAGTAACGGGGCATGAGCGCATCGAGCTGCTGGTACTCGGCAAGGGCGGTCTCCAGCTCCATTGACAGGTAGAGCGCGTTGACGCCCGGCCGGTTGGCGCGCCCGCCATAGGTGCCGGCACCGGCCCCCGAGGTCGGCGCGAACGACCATTTGGGTTGATGGACCCGGTAGGCGACTGTATTGAGCGGGGCGACGATCATCCTGTGTACCCGGCCCGAAGCGATTGCAGGTATTTGATGAGAGCTTCCGTGCGCTTTTCCGACACGAGGTCCTGCGGCGTTTTGTAGTCGAATACCGGCAGCGGATGGTTCTTGAACCAGAAGAGCGCCTTCTCGACGCTGCCCGACACGTCGGCGGCCGCGCGTATCACGCGCAGGGATTCGCGCAGATGCGCCTGGAGGATCTCGGTGTCCGGTGCCGGCCTGAGCGTGTTCCTGTGAACGTGCGCTTGCGCGGCGAGGGTCTGCATATCGACCCTGAATACAAGTCCGAACCGTTTAGGCGAAATCGATGGGCTCGCCTCGGCATTGAGGAAATCCATGAATCCGTCGAAGTTCCGATCGAATACCGGAACCGCATCGGCGACCGGGACGGCCCGTTCTGCGGTAGTGATGCTTGCACCTGGGTGCACTATATATGCACTATTATTACACCTTTTTTCGAATCTTTAAACCCGCAATGCGGGACCCGCATTGCGGGACGCCGAGTTGGCGAGCGGCACACCGCCAGCACATTGGCTGGCTAAAGTGAGCGCGCTGCGATTTGGTGATTGCCCCCTGCAGTGTGAATGCTGTTGATGGGGATACTGTGCAGGCGTCTCCCAGTGGGAGAGGAGGGGCAGAAAACGGCATGGACGGGCAGCGAATTGCACCAGAAATTGCTCGTCCTGAAGCCCCTGGCAGGGCTCGCAAGGACTGGCCGCCCAATTTGCCCTCGGTGCCCATTTCACGCGCCAGGAGCATTGCTTCGGACGAGAAAGAAGTCAATTGCTCCACCATGGTATTTGCTGTCATGGCCACACGCAGGCGCACGGTTGCTGCTGTCTTGCGCTACGCAGGACGCCAGCCTTCATTCCTGCTGGCAGGAGATTCAGGATTTCCTGATTGCAATTTTTTTCCGGCATGGGCACCATCCATGGCTCTCACTGGGAACACCTCGCGCTACCCGGCGGCTCACCTCCTGGATTGGTATCGCCTGCATTCCTTCGCCTGCAGGCGTCTGTCAATTGGATCCGGGGCACCCGCCGGATGGCGGCAACACGCAAATCAAACGAAATCATCATGAATTGGTTCTATAGGCTGACGGTTGGCCAACGACTTTTTACCGTAATCTTTGTGGCGACGGCGGCGCTGAGCGTACTCGCCGCCTTCAGCCTGTTCGAGTTGTCGCGTGACCATACTGCAGCCAGTTATGCCGAGATCAACACTGGGCCGAGCCTGGTCGCACTGGATGGGGCCAGCAATGCCATGGGCGTGCTGAGGACCCACACTTACCAACATATCCAGCATATTCTGCATACCGACCCGGCCGGCATAGCGAAGGTTGACGACGACATTCACGCCCAGAGCACCGGCATCGCCGCGGCATTCAAGGCTTACGAATCGCTTCTCTCCGACCAGCAGGACCAAGTCTTGCTGGCAGCCGAACACGCACTGTTCGCCGACGGGAACTCCATCCGCGACACACTGCTCGCGCCGTCGCGCCAGAACCGGAGCGAAGAAGCGTTGCTTGCTGCCTTAACGGCACTTGCCCCGGCCGGTGAAAAGGTATTCGCCGGGCTGGCGAGGCACCGTGCTTATCCCGTCAAACCAGGGAAGGCCGGAACGGCCACCGCCAGGGACATCATGAAGCAGGCCTGGTGGGGCGTGGCAGCGGTGGCGGCGGCAACGCTCCTTCTTGTCCTGGCCCGTGACACGCTGACGGTGCGCAAGGTCTTGCGACAACTGGGCGGTGAGCCCGTCTATGAAACGCAAATCGCGGGGAAGATTGCGGCGGTAAACCTCGGCATCATGGTCCGGATCCGGGAGAATGACCAGGGCAGTTTGTTATTTGCAATGAAAGGCAGGCGCGACAAGGCCGTGATCGACGATTCTGTGGTCAAGGTTGCCTCAGACGGCGACCTAGTCGGCGCGGCCGGCGCAACCATGGGCGATATTGTCCAGGGCATCCGGCCTGTGACCGCCATCATGCGCCAGTCCGCGCCCGCTCTGCGCCGTGCCGGCGTCGGGATGGCCTGATGGTGAAGCGCTCCATGGCGGCGTCCCGTTCCCTCCCGCCAGCCGAACGCGTGCATTGGCACACCCTGTCGTTGTGGCTCGCAGTCGGTGCCGCAGCGAGCGCCTGCGCACTTTGGGTTGAACTGCGCACTGGCCAGCCCACGTGGATGCTGGCATTTACCGTCACTGGCCTGGGCCTGACACCGCCGCTCGGCTACATGCTGCTGGCGCAGCGCCGCCGCATCGCCGAGCGCGACGCCATGCTGGCCGAGCTGGCCAGGCAGATCCCGGGCGTCATGTTCCAGTACCGCCGCTACCCCGACGGGCGCCACTGCTTCCCATATATTAGCGGCAGCCTGACGGATGAGGTCGGCGTAACGCCGGAGCAACTGCGCGAGGATGCGACACCCTTGTTCAGTCTGGTCCATCCCGAAGACTTGCCGGGTTTGCAGGAGGCGATGCGGCATTCGGCGGCCCACCTCAGTGCCGTCCACCTCGAATTCCGTATCCGCCTGCGCCTGTCCGGCGAGCGCTGGCGTGAAGTCATTGCGCGCCCCGAGCGCTTGGCTGACGGCAGTATTTTTTGGCACGGCTTCCTGAACGACATCATGGTCCGCAAGGCAGCCGAGCTGGCGCTGGCCAGTGAACGCTTGCTGCTGAAGACACTGATCCAGGCTCTGCCTGACCTGATCTGGCTGAAGGACACCGAAGGCCGCTATTTGCTCTGCAATGCCGCCTTCGAGCGTTTCTTCGGTGCCTGTGAAGCGGATATCGTGGGCAGGACCGATGCCGATTTCGTCGGGCCGGAACGAGCCGCCTTTTTCCTCCGCACCGACCAGGAAGCCATTGCGGCCGGCGTGCTGCGCATGGCCGACGATTGGGTCTGCTTTGCTGACGATGGCCAACGTGCGATGGTGGAAACCACCAAGCTGGTGCTGCTGGGTAGCAACGGCGATGTGGTTGGTGTGCTGGGCTTTAGCCGCGACATCACGGAAAGCAAGCTGATCGAAGTCGAACAGCGCGAGTTGAACGAGCGGCTGGAAGCTCGGGTGCGTGAACGCACGCACGAGCTGGCGCAAGCTAAGGAACAGGCCGAGCAGAGCAGCCTGGCCAAGAGTGGCTTCCTGGCCAATATGAGCCATGAGATCCGCACGCCGATGAACAGCGTGATTGGCATGGCGCATCTGGCGCTGCAAACCGAGTTGACGGCGCGCCAGCACGATTACCTGTCCAAGATCCTGCTGTCGGGGGAGCACTTGCTGCAACTGATCAATGACATCCTCGATTTCTCCAAGATCGAAGCCGGCAAGCTCGAACTACAGGTGGCGGCCTTCGATCCGCATGCGCTGGTGGAAAATGTGCTGGCGCAACTCAGCGGGCAAGCGCAGCGCAAAAGTCTGTCCCTGCGCGCGGAGGTGGACGTCAGCATTGGCCGCCGCATGTACGGCGACCCGCTACGCCTGAGCCAGGTGCTGCTGAACCTGGTTGGCAATGCCGTCAAGTTTACCGCCAGCGGTGGCGTTGCCGTGCAGGCTATGGCATGGGTGGAGAATGACAACTCCGCCATGCTGCGTTTCGAAGTGCGCGATAGCGGCATCGGCGTGAGCAGGGGGGAAATCGCCGGGCTGTTCCGGGCTTTCCACCAAGCCGATATCTCCGCAACCCGCGCCTTTGGCGGCACCGGCCTCGGACTGGCGATCAGCAAGCGGCTGGTTGAGCAGATGGGCGGTGAAATCGGCGTGGACAGCGCGTCAGGGCGCGGCAGCGTGTTCTGGTTTACCGTGCCGCTGGAAAAGGACCTGGCGGCGGGTTGGAGTGCGGCGCCGATCGCCGCGGCGTCGCCGGTGGACTGGTCCTGGCTGCGCGGGGCCGTGGTGCTGGTGGTGGAAGACAATCCCTACAACCAGCAGGTGGCGGCCGAACTGTTGCAGGGGAAGGGGGCGACTGTGCACATTGCCGCCAACGGCCAGCAGGCGCTCGATCTGCTGGCCGGGCAGCAGGCCGACTGCGTGCTGATGGACGTGCAAATGCCGGTCATGGATGGCGTGGAAGCGGCGCGCCGCATCCGCTTGGACCCGGCGCTAGCCACCCTGCCGCTCATCGCGCTGACGGCCAATGCCAGCAAGGAAGACCGCAGCCGTTGCATTGTCGCCGGCATGGACGATTTCTTGATGAAGCCAATTGCACCGGCGCACTTGTTCGACGCGGTGGCTGCCGCCGTGGCGCGTTACCGGCCGGGCGCATCCGCTGCAATGCTGGTGCTGCCATCCGCGCCATCCACGCCATCCGCGCTGCTGCCGCAGCCTACGGCACAGCGCGGCCTGGTCGACCTCGCCACTCTGATCGAGAACTTCGATGGCGACGCGACGCTGGTGCGCCGCTTCGCCTTCAAGTTCGTGGAGTTGGCGCGGCCCCAGCTTGCCGAGCTGGAATCGGCGCTGGCTGCCGGCGATCTGGCAGCGCTGGCAGCCCTTGGGCATCTCTGCAAGTCCGCCGCGCGCACGGTCGGGGCGCATGCGTTTGCCGCGCTGTGCCAGCAGCTCGAAGAGTCGCCGCCGCAGGGGGGGCTGGCGCAGGCGTGCATCATCGTGCCCCAGTTGCGGCCCCTGCTGGACGAGATTGAGGCGGCGCTCGCCGCCGCCTTTGAGGGGGCATCCTGAAGTCTTGTAGGGGATTGCCTACCTGAAAATAGGAAGTGCCCTATGGAAATGAAAATGGTCTATTGGCACAATGTCGGATTCACGGAAACATTTACGCCACCACCTACACGGATCTGCAGATGCAGCAAGACAGCCTTCCCATACCCCAGCAACCCGCCCATGTGCTGCTGGTGGATGACGACGAATACATGCGCGAACTGTTGGCTGGCATGCTGCGTTCGCTTGGCCTGCGGCATATCACCACGGCAGCGGACGGGCAGCAGGGCTTTGCAGCTTTTCAGGCCGCCGCGCAGGCGCCCGACTTGGTGATTTGCGATATCAATATGCCGAACAAGGATGGCTTCCAAATGATGGAGATGCTGGCGCAGGCGCACGGCGGCTGTGGTGTCATCCTGGTGTCCGGCCTAGCTGAGCGCTACCTGAACTCGGCGGCGTTGATGGCGCAGTTCCACCACCTGAATATCCTTGGCACTTTGCATAAGCCGGTCGAGAAGAGGGCCCTCGCGGCCCTGCTCGCCAAGCAGTTGCCGTCCATCGGGCTGCAACGATGAATCGCCTCGATTTCGCAGTGGGGCATTATCTGCCGGCCGGCTTGGCAGCGGCCTTTGCCAGCCTGCCCGTGTTTGGCCCCACGGGATGGGGGGCTGTCATCGCGTTGGCCGGTGTCATCGCCTGCAGCACTTGGTCCGCCAGGCGCCACGCGCGATGGGCGGCGATCGCCCGGGCGCAAAGGGTGGAGGCGCTGGCGGCGCAGGATGGGCTGCAGGAGGTGCAAGGCCTGTTGGGCGGGGTGTTGCCGGTATGGACGCGCCACGTGCAATCGGTGCGCCATCAGTCGGATACGGCAGTGACACAGTTGCTGGCCAGCTTTTCCTCCCTGGTGCAGCAGTTCGACAGCGCCGGCTTTACCGGCCGCGACGTGGGCGACAGCAGCGGGCAGGTCGCGATCAGCTTGCTGACCCTGTGCGAGCGCGAGTTGGGGCCGGTGATCCGATGCCTGGAGAACGTGGTGGGTAGCAAGGTCGAACTGCTCGACAACGTGCGCACGCTGTCGTTAGCCACCGACGAACTGGCCGATCTGTCGGATGAGGTCAGGAAGATCGCGGCCCAGACCAACCTGCTCGCTATCAACGCCTCGATCGAGGCGGCACGCGCCGGCCAGGCCGGGCGCGGCTTCGCCGTCATCGCCGGCGAGGTGCGCAAGCTGTCGCAGCAATCGGCTGAGATCGGCACGCGCATCACGCGCCGCATGGGCGAAATATCGGTCGCCATGGGCGCCACGCTGGGGGCGGCGGCACGCGCCGCCGAGCATGACCGTGACGCCATCGATTCCTCCACCAACGTGGTGGAGGATGTGCTGGGTCATGTGCGCGAACTGGCACGTTCGGCCGACCAGATGCGCGCCCAGGGCAACAATATCCGCGGCGATGTCGAGAATCTGTTGATAGCGTTGCAGTTCCAGGACCGAATCCGCCAGATCCTGGAAGTGGTTGAAGCCGACATCGCGCGCATGGAGCAGGGCATGCAGGCCGACGGCGCCGCGTTGCCGGCGCTGGAAACGTGGCTACGGCAGCTGGAAGCGAGCTATACGATGGACGACGAGCGCCACAGTCACCAGAGCGGTGCGCTGGTGGCCGCAGGCGGCGACGAAATTACCTTTTTCTAGATTGGACAGCAAACATTATGGCAAAAACCATCATGATCGTTGACGATTCGGCCACCATGCGCCAGGTCGTCTCCATGGCCCTGAAGGGCGCCGGCTACGACGTCCTGGAAGGCAGCGACGGTCGGGACGCGCTGGGCAAGCTCAAGGGCCAGAAGATTCATCTGATCATCAGCGACGTTAACATGCCGAATATGGATGGCATCAGCTTCGTGGGCGAGGTCAAGAAGCAGGCCGCTTATCGCTTCACCCCGATCATTATGCTGACCACCGAAGGGCGCGACGACATGAAGCGGCAGGGACAGGCGGCGGGCGCCAAGGCCTGGATGGTCAAGCCCTTCAAGCCGGAGCAGTTGCTGGGCGCAGTCCAGAAACTGATCTTGCCCTGAGCGCCGTCATGACAGTTGAGACGTATGATACGGCAAGCGCCACGCTACGCCTGAGCGGCGAGGTGACCATCTACCAGGCGGCACAGCTCAAGCAGGAGTTGCTGGCGGCCCTGGCGCGGCAGGCGCTCGAGCTGGACCTGGCGGGCGTGACGGAGCTCGATACGGCTGGCCTGCAACTGCTGTTGCTGGCCAGGGATACGGCGCGCGCGCGGAATACGGCGCTGCGCCTGGTCGCGCCCAGCGCCGCCGTCATGGAAGCGCTGCGACTGGCAGGACTGGCCGGTATTTGCGCGGCGGAAGGCGAGGCTGGCCATGGAATTTGACGGCGCACTGCAAACCTTCCTGCACGAGAGCCGTGAGCTGCTGCAGGCAATGGAAGATGCGCTGCTGGCCTGCGGGCCGGCTGGCGGCAGCGCCGAAATGGTCAACGCTGTGTTCCGTGCCGCACACACGATCAAGGGTTCGGCTGGCCTGTTCGGCCTCGACCACATCGTTGCCTTTACCCACGTGGCGGAAAGCGTGCTGGACGAAGTGCGGGTCGGCGCCGTCGCCATCGATGCTGACCTGGTGGTGCTGCTGCTCTCCTGCTGCGACCACATCGCTGCGTTGATCGACACCATCGGCGGCTCGGACGCGACGAGTGATGGCGTGATGGCGGCCGGTGCGCTCTTGCTGGCGCGGCTGTCAGGCTACTTGGCGGGCGATGCCGGCAGCGCCAAGCCGGGCGTGGCAGCCGCGCCGGCGGCGCAGCAGGCGGTGGGTGCGGGCGGCGGGCTGTGGCATATTTCGCTGCGTTTCGGCCCCGACGTGCTGCGCAATGGCATGGACCCGCTGTCCTTCCTGCGTTATCTGGGGACGCTGGGCAACATCGCCGGCAGCGCCACCGTGGCGGACCGGCTGCCGCCCGCCAGCGCGATGGATCCCGAGTCGTGCTACCTGGGCTTCGAGGTCGCCTTGCGCAGCACGGCGGAGCGGGCCGCTATCGAGGAAGTGTTTGCATTCTTCGGCGACGACTGCACGCTGCGCATCCTGCCGCCGCATAGCCGCGCGGCCGACTATCTGGAGCTGATGCGTGCGCTGCCGGAAGACTGTGCGCGCCTGAGCGAACTCCTGGTGCGGTGCGGCAGCGTGAGTACGCAGGAACTGGCGGCGGCGCTGGCGCAGCGGGAAGGTGGCGCCGCGCAGCGCCCGGCGGGCGCGCCCCCGTCCGGGCAGCTGGCGCTGCCGGAACCCGTGCGTGCACAAAAGGCGCAGGAGAGCCGCAGCATTCGCGTCGATGCCGACAAGCTGGACCAGCTGATCAACCTGATTGGCGAACTGACCATCGCCGGCGCCAGCGCCAACCTGGTGGCGCGGCGCGCCCAGAGCGCGGAATTACAGGAAAGCTCCGCAGTGCTGTCCAGCTTGGTGGAACAGGTGCGTGATAGCGCCTTGCAACTGCGCATGGTGCGGATCGGCGCCACATTCAACCGCTTTCAGCGCGTGGTGCATGACGTCGCCAAGGAGATCGGTAAGGACATTGGCCTGGCCGTCAATGGCGCCGACACGGAACTGGACAAGACGGTGGTGGAACGTATCGTCGACCCTCTGACCCATCTGGTGCGCAATGCCATCGACCATGGCATCGAGGCGGCCGAACTGCGCGCAGCGCGCGGCAAACCGCCGCGCGGCACCGTCACCCTGAACGCCTACCACGATTCGGGCTGCATCGTAATCGAAGTGGGCGACGACGGGGGCGGGCTCAAGCGCGAGCGCATCCTGGCCAAGGCCATCGAGCGCGGCCTCGTGGAGGCCGACGCCATCCTCAGCGACAACGACATCTACAGCCTGGTGTTCGAACCGGGCTTTTCCACCGCCGAGCAGGTCACCAACCTGTCCGGGCGCGGCGTTGGCATGGACGTGGTCAAGCGCAATATCGTGGCGCTGCGCGGCACCGTCGATATCGACAGTGTGGAAGGCACAGGCACCCTGGTGCGCGTCCGCCTGCCGCTGACCCTGGCCATCATCGATGGTTTCCTGGTCAGCCTGGGCCAGGCGATGTTTATCATCCCGCTCGACATGATCGAGGAATGCGTGGAGTTTGCCGCCGAGCCTGGGCAGGACTATGCCAACCTGCGTGGCGCGGTGCTGCCGTTTGTGCGCCTGCGCGAAGTGTTCGGCACGGGCGGCACGCCGCCGCGCCGCGAGAGCATCGTGGTGGTCAATTGCGCGGGCCAGAAGGCGGGCCTGCTGGTCGATGCGCTGCTGGGCGAATTCCAGACAGTGATCAAGCCCATGAATCGGATCTTCAGCCACATCAGGTGCATCAGTGGTTCAAGCATCCTGGGCAGCGGCGAGGTGGCGCTGATCCTCGATGTGCCGGCCCTGCTGCTCCAATCCAGCGCTCTTGCGGTGTCTGCGGCGGCGTGAGTCCTGGAGTGGGCGCATCGCGCGGCAATGCGCAGGTGTCGGGGCGGGGCACCATCCCCGCGGATTGAGTCAATGGCAGCGCCATCCTGAAAGGGGGAAATCGCATGTTCAAGAGTATGAAAGTCGGCGTCAAGCTGGGCTTGGCGTTCGGTGCCATCCTGGCGTTGATGCTCATTATCGCGCTGGTCGGTTCGCGCGCGCTGGTCGGGCTGTACGATATCAGCAACGACATCACAAACAATGCATATCCCAAGGTGAAGATCGCCCACGGCATGAAGGAGGCAATGGCAAGGAACCGCGCGCTCCTGCGCGACATGATCTTGCGAAACGACGAAAAGGACTTGCAGCAGATCCGGGCCCAGATGCGGCAAACGACGCGGGAGAATGTGCAACGCATTGCCGACATGAAGAAGCTGCTCAAGGGGCAGGACGAAGTCAAGCTGTTCGAGCAGGTCGAGGACTTGCGCGAGGAATTCCAGGGCGTCCGCAAACAGGCGCTGGCGCTGGCGCAGGCCGGCGACCGCGACAAGGAGGCATTGGAAATCCTCTATAACGAATTACCCAAACCGGCCCAGGCATATGAGGACGCCTTGAACAAGATGATTGCGTTGCAGGAAGGCTCGTTCGTGCAGGGGGCGAAGGCGGCCGACAGCACTTTCGAGCACTCGCGCAGGCTGATGCTGGGCGTGCTGGTGGCCGCGGTCGTGGCGGGCATTGCGCTGTCCTTCATCCTGGCTAGCTCCATCACCCGCCCCTTGCGCGAGGCAGTGGCGGCGGCCGACCTGCTGGCCACAGGCGACCTGACCGCGAAGGTCGAGGTTCGCTCGGGAGATGAAACGGGCCAGCTCATGCAATCGATGCGGAACATGATCGGCAAGCTGTCGCAAGTGGTTGCGGAAGTCAATAGCGGCGCCCAGGCCATGGCCAGCGCTTCGGAAGAGGTCAGTTCGACCGCGCAATCGCTGGCGCAGGCCGCCAGCGAGCAGACCGCCGGGGTGGAGGAAACCAGCGTCTCGGTGGAGCAGATGACCGCCTCCATCGCCCACAACACGGAGAACGCCAAGGTCACCGATGGCCTGGCCAGCAAGGCAGCAGGCGAAGCAAGCGAAGGCGGCCAGGCCGTGACGGCGACGGTCGACGCCATGCGGCAGATCGTGAAAAAGATCGTGATCATCGACGATATCGCCTACCAGACCAACCTGCTGGCGCTGAACACCGCCATCGAGGCGGCGCGCGCGGGCGAACACGGCAAGGGCTTCGCCGTCGTGGCGGCCGAAGTGCGCAAGCTGGCCGAGCGCAGCCAGGTGGCGGCGCAGGAAATCGGCGCCGTGGCCGCCAGCAGCGTCGGCCTGGCCGAGCGCGCCGGCCAGTTGCTGGGCACCATGGTGCCGAATATCCGCCGCACTTCCGACCTGGTGCAGGAAATCGCGGCCGCCTCGCAGGAGCAGTCGGCCGGCGTCAGCCAGATCACCGCGGCGGTCAGCCGGATGAGCCAGACCACCCAGCAGAACGCCGCCGCCAGCGAGGAGCTAGCCGCCACGGCGGAAGAGATGAGCAGCCAGGCCGAGCAGCTTCAGCGCGCCATGGCTTTCTTCAAGCTTGAGCAGGGCCGCAGCGCGGACCTGCCGTCCCAGCAGCGCAAACCGGCCGTGCACCCGCCCAAGAGTACGCCGGCCGGCAAACCGATGCTGGCTGTGGACAGCGCACTGGACGAATTCGAATTTGCGCGCTTCTGATGAGGAATGCCATGACAGCCCTGGTGATGCACAATAAAAAGAAGGCGCAATCGTCCGATGGCGCGGCCGGTGGCCGTGCCCAGTACCTGACCTTCATCTGCGGCGGCGAAGCCTATGCCATCGGTATCCTGGCAATCAAGGAGATCATCGAGTTCGGCGGGATGACCGAGGTGCCCATGATGCCGGCCAGCGTGCGCGGCGTGATCAATCTGCGCGGCGCGGTGGTGCCTGTGATGGACCTGGCAGTGCGCTTAGGCCGCCGTGTCAGCGACGTGACCAAGCGCACCTGCATCGTCATCGTGGAAATTGCCTGCGACGGCGAGCAGCAAGTGTTCGGCGTGCTGGTCGATTCGGTCAGCGCCGTGCTGGAGATTCCCGATGCGGAAATCGAACCGGCGCCATTGTTCGGCGCGCGCATCCCGAGCCACTTCATTGCCGGCATGAGCAAGGTGAATTGCAAGTTCGTGATCCTGCTGGATGTTGCGCGCGCGCTGGCGATGGATGAAATCGCCCAGCTCGCGGAAGCGGGCGCGGCGGCGGCGGATGGCGGGCCGGCATGAGCAGGGCCGCAGGCTCCGGCGCGGCCGCGCTCAGCGACAACGAATTCATGCAGTTCCAGGCCTTTATTTATGAAGCGGCCGGCATCCGCATGACGCTGGCCAAGAAGGCCCTGGTCAGCGGCCGCCTGTCCAAGCGCCTGCGCGAATGCGGGGTGGTCAGCTATGGCGACTATTTCCGGCTGCTCGCCAGCGGCACGGCGGCCGACGAAGTGCAACTGGCGGTGGACTTGCTGACCACCAATGAAACCTATTTTTTCCGCGAACAGCGCCACTTCGACTTCCTGGCGGCGCAGGCCGCCGCCGCACACGAGCCGCTGCGCGTCTGGAGCGCTGCCTGCTCCAGCGGGGAAGAACCGTACAGCATCGCCATGGTGCTGGCCGATCGCCAGGCGGCTCGGCCGTGGGAGGTGTTTGCTTCCGATATCAGTGCGCGCATGCTTCAGCAGGCGCGCAGCGGCCATTACGCGAGCGGGCGCGCGCGCAATATTCCGCCGCAGTACCTGCGGCGCTTCTGCCTGAAAGGGATGGGGACGCAGCAGGGTACCCTGCTGGTGGAGCGCACTTTGCGCGCGCGCGTCAGGTTCGCCCAGGTCAACCTGAACGAGCCCTTGCCGCAATTGGGATCGTTCGACCTGGTCTTTCTGCGCAATGTCATGATCTATTTCGATAACGATACCAAGCGGCGCGTGGTGGAGCGGGTGCTGTCGCAACTGCGGCCGGGCGGCCACTTCCTGATCGGGCACAGTGAAAGCCTGAACGACATCAGCAGCGCGGTGCGGATGGTCGCGCCGGCGATTTACCGCAAGGCTTGAACAGTCGGCGCCAGCCTGGTCGGCCAGTTGGCTGCCCGCATCGGCATGCCGCATCGAATCGTTGATCAGGGCCTTGATTTCCCTTGTCGCGGCAGCCGAGCGTCGCCGGGCCGCAGTGCGATGCCTACCGTCAGGTCGCCGCCGGCGATGCGTCCGGCCAGCGCAGCCGCGTGCGCCAGGTCGACGCCGAGCCGGTGGAACAGCTTGCGCAGGATCTGCAGCGCCACGCCGATGCCCGCAGCCATCGCCGGCACCAGGATCGCCTCCAGCTGCCAACTGGCGCTATGGATGCGCTCGCGCGCCTGCGTTTCGTCGGCGGTGATGCGCTTGTTGGCCATGCCGATCACCTGATCGATGGCGCGACGGTGGCGCGCGTAATGTGCATGCAGCTTGTCCATTGCAGCCTGGATGGCGGGCTTGTCGCCAGCCTCGAGCAACTGGTAGGCGGTGAGTCGGACTCGATGATGTATTCCGGCGGCGGCAGGATGTCGGCCACGAGATCCTTGCTCTGGACGATGTGTTCGTAGAGCGGGCCGTTGACACGCAGTTCGCGCAGTACTTTCAGCGACCAGGC
Source organism: Massilia sp. BGA-UO-ETr-WB1 (assembly GCF_059567845.1). Lineage (NCBI taxonomy): Bacteria > Pseudomonadati > Pseudomonadota > Betaproteobacteria > Burkholderiales > Oxalobacteraceae > Massilia > Massilia sp. BGA-UO-ETr-WB1. The sequence goes on along the minus strand of NZ_JCAQOT010000013.1, from coordinate 511,695 downwards.
GCCATAGCTGAGCAAACCGAGGGCGAAACAGGCGGGCAGGATGGCAAAGCGGGGCTTGATGTCGAGCGTGCGCTTCACGGTGTTCGTGAAAAAATGAGGTTATAGGGTACTCCTGACCGCAAAATCAGGAATGCTTGATGCGTGCTATGCCTGTCTCCTTGCTAGCTTGAATTCATTTGGTCGAAGGAGTAGGTGTCATGAAGAATGTCGTTTTCGCCGCAGCCCTGTTGCTGCCACTGGCCTGCGTGTCGGCGGCCGAAGAATACGCCACGCCGCGCGATGCGGAGAAGCTGGTAGCAAAGGCCGTCGCTGCCATCGGGAAGGATGGCAGCAAGGTGTACGGGGCCATCACGGCCAAGGATCAGGCCTGGGTGCATGGCGACCTGTATCCGGTGGTGTATGACCTGAATGGAAAAGTGCTCGCGCATGGACTGAATCCCAAGATGGTGGGGAAGGACTTGATTGCGCTGCGCGACGCCGATGGCAGGTCCTTCATCCGCGAGCGTATGGAACGCGCGAAGCAGAGTTCCGGCTTCTGGCAGGACTATAGCTTCGTCGATCCGCTGAGCAAGAACATCCTGCCCAAGCGCATGTACTGCGAGCGCGCCGGCGAGCAGGTGGTGTGTGCCGGCGTCTACAAGCGATAGTCAGAGGCTTTCGAGCACGGTGCGGCCGTTCAGCGGCTGCACCGGACGCGCATTATGCTTGTACCGGGCTGCAAATCGCTTCAGTTGGGAGGTTGACATTTCCAGCGGCTGCTTCAGCACGAACCAGTCCACTTCCTCGCTGCAGGGCGGCGTGGTGAGCGAGCCCTGGAAGTTGTAGTAGCCGCGCGCCGTCGGCAGCAGCGCGGCGATATCGACGCGCACGCCGGCTGGCTCCTGCAGCTGGCCTTTTTGGGTGGGCAATGCGTCCCATAGCGTCTGCACCAGCGGGTTCGCCGCGCCTTGCCGGAACAGCACGGCGACCACGGCCAGTTTACCCTCGGCGCTCCTGTGCACCAGGTGCGCCACCATTGGAAAGCGACGGCCGTTGATGCGTTCTTCACTTGGTTTGTGGAAGTGGAATTGCAGCAGGTCGTAGCGCACGCCGTCGATCGCCACACTGCTGCCGGCGGCGTAGTCGACCTGGATGGTGTGGCCGTTGTCGATGATCTTCAACGGCCCTGGCTGGTAGGCGAATTCCAGCGGCGGCAACTGCGCGATCCTGGTGGCGCGGATGTCGATCGGCGACTGCTGGTGGCCCAGCATACAAGCGCTATAGGCGGCCTGCATGCTGCCCCAGTGCTGCGGGCCGTGCTGGCCTTCGTAGCTCCAGTGCGCAGTAGGTTCGGCGGCAAAGGCGGTGCCGGCCAGCAGGGTGGCGCCGATGGCAAGGCTCAGGGCTGCTTTCATGGGTACTCCTCTCGTTTTCGCAAAAGAGGATAGTGACAAGTCTGCGCGCAAGGCAAAATCGGTGCGTGCTGATTTGCGTGTAAGGAAGGCGGTCTTGCTGCGTAGGGAAATTCCGACTTTTGACGAACTGGCATTTGTAGGCAAAGATGTGGGTCGTTTTGGCACCATGGCCACACCGACGTGGCGAACAAGGGAGAAGGGTAGAACAATGGGGAAAAGGGTAATTCAGGCCGCTGCCTGGTTGGCTGTTGCGGGCTGCACATGCGTTGCCGCGCAGGCGGAAGAGGGTAGCGATGGCGCCATGCCAAGCGTCGTCGTCGCGGGGCAGCGCGCCGGCATCGACACGGCGCGCAAGCTGCGCCGCACGGCCGGCAATATCGTCGATGCCGTGGTGGCCGACGACATCGACAAGCTGCCGGACTTCAGCGTCAACGACGCTGTGCAGCGCGTGCCCGGCGTGCAGATCATGCGCGACCGCGGCGAAGCTTCGTCCGTGACGATCCGCGGCTTGACGCAACTGTCCACCACGATCAACGGGCGTGAAGTGTTCAGCGCCGGATTGACCGGCGCCGCGCAGCAGCGCTCGGTGGACTTCGCCGACCTGCCGGCGGAAATGGTGGCTGCCATCGCCGTGCACAAGACGGCCGCGGCCGACCAACTGGAAGGCGGCGTGGGAGGCTCGGTCGACCTGCGGACGCGCCGCCCCTTCGATTTTGGCGGCCGCCTGCTGAACGCCACCGCGCGCCAGGTGCGCGGCGACCTGGCCGGCGGCAGCGCTCCCCAGTTCAGCGTGCTGGGCAGCGGGCGGTGGCGGCTGGGTGGCGGCGAGTTCGGCGCCTTGCTCGGCCTGTCGAGCCAGCGCCGCGCCTGGCGCGAAGACCAGAAGTCCAGCGGCAACCCGGTCCTGCGCAGCGACCTGGTGCCGGGCGAGAGCGTGGTCGCGCCCAACGGTGGCACGGAAGGGGCCAGCCGGGGCCGCCGCCGGCGTGAAGCGGGCAACTTCGCCCTGCAATGGCGCCCGCGGCCGGACCTGGAACTGTATGCTGAAGGCAGCTTTGCCCAGTTCAAGACCCTGCAGGATTCCTACCAGGTGAGCGCGAGCGCCGCGCCCGGCGTCGTGCCCGGCAGCGTGTCTCTGTTCCCCGGCACGCCCTACCTGCAGGGCGTGACCTGGATTAACTCTTCGCTCAGCGTTCTCAGCTTTGCGCGTGACACCGTTAACCGCGACCGCCAACTGGCTGTCGGGGGCGCTTGGCGCAGCGGCAACCTGGCCGTGAAGGGCGATATCAGCCGCACCAGCGGCTACCAGAACCTGGTCTTTTCCGGGGCGACCCTGGGCGCCACGGTCCCGCAGTTCAGCCAGGATTGGCGCAGCGGGATTCCCGCCACGTCCTACGTCTTTGCCGCCGCCGATCCGGGGCGCTATCGCTACGTCAACATGCTGTACACCCTGCGCCCCTTCAACGGCGCACTGGATGCGGCACGCGTCGATGTGGAATGGACCCGTCCGGGCAGCTTTCTGCATGCATTGGTGGCCGGCATGCGCGTGGCGCGGCGCAGTGCCGATAACGGCAGCGGCGTCATCGCCGCCACAGCCGCAGCCAATGTGCCGCCCGGCGGCCTGACCGATACCTTGGTGGCCAGTCCGGCGGGAACCCTGTTCCCGGGGCAGGGCGCGGCCAGCCTGGACGGCTACCTGGCCGCCAGCCTGGCGCTGGCGCGCGACCCAATGGGGCTGCGCAGCCAACTGCGCGTCACGGCCCCCGTACCCAGCAGCGGCGCGCCGGGCATCTGGTCGTTCAGCGAGCGCAATACCGCAGCCTGGCTGATGGGCAGTTTCCGCGTCGCCAGCCTGCCGCTGGACGGCAATGTCGGCGTGCGCGCCGTGCGCGTGCACGGCGAAGGGCGCGGCATGCGGCTGGCGCTGGGCGGCGGCTTTGCCCCGGTGGTGATGGACAGCAGCGGCACCGACTGGCTGCCCAGCGCCAACCTGCGCTACCGCCCGGATGCCGACAGCGCCTGGCGCGCCGCGGCGTCGCGCACCATGGCCCGGCCCACCTTCGACCAACTGCAGCCTTCGCTGACGCTGTTTCGCAACGTCATCAACCCGGCCGGCAGCACGGGCACCGCGGGCAACCCGGCCCTGGGGCCATTGCGCTCGCGCAACCTCGACCTGGCATGGGAGCGCTACCTGCCCGGCCAGGGCATGCTGACGGCCACCGTGTTCTGGAAGTGGGTGGACGGGTTTGTCCTCAGCCGCACCGCGCCGGAAAGCTACGACGGCGTGAGCTATCAGGTGACCCGGCCGCAGAATGCCAACCCGGGCCGCGCCAAGGGTGCGGAACTGTCGTACCAGCAGTTTTTCGACGGCTTGCCCGATGCCTTGCGAGGCCTGGGTGTGCAAATCAACTACACTCTGGTCGACAGCGCCACCCCAAGCGCTGCTGTGGGCGCCAACATTCCGCTGCAAAACCTGTCGCGCCAGAGTGCAAATGCCGTGCTGATGTACGAACAGGGACCCTGGTCCGCGCGTGCCGCCTACAACTGGCGCTCGCGTTTCCTGGCAGGCACGTCCACCATTGCCGGCATGGGCACCTTGCCGCAATACGTGGAAGGTTATGGCTGGCTTGACGCTTCGCTGCGCTACCGGCTCAGCGAACGCTGGTCGCTGGCGCTGGAAGGCAGCAACCTGCTGAATACCGTGCGCCGTGGTTATTACAGCGTACCGGAGCGCCACCAGTCCAGCTGGATGAACGACCGCCAACTGGCGGTCAGCGCAACGATGCGTTTCGACTGACCCAGGGCGCGGGCGTGCTATTGTAGCGGACGCACGGTCGCGGGTAATCTTCGCAATGTGAAACGAGCCAGCAGGCAGGACGCTGGCTCGTTTCCATTCCGATCCAAGTCGCGGCAAACACCGCCGTTGCACCGCCGGAAATTGGTTTTGCCGCCATCAAGACCAGTTCCCAGGTTGCGGCCATGTGTCGATGGCGGCCCTTTGGGCAAAAGGCCCACCCAGGAACCCGCCGCACTATCAGTCGGCCAGGAGCCGATGGCAGTGCGGCAGGAACCCTTCCTTCCGCCTGGGCGGCGGCCAAAGGCCGGGAAAGTCAGCGCGTGGTGTAGCGCAGCGCTGGCAGCGCAGGCGAGGCTGCGGATGCGGCAGTTGGGGCGGCGAACTGGAATGCGCTGACGGACTGCGCCAGGAGGATAGCCTGCTGCTGCAACACGTCCGATGCGGCGGCAACCTCCTCCACGACGGCGGCATTTTGCTGCGTCGCCTGGTCCATCTCGGCAATGGCCTGGTTGATCTGCTCAATGCCGCTGCTTTGTTCCTGGCTGGCGGACATGATTTCAGCCATGATGTGGGTGACACGGTTGACGCTGGCCACGACATCGTCCATTGTCGAGCCGGCTTCGGCGACCAGTTTGTTCCCGTTTGCCACTTACGCGACGGAGTTGTCGATCAAGTGCTTGATTTCCTTGGCGGCAGTGGCCGAGCGTTGCGCCAGGTTCCGCACTTCGGAGGCCACCACGGCAAAGCCGCGGCCCTGTTCGCCGGCGCGCGCGGCCTCCACGGCGGCGTTCAGCACCAGGATATTGGTCTGGAAGGCGATGCCGTCGATGACGGCGATGATGTCCACGATTTTCCGCGACGATGCCTGGATCGACGCCATCGTCTCGACCACTTGCGTCACGACGGCGCCACCTTGGGCGGCAACGTCGGACGCGGACTGGGCCAACATATTGCCCTGGCGCGCGCTGTCGGCATTCTGTTTAACCGTCGCCGTCAACTGGCCCATCGACGCCGCAGTTTCCTGCAGGGCGGCGGCCTGCTGTTCGGTGCGCGATGAGAGATCCAGGTTGCTCGCGGCAATCCCGCCCGACGAGCTGGTAATCGCGTCGCTGCCGGCGCGCACCTAGCGCACGATGTGCAGCAGATTATCGCGCATCGTCTTCATGGCAAAGAGCAGGCTGGCGCCGTCGCCTTCCCGCGTCCGCACGGACCTGGCCAGGTCGCCGGCGGCGATCCGCTGCGCGATTTCCGCCGCATGCTCCGGCTCGCCACCGATGGAACGCTCGATATTGCGGATCACTAAAGTGATGATGCCGGTCAGCGCAATGCCGGCCACGATGAGCAGGATGCCAGCCTGCCAGAGGTCGCGTTGGAATGCATCGCTCAGGTCATCGAGGTAGACGCCGGTCATGAAGGTCCAGTCCCAGGGCTTGTAGGTGAGGATGTATGCCCCCTTGGGATACAGCTGCGTCTGGTCCGGATGGCCGGGTTTCGGCCACACGTATTCGAGCCAGCCTTCGCCCGCTCCCTTGGCGATGGCGGCGACGTTCGCAAAGATAAGCTGCCCTTGCTGATCCTTGAACCCGGACAAGTCCTTGCCCGTCAATTCGGTCTTGATGGGATGCATCAGCATCGTCGGGTGCGAGTCGAGGACGGCGAAATAGCCGTCTTGCCCGTAGCGCATGGCCTTCAGCCTGGCCAGCGCCTGTCGTTTGGCTTCGGCCAGCGGCAAGGCGCCCGCGTCCGCGAGGCTGGCAAACTCCTTCACGGTCGACATGCCAACGTCGGTGGCAAACTTCAGCGCGATCTGGCGCTCTTCGAAACGGCGCGCCTTGTTATGGTAAATGCCGACCGTGGTGACGCTTAACAGGCACAGCCAACTGATGATCAATGGAATGAAGAGTTTTTGGCGGAAAGTGAATTTCATAATGGTGAGCTGAGCGTCAGGCGATCAGTCCGATGTCGGGGCTGGCCATCAATTGCGCGATATCGACCAGGATCAGCATGCGTTCATCGACCATGCCCAGGCCGGTCACATAGGCGATGTCGAGCGCACTGCCCATGGGCGGCGCAGGCTTGATCTGCTCCAGCGCCAGGGTGGTCACGTCCGAGACGCTGTCCACCACCATGCCCATGGTGCGGCCCGCCACGTTCAGGATGATCACCACCGTGAACTGGTCGTAGCTTGGCGTGCCGAGGTTGAGCTTGATACGCATGTCGAGGATGGGCACGATGATGCCGCGCAGGTTGACCACGCCCTTGATATAGTCCGGTGCGTTGGCGATCCGGGTTACCGTGTCGTAGCCGCGCAGTTCCTGCACTTTCTGGATATCGATACCATATTCCTCCTGGCCGAGGGTGAAAGCGAGGAATTCGAGCTGCCGGGATGGCGTCCCTGCAGACGCCGGTGCATCGCTTTCCGCCGGCATTAAACTGATTGTCACACTATGTCCTTTCGGTGAGCCTTGATTGACGGCAGCCGCTTGCAAGGGCGACCGCGCTGGCACCCAAGGTAGCGCTTTTTTTTTTCGCGGGTAATCAGCCGATCTTGATTTGTGCGTAGGGATTTCCCGATCGTCGCGGCCGCCCGCACCCGGTACCCCATGCCTGCGCGGATCCCTACCGGATTATCAGGATCGCCTGATACCGCGCCGCCGCAGAGTTGGCGATGATGTCGCTTGTTCGAATTCCTTCTTTCCGCTGTTCAAATCATCGTGGCAAACTTCCCAAAGCTGCTCCTGGCGCTGTTCGGCGTGCTCACCCTTGGTGTCTACTGTAGCGCTGGTGCCAGCGTGCCCACCCCTATCGAAGCTTGGCGTAGCCAGGTGGCGCAGACTCGTCAACTGGCGGAAAACGATGTGCCGCGTTCGTATGAAAGGGCGCGCCAGTTGCTGGCCGCGATTCCGTCCGGCGCGGCGCCGGCGGACCGGATCCGGGCCCTGAACCTGCTGGCGCGCACCGAAGCGAACATGGCGCGGACGGCTGATGCGGAGCAGCATGCCCGCCAGGCCCTGAAGCTGGCCGCTGGTGCGGGCGACCGCGTGGGCCAGGCGGAAGCGGAACTGAATCTCTTCTTCACTTCCGTCTACTCGGCCCGCATTGAGGGCATGCTGGCGGCGGCCAAGCACAGCGTCGAATTGCTGAAGGGCGTCAACCGTCCCGACCTGCTTGGCGAAGCCCTGCTGCGCATGGCGATGATGTACCAGCGCTACGACATGATGCAGCAGGCCATGGAAATGGCGATGCAGTCGATGGACATTGCGCGCAGCAGCCGCGACCCGCATGCGCTGGCGTATGCCAACCAGGGGCTGGCCTTTGCCTACCGCTCCGGTGGCCACTTCGAGTTGGCGGCGCAGCATTACGCCAGCATGCGCGAACAGGCCCGGCTGGCCGGCTCGAAGCTGATCGAAGCGGAGGCGATCGCGGGGCTGGCCTCGGAACAGGTCCGCCAGGGCGACCTGCGTGCGGGTGAGCGGCTGGCGCGCGAGGCGCTTACCCTGGTGCGCACCACCGGTGCGCCGTTCAATCAGAATGGGCCGGCCTATACCTTGGCCGACCTGTTGCGGCGTCAGGGGCGCTATCCGGCGGCGCAGGCGATCCTGGATGAAATGCTGGAGCTTAACGAGCGCCACGGGAATCCGCTGAGCCAATGGTATGCCCTGGTTGCGCGCAGCAACAATTTCCTGGACATGGGCAACCTGCCGGCCGCGCGCGCGGACGCGGAGCGCAGCTATGCTCTGGCCAAGCAGATCGGGATTTCCCTGTATCTCGGCGAGAGCACCAAGTGCCTGGCGGCCATCGCCGCGGCCAGCGGCGATCACGCCCGCGCTTACGCGCTGACGCAGAAGGCCATCGAGATGGCGGCCAGCGCCAATCGCAGCAAGATCGGCACGCAGGCCCTGGAACTAGCCGAACGCTATAAAGTGGAGAGCAAGCAGCGCGAAATCGATGACTTGCTCCACCGCAACCGCGCGCAGAGCGACGAGCTGCGCCTGCGCATGCTGCAACAGGGCTGGCTGTGGACTGTGGCTGGCGGCAGCGGCATCGGCCTGGCGGGGCTGGCCTACTTCCTGCTGCGGCTGCGCCGTTCCAAGCGCGAGATCGACCAATTGAACGCCAGCCTGGAGCTGCGCGTACAAGAGCGCACGGCCGAGTTGCGCCAGCAGACCCGCTACATGCGCACGTTGTTCGACCTGCTGCCGGTCTGGGTCTGGCTCAAGGATACGGATGGACGCTACCTGTCGGCCAACCAGCCCAGTGCGGAGGCCTACGGCCAGTCGGTCGAGGCGATGATCGGCCAGTCCGACCACGACCTGTGGCCGCATTTGCGGGCCGACCTCCTGCGCGCGGACGAACTGGACGTGATGATGAGCCGCAAGCGCAGGCTCGTTGAGCGCGAGGAGCTGCTGCCCGGCGCCACTGAAGCGACTTGGATGCAAACCTACCATGCGCCGGTGTTCGACGAAGACGGCACGGTGCTGGGTACGGTGGGGGTGGCGCGCGACATCAGCGACATCCGGCGCAGCCTGCAGGTGGAAGCGGCGCGCGCGCGCGTTCACGAATGCATGGCACAGGGCCGCGCCTTGGGCGAGGTGCTGGCCCTGGTTGCGGCCTACGTCGAAACGGCCAACCCGGCGCTGCGCTGCATGATTTCGCGCCTGGATGGCGGCGACGGTGGCCAGCCGGACGTGAGCGAGCGCCCGAAGGACTGGTGGGAGTTGGTGTGCAACCCGGCGGGCGAAGTGCTGGGCCGTATCGCGATCGGCCGCGCCGTGCCCGGTACGCCGTCCGCCGAAGAGCTGGAACTGGTCGCACATGCCTGCGACTTGGCCGCCATCGCCATCGACCGCAAGCGCATCGAGGAGCAGTTGCAGCACCATGCGGCTTACGACGCCCTGACCGGCCTGCCCAACCGACGCATGTTCGGCGAGTGCTTGCGCGCCGAGATGGCGCGTGCCGAGCGCTGCGGCAGTGCGCTGGCCGTGATGTTTGTCGACCTGGATCATTTCAAGGAAGTCAACGATTCCCTCGGCCACCATATCGGTGACAGCCTGCTGGTGGAAGTGGCGCACCGCATCCGCCAGTTGGTGCGCGCATCGGACGTGGTGGCGCGGCTGGGGGGCGACGAGTTCGTGGTGATCCTGCCCGATTGCGGGGATGAGTTGCAGCAGGGCCGCGTCGCGCAAGGTGTGCTCGATGCCGTGCGCAAGCCGATCGAGCTGGACGGCCAGACCTTGTATGTCTCGGCCAGCCTGGGCATCGCCAATTATCCGGCCGACGCCGACAGCATCGACCAGTTGATCACTTATGCCGACCGCGCCATGTATGCGGCCAAGGAGGAGGGGCGCAACGGCTTCCGCTTCTTCACGCTACCCATGTACCAGCAAGCCAAATCGCGCATGCTGCTGGCCAACGACCTGCGCCTGGCGCTGTACCGGGGCCAGTTCCAGGTCTGGCTGCAACCGATCGTCGATCTTGTCAGCGGGCAGGTGGCCAAGGCCGAGGCGCTGTTGCGCTGGATGCATCCCGAGCACGGCATGGTGCCGCCCGACGTGTTCATTCCCATCGCGGAAGAGACGGGCATCATCGTCGAGATCGGCGACTGGGTGTTCCGCCAAGCCGCCGCCGCGGCCAAGCGCTGGCTGGACCAGCGCGGCGGGAAGCCGTGCCAGGTCAGCATCAACGTTTCGCCGCGCCAGTTCAGCCATGGTGTCCCGGTCGACAGCTGGATCGGAATCCTGCGGCAGCTGGACTTGCCGGCGCAATGCGTGGTGATCGAAATCACGGAAGGCATGCTGTTGAGCGACCGCGCTGGCATTATGGACGAGCTGGCACGCCTGCGCCAGGCCGGCATGGAGCTCGCGCTGGACGACTTCGGCACCGGTTATTCAGCCATGGCCTACTTGAAGAAATTCAACATCGATTACCTGAAGATCGATCGCTCCTTCGTGCGGGACCTGGACACCGATGCCAGCGACCGCGCCATCGCCGAAGCCATCGTGGTCATGGCCCGCAAGCTGGGCCTGAAGACCATCGCCGAGGGCGTGGAGACGGCGGAGCAGCGCAACCTGCTGGCGTCGGTGGGCTGCGACATGGTGCAGGGTTACTTGTACGCCAAGCCCGTGTCGACCGCCGAATTCCTGGCGGCGCAATCAGGTCTTTCCGCATGAGGGGCGGCGTGCCTGCCCTGAGCCATGCGGCAGCCCGCCTGCGGTATTTCATGCGCGCGATCCGGCTGCTGGCGCTGGCATGGATCCTGGGCATGACGGCGGCGCCGGCGCGCGCGCAGCAAGTGCCCTTGCGCTATTTCACCCAGCAGGATGGCCTGGGCAACATAGCGCTGAACACGCTGGTGCAAGACCGCACCGGATTCCTATGGATAGGCACCGAGAACGGTGTGTTCCGCTACGACGGCGCGGAGTTTAAGCGCTATGGCCAGGAGTCGGGCTTGCGGGGCGCCTATGTCAGCGACATGCTGGTTGACGCGGCAGGGCTGCTCTGGGTCGCCACCCCGGAAGGCTTGTACCGCCGCGCGGGGGAGCGCATGGTTCCGGTCCTGCACGACGGGCGGCGCCTGCCAGTCAGGCCGGGCAGCCACTTGGCGGCGCGCGCTGACGGCACCTTGCTGGCCGTCAGCGGCAGGCGCCTGCTCCAGGTGCGGCAGATGAAGGAAGCATTTGCCGTCAGCCCCTATTTTTCGGCCGGACTACTGGAGCGCCATGCGGAACTTGCAGATATCGAGGGCGTGTGGGACGATGGCGGCGGCACCATCTGGCTGGGCTGCGGCAAGGCGCTGTGTGCCGTCGGCGCCGACGGGGTGAAAGTATGGGGCAGCGCCGCCGGGGTTCCCGCCGACGCCTGGCTGCGGATGGCGCGTGGCCCGGACGGCACGCTGTGGGCGCGCGGCGCACACCGCATCATTGGGCTGCACGCCGGCGCGGCGCGCTTCGTCGACCGCACGCCGCCCGGCAATGTCCTGTCCAAGACCGGCACGATCGGAGCCCTGGCCTTCGACCCCGACGGCAACCTGGTCAGCGGCACCGACCGCGGACTGGCCCGCCGGCGTCAGGGGCGCTGGCAACTGCTCGACGAGCGCCACGGATTGCGGGCGGGGGGCGGTATCGGCGCCGTGCTGGTCGACCGCGACCAGGGCATTTGGCTGGCGACACGCGGCCAGGGCCTGATCCGTTGGCTGGGAGACGCCAACTGGGAAAACTGGACGACAGCGCAGGGCTTGCCCGATAGCGTGGTGCTCTCGTTCGCGCATGAGGCGAACGGCGAGGTGATCATCGGCACGCGCTCGGGCCTGGCCGCGCTCGACGCTGGTGGCGCGCGCCTGACGCGGACGGACCCGCATGCCACCCATCAGTGGTCCACCATGGTGTACGACCGCGGCGGAACCTTGTGGGGGGCAACATATACCGGCGAACTGCTGCGCAAGCGCGCGGGCGGGGCGGCGCAGCTTCACCAGCAGGGGTTGCCGCCGGTGATGCGCGCCCTGGTTGACCGTGATGGCCGGCTGTGGCTGGCGACTACCGGCGGCGTGTGGCTGCTGCCGCAACCCGGGCAAGGCGGCCGCGCGCGCCACCCGGATGACGCCCCGGACGAGCTGCGCCGGTCTTACTTCCGCGAGATTTGCCAAGGCGCCGACGGCGCGCTATGGTTCCTGTCCGAACACGTGCTGTGGCGCAGGCACCAGCGGCGCTGGCTCAGCTATCGCCTGTCGGCGCAGGATGGTGCCGTGTTCGAGGCGCTGGCCTGCGGCAAGGACGGCGAGTTCTGGCTGGCGAGCGGCAACGGCGGCTTGTGGCGGGCGCGCCTGGGGCCCCATGGCCTCAGCACGGAACCGGTGCCATCGCCGATGTTGCGCGGGAAAAACCTGTTTTCCCTGCTGCTGGATCGGCGCGGCTGGCTCTGGGGGGGGACCGATGCTGGCATCGTGGTGTGGAACGGCGCCCAATGGCGCCAGTTCCACAGCCACGACGGCCTGGCATGGGACGACCTGAATGAACGCGCCATCGACGAGGCCCCGGACGGCACGATCTGGATCGCCACCAGCAATGGCGCCTCGCATATTGCCCGTCCCGAGCGCCTGTTCGCGCCGCACAAGGTGGCGCCGCTCATCGAAGAGGCCAGCCGCGATGGCAGGGTGCTGGCGCTGGCGCCGGACCTCGCCCTGCCGTGGTCGTCGGGCGCCCTGCAGTTCAAGTTGGCCAGCCTGAGCTTCCAGTACCGGGACAGCCTGCGCTACCGTTACCGGTTGGCGGGCCTGGAGCAGGACTGGTCGACCACGGTGGTGCCGGACATTCGCTATGCGGCCCTGGCGCCGGGGCGCTACCGCCTGCAGTACCTGGTCGAGAACACGGGAACCGGCGCCCGTTCGGCGGTGGCGGAACTGGCGCTCAGGATCAGGCCGCCCTGGTGGCGGACGCCCGCCTTCATCTTGGCATGCGGGCTGTGCGCGCTGGCGGCGCTGGTGCTGGCGCACCGCTACCGCCTGCGCCGGCTGACCGCGCGCAACGCCCGGATGGAACAACTGGTGCGCGCCCGAACGAGCGAGCTGGAGCAGCGCACCCGCGAGCTGGAACTGTCGCGCGAAGCGTTGCGCCTGCGCGCCATGCAGGATGGCCTGACCAAGGCCTGGAATCGCACGGCCATGACGGAGCTGATCGAAAGCGAGCGCAGCAAGGCCATGCGCGATGGTAGTTCCTTCCTGCTGGTGTTGCTGGACCTGGACCACTTCAAACAGGTCAATGACAGCTACGGACACCCGGCGGGCGACCGCGTGCTACAGGAGGTGGTCGCGCGCCTGAGCGCGGGTGTGCGCGGCTATGACCAAGTCGGCCGCTTTGGCGGCGAGGAGTTCATCCTGTTGCTGCCGGAGCTGGCGCGCGCCAGCGGCCAGGCGCGGCTGGAATCCTTGCGCGCCGCGATCGCCGCCCATCCCGTCTCCATCGCGGACGGCTTGTCCATCGCCGTCACGGCCAGCTTCGGCGTGGCTGCCTTCGATCCGCGCGAGCAGGTTTCCATTGCCGAGCTGGTGGCGCGCGCCGATGCCGCGCTCTACCTTGCCAAGGGCCAGGGGCGCAACCGAGTGGTGTTTGCGGCCGGCACACCAAGCTAGTGGCGCGTTCGGGATTTCCTGACGACGGTCAGTACTTCCCTAGCATGGAATCATCCCGCCCTGATGCCGCGAGCGGGGAGTTAATGCAAGAATGCTCGTTTGAGTAAGCAAAGGAATTTTCATGACAGGAGCAGTATCGGATCCGGCCCGCAGCGCCGGACGGAAAAGGTCCTCACGCCGCCAGGGAGAATGCCCGTGTTCAGGAATCTGAAGCTTGCCGGCAAGCTGGCGCTGGGCTTCGGCAGCGTGGTCCTGTTGACGCTCATGGTCGCCCTGCAGGGCTTGGGCAGCACTGGCCAGGTGGTCGGGATGCTCGACCATCTCTACAACAATGCGCTGACGCCGATCAAGGATGTCGCCAACGCCAATATGCAGGCGATTTACCATAACCGCGGACTCTACGAGCTGGCCGACGAGCCGGGCGCGGGCGAGCGCGCCAAGATCAGTGCCAGCCTCGGCGGCAATGTCAAGGCATTGAACTCCTTGCTCGGAAAATACCGGAAAACTCTGCTGACGCAAGCTGAAAAGGACTTGTTGGCGCAGTTCGACAAGGTATGGCCGGCATATGCGGCGGTGGCGCAGCAGGTGCTGCTCCTGCTGGAGGAGGACAAGCACAAGGAGGCAAAGGAACTCCTGAACGGCCGCGCGGCGGCAAGCTTCCAGGCGGCGGACGACGCGCTGAGCGCATTGGTCGACATTAACGACAAGCTGGCGCAGCAGGCCTATGCCGACAGCAGGGCCGTGGCGTCCAGCGCGAAAATGACTGCGCTGGCGCTGGCACTGGCGGGCATGGTGGTTAGCGCCATGCTGGGCTACTGGATTATCCGTTCGATTGCGCGCCCGATACAGGCGGCCGTCGCCGTGGCGCGCACGGTCGCCGCCGGCGACCTGAGCAGCTGCATCGAGGTGTCCGGCCAAGACGAGGCGGGCCAGTTGCTGGCGGCGCTGCGCGACATGAACGGCGCCCTGGTGCAGATCGTGGGCAGGGTACGTGGCGGCACGGACCTGATCGCATCGGCCGCGCACCAGATCGCCATGGGCAATGCCGACTTGTCCTCGCGCACCGAGGAACAGGCTTCATCGCTGGAGGAGGCCGCTTCCTCCATGGAGGAGATGACCGCCACCGTGCGCCACAACGCCGACAGTGCGCGGCAGGCCAGCCTACTGGCGCAGGCAGCCTCCGAGGTCGCTGCGCAAGGCGGCGCCGTGGTCGGCGAAGTCGTGGGCACGATGATTGGGATTAATGCGTCCGCGCGCAAGGTGGTGGACATCATCGGCGTCATTGACGGCATCGCATTCCAGACCAACATCTTGGCGCTGAACGCGGCTGTCGAGGCGGCCCGGGCGGGCGAACAGGGGCGGGGCTTTGCCGTCGTCGCAGCCGAGGTGCGCAGCCTGGCGCAGCGCTCGGCCGCCGCAGCGAAGGAAATCAAAGTGCTCATCGACAATTCGGTGGCGAAAGTGGATGCGGGTAGCAAGCTGGTCGATGAGGCCGGCCTGACCATGCGGCAAGTGGTGCAGAGTATCGGCCAGGTGCGCGACATCATCGGGGAAATCAGCTCGGCAAGCCAGGAACAGACTGCTGGCATCGAGCAGATTAGCCAGGCGGTCGCAGCGATGGACCAGGTGACGCAGCAGAATGCGGCCCTGGTCGAAGAGTCGGCCGCTGCCTCCGGGGCGCTGCAGGTGCAGGCCAATGCGTTGCTGGAAGCCGTGGCGGTGTTCACGACCGGAGAAAACGCCGCGGCGCACCCGGCACCGCCGCCCAAGGCCCCTGCCACGCCCCGCAAGGCAGTGCCGCAGCGCCCGATGCTGGCGACCACCACCGGCGCAAATGAAGAATGGGAGGCATTTTGAACTCGAATCTACGATTTGCCGGTGGCGATCTTCTTCAGTGCATCGACGCCAGGAACGGCAGCCTCCGGGCCGGGATCGACTGATGGGAGACGTATGAAACTTCGGATTGCATTGCTGGCGGTCTGCTCGCTGGCACAGGCGGCATGTGCGGCGGACGCCGATGTCACACCCTATCGCCCCTCGGTGTCGTCGCCGGCCCAATTGCCGGCGGCCGGCCAGCTTGAGCTTGAACTCGGCGGTCTGGCGGCGCGCCAGGCGGAAGGGCACCGCTACAGCCTGCCCTTCACGCTCAAGTACGCCTTCAGCGAGGAGTGGGGGGTGCTGCTGGGCGGCGAGGCCTGGGTCTCGGCAGTGGAGGGGGGGGCGCGCCGTGGGCGCAGCCTTGGCGATACCAGCGTCGCGCTCAAGCGCGCCGTCGCCGTGCGCGAAGGGACCGCCCTCGGTCTCGAGCTGAGCATGAAGCTGCCCACGGCGCAAGGCAGCAATAAGGCGGACTACGGTGTCAACGGCATCCTGAGCCAGGACCTGTGCGGTTTCCACTTGGATGCCAACCTGAACCTGGTGCGCATGGGCGCGGCCGATGCCGCTGCAGGCAGCGTGCAGCGTGGCGCCTCGCTGGCGGCATCGCATGTGCTGGCTGCGGGCTATTCCGCCGTGGTCGAATGGGGGGGCATGCGGCGGCATGGCGTGCGCAGTACGGCGCAGTTGCTGGTGGCCGTGTCGCACAGTGTGAGCGGCAAGCTCGTCATCGATGCTGGGTTGGCCAAGGGACTGACGTCGGCGACGCCGGCATGGTCCATGTTTACTGGCGTGGCGGTCGCGTTGCCCAGGTAACGCCTTCAGTCCAAAAGCAGGGAGAGTGCAATGATACAGACGAGAAAAACGAAGCATGACGTGGCCGTGCACAAGACGGGGCACGCACAATACCTGACCTTCTTGCTGAGCGGCGAAATGTTCGCCATCGGCATCCTGTCGGTCCGGGAGATCATCGAGTATGGTGGCCTGACCAGCGTACCCATGATGCCCGCCAGCGTGCGCGGCGTCATCAACCTGCGCGGCGCCGTGGTGCCAGTGCTGGACATGGCGGTGCGCTTCGGCATACCGGTGAACGACGTGACCCGGCGCAGCTGCATCGTGATCGTCGACATTGAATGGGATGGGACGCAGCAGGTCGTCGGGCTGGTGGTGGACGCGGTCAATGCCGTGCTCGATATCGACGCCGCCGCCATCGAGCCCGCGCCCGCCTTCGGCGCGAAGCTCCCGACCGACTTCATCGAGGGCATGGGCAAGGTCAATGGCAAGTTCGTGATCCTGCTCAATGTCAGCCGCGTCCTGTCGGTCGATGACATCGCGGCGCTCGCCGGTGCTGCCCAGCACGCGGCGCACGAAGCGTAGCAAAACGGGACGGACAATTCAACCCGGCGGCCAGCGACAGAAAATTGGCCGCCGACATGATCGCACATACCTTAGGAAAGACAGTACCAGTGAAGAACTTAAAAATCGCAATCAAGCTTGGCCTTGGTTTCATGGCCGCCATCGTGATCACGGTGATCATCGGCTGGCTCGGCATCTCCAATGCGAAGAGCCTGTCTGGCATGCTCGGCAGCATGTACGAAAACAATCTGGTCCCCATCAGCGACGTGGCCAATGCCAATATGCAGGCGATCTATTTCGACCGCGCGCTTTATGACTACGTGATCGAGACCGAAAAATCGGGCATGGATACGATAGCGGTCAAGATGGAGAAGCATAAGGCCCAGATGGGCCGCCTGCTGGAGAAGTACCGTAAGACCTTTCTCACAGACAAAGAAAAGGAGTTGCTGAGGAAGCTCGACGACGCCTGGCCACCCTACGAAGAATCTGCCCGCAAGGTCATGGCGCTCAGCTACGCGGACCGCAACAAGGACGCAATGGAGCTCATGAACGGCGAAACCACCCAGCGCTTCCAGGCGGCGGATGACCTGTTGTCGGAAATCGTCGATCTCAATGTGGAGCTTGGCAAGAAGGCCCATCTCGACGGCGCCGCGGTCGCCGCGCAAAGCCAGCAGGTGACGGTGGCATCGATCGCCGGCGCCGCGCTGCTAGCCGTGCTCATCGCCATCTTCATTGTGCGCGCCATTACCGGCCCTTTGCGTCAGGCCGTAGCGGCTGCCGACAGCCTGGCGCAGGGTGACCTGACGGTAAGGATCGAGACAAGCGCGCGGGATGAAACCGGCCAGCTGCTGCAGGCCATGCAAAACATGATCGGCAAGCTGTCGCAGGTGGTATCCGAAGTCAATAATGGCGCCCAGATGCTGGCCGGCGCTTCCGAGGAAGTCAGCACCACCGCGCAATCGCTGTCGCAGGCCGCCAGCGAACAGGCCGCCGGCGTGGAGGAAACCAGCGCCTCGCTGGAGCAGATGACGACCTCGATCGCGCAGAATACTGAGAACGCGCGGGTCACCGATGGCATGGCCAGCAAGTCCGCCGTGGAAGCTGCCGAAGGCGGCGATGCGGTGAAAGCCACGGTGGAGGCGATGCAGCAGATCGCGAAAAAGATCATGATCATCGACGATATCGCCTATCAGACCAACCTGCTGGCGCTGAACGCCGCCATCGAGGCGGCGCGCGCGGGCGAACACGGCAAGGGCTTTGCCGTGGTGGCGGCGGAAGTGCGCAAGCTGGCCGAACGCAGCCAGGTGGCGGCGCAGGAAATCGGCGAGGTGGCGTCGAGCAGTGTCGGCCTGGCCGAGCGGGCCGGCCAATTGCTCGGCACCATGGTGCCGAATATCCGCAAGACGTCCGATCTGGTGCAGGAAATCGCCGCCGCCTCGCAGGAACAGTCGGCCGGCGTCAACCAGATCAACGCGGCGGTTAGCCAGATGAACCAGACCACCCAGCAGAACGCCGCCGCCAGCGAGGAACTGGCGGCCACGTCGGAAGAGATGAGTAGCCAGGCCGAACAGTTGCAGCGCGCCATGTCCTTCTTCAAGCTCGATGCGGCACTTGCCACGGCGCCGGCTCAAACTGGACGCAAGCCGGCGGCCCAGGGCAAGAAGCAGCGTTCCATTCCGTTCACTGCGCTTCCGCCTGCCAGCGCATTCAGAACCGATGGCCTGGACGAGGCGCAGTTCACGCAATTTTGAGGCCGGGGCCCGCTTCGCCCTTGTGCGGCCGGGTGGCGCCCCCCCCTTAAACTGCTTGTTGTAAATTCAAAAAACTTCCATCCGGGCAAGTAAAATTAGGGATTTCCCTATTGGCATGTCAGGATGAATCTGTCATTCTGCAAGCTAGTGAGCGGGAGGACCGGCATGGCATGGAAGATCGGCAAGCTGGCGGCAAGGATGGCCTGTTCCGGCATGCTGCTGGGCTGGGCGCTGGCCGTGCCGGTGCACGCCCTGCCCCTGGCCGAATGGCGCATCGAGGCGCAGGCCGCGCGTATGCTGGCCGAGAACGATACGGCGCAAGCCGCCGCCCATGCAGCCCGTCTGGCGGTCGGCCTGCCGGCCACGGCGCCGGCGGCCGACCGTGCCCGCCTTCTGAACCTGCGTGCCCGCATTGCCCTGTACCGGGCCGAGACCGAACTGGCGGGGGGACTGGCCGACGAGGCGCTGGCGCTGGCCGAGCGCAGCGGCGACCGCGTCGGCCAGGCCGAGGCCAACCTGGTGATCGCCTTAAATACCGTCAACCAGGGCCGCTTCGACCGCCTGGCCGCCGTCACCAGCAATGCCGTCAAGGTACTGGAGGGGGTGGACCGCCCCGAGCTGCTGGCCGAAGCCATGCTGCGCCAGGCCATGACCTACACCCGCTTTGGCAAGTTGGAGGAATCGGTCGATGCCTGCCTGCGCGCGCTGGAACTGGCGCGCCGCAGCGGCAACGCGCTGGCCCAGGCCTACGGCCACCAGTGCGTGGCCAGTTCCTTCAACTCGGGCGACAATTATGGCGAATCGCTGGAGCACTACCGCCAGATGCAGGTGCAGGCCAGGGCCGCCAAGTCGCGCCTGCTGGAAGCGTTGGCCATGAGCGGCCAGGGCGGCGTGATTGCGGCCCAGGGCGACGTGCCGCGCGGCGCCGCCTTGATTGCCCAGGCCGGTGCCCTGTACCGGGCTATTGGCCTGCCGTTCTACCTGACCGCCAACCTGTATGCCGAGGCTAGCCAGGCGCGCCTGCAGGGCGAGCGCGAGCGCGCTATTGCCCTGCTGGACGAGGTGGAGCGCACCTACCGCCGCCTGCCCAACAATACCGGCCTGTGGTGGACGCTGACGGCGCGCGCGGGCGACAAGGCGGTGCTGAACCGGTTGGCACAAGCCGAGGACGACTTGCAACAGGCGCTGGCCATCGCGCACGAGCTGAACCTGCCGCTCTACCTGAGTGAAACGCAGCGCCAGCTGGGCCAGCTCGATGCGCGCCGCGGCGACTACCGGCGCGCTTACGAGCATTCGCTGGCGGCGGCCGACATGAGCGCCCAGGCCAACCGCAAAAAGATATCCACCCGTGTTCTGGAGCTGGCCGAACGCTACCAGCAGGAAGCGCGCCAACGCGAAATCGACGAGATGAGCCGGCGCAACGCGCGGCAGCAGGCCGAACTGCGCGAGCATGCCTTGCGGCAGCTTTGGCTGGGGACCGTGCTGGGCGCCATCCTGCTGGTGCTGGCGGCACTCGCCTTTTTCCTGCTGCGCCTGCGCCGCTCGCATCATATGCTGGCCGGCGCCAACAGCGGCCTGCGCCTGTCGCAGGAAGCGCTACAGCGCCAGACCGGCATCCTGCAATCGGTGCTCGACAGTATGGGCGACGGCGTGCTGGTGGCCGATGGGCAGGGCCGCCTGGTGCTGGCTAATCCGGCGAACGAGCGCATCGTCGGCAAGGTGGATGAGATGGCCTGGCCGCGCGCGCGCCGCTTCTACAAGCCCGACCGCAGCTCCATCTACCCGGAATCAGAGCTGCCACTGGCGCGCGCCCTGCGCGGTGAGGCCGGCGAGGGCGGAATCAGCGCTGAAATCCTGCTGGGCGGCGACGGTCTGCCGGCGCCGGGGCGCTGGCTGTATATGACGGCGCGGCCGCTGGCGGGGGCGCAGGAGGGGGCGGTGGCCGTGATTTCCGACATCACGGAACGTAAGCGTGCCGAAGAGGAAATTCGCCTCCTGAACACCGGCCTGGAAGCGATGGTGCAGCAGCGCACCGCCCAACTGCGGCAGCAGACGCGCTACCTGCGCGTGCTGATCGACACCATTCCCTGGTGGGTCTGGTTCAAGGACACAGGCAGCCGCTACCTGGCCGTCAATCGCGCCACGGCGGCCATCTTAGGTACCGGCATAGAGGCGATGGTGGGTAAGACCGATTTCGACGTCAAGCCGCCCGAGGTGGCCCAGGCGTTCCGCGATGACGACCTGAAGGTGATGACCAGCGGCCGGGCACAAACGGTGGAGGAAGTGCAGCAGGGCCCGCATGGCCCGCTGTGGGTGGAGATTTTCAAGGTGCCGGTGACCGACGAAGACGGCAGCGTGCTGGGCACGGTCGGCCTGGCGCGCGACATCAGCGCGCGCAAGGCGGCGGAAGCGGTGCGCGATGCCGCTCTGCTGGAAGCGCAGCGCCTGGCCGGCATGCGCAGCGAATTCCTGGCCCAGATGAGCCATGAACTGCGCACGCCACTGAACGCGGTGCTGGGTTTTGTCCAGTTGCTGTTGCGCGATGGCGGACTGGACGAGCGCCAGCTCGCCAGCGTGAAGAGCATCGGCGACAGTGGCGAGCACCTGCTTGGCCTGATCAACGAGGTGCTCGATTCGGCCAAGCTGGAGGCGAGCAAGCTGCAATTGTTCCCGCAACGCGTCGCGCTGGGCGCGCTACTGGACACCATCGCCGCCATGGTGCGCGTGAATGCGGTGGAACGGGGCCTGGACTTCGCCTGCGAGGCCGGGGCCGGCGTGCCGGCGGAGTTGGTGGTGGACGAGCAGCGCCTGCGCCAGGTGTTGCTCAACCTGCTGTCCAATGCCATCAAATTCACCGATCGGGGGGCGGTGCGGCTGCAGGTGATGGCGGTGGCGCCGGGGCGGCTGCGTTTTGCCGTGCAGAACAGCGGCGTCGGCATCGACCCGGGTCAGCTGAAATCGATCTTCGAACCCTTCGAACAGGTGGACGAGGCGCAGCGCCGCTGCGGTGGCACCGGCCTGGGCCTGGCCATCAGCCGCCAACTGGTGCGCCTGATGGGCAGTGAAATCCAGGTTGAGAGCCAGCGCGGGGGGGGCAGCCTGTTTTGGTTCGAACTGGAAGTGAGCGCGGTCGATGCCGGGCAAGCGGACGTCGCGCCGGCACCGGCCGCCGCGGTACCTGCAATGCCGCTGCAGTTACCGCCGCAGGAGCTGGCAACCTTGCTGCATCTGGTCAGGATAGGCAACATGCGCGCCATCCTGGCCCATGCCGACCACTTGGGCGCCCTCGATGCGCTTTACCTGCCACTGGCCGAACAACTGCGCCGCTTGGCGCGTGACTATCAGTCGAAGGCCTTGTGCAGCCTGGTCGAGGGCTTGCGCCATACGGATGCCGCGTGATGGCGGAACAAGAAAATCAGGATTTCCTGATAGGCGCCGCCTTGCCGCTCTGTCATCCTGCACTGTGGAATTCAATCGGGATGGGCATGGACGGGTGGGGCTGTGGGCGCCGGGCTTGGTGGCTGGCGTGTTTCTTGGTCTGGGGCTGGTGGCCGCTGGCTGGTGCCGCCTCGCTGGCCGACTGGCGTGCCAGCATGGAGCGAGCGGCCCTGCTGGCCGAGAACGACGTGCAGCGCGCCGGCGTGGCGGCGCGGCAACTTGCCGCCGGCCAGCCGGCTGGCGCCACGCCAGCCGACCGCATTCGCCTGCTCAACGTGCGCGCCCGCGTCATTCATTATGCGGGCGAGACCGAAGCGGCCGGGCGGATGGCGGAGGCAGCACTGGCGCTGGCTCGGCAGCACGGCGACCGCGTTGGGCAGGCCGAAGCGTATCTGGTGCTGGCCCAGAACATTGTCAACCAAGGCTCCTTCGAGCGCCTGGCCGGCGTCACAACCGAAGCGGTCAAGGTGCTGGAAGGGGTGGATCGGCCCGATTTGCTGGGCGACGCACTGCTGCGCTTGGGGATGATGTACAGCCGTTTCGGCAAGCCGGACGAGATGATCGACACCTGCTCGCGGGCGATGGAGCTGGCGCGCCGCAGCCGCAACGCCTGGGCCCTGGCCTATGGCCACTATTGCATGGCCAACGCCTATAGCAACAGCGACAATAACCAGCCGGCGCTGGAACAGTTCCACCTGATGCGGGTGCAAGCGAGGCGGGTGGGCTCGCGCCTGCTGGAAGGGCAGGCCGTGCGCGGCCTGGCGCAACTGCTGAGTGCTCAGGATCGCCAGGCTGCGGCGGTCGCCGCGCGCCAGGCCAGCACCATCTTCCGCGAGGTCGGTGCGCCCTTCTATCTGGCCGCCAGCGTGTTTGCCGAAGCCTACCAGGCCAAGCAACGCGGCGCACACGTGCAGTCGCTGGCCTTGCTGAACGAGGTGGCAGCCATTTACACGCGCCACCCGAACAACACCGGCATGTGGTGGGCGCTGACCGCGCGCAGCGCCGCCTACCAGGCACTGCAGCGAGGGGCGCTGGCCGAGCAGGACTTGTTGCATGCGCTGGCGCTGGCTGAGACCCTCGGCTTGCCGCTCTACCTGAGTGAAAGCCAGCGCCTGCTGGCCGCGCTGGAGGCCGGGCGCGGCGCCTACCGCAAGGCCTACGAACGTTCGCTGGCGGCGGCTGAGATGACGGCGCAGGCGAACCGCAAGAAGATTTCGACTCGGGTGCTGGAACTGACCAAGCGCTACCAGCAGGAAGCGCGCCTGCGCGAGATCGCCGACCTGACGCGGCGCAATGCGCAGCAGCGCATCGAACTGCGCGAGGGGGCGCTGCGCCAGGGCTGGCTGTGGACGGTGCTGGGCGTCATCGGGCTGGTGCTGGCGGTGCTGGCCTTCTTCCTGCAGCGCTTGCGCCGCTCGCACCGCATGCTGGCCGAGGCGAACGGAGGCCTGGAACAATCGCAACAGGCGCTGCGTCGCCAGACTGGCATCCTGCAGTCGGTGCTGGACAGCATGGGCGACGGTGTGGTGGTGGCCGACGGCGGCGGCCAGCTGGTGCTGGCCAATCCGGCCGCCGAGCGCATCGTCGGCATCACGCACGCGGTGGACGGCATGGCCTGGCCGCAGGACCGGCGCTTCTTCCAGCCCGACCGCAGCACCGGCTACCCGGAACATGCGATGCCGCTGGCGCGCGCGCTGCGGCGCGAAATGGACGAGAGCGGCGCGCTCGACGCCGAGATTTTCATGACCGGCGCCGGGCTGCCAGCCGCGGGACGCTGGTTGCACATGACGGCACGGCCGCTGGCAGGCCAGTTGGCCGGCGCGGTGGCGGTGATCTCCGACATCACGCAGCGCAAGCGCGCGGAGGAGGAAATCCGGGCACTGAACGCCAACCTGGAAGGCATGGTGCAGCAGCGCACGGCGCAGTTGCGGCAGCAGACGCGCTATCTGCGCGTGCTGATCGACACCATCCCCTGGTGGGTCTGGTTCAAGGATACCGACAGCCGCTACGTGGCCGTCAACCTGTCGGCGGCGCGCATGTTGGGCTTGGCGGTGCAGGACGTGACGGGCAAGACCGACTTTGACTTCCGGCGTCCGGAGGTGGCGCAAGCCCTCCGCGAGGACGACCTGAAGGTGATGGGCAGCGGCCATCAGCAGACGGTGGAGGAGTTACGGCCCTGGCCGGACGGTCCGCAGTGGATTGAGGTGTTCAAGGCGCCGGTCGTGGATGAGGACGGCACGGTGTTGGGTACGGTGGGCCTGGCGCGCGACATCAGTGCACGCAAGGAAACCGAGGCGGCGCGCGATGCGGCCCTGCTGGAAGCCCAGCGCCTGGCCAGCCTGCGCAGCGAATTCATGGCGCGCATGAGCCATGAGTTGCGCACACCGCTCAACGCGGTGTTGGGATTTGTGCAGCTGCTGCAGCGGGACGGCGGGCTGAGCGCGCAGCAGCGCTCCAGCGTCGATGGCATCGGGCACAGCGGCGAGCATTTGCTGGGCCTGATCAACGACGTGCTCGATTCGGCCCGGCTGGAAGCTTGCAAGCTGCAGCTGTTTCCGCAGCGCGTGGCGATGGCCAGCTTGCTGGAGAGGATGGCGGCCATGGTGCACCTGCGGGCGGCTGAGCGGGGCCTGGACTTTGCTTGCGAGGTGGGACCCGGCGTGCCGGGGGCGCTGCTGGTGGACCAGCAGCGCTTGCGCCAGGTGCTGCTCAACCTGCTGTCCAATGCCATCAAGTTCACCGACCAGGGGGCGGTGCGGCTGATGGTGTCGGCGGCGGCGCCGGGGCGGTTGCGCTTCGCCGTGCAGGACAGCGGTGTCGGCATCGAGCCGGGCCAGCTGGAAACCATCTTCCAACCCTTCGAGCAGGTGGGCGAGGCGCAGCGCCGCTTCGGCGGTACCGGCCTGGGCCTGGCCATCAGCCGCCAACTGGTGCGCCTGATGGGCAGCGAGATCCAGGTCGAGAGCCAGCCCGGCGTGGGCAGCATGTTCTGGTTCGAGCTGGAAGCCATGGCCGACGCGGCCGTGCTGGCTGAAGTGGCGGCGCCGGCCAAGCCGCCGCCGGCCGTCCTAGTGCCGCTGCCGGCGGACGAACTGGCGGAATTGATGAAACTGGTGCGCATCGGGAATATGCGCACCATCCTGGCGCATACTGAGCACTTACAGCGGCTCGATGTGCGCTACCAGCCCTTTGTCGACCAGCTCAGCAGCCTGGCGCGCAGCTACCAGACGCGCGCCTTGCGCCAGCTGGTCGAACGGTATTGGCAGCCGATATTGCCAGAGCAAGGAGAATGAGATGATCCGTGTATTGATCGCCGACGACCACGCTATCGTGCGTGAAGGCTTGCGCCAGCTCTTCGCCTTGTGCGGCGACCTGTGTGTGGCGGCAGAGGCCGTCAATGGGGGCCAAGTGCTGGCCCAAGTGCGCGACGGCAACGTTGACCTGGTCTTGCTGGACATGTCCATGCCCGGCGTGAGCGGGGTCGACCTGATCAAGCGCCTGCGCCTGCAACGGGACGGCCTGCCACTGCTGGTGCTGAGCATGCATAATGAATTACAGATCGCGCGCCGCGCGCTGTCGGCCGGCGCCAACGGCTACTTGACCAAGGACTGCGGCGCCGCAATGCTGACTATGGCCATCCGCAGGGTGGCCGGCGGCGGGCGCTTCATCGACCCGCGCATCGTCGAGCGCATGGTGTTTGCCGGCGAGGAGGATGGTGTCGGCGCCCCGCATGAGCAGCTGTCGACGCGCGAACAGCGAATTCTTGGCCTGCTGGGACAAGGGCGCACCGTCAATGAAATTGCCGCCGAACTGTCCATCAGCAACAAGACCGTCAGCACCCACAAGGCGCGCCTGATGCAAAAGATGAGCTTTGCCAATAATGCCGAGCTCATGCGCTATGTCTTCACGCACGAAGTGGTCGGCTGAGCCGGTCAGCATTTTTTGATTGCCGCCCGCGCCATCCTGACCCGAAAATCAGTCCGGCCCGATACGCATTGCGCCGCCGGCTGCTGCTGCGCGAGGCCCGGAATGGCTGCAGCGGCGGGGGTGTTGTCAGGATTTCCTGATGGCGGGCGGGTAATCCTGATGTCATTTTCAAGATGGCCTGATTCCAGGACCGTGCGCCAACTGGCATGCTGGAGCAAATGAGGATGAACACCATGTCACAAAGTGCATTGCAGCAGGCAGAAGAGCAGGACGGCGTCGCGCTGGCGCGCCGTCTGCACTCGTGCGACGAGGGGCTGCTCCAGGGCCAACCTGGCGAGGGCGCGCTGCATCATGTGGCGCGCGCCTACCAGGACGTGGTGGAGCATGCCAAGGACGCCATCTTCTTGCTCGACATCACTGCCGCCGGCGCCGTCTTTGTCATGGTCAACGGCGCGTTCGAGCGCGCCATTGGCGTGCACCGCACGGCGCTGTGCGGGCGCAGTGTCGAGCAGGTGCTGGCGCCCGACCTGCGCGCGGAATCCATGCAGCACTTGCGGCGCTGCGTGGCCACCGGCATGCCGACGAGTTACCTGGGCAACCTGCAGTGGCAGGGGCGTCGGCGCAGCTTCCAGCTCACCATGGTGCCGGTGTTCAACCAGCAGGGCGCGATTTGCCGCGTGGCCGGAATTGCGCACGACGTTACTGTGAGCAAGGCGGCCGAAGCGGCGCTGCGCGCGCGCGACGAGGAAATGACGGCGCTGGTGGAGCAGTCGCCCGACCATGTCCTGCGCATTGACCGCCAGGGCCGCGTGATCTTCGTCAATCCCGCCATGCTGCGCTGCATGGCGTTGCAACGCCACCAAGTGTGCGGGCGGCCGGTGGAAGCACTGCTGGCCGAGCGTGATCCTGCTTCTCGCGAGCGCTATATGCGCACGCTGTGGCAGGTGATCGCCACCGGCCGCCAGCAGGAGCTGGACATGGTCGGCGTGCCTGGGGCCGACGAGCGGTGCCGCTACGAACACGTGCACCTGGTGCCGGAACTGGACCAGGACGGCCTGGTACGCAATGTGATCTCCATTGGGCGCGACTTTACCGAGCAAAAGGAGCTGGAACACCAGCTGCACCTGCGCGAAGCGACCTTTCGCGAGCTGGTGGAGAATTCGCCGGACACCATCTGCCGCTATGACCGTGGCCTGCGCCGCGTGTATGCCAACCCGGCCCTGCTCGGCATGCTGGGTGCCGGCGCCATCGGCGTCACGCCCGGCGAGTTGCCGGGCGGGCCGGATGCCGGCGACTATGAGCGCGTCCTGGGCCAGGTCTTCGCCGACGGCCGCGAGCGCGACCTGGAGTTGCGCTGGACGGCGCATGGCAGGGCGCTGTGCTTCCAGGTCCGCATGCGCCCGGAACTGGATGTCGGCGGGCGCGTGAGCCACGTGTTGGCAGTCGGGCGCGACATCACGGAAATTGACGAGTACCGCCGCACGATCCACCGCCAGGCCTTCTACGACGCGCTGACCGGCTTGCCCAACCGCACCTTGCTGAGCGAGCGGATCGACCAGGCGATCGCCGCGCCCGTCGGCCAGTACCGCAGCTTCGGCTTGATGGTGATGGACCTGGATCATTTCAAGGAAGTTAACGACACCCTCGGCCATGCCGCCGGCGACCAGCTGCTGCGCGAAGTGGGGCGCCGCTTGCAGGCCTGCGCGCGCG
This sequence comes from Massilia sp. BGA-UO-ETr-WB1, assembly GCF_059567845.1. Taxonomy (NCBI): domain Bacteria; kingdom Pseudomonadati; phylum Pseudomonadota; class Betaproteobacteria; order Burkholderiales; family Oxalobacteraceae; genus Massilia; species Massilia sp. BGA-UO-ETr-WB1. The sequence continues at coordinate 484,323 of NZ_JCAQOT010000013.1, read as the reverse complement.
GCGAGGATACAGTGGCGCGCCTGGGCGGCGACGAATTTGCCATGTTGCTGCAGGTGCCGCGTGCCGGGCTGGCGCATGTCGCCGAGAAATTCCTGGCGGCCCTCAACGAGCCGGTTGTGGTGGAGGGGCGCGAACTGTTTGTTCCGGGCAGCATCGGCATTGCCGTCTACCCGGACGACAGCTGGGACATCGCCACTCTGTATAAGCACGCCGATTCGGCCATGTACCACGCCAAGCGCCTGGGCCGCAACCACTACCAGTTCTATGTCCAGGAGCTGACGGCGAAGGCGGCCGAGCGGCTGGAGACGGAAGCGGCGCTGCGCAAGGCCCTGCGGCACGGCGAGCTGGAGCTATATTACCAGCCGCAGGTCGAACTGCGTACCGGGCGCACGGTCGGCGCCGAAGCCCTGCTGCGCTGGAACCGCCCCGGCCACGGCGTAGTGGCGCCGCAGCAGTTCATCGGCATCGCGGAAGCGTCCGGCCTGATCGTCGACATCGGCGATTGGGTGCTGGCGGCCGCCTGCTCCACCGTGGCCGGCTGGAACCTCAGCCGCGTCGAACCGCTGCGGCTGTCGGTCAACCTGTCGCCGCGCCAGTTCCTGCGCAACGACTTGGTGGGGACGGTGCGGCGCCAACTGCAACTGACCGGCTGCCAGCCGGCTTGGCTCAAGCTGGAGATCACGGAAAGCCTGCTGCTGGACGGAGACCGGAGCGTGGGCGGCATGCTGGATGAGTTGCATAGCATAGGCCTGGCGATTTCGATCGACGATTTCGGCACAGGCTATTCGGCCCTCAGCTACCTGCACCGCTTCCCGGTCAGCCAGATCAAGATCGACCGCTCCTTCGTGGGCGACGTGCCCGGCGATCGCAGCAAGTGCGAACTGGTCAAGGCAATGCTGTCGATCGCCGGCGCGCTGCGCCTGGAAACCGTGGCCGAAGGCGTAGAGACGGAGCACCAGGCCGACTACCTGGCCGAACATGGCTGCTGCCATGCCCAGGGCTACCTGTTCGGCAAGCCTATGCCGCAGGAAGCCTTCGGCCGGTTGTTGCTGGCAGCCGGCAGCGTGGGTTAGTATGACAAACCGCCCCGGAGCAGAACCCATGACTACCCCTTCTCCAGTCACCGTGCTGATTGTCGACGATACGCCCGCCAATGTGCGTGTCCTGGCCGAATACCTCGGCGGCCTTGGTTTCAATGTGACTGCGGCCCAGGATGGCGAAGAGGGGCTGGAGCGCGCGCGCTACGGCCGCCCGGACCTGGTGCTGCTGGACGCCATGATGCCGGGCTGGGACGGATTCGAGACGTGTCGCCGGCTTAAAGCCGATCCGGCCACCTGCGCCATCCCGGTGATCTTCATGACCGCGCTGTCCGATATCGGCGACAAGGTGCGCGCCTACGAGGCGGGCGGCGTGGACTACATCACCAAGCCATTCCACGCCGAGGAAGTGCTGGCGCGGGTCAACACCCATCTGGCGCTGCGCCATATGCAGCGCCAAATGGAAGAGCGCAATGTGGCGCTGGAGCGCGAAATCGACGAACGCCAACGCGCCCAGCAAGTTCTGGCGGAGCGTTCTCGCGAGCTGGCGCGCTCCAACGCGGAGTTGGAGCGCATGGCCTACATCGCCTCGCACGACCTGCAGGAGCCGCTGCGCATGGTGACCAGCTATGTGCAATTGCTGGAGCGCCGCTATATGGGCCAGCTGGATGCCGATGCGCATGAATTTATCGGCTTCGCGGTCGACGGCGCGCGCCGCATGCAGGCGCTGATCGACGACCTGCTGACCATCTCCCGGGTCGACACCAAGGGACGCCCGTTGACGCCCGTCGCGCTGGGCGAAGTGCTGGGCACCGCCCTGTGTTCGCTGCGCATCTGCATCGAGGACCGGCATGCCGAAATTCACGCCGGACCATTGCCTGCGGTGCTCGGCGACGCGGCGCAACTGACTCAGGTGTTCCAGAACCTGCTGTCGAATGCCGTCAAATTCTGCCAGGCCAGCCTGCCGCGGGTCGACATTTCCGCTGAGCGGGACGGTGCGCGCTGGCGCATCTGCGTGCGCGACAACGGCATCGGCGTGCCGGAAGAATACCGCGAGCGCATCTTCGGCATGTTCCAGCGCCTGTATGGAAGGGGGGAATATGCCGGCACCGGCATCGGCCTTGCCATCTGCCAGAAGGTGGTGGAGCGGCACGGCGGCACCATATGGGTCGAGGCGGCCGAGGGCGGCGGCTCGGTCTTCAGCTTCACCCTACAGCCGGTCGTGCTGGAGGGGGCATGAGCTGCGCCGCCGAAGCACTGGAAATCCTGGTGGTGGATGATAGCCCGGGCGCGGTACGCCTGATCGCCGAAGCCCTGCGCGACACCGGCCTGGCCCATCGGCTGCATGTGGCCGACGACGGCGAGACGGCGCTCGACTTCTTGCGCCGCCGCCCGCCCTACTGCGGCGTGCAGCGGCCCGGCCTGGTCCTGCTGGACCTGAACCTGCCGCGTAAGCATGGTTGCGAAGTGCTGGACGAGATCCGGCGCGACCCGCAACTGCGTGCCATCCCGGTAGTCGTACTGAGCACCTCGCACGCCGAGAGCGATGTGGCGCGCTGCCAGGCGCTCGATGCCAGTTGTTACATGGTCAAACCGATGGACTATGAAGGCTTCGTGGCCGTGCTCACGGGCCTGAAGCGTTTCTGGGAGTAAACAATGGAACGTGCACTGGTGCGCATCCTGCTGGTCGAAGACAACCGCGGCGACGCGCGCCTGCTGGAACAAATGCTGCACGACGCCCGCGCCCTGCGCTGGGAGCTGGACTGGGCTGACAGCCTGGAGCAGGGCATTGCCCGCCTGGAGCGGGGCGGCGTCGACCTGGTCATGCTCGACCTGGACCTGCCGGGCAGCAGCGGCATCGAAACTGTGCGGCGGCTGCGCGCCAGCGGCGCACCGCTGCCGGCCCTGATCGTGCTCAGCGGCCTGGACGACGAGGACGTCGCGCTGCAGGCCGTGCAGGCCGGTGCGGAGGACTACTTGGTCAAGGGCGAGGTTGACGGACGGCTGCTGGCGCGCGCCATACGTTACGCGCTGGAGCGCAGCCAGTCCAAGGCTGCGCTGCGCCGGGCGCATGACGAATTGGAAGCGCGCGTGGTGGAGCGCACCGCCGAACTGCGCAAGCGCGAGCAGGAGTTTCGCACGCTGGCCGAGAATGCGCCAGACATGGTGATCCGCTACGACGCGGACTGCCGGCGCAGCTACGTCAATCCCGCTTTCGAGCGCGAGACCGGCAGCCCGGCCGGCGAGGCGCTGCTCATCGAGCCGAACAAGGTGACACGGTGGCAGTTCGAGACGGCGGTTGAGGATTACAAAGGCGTACTGCGCACGGTGATGGCCAGCGGCGCAGGCACCGAGGTCTTCGTGCGCAATCTGGCGGGGCCGGCCGGCGCGCGGGACTACGCCTTCCATCTGGTGCCGGAGCGGAATGCCGAGGGCCAGGTGGTCGGTGCACTGGCCATCGGCCGGAACATCACGGCGCTCAAGGAGAGCGAACGGCGCCTGAGCGAATCGCAGCTGCAGCTGCGCCAGATGGCGGCACGCAGCGAAGCGGTGCGTGAGGAGGAGCGCAAATACCTCACGCGCGAGATCCACGACGAACTGGGACAGTACCTGTCGGCCTTAAGGCTAGGGGTTTCGGTGCTGGAAATGCAGTTCGGTGCCGGTGCCCCGGCGCTGCTGGAACGCACGCGCGCGCTGACCCGGCTGGTCGACTCCACCATCCAGGTGGTGCGCAATATCGTCGGGCGCCTGCGGCCGGGGGCGCTTGATATGGGGATTGTGTCGGCCCTCGAGTGGCTGGCCGAGCAATTCCGTGAAAACAACGATGCCAAATGCCAACTGCACGTGGATGAATCGCGGATCCAGCTGGACGAAGGACGCGCCATCGAACTGTTTCGCATCGTGCAGGAGTCGCTCACCAATGTACGGCGCCATGCGCGCGCCACGCGGGTAGACATCGCCCTCGTGGCCGATGCCGAAAATTATGTGCTCGAAGTGCGCGACAATGGCTGCGGCTTCGACTTGCTCCAGCACAAGCACCAGTCCTTCGGCATCGTCGGCATCCGCGAGCGCGCCTTGAAGCTGGGCGGCGCGGTGGATATCGAAAGCGCTTCCGGACGCGGTACGCGGCTGCAGGTGCGATTCCCTGTTATGCCCATTGCCTGACAGCGGGGGCCGGCTTGGCAAACGGGGCAGGGGGGACGCGGTCGTCGCGCGTGGATGTGGTAAGCAGGACGCGCGGGTAGTGCTTGTCTTTGAACACGTTCTGGTATGGCGATTACTTGCTGATGTAAGCCCACCGCCGGGGATCGTCCGGGTGGTCGACGTGCTGCAGCGCGTGGGCCAGCATCCTGCCGCCTTGGTCGAGCAACTCACTCCACGCGTGTGGACGACCCTGTTCGCCCGCAATCCGCTGCGCTCCGATCTTTACCAGCGCGACGAACGCCAGTCACGTCAATAACGCCGGCTGGTTACCGCTTACGCTGGCAGGACAGAAGCGCGGAATCGAGGTGGCGCTGGGCAAGGCGAAAGAGGAGCTGCGCGTGATCGAGGGCTTGATCCAGAAGGGCCGCATCAAGCGCAGCCTACTGGAGCTGCGGGTCAAAAAGGCACTATCGCGGAAGCAACTGTCACGCTTCGTCGTCACCGCAATCGGCGCGAGCGAAGAGGCGCCAACGCTGGAATGGCACGTCGATGCCGCCTTGCGGCGCGAACTGGAGCGGACACGGCTGGGCAAGCGCGTGCTGCGCACGGATCGGCACAACTGGAGCACCGGACGCATCGTTTATGTGTAAAGCCAAGTCGGAGTAGACAAAAAATGACATGCCTTATGGACAAAAGAACTGCGAATGACCTTACACATCAAGATAAGACTTGGCCGATCGTTTTCGCCGGGATTGTTTCGCTGGCCGTAGCGATGGGCATCGGGCGGTTTGCCTTTACGCCCTTGATGCCCTTGATGCTTCGCGACGGCATCATCGACATTGCCACGGGGACCGATTGGGCGGTGGCCAACTATGTCGGCTATCTGCTCGGCACATTAAACGCGTCCCGATTCGGGAACATCGCGCGGCTCGGCATGCAGCTTGGGATGGCGGGGATCGCCGTTCTTACACTAGCGATCATGTTTGTAAATCCCAGTTTCCCCTTGGCCGGTTTGGTTCTGCGTGGAGCGGCGGGCGTTTTCAGTGCCTGGGTTATGGTGTGCACCTCTGCCTGGTGCCTCAACGCCCTCGCTGCCCTGAATGCTGCCAAGGTTGGCAGCTGGATCTATACCGGCGTCGGCTTGGGCATTACCCTGGCCGGCGTGCTGACTTGGCTTGGTGGACGGCAGTCGTCAACGACGCTCTGGCTTGAGCTGGGCATTTTGGCTTGCACGGGTGGCGTGCTGGCGACGGTCTGCATGCGGAAACGATCTCAAATTTTCGCAGTGCCGGCGTCGGTCAACAAGCAGCAAATCGCCACCAATGGCGGCCGGGGAAGTTGGTCACTGGTGATTTGCTACAGCATCTTCGGCCTCGGCTACATCATTCCGGCCACATTTCTTCCCACCATGGCTAAACAGCTGACATCGGATCCGCAGGTATTTGGGCTCGCGTGGCCGATTTTCGGACTGGCAGCGGCCTTGTCCGTCGCTGCGGTTTCGGGCTGGATGTCCAGTTGGCCGCGTGCGACATTGTGGGCGCTTGCGCAAGGCAGCATGGCANGGCGGGACAGATCATGGGACCGCTGATGGTTCGCGCGATTGGCTCGGACCGGATCGCCGGATGGGATGCCATTGGTTGGGCAAATGCCGTCGCCACAGTTTTGCTTGTCGGGTCGGCAGTATGGTTGTGGCGGATGGGCAGGGCAAAATCTCGATCCGCCGTGGCGGCCATAAATCTGCCCTGAAAAAAGTTGATCATGGGCTGTCCGCTCAGGGGGCGCCAGTTGCTTTGTAGTGGCGAGCGCCGCGCCCTGGATTGGTGCGGCGCAGTATGAAATTGTATTGCGTTGTCAGTCGTTGAGCCACAAAATCGTGGGATGAATCTCGCTTAGACGAGCTTACTCGACGTTTACGGCCGTGCCGGTCGAGTACGACACCCAACGGAGACAACGACATGACCATGCAGGCCGGCAGCGCCGACGCGTACCGCGTCCAGACGCTGCAACATTCCGAGCCCTTGAGTTCCCTGGATTTCGGCGGTTGGGACTTGGATTACACGCAACTCTCGGCGGGCAGGTACGTGGGCGAATCGCAGGAAGTGCGCCTCAATGACGGGCTGCAGCTTTGTTCCGGACAGTGGAACGCGACGCTCCATCAGTGCGGCGCCGCGCAGCCCAATTGCTATGTATTCGGCATACCATACGGTATGGGCGGCGAGGGGCGTTTCAACGGACAGCGCTGGTACGGGACCATCGCCGCGTTCCGGGGCGAGCATGAGTTCGACACCCTCGTCCCGCCCATGCAACTGCTGGTGGTGAGTGTTTCACGCAATGTCTTCGCCGAGTATCTAGCGACCGTCGAGCACGTTGCGGGACAGGAATGGCTGAAGCGGGGCGCGGTGCTGATGGCGGATCCGGTCCGCTTTTCCATCGCCCACGAGGCCTTCACCGCCCTGATCGGCATCTGCCGCAACGATGCCGGCTTGATGGCCTGCCCCCAGGCGAGGGCGGGCATGACGCAGACTGCACTGGAAATCCTTGCGCCCATGATGCTCGACACCTTGGCGCCGGCGCCAGCCGCTTTCGGCGGATTCAGCCGCACGCAGATCGTGCGCCGCGCGCGCGAGTTCGCGCTCGGCCATCTCGACGAGCCGCTGCAGATCATCGACGTCTGCCGGGCGCTCGGCGTCTCCCGCCGTGGATTGCAGTACAGTTTCCAGGATGTGTTGGACATCAATCCGGTCAGCTACCTGCGCCTGCTCAGGCTCAACGGGGCGCGGCGCGACCTCATCAATGCCGGCCAGAAATCGGTGCAGGTGCAGGAAGTCGTCGCGCGCTGGGGCTTCTGGCATTTCAGCCGCTTCAGCGCGGAATACAAAAAAATGTTCAATGAACTGCCCTCCGAGACCTTGCGCCGCGCGCGGCAATTCGCGGGACACTAACCGCCTGCGCCACGCTGTGTCTCCCTGACGCGCTTTCCCAAGCGCGGGCATTCCGGGCCCTCCGGCCGAAGTCGCCCGTCTCGTTCCCGTCCAGCCCGCTCCGTCTACGTCCCGGCATTCCCGCTTGATTTCCGACCGTGCCAATTTCGGCTAACGCTCGCCAGTCGGCGTGCGTAACCTAGCCCGTGTGCCATCTCGGCAATTGGAAAAGGAAAGCGACTGGTGACTGACATGGATTTGCTTGAACGTAGATATCGCCTGCTGGGCAAGGGTGCGCCCCTGTTCTACGACGCCCCCCTGCATATCGTGCGGGGCGACGGCGTCTGGTTGTATGACGCGGACGGGAAGCCCTATCTCGACGCGTACAACAATGTCCCGGTGGTCGGGCATTGCCATCCGAGGGTCGTCGAGGCGATCGCCCGCCAAGCCTCGACCCTGAACGTGCATACCCGCTACCTGCACGGCATCATCGTCGACTATGCGCAGCGGCTGACATCCACTTTCGACGCGTCCCTGGATATGGCCGTTTTCACGTGCACCGGCAGCGAGGCCAACGACCTTGCCCTGCGCATGGCGCGAACGCTGACCGGGGGCGAGGGAATACTCTGCACGAACAGCACCTACCACGGCAACACGGCGGCGGTCGACGAGTTGTCGACCATGTTCAACGGCGGCGTGCCCGGCAGCGCCCGCGTGCGTGCGATTCCCTTCCCCGATCATTACCGGCCCATCGGCGGCCTGGCGGGCGAAGCGCTGATTGATGCCTACGTTGCGCGGGCCGCCCAAGAGATCGAGGCGTTCAAGGCGTCGGGCATCGGCTTCGCCGGCATGCTGGTCTGCCCGATCTTCGCCAACGAAGGCCTGCCACTGGCGCCCCAGGGATACCTGGAACGGGTGGCAAGTCTGGTGCGGGACGCCGGTGGCCTGGTGATTTTCGATGAGGTCCAGTCGGGCTTCGGCCGAACCGGCAAGCTATGGGGCCAGGACTACGCCGGCGTGGTGCCGGACATCGTCACAATGGGCAAGCCCATGGGCAACGGTCACCCAATCGGCGGGGTCGTGTCCAGCGCCGGGATCGTCAATGCCTTCCGAGACAAGGTGATGTACTTCAATACCTTCGGCGGCAACCCGGTCTCCTGCGCCGCCGGTCTCGCGGTGCTGGCGGTCATCGAGGATGAGCAGCTGGAGGACAATGCCCGCCGGGTCGGCGTCCACCTCGCCGACGGGCTCGCCGCGCTTCAGCGGCGCTACGAGGTGATCGGGGACGTGCGCAGCAAGGGGCTGTTCTTCGGAGTCGAGCTGGTGCTGGACAGGAAGCGGAAAACCCCCGCAGCCGCGCAGGCAGCTCGTCTCGTGAACCTGATGAAGGAGCAGGGCGTGCTGATCAGCCGCCTCGGCCCCTTCGACAACGTCCTCAAGATTCGTCCACCACTGCCTTTCTCTACGCTGAATGCGGATCAATTGCTCGGCACGCTCGACGCCTGCCTGGCTGTGTTATAGGAGCACACGATGAGCGGATTTATCGAAACCAGCCAGGAAAAGGTCCTGGCCGATCTGCAGGCCCTGGCATTGTCCTCGCTGAAGGAATGGCGCATCGACTGCGGCCGGATCACCCTGATCAAGTTCCGCGAGAACGCCGTCTTCAAGGTCTCGGCTGCGGACGGCAGGCTGTACGCGATGCGCATGCACCGCGGCGGCTACCACTCCGACGATGAGTTGCGGTCCGAACTGCAATGGATGGCGGCGCTGCAGGATTGCGGCATTGCCGTGCCGACCGTGGTTCCAACAGCCGCCGGCGAGCTGTTCATCCGCGCCCAGCCGCGAACGGCGGAGGGGACGGTGCAGATCGATTTGTTCGAATGGATCGATGGGGTCCAACTCGGCACCGCCGAGAACGGACTGGGCGGTGACACCGCCGACATCGAGAAGACCTACCGCACCATTGGCAATATCGCGGCGCGGCTGCACAACCACGGCAGCGATTGGCGCCAGCCGGAGGGATTCCGGCGCCATGCGTGGGACGCGGAAGGCCTGGTCGGCGAGCAGCCCTTCTGGGGACGCTTCTGGGAACTGGACAGCCTGACCCCGGGCCAGCGTAGCCTGCTGCTCGCCGCCCGCGAGATCGTCCGCGCGGAGATGGCGGCCATGGCGCACTCGCCGGACCATGCCCCTTGCTACGGTCTCATCCACGCCGACTTTGTGCCGGAAAACCTGCTCGTCTCGGATGACAAGATCCGTCTGCTCGATTTCGACGATGCCGGCTTCGGCTGGCATTTATTCGAGATAGCAACCGCCCTCTATTTCATCCGAGACGATCCCAACTATGCGGTGGCCCGCGACGCGCTGATTGCCGGATACCGCGAACACCGGACACTACCGGATACCGTATTGGCCAAGCTTCCCGTCTTCTTGATGGCGCGCGGCTTCACCTATCTCGGCTGGGTCCACACCCGGAAGGACACGGACGCCGCCCGCCAGCTCGAGTCCTTTGTCACGGGACTGGCCTGCGACCTGGCCACTCGGTTCATCGAGTCGTACGGCGACACCGATAAACCAGGATCGCGCTCGACGATCGACGCGTAAGCCCAAAGGGAGAACGTCAATGAGCTTGAAACCAACAACGACGGCGGAAGCGCCGTTGGAGCGATCCACGCAGCCGCTGCAGTTCCAGTCGGCCACCGAAATACTGGGGCTGCTACGCGCCCGGAAAATCGGCGCCGTCGAGCTGCTGCAGCTGCATCTGGCCCGCGTCGAGAAGTACAACCCCGCCCTCAATGTGGTCATCGCCCAAGACGCCGAGGGCGCCCTTGCCGCCGCGCGCCTGGCGGACGACAAGCCGGCGTCGGATTTGCCGGTCCTGCACGGACTGCCGATGACGATCAAGGACACCTACGAGGTTACCGGCATGCCGGCCACTTGCGGCTTCCCCTTCCTCGCCGGTCATGTTCCGCGGCAGGACGCGGACGCCGTGGCGCGCCTGAAGAGCGCCGGGGCGATCGTCTTCGGCAAGACGAACGTGCCCACCGCCGCGTTCGACTGGCAGTCCTATAACCCGGTCTATGGCACGTCCAACAATCCATGGGACTTGAGCCGCACGCCCGGCGGCTCGTCCGGCGGATCGGCGGGCGCGGTCGCCGCCGGGCTCTCGGCGCTTGAGCTCGGCAGCGACATCGGTGGATCGATCCGCTGTCCCGCCCATTTCTGCGGCATCTATGGCCACAAGCCCAGCTACGGGGTGGTGCCGTTGCGAGGGCATATTCCGCCGATGCCGGGCGAATTGTTCAGCTACCAGCTAGGCGTGGGCGGCCCGCTGGCGCGCAGCGCGCACGATCTCGAGCTGGCCCTGGACGTGCTGGCATCCCCATCCATGCTGGACGCGACGGCATGGAGCGTCCGGATTCCCGCCAGCCGCCACGAGCGCCTGCAGGACTTCCGTGTCGCCCTGTGGGCCGACGACAGCACCTATGCGGTCGATACGCGCTGCCTGGACGCCATGGAGGCCTACGCGCAGGACTTGCGCCGTCTGGGCGTGACGGTGGACGTCGTGGCGCGGCCGGATATCGACCCTGCGGCATCCTATGACACTTTTTTCAAGACGCTGCTGCAACCCATGGGCGGCGGCATGTCCCCGCAGGCGGTGCGACAGTTCCTCGAGCGGGCGGCGGCGCTGCCGCCGGACAGCAATGGCTACATCGCGCGGACCGCGCGCGTCATGGCGGCGCGGCAGTACGAATCGTTTTCCGTCGCCGAGCAGCGTGAACGCCTGTTCCGGGGCTGGCGCGACTTCTTCACGCGCTACGATCTGGTGATCTGCCCCGTGATGCCTGGCGTGGCCTATCCGCACGATCATCGCGGCGAGGATGAAACCGATCCGATCAGCGCCGCCGAGACGCGCAGCATGATGGTCAATGGTGCGCCGCACCCGTACTGGGACGGCTTGCAGTGGCCGTCGCTGGCGGTGGTCGCCAACCTGCCGGCCACGGCGGTGCCCACCGGCCGCTTCATCGACGGCTTGCCGACCGGGGTGCAATTGATCGGCCCCTATCTGGAGGACCGCACCCCGCTGCGCTTCGCGCAACTGGTCGAACGTGCGCTGGGCGGTTTCACGGCGCCGGGCGGCTACACCACCGCATGAACCACGGCGCATGAAACGCGCGACACTTTGAAAGGAATAGGCAATGACTGAACGGAATGGCCGTACCCTCGTCTTCGGCGGGCAGGTGCTGACTCAAAACGAGCATCGGGAGATCCACGACGCGCTCGTGCTCGAGGGCGACACGGTGCTGGCGACCGGCTCGCTGGCGGACATGAAGGCCTTGGCCGGTGCGTCGGCCCGCGCGCTGGACGTGGACGGCGCCTGCGTGATGCCAGGCCTGATCGACAACCACCCGCATTTCTTGCACTACGGTAGCTTCGACGTGGCCTGCGTCAAGCTGTACGATGCCCGTGACCACGACGAGATCCGGGCGCGCATCCGCGAACGGGCCGCCGTTACCCCGCGCGGCGAATGGATCGTCACCACGCCCGTGGGCGAGCCGCATTATTTCATCCGCCGTTCCTGGCGCGACCTGTCCGAGGGGCGCCTGCCGAACCGCCAGGAGCTGGATGCCGCCGCGCCGGACCATCCCGTCTGGATCCAGGCCTACGCGCCGACCTTGCCCAACGTCTGCGCCATGAATTCGAAGGCGCTCCAGATGCTGGGGTTCACACGCGAGCTGCCGGATTTCATCGACGACGTGTTCGTCGAGAAGGACGCGCATGGCGAGCCGACAGGTATCTTCAGTGGCTATGTGACCAATTACTACAACAGCAGCCGCTTCTGGCTGACGCGCGTACTGGCGCAGGTGATGCGTCCGAGCGACGACCTGTGGTACGCCGGCGCGCTGGCTGGCCAGGTGACGGCGGCGCAGCGCGGCGTCACGGCAGCCTATGAGGGGCACGCGATGAATCCGGAGCACATCGCTGGCTACCAGCGCGTGCGGGATGCGGGCCGCCTGAGCATGCGCGTGCTGACGGCGCTGGAGGCGGCGCCGCTCGCGTTCGATTTCGGCATGGGGCTGACCGACGACGGGATACGGGCCAAATTCGCACTGGCGGCGAGCTTGACGCAGACCGTGGATCCCATGTTCCGCGTCAACGGCTTGACGCTCGGGGTCGGCGGACCCGCCTCCACCGGCCACATGCCGACCGACCGGACTTATAGCGACCCGTTTGGGCGTCCGACGCGCGGCACCTCGTTCATTTCCCGAGCCATCGAACGCGAGACCATCGAGTACTGTCTGCGCAACGATCTGCGTTTGAACCTCATGCCCACCAGCGGCCGGGATCACCGGCGCTTCCTCGAGAACCTCGCGCCGTTCCTGGCCGACTGGGACGTGGGCGCCAGGCAGTGGATCATGCAGCACAACATCTTCATCGACGACGCCACGATCAAGCGCTACGCGGAGCTGCAATTCCACTTCAGCGGCACCGCGAGTTTCTGCTTCGGCAAGGGCGATATGTACCGCCAACGCATGGGCGAGCAGGCGCTCAAGGAGCTCTCGCCGTTTGGCAAGATTTTTGCGTCCGGCGCCAACATTGGATTGGGCAGCGACTGGGGACCCGCCAGTCCGTTCGAGCATCTGGCGCTGGCGGAAACCGGCGAGTTCGCCGGCTCCGGCCACCGGCACAACGGACCGGGCTATGCCATTGGCAGGCAGCAGGCACTCGATGGTTGGACCATCAACAACGCGAAGCTGATGCAGTGGGAGGGGATCGGCGCGCTCAAGCCGGGTTACAAAGCCGACCTGGCCATCGTCGACCGCAATCCGCTGACATGCGGAATCGATGAGTTGCCTGGCACGCAGGTGCTGAGGACCGTACTGGGCGGAAGGGATGTCTTCGACGCCGGCGTCTTCCGCCGCCTGGACGATGCCGAACTGCCGCCCGAGCGGGTGACACCGCGTGCGCGCTCCGCGGCGCCGGGCCGGGCGGGCGCCCATGTCTGCGGCGCGCACTGCACTCACCCCGCCTAAGGTCAGTGCCCGGCGGCCATCCGCCGGGCCCGCAGACCAACACACTCAAGAGGTCAAGCCATGACAGTATCATCCCACCGCACGCTCATCCGCAGAGGGGCCGTGCTTACTCAAAACGCGGGGCACCCCGGTGGGAGAGCCGCACCACTTCATCCGCCGCTCCTGGATCCTGTGCGGGGCCACGGCCTGGCTGCTGGCCTACATCGTCGCGCACCTGGACGTGATCGTACTGCGCCGCCGCCATCCCGGCCTGGCGCGCCCCTACCACAGTCGCTGGCTGCCTTGGCCACAATGGTTCGGAATCGCAGCGATGGTGTATTGCCTATTCCACGTTTCGCCGGAGCCGGCGTTAGCCGGCGTGGTCGATCTGTACGCCGGCGCGGTCCTGGGACTGGTGGCCCTGGCGGCCATGGGGTGGGTGAGCTGGTTCAACGGCGTGGATTGTTCGGGCACGGTGCGCTTTGACAACGCGCCCCGCGCGCCGGGGCAAAGCGATTCTTTAACAACTGGAGGAATGTATGTTTAGTTTGGAAGGCAAGGTTGCGGTGGTGACGGGGGCGAGCCAGGGCATAGGCCAGGGGATCGCCGAGGTGTTCGCCCGGGCCGGCGCCCATGTGGTGGTGGCAGCGCGCAACGCCGCCAATGGCGCGCGGGTCGCCGCCGATATCGAGCGGACCGGCGGCCGCGCGCGCTGGCTGCAAGCTGACATCGGCACCGCCGAGGGCGCCGCGTGCCTGATCGAAACGGTGCTGGGCGAGTTCGGCGCGATCGATGTGCTGGTGCACAACGCCGGGGTCTTTCCGATGGCCACCATCGACGCGCTCACCGAGGCGGAGCTCGATGAAACGCTAGCGGTCAACCTGAAGGCCGCCTTCTGGCTGGCCAAGGCCGTGACGCCGTCGATGCGCAAGCGCGGAGGCGGGCGTCTGCTGTTCACCTCGTCGGTCACCGGGCCGCGGGTGGCGATGCCGATGCTGGCGCACTACGCCGCCAGCAAGGCCGGGCTGAACGGCTTCATCCGGGCGGCCTCCCTCGAATACGCGCGCGACGGCATCACCGTCAACGCGGTCGAGCCGGGCTACATCCGCACCCAGGCGATGGACAGGCTGGTCAGCGCCGAGGAGCAGGCGCAAATGGCCGAGCAGGTTCCCCTTGGGCGCCTCGGCCATCCGCACGATATCGCCCACGCGATGCTCTACCTGGCTAGCGACGAGGCGGTCTATGTCACCGGGCAGAGCATCGTGGTCGATGGCGGATCATGCACGCCGGAGAGCGAGGTTCAGCTGCAGGGCTTCTATGCGAGCCGGGCCGCCTAGTGGTCAGCGCGGCCAGCAAGCAAAGGAGACAGCGATGCTGAACCGCAACATGATCGTCGCCGATGCCCGGGACGGCATGCCGCTGGTGGAGGAGCAATTGGGGCGGCCCTGCCGGTGCTTCCCTACCGCGAGTCCAACGCCCCCTTCGGCGGCGTCAAGCGCTCCAGGCCGGGGGGAGTTCGGACGCCACGGCCTGCAGCAGTACACCTCGATCCAGACGCTCAAGATCATGAAGGGCTAGCGCCTTTCTGAACCGCCGGCGGCGTTTTCCGTGTCTCCTCCATCGTCGGCGTTGCCTTGGCCGTCCGTTCGCGGGCGGCTTTTTTTCGCCCGTGCGGAGGGGCGGGCCGCGGCGTGATCGCGGTGCCAATTTCGGCTAACGCCGACGGCGCCGCGGCTTGTAACCTGACAGTCATCAGGATCGCCGCAGTCGCTCAACGACGCTATGGCGTCCGGAACCGGGGGCAGCCGCTTCCGACCATAAAACAACCCATCAACGGAGGAATAGGGAGATGAAACGAAAGGCAGGGTTGCGGCCCGCAGCGTGGGCCGCTCGCAGTTCGACGCGAGCAAGGAACAGGCGTGGGTCTTTCTCCGGCCAGCGCCGCGTGCGCAAGCTGCCCAACGGGTGCTGCGATACCCCGTCGCTGACGATGGTGGGCGTGGTGAGTTTCGACGAGATCGAGACATGGAGGGGCCGGCTCGACCGTTTCGACTGGAAACTGGTGGGCAAAAAGGAACGCTTCATTCCTTACAACGGCAACCGGGCGCTGCAACCCAATACCGACGCGGAGATGCTGTCCGCGCACCACGACAATCCCGATCGCATGCGCTGGGAATTGCGCCGGGTTTGGTTGGTCGAGGCCACGCTGTGGCAGGGGCAGCGCCATCAGGCGCCGAAGAGCCGCTACTACTGCGACGAGGGCAGCTGGATCTGCGTGCTGGGCGACCGCTGGGATGCGCAGGCACAGCTGTGGAAGACCATCTACGCCAACACCTTCGTCGCCCCCGAGCCCCCGGGTCTGGTCCTGAACGGTTTCGGGTTCAACGATTTGCTGTCGGGTTCGGCCTTCGTGGGCTGTTTGTTGAACAGCAAGCAGGCCCAATACATCATCAAGCCGCGCTATGACGAGGGGGACATTCACGCCCGACGCCATAGCGGGCGAGGGCGTAGGGTGACGCGCATTGCGCGCCGTCCGGCGCGAACGGAAACTGGAGAATATTGATGAACTTTGTTATTTCGTATACGACTGGCGCGGGGTGGAGGACTGCGACGGCGGCGATGCTGCTCGCGGGTGTGACGACCGCAGGCGCCGCGCCGGTGGGCGATGCCATTGACCGGCCGGCGCTGATGTCGGCGCGCGCCGCACGCGCAGTCCTGCTCGGTGCAGCACAGGCGGGCGGCCGTGTGGTCGCGGTGGGGGAGCGCGGCATCGTGGTGCTGTCGGACGATGGTGGCGCCAAGTGGCGCCAAGCGCCCAGCCCGGTGAGCGTGGCGCTCACTGCGGTGCGCTTTGCCGACGCCACCCATGGCTATGCGGTGGGCCATGGCGGCACAGTGCTGGCCACCAGCGACGGCGGCGCAAGCTGGGAGCGCCGCCTTGATGGCCGCCGGGCGGCCCAGCTGGCGCTCGCTGCGGCTCGGGAGGGTGGAGATGCGGCGGCGCTGGCGGACGCCGAGCGCCTGGTCGCCGACGGCGCCGACAAGCCTTTCCTCGATGTGCTGGTGCTCGGCCCGCGGCAGGCCATCGCGGTGGGCGCGTATGGCCTGGCTTTCGCCACCGCCGACGGCGGCCTGACCTGGACCTCGTGGATGCGGCGGCTGGCCAATCCCAAGGGCCTGCATCTCTACGCGATCCGGGCCAGCGGCCAGCGCGTTCTCGTGGCCGGCGAGCAGGGCCTGCTGCGTTTATCCAACGACGGCGGGCAACGTTTCAGCTCGGTCGCCGCGCCGTATCGCGGCAGCTTCTTTACGGCCGAGTTGCCTGCGGATGAGGAGATCGTTGCTGCGGGCCTGCGCGGGAACGTCTGGCGCTCCATCGATGCCGGCGCTAACTGGAGCCAGCTGCCCATGCCCATGGCCGCGTCGATCACCGGCTCCGCCTTGCGCGCCGACGGCTCCCTGGTTCTGGTCGATCAGGCCGGCGCGGTGTTCGCGGGGCGCGGAGACCAACTCGCCCCGCTCAATGTCGAACCCATGCCATCCCTGAGCGGCATATTGCCGCTCAGGGATGGCGGACTGCTCGCGCTGGGCGTGCGGGGCACCATGACGGTGCGCATCGGAGGTGCCAAATGAAGCCTGATCTCAAGCGCGCGCCGGGCACCGGCTTCGATCCGCGGTCCGGATCCCTGCTTGAACGAGCGTTGTTCAATCACCGCGCCGTCGTGGTGCTCCTGTGCGCCATGCTGACCGGGTTACTCGGATGGCAGGCCACCAGGCTCGAGTTCAACGCGAGCTTCGAGAAGACCATTCCCACCCACCACCCATATATCCAGAACTTCCTGCGCTACCAGGGCGAGATCACGGGCCTGGGCAACGCGGTCCGGCTGGCGGTGGAAAACCCCAGGGGCGAAATCTACGACGCGGCCTACCTGGACACGCTGCGCCGGCTGTCGGACGAGGTCTTTCTGCTGCCCGCAGTCGACCGGGTGAAAATGAAGTCGCTGTGGACGCCTTCGACCCGCTGGGTAGGCGTGACCGAGGAGGGGCTGGAGGGGGGACCTGTGATCCCGGATGGCTATGACGGTTCCTCCGCGTCCCTGGAAAAATTGCGAGCCAACATAGCGCGCTCGGGCGAGATCGGCCAGATCGTCGCCCTCGACTCCAAGTCGACGGTGATTTACGTGCCGCTGCTGCAGTGGGACGCCGCCGGCCGGCCGCTCGACTACGCCGTCTTCGCCGAGCGGCTCGCGGCCCTGCGCGCGAAATACGAGGCCAAGGGCGTGGCAGTCCACGTCACCGGTTTCGCGCAGATCGTCGGCGACCTGATCGACGGCGTACGCGCGGTGCTTGTGTTCTTCGCGCTGGCCGTGGCCATCGCCACCGCCACGGTGTTCTGGTATACGCGTTGCGCGCGCTCGACGCTGTTGGTGGTCACGGCGTCGATGGTGGCGGTGGTCTGGCAGCTGGGCCTGCTGCCCACGCTCGGTTACGCGCTCGACCCGTATTCCATCCTGGTGCCCTTCCTGGTGTTCGCCATCGGCATGAGCCATGGCGCGCAGAAGATGAACGGCATCATGCAGGATATCGGCCGCGGCGTGGACAAGCTGGTCGCGGCGCGTTTCACTTTCCGGCGGCTCTTCCTGGCCGGCCTGACCGCGCTGCTCGCCGACGCCGTCGGTTTCGCCGTGCTGCTGGTGATCGACATCCAGGTCATCCGAGAGTTGGCCATCGCCGCCTCGATCGGCGTGGCCGTGCTGATCTTCACCAATCTGATCCTGTTGCCCATCCTGCTTTCCTACACCGGGGTGAACGCCGCGGCCGCCGAGCGAAGTCTCCGTGACGAGGTGGCCGATGCCGCCGGCGCCGACAAGCATCCGGTGTGGGCCTTCCTCGACCGCTTCACGCGGCGCGGCTGGGCAACGGCCGCGCTTGTGACCTGCGCCGCCCTGGGAGGCGGCGGTTTCCTGGCGAGCACCCAGCTGAAGATCGGCGACCTCGATCCGGGCGCTCCCGAGCTGCGGCCCGACAGCCGCTACAACCGCGATGTCGCCTTCATGAACGCCGCTTACGGCGCGTCGAGCGACGTGCTGGCGGTGATGGTGAAGACGCCCGAGGACCAGTGCGCGCAGTACACCACGCTCAACAAGGTGGACGCGCTGGAGTGGCAGTTGCGTCAGCTGGAGGGGGTTGAATCGACGGGCACGCTGGCCTTGCTCAACCGTCGCGTGCTCGCAGGCCTGAACGAAGGCAACCCCAAGTGGTACGAGTTCCTGCCCAACCAGGACATGCTCAACGCGGTCACGGCCGGTGCGCCGCGCGGGCTGTACAACGAATCCTGCAGCCTGCTCACGATGTACATCTACCTGCGCGATCACAAGGCCGAGACCCTGGAACGGGTGGTCGGCCACATCGAAGCCTTCGCCAGGGAGAACGACACCGGGGAGGTCAAGTTCCTCCTCGCCGCCGGCAGCGCCGGGATCGAGACGGCCACCAATATCGTGGTCAAGGACGCTTGGCGCCGGATGCTGTTCCTGGTCTACGGCGCGATCGTGCTGCTCGCCTTCGTCGCCTTCCGCTCCTGGCGCGCGGTCCTGGTGGCGGTACTGCCGTTGGTGTTGACCTCGGTGCTGGCCGAGGCTCTGATGGTGGCCCTGGGCATGGGTGTAAAGGTGGCCACCCTACCGGTCATCGCGCTGGGGGTCGGCATCGGCATCGACTATGCGCTTTACATCCTGTCGGTGACGCTGAACCAGATGCGCGAGGGCAAGAGCCTGTCGGAATCCTATTACCGGGCGCTGCTCTTCACCGGCAAGGTGGTGATGCTCACCGGGATGACGCTGGCGATCGGCGTGCTCACCTGGGTCGCCAGCCCGATCAAGTTTCAGGCGGACATGGGCTTGCTGTTAGCTTTCATGTTCCTGTGGAACATGCTTGGCGCCCTCGTCCTGCTCCCCGCGCTCGCTCATTTCCTGTTGAAGCCACCACGGCAGCCCGAGGCCGAGGCCGTATCGGGCGTGCCGGCCGCCGGCGCCGGCCGCCCCCGGGCGCTGGTCGAGGAAGGGCAAGCGTGAAGAGGCGCGCGCAAGCGGCAGGACGGCGCGCGACGCATTTCCTCAACAACGGATGAGCAAGGGAGTTCCGCTATGTGTGTGGCCTTGATATTCGCCGGCGCCCTAAGCGGCGCGGTGCTGACGGCGCTGTTAGGCGCCTGGCGGGCGCGGCGGCGCGCGATCGCCGCGCAAGCGCACGCCGCAGTGGAAACGGATCCGCGCCACATGCGCGGCGAAGGCGGCGGACGGCGCAGGGAGGGCGCCCAGACCGTTGCGCCCGCCCCGCGGGACACGGACGCCCCGGCGCCGCGCGAATACGGCGAGGCGCGCCGCGCCGCCGCCGAACTGCTGGTCTGCATCGAGCGGGGCATCGCCGATATGGCGGCGGCGAACGCGCTCGCCGCCGCCGGCGGCACCCGAGTGATGGAGGGGGGCGAACTGATGAGCAGTGTCGCGACGCATGTTGAAAGCCTGGGCGAGCGCATCCGCCGCGCCCAGGACGACCTCGGCACGCTGGAGCTACACTCCGGCCGGATTGCGGACATTGTCGCGACCATCAAAAAAATCTCCGACCAGACCAACTTGCTTTCGCTCAACGCCGCGATCGAGGCCGCTCGCGCGGGACAAAGTGGCCGTGGCTTCATGGTGGTCGCTGGCGAGGTGAGGAGACTCGCCGAGCAGGTCAAGCGGGCGAGCGAGCAAATCGGTGGCATCGCCGCCGATATCAAGCGCACCTCGGGCGAAGCCCAGGCGGCGATGGGCGAGGCCGCCCATACCGTCGGTGCCGGCCGCGAGGCCAGCCTGAGCGCCCAGTGCGCGATGGATGACATCCAGGCCGGGGCCAGGAACCGGGTGGAGGTGGTCGGCAAGATCACGCGGGGGTTCCATCGCCAGAGCGCGCTCGCCGCCGGCATCATTTCCGCGCTTGAGAGCGCGGATTAGTTGTTCAACCACTGGATGATGTCGAGTATGGGTGTTCCGAAAAATATCAAACTGCCCGTTCGCTTCCCGCGCGCCAGCCGACGAAAGGCGCAGCGCCCTCGCGAGTTGATAGAGGCGGCCACGACTCTATTCTCGGAAAAAGGAGTGATCGCAACGCGCATGGATGAAATCGCGGCAAAGGCCAAAGTCTCGAAGGGCTTGATCTACCGGTATTTCAAGAATAAGGAGGAATTGTTCCAGATGGTCTTCCAGGAAAATGTGGTGCCTGTACTGGAGCAATGCGAGCGGCTGGTTGAGCAATCGGAAAAGGCCGCGCCGGACCTGTTGCATGAATTGCTGCTTTACTGGTCTCGTGTGCTCGATGCCGAAGCCACGCCGGGAATTTTTCGTCTGGCTGTTTCCGACGCGTTTGACCACTCGAACCCGGTCAATGCCCATGGCCGAGAGCTGCGCCAGCGATGCCTCGTTTTGCTTGAGGGTGTCATCTCGCGGGGAATAGAGCAAGGCGCATTCCGGGCGTTCGACGCTCATCTTCTGTCGCACATAGTGCTGGCGCCGATTATTGTCCGGGAAACCGTGGTCGGTGCGGACAACGTTTCTCGCGCGGCATCCGGCGCATCGGATCACTTTTGGCGCGATTATTTGGATTTGATATTTCAAGGGCTGCTCACAGCAAAATAGGGCGCTGCGCCTGGTGCCGGCCAAGCCCGCTCTTCGCGGTTCAATTCGCCTGGACGGGTCCGGCGCGCACTCAATTCGCATGCCAGAACAAATCACAATCGCCTCATGGTGGGCCACACCGTGCTCTTGATATAGCTTGAAGATTTCGTCTTTGCTCGCTTTTCAAACAGCCTTTCGGCAGCTTGACATGGTGACGTTGCGTGCCGCGTCCCTGCCGGCGCAGACAGTGCCAATTTTGGCTAACGCCTGCCGTCCAGCATGCGTAACCTAACCATCGAGATTGCATAGGTGCCTCCGTCGACTGCATGGGCAGGGCGGGCGCCACGAGGCCGGTAAGCCTGGCAGCGCATTCTGGCGGCCCCGGCGAACGCAAAATGTCCACCAACACTATAGGAACAGCACCATGACTGAATCAACACCCCCACCCATCCATGAAGGGGTGGCGGCAACAATACGGAGGTTCGAGGAGGCGTTCAACGCTGGCGATCCGGCGCGTGCCGCCCGTGAGGTCTACACGAAGGACGCGTGGCTCCTGCCACCGGGAGGGCCGATGCTCATGGGGCGAGAGAATCTGGCCGCTTTCTGGGAGACCGCAGCACAGCAGATGGGAATAAGGCGAGTAAAAGTCTCGACGCTGGAACTGGAGCTGTATGGCGACCGGGCGCATGAGATCGGCCAGACGACTGCGACCTTGGCCGACGGGACCAATGTGGTAGCGAGGTATGTGATCGTGTGGAAGCAGGAGGACGGTGTATGGCGATGGCATATCGACATCTGGAACATGGGCTAGCGATGAGCCGGGCTGAACTTTCACCTCGTCTGCAGTCGCAGCGACAAAAGCGGACGGTTTAGTCCGAAGCCGATATTCAGGGATAGAGAACATGAAACGAAAGACTGGGTTGGCGCTGGCCTATGCCCCAGGAACAGTGTCGTTCTCGTGCGCCGGCAGGCCCGGCGCCGATGGACATGGGCACTGAACAACCACCATCGACAATGGAGAGAGATATGCTGAAATTCGACATGCTCATTAACGGCCACCCTGTGCGCGGCGAGCAGACCCTGGACGTGGTTAATCCGGCCACCGAAGAAGTGTTCGCCTGCGTGACGCTAGGCGATCCGTCTCACGTGAACCTGGCCGTTGCTGCGGCGCGCGTCGCCTTTCCAGCATGGAGCCGCACACTTGACGCCGAACGCAAGCAGGCACTGCATCGCCTGGCCGACGCGCTGGAAACCCATATGCCCGAGCTGATGGAACTGGTGACCAAGGAGAGCGGCAAGCCGCTCACCGGGCTCAACGGGGTGGGCTCGAGTATGGAGATCGGAGGGGCGATCGCATGGACGCGTGCCACTGCGGCCCTGGATTTGCCAGTCGAGGTAATCCAGAACAACGACGAGGCGCGCGTGGAGGTGCACCGCAAGCCGCTCGGTGTGGTTGGTTCCATCACCCCTTGGAACTGGCCGCTGATGATCGCCATCTGGCACGTCATGCCGGCTCTGCGTGCGGGCAACACGGTGGTGTTGAAGCCTTCCGAGTACACCCCGGTGGCAACACTACGCTTCGCCCAGCTCGCCAACGCCATCCTGCCCCCCGGCGTGCTCAACGTTGTCACCGGTGACGGTGAGGTAGGCGCCACGATCGCTGCGCATCCGGACATCGACAAGATCGTGTTTACCGGTTCCACTCCGACCGGTAGGCGGGTCATGGAGAAGGCTGCCGGCAACTTCAAGCGCCTCACTCTGGAACTCGGCGGTAACGACGCCGGCATCGTCCTGGCGGATGTCGACCCCAAGGCGATCGCACCGCGCCTCTTCGGCGCCGCCTTCCACAACAACGGCCAAACCTGCGCCTGCCTTAAGCGCCTCTACGTGCACGAAAGCATCTATGAGCCGCTGTGCGCCGAGCTCGCCCGGCTCGCCGGGGAGGCCGTGGTGGGCGATGGGCTTGCCGAGGCCACCCAGCTTGGACCGCTTCAGAACGCCCGCCAGCGCGCCATCGTCCGCGACTTGGTGGAGGATGCCCGCGAGCGCGGGGCGCGCATCGTGGCTGGCGGACACATGCGGCCGGGCAAGGGCTTCTTTTTCGCGCCCACGATCGTCGCCGATGCACGGGACGGCATGCCGTTGGTCGATCTGGAGCAGTTCGGACCGGCCCTGCCGGTGATCCGCTATTCCGATGTCGACGAAGTGATCGCGCGTGCCAACCGTAACCCCAACGGCTTGGGTGGCTCGATCTGGTCGGGCGACCTGGCTCGTGCCAAGGAGCTGGCGTTGCGCCTGGAGTGCGGCACGGCCTGGGTGAACGAGCACGGCGCGGTGCAGCCAGATGCGCCTTTCGGCGGGGTCAAGCAATCAGGGCTAGGGGTTGAGTTCGGGCGCTACGGTCTCGAAGAATACACGTCGATCCAAACGATCAAGATCGTGAAAGGCTAACTTCTTTTCCTACGCTGCCGGCGGAACTGCTCCGCTGTCTCCTTTTCCGCCGCCGGCGGCTTGCTTCGGTCGTCCGTTCGCGGACGGCCTTTTTTTTTACATCAGGCAACTCAGACACATTTGCCTTGCGAACGTTCAATCGCGCTCAATTGTTCCCACCGGCGCGATTCTCGGTATGCGCACCAGCCGAACAGATCGGCCACGCCGTAGAGACCGGCAAGGTGCGTTGTTCCGGGACTGTTCTGCAGCGCACCATGAACGGGCCTATCCCAAGCTGTCATGCACTGGATTGGCGCGGGCATCCAGAAAAAGGATTGCAATTTAAGTCGATTGGGCTGCAGAATCCTGGAACAAATCTCGCTTAGACGAGCCTGCACTTGATGCGTTCTGGCACCGCCAGTCCGAGTGCAAGGAAGAAGGAGACAGTGATATGAACCAACAAACAGAAGGCAACGCTGCAAACAGCGTTCAGCCGACACACCGCTCCTGGCCCTCATTCGACGGCTGGGACGTGGAATTCACGCAGCTGTCTGCTGGGACGTACGCGTGGGAGGCGCAGGAAGTGCAGCTTGACGGCGTGCAGATTTACACTGCAGCTGCGAATCGGACGACCAATCAATTCGGCGCGGCATGGCCCAATTCCCTGGTATTTGCCATACCGTGCAGGATCGAGCACGAAGGCAGGATCAATGGACAGCGTTGGTGCTATGACATCGCGGCATTTCGAGGCGAGACTGAGTTCAACTCACTCCTGTCACCGATAAAGTTATTGACGGTGGCTATTTCTCGCGACGTTGCTGCCGACTATTTGCAGACCGTTGAGCATGCATCGCTACACGATTGGCTAAAGCGCGGGATGCTGCTGATCAATGATCCAGCCCGCGCGGCCCTGGCAATTCAGGCTTTCACAGGACTGCTTGAAGGCAGTCGCACCGAACCGAGCCTGCTCGCTTATCCCCAGGCGCGCGCTGCGGCAAGACAGACGGCGATGGAGATACTGGCGCCCTTGATGCTCGACAACCTGGTCCCGCCTCCAGCTGCCTATAGGGAGTTCAGTCATACGCAACTTGTCCGGCGGGCTCGCGAATTCGCGCTCGCAAATATCGACCAGCCGTTGCAGATCATTGATGTCTGTCGAGCGCTCGGCGTCTCCCGACGTGCATTGCAGTACGGCTTCCAGGATGTACTGAATATCAATCCAGTCGCCTATTTGCGGCTGCTCCGGCTCAACGGCGCACACCGCGATCTGGCCAATGCCGGCGACAAGCCGGTGCAGGTGCAGGATGTCATTGCGCGTTGGGGCTTCTGGCATTTCAGCCGCTTCAGTGCGGAGTACAAAAAGATGTACAAGGAACTGCCTTCGGAGACCCTGCGCCATGCACTTGCAGGATAGGTTCGCATCAGGCCTGTGAGGACTTCGCATCTCCCTGGCTCTCGGCGCGCAAGCCGATTCCGAAGTGGTCAGAATTATCCGCTACGCTGTTTTCCTGATCCGTATCGCGAACTTCCTCGAACGTCCACATCGTCGTCGCAATTCCTTCGGGTTTCTCGCCGAGCGCGAGCACGCATTTCTCCGATGCTGCTGGCCAGATTTGAACAGCCGATGCCAATTTCGGCTAACCGCCAACGGCCATTGTTCGTAACATGGGATCCTTCATTCACAAGGAAGGAGCAATGACATGCACAACGGCCTGCTACAAGTTGATGGTGCGGACCTGTATTACGAGGTGCGGGGCAGCGGACCGGCGCTGCTGATGATCAGCGGTGCCGGGGGCGATGCCGGTTTTTACGAGGATGCGTCCAAGGAGCTTGCAGATGCCTTCACCGTCATTACCTACGATCGGCGGGGCAACTCCCGCAGTACCGGCCGTGTCTCCGTGCCGATGACCTTCGCCCAGCAGGCGTCCGACGCTCGGGCGCTCATCGACGCGCTCGCAGGCGGCCGGTCCCTGGTGTGCGGTTGCAGCGCTGGCGCAAGCATCGCCCTGACGCTGGCTGCGCAGCATCCGGAGGTGGTGGCAGGGCTCATCGCGCATGAGCCGCCTGCCGTGAGTGTGCTCCCTGATGCTGATCATTGGCAGAGTTTCTTCGCCTCGATCACCGAGCTTTACAAGAAGGATGGCGCCATGGCCGCCGTCATGCAGTTCGTCCAGACGGTACGGGGGGAGGGCAGCTATGAATGGCCAGAGGAACTGATGCAGCGATTCATGGGCAACGTGGAGCACATCTTTGCGGTGGAGTGGAACGCCATTGGCAGCTTCGTTCCGGACGAGCCTGCGCTCAAGGCCGCGACCTTCCCGATCATGCTTGCCGCAGGTGCTGAGAGCCGTGGTGCTTATTACGCCCGGACTGCCGCCGTGATTGCTCAGCGGATCGGAGCATCGTGGGGCGAGTTCCCCGGAATTCACTTGGAGTCCGTGGCGCGTCCTGCAATGTTCGCGGCGGCGGTTCGGGTTGTGGCGACAGAAATGCACAGCCGCGCGGCGGGCATCCCTGAACAATGGATGGCGGACCCTGTCTGAACGAAGCCAGGCCATGACTGTATTGGGCTCCGGAAGTTTTCCGGGCTCTCCATGCACTGCGTCAGTTATGCCTTCCTGCGCGTGATCGGCGCGTGCGCCTGCTCCCAGCAACATTCAACCTTTTCCAGCAGCAGGGAACTCCTCTGCTCCTTCTCGCCCTGAAAGGCACTGCCATGCCCGTACATCTTGATCTTGGCTCCATCGTCTCGCCGCTTCCCGACGTCTACGATCGCCTCCGCCTCGACGGAGCGTTCATTTACACCGCCGACCCCGAACGTCCTGTCATCCCGGAAGGCTCCTTGTTGATCGAACGCTCGCTCATCACCGCCGTTGGCACCCGTGCAGAGGTCGATGCGGTGGAAGCGTCCTTAGGAGAACCAAGGGGTCGTAGCCGCCATATCGATGCGTCCGGCACGATGGTAATGCCAGGACTGGTCAACAACCACTGGCACGAAGCGGGAATCTTGCGCGCCTTGCAAGGGCTGGGCATGGATCCCGATGACGCCGACACCGTGCCCGGTGACATGGCCAACGGTATGAACGTCGAGGCCGTGACGCTGCAGTTCAACGGCCTGTTCGACCTGGTGAAAGCAATGCCGCCGGAGTTCGCCCGGATCGCCGCGGTCCAGGCGTTCGCGACGCAGTTGCGGTCCGGTACGACCTGCGTGGCCGATTTCGGGTCGGTGAACCTGCCGGACGTGCTCGCACAGGCCGTGCTCGACACCGGCATTCGCGGAATCGTCTCCGTCTACGGAGTCGATGGGGAGTGCGCCCCCACCGAAAGCACCTTTATGCGGACCCGCGATACCCGACGCGATACTTGCAGACACGGAGCGTGTGCTTGCCAGGTACAACGATCACGAATCCGGCCGGTTGCGAGCGATGCCCTCCGTGCTCTGGGGGCCGAACGCGAGCGACGAACTGTTGCGGGGTGCTGCCGAGCTCGCGCGAAAGTACGACACCCCATGGGGCTTCCATCTCGCTACAGCGGCCAATGAGTCGGCGGGGTGCCGCAAGTACTTCGGTGTCCGCGCGGTAGAGCGTCTGCATCGGCTGGGGCTGCTGTCTCCGCGGCTGATCTCGGCACACACCGCATTCGCCGATGGTGATGAGTTCGAGTGGCTGGTGAATGCTGGTGTCCACCTGACGTACTCTCCACAGAGATATGGAACCACCGGTGAGTCGCCCATCACAGCAACCCGGCAAATTCTGCGCTTCCTCGAATCGAACGCGCCGGTATCCCTCAGTTCCGACGGCGACGCAGTCCCGGTTGGCAACATGCCGGAGTCAATGCGAATGGCATGGCTGGCCTGCAACGAGATGGCGGGAGACCCATCCATCATCACACCAATGCGGGCGCTTTCGATGGCGACCATGAAAGGAGCCGAGGCGCTGAGATGGTCGGCTGAGATCGGTTCTCTGACTGCAGGCAAGAAGGCTGACTTCTTCACGGTGCCGATCGACGACTGGCGCTACGTCGGTATGCGGCGGCCTTTGAACAGCTTCCTCGTCATGGGGGGATCCAGCGATATCAACATGGTGGCCGTCGACGGGCGCGTCTTGGTCGAGGGCGGCGTGTCGACCTTCATCGACGAAAGAGCGCTCTCCGCGGCCTTCCTGGACGCTTCCAAGGAATTCGCCCGCGTCATCGGCGAGGGCATGGCGCGAGTGCCGGGCTGACGCCCAGAGAATCAGCCCCGCCGGTGGATGGCGTTCGCAATGCTCAGCCCTATCCGGTGCCAAATTTGGCTAACGCCGCGTGGCTGCAGCCCGTAATCTGGTACTCATCAGGATTGCTCATGGGAACGCTTTCTGATGCCGATGATTACAACTCCGTAAGAAAAGGAACCGAAAACATGAAACGAAACACAGGCCTGCGCCCGCCGGCCTTCGCGATCATGGCAATGCTGGCGACTGGCGCCCAAGCGTTCGAGATCGACGCCGGCAACCCTGACGTCAAGCTACGCTGGGACAACACCGTCAAATACAGTGCCGCATGGCGAGTGAAGAAGGCTTCCGACAAGCTCACCGCTTCGGTCAATCAGGACGATGGTGACCGCAACTTCGACCGGGGAGTGATTTCCAATCGCGTCGACCTGTTCTCCGAACTTGATGTCACTTATCAGGGCTTCGGTGCCCGAGTTTCCGGCGCGGCGTGGTACGACACGATATACAACCGTCCCAACGACAACAATTCGCCCGGGACCGCGAACGCGTTCTCCGTGCCCTTCAACGAATTCACGACCGCGACCGAGAAGCTGCACGGGCGTAAGGCTGAACTGCTTGATGCCTTCGTGTTCGGAAAGATCAATCTCGGCTCATCGAAGGCGACGTTCCGCGTCGGCCGGCACACGCTGCTGTGGGGCGAGAGCTTGTTCTTTGGCGCCAATGGCATTGCCGGCGGACAGGCGCCAATCGATGTGGCTAAGGCCCTCTCGGTGCCCAACACCCAGTTCAAGGAACTGATCCGTCCCACGCCGCAGGCCTCCGGCCAGGTACAGATCAATCCCAACATCTCGATCGGCGCTTACTATCAGTGGCGTTGGGAGAAACACCGGCTGCCCGAGGCCGGCAGCTACTTTTCCAATATCGATCTTCTCGATCAGGGCGGCGAACGCCTGATCGCTGGTGGGCCGCTGGTCCCAGGCGGAGGGAACGCGGCGTTCTTCCATAGCGGCGATATCGAGGCGAAGAATTCGGGGCAGGGCGGGGTGCAGATGCGCTTGCGGAGCGGCGAGACCGATTATGGCTTCTATGCGCTCCGCTTCAACGACAAGTCGCCGCAGCTCTACGTGAGGCCGGGCGCGGTCAATCCGGTGCGCGGACAGGTTGGCGAATATTTATGGGTTTATCCGGAGAATATTCGTGCTTTCGGGGGAAGCTTCAGTCACACCTTTGGCGATTTCAACGTTGCCGGTGAAGTTTCGGTCCGCCGCAACACCCCGTTGGCAAGCGACGCGCAGGTCGATTTGACCGGCACCGCCGACAACGACAAGCGTTCGCTTTACGCCGTCGGCAACTCCCTGCACGCGCAGGTCTCGTGGCTCGCTACGCTCGGCCCCTCGTTCGTCTCGCGCGAGGCCGACTTCCTCGGCGAAATCGCCTGGAACCGCCGCACTGGCATCACCAGGAACGGTGGCGCGCTCAATCCCAACGCCGACCGCGACGCGCTCAATATCCGCATGAGCTATGAGCCGAGATACCGTCAGCTATTGCCCGGCCTCGATCTCTCGGTGCCAGTGGGCGTGGGCTACGGCATCGGCAACTCCTCGGTGGTCGGCGCCTTCAACGGCAACCATGTCGGCGACGTGAGCGTGGGCCTGAAGGGGAGCTATCTCGACGTCTGGCAGTTTAGTCTCAACTATTCGCATTTCCTTGGCCCCGAGGGCACCTTCCTCGATGCCGCCAACCACGGCTCGTACAAGCAAACGCTCAAGGACCGCGATTTCGTCTCGCTATCGGTCCACCGGACGTTCTAATCACAGGAGAAAAGACATGAACCGATTTGCAACCCCACTGCTGGTCGCGCAGCTCGCAGTCGGCCAGCTGGCGCTCGCGGCGGTCCCGGCCGAGGAAGCCGCGAAGCTCAAGAGCGGGCTCACTCCCTTGGGTGCCGAGAAGGCGGGCAACAAGGAGGGTAGCATTCCCGCATGGACCGGCGGCTATACCACGCCGATTCCCGGCGACAAGCCGGGCGGGCGCCGCGGCGATCCGTTCAAGGACGAGAAGCCGCTGTTCTCGATTACCGCGAAGAACATGGATCAGTACGTCGATAAGCTCACTGCGGGTACCAAGGCGATGCTGCAGAAGTATCCGGACAGTTTCCGGGTCGACGTCTACAAGACCCACCGCACTGCTGCGGCACCACAGTGGGTCTATGACAATACCTTTAAGAACGCCGTGCGCGCCAGGATGAATGGCGACTTCGTCGAAGGCGCCTACGGTGGCATCCCCTTCCCAATCCCGAAGTCGGGCGCCGAGGTGATGTCGAACCATTTGCTGCGCTGGCGCGGCACCTCGGTGAAGAGTCTGGGCAATCAATATCTGTTGACGGCCGACGGCAAGGCAGTCCTGGTGAGCGATATCAAATACGAAATCCAGATGCCATACTACTTCCAGGACAGCACGCCCGAGCAGTTCGCCAAGAGTACCGAATACTGGCTGGGACGCGCAGTAATCACCGCACCGTCGATCCGTGCAGGCGAGGCGATCGTGGCCCGCTGGCAACTCGACGCAAACAAGGATCAGACATGGGTGTATCTCACCGGCCAGCGCCGCGTGAGGAAGCTGCCCAACGGCTGCTGCGACACGCCGTCGCCGACCACGGCCGGGGTAATGAGCTTCGACGAGGTCGAGACCTTCAGCGGCCGGCTTGATCGCTTCGACTGGAAGCTCGTTGGTAAGCAGGAGATGTACATCCCCTACAACGGCAACCGCCTGCTTCAGCCCAAGACCGATGCGGAGGTGATGTCGGCACATCACCTCAAGCCCGACCACGCGCGCTGGGAGCTGCACCGCGTGTGGGTGGTCGAGGCGACGCTGCGCCAGGGGCAGCGCCACCAGGCTCACAAGAGCCGTTACTACTGCGACGAGGACAGCTGGGTCTGCGTGCTGGGCGATCGGTGGGACGCAAAGGGTCAGTTGTGGAAAACGATGTGGGCGCAGACCCTCGTCGCTCCCGAACTCCCGGGGGTCGCGATATACGCCTTCGGATTTAACGATCTGCTGTCTGGAACGGCCTTCGCGGCGGGCCTGTACAACAACAAAGCGTCCCACTACGTCGTCATGCCGCGCTATGAGGACAGCGTGTACACCCCCGATGCGCTGGCGGGCGAGGGCGTACGGTGACGATCACGCGGTATCCCATGATCCGGGGCCGGTATGGATGGAGTTCATCATGAATTTTGCTCTTTCAGCTTCGGCTTGCG
The DNA here is from genome assembly GCF_059567845.1 of Massilia sp. BGA-UO-ETr-WB1. Lineage (NCBI taxonomy): Bacteria > Pseudomonadati > Pseudomonadota > Betaproteobacteria > Burkholderiales > Oxalobacteraceae > Massilia > Massilia sp. BGA-UO-ETr-WB1. The sequence goes on along the minus strand of NZ_JCAQOT010000013.1, from coordinate 453,654 downwards.
GGCGTGGCGGCAACCGGCGATAGCCTTGGTGCTGATGGCGGCAGCGGCCGCCGACGCGACGCCGGTGGGCGATGCCTGTGACCGGCCGGCAGTGATATCACGGCATGCAGCGCGATCGGTTCTGCTCGGTGCGGCGCAGCTGGGCAGCCGCCTCGTTGCAGTCGGCGAGCGCGGCATCGCTCGGACGATGCCGGCGCGTGCGCTGGCGCCAGGCGCCTACCGCGGTGAGCGTGACTCTCACCGCGGTGCGTTTTTACGACGCCAGACATGGTGACGCGGTTGGCCATGGCGGCACCGTGCTCACCACTGCCGACGGCGGTGAGACATGGGCGCGCCGCCTCGACGGCCGGCGCATCGCACTACTTGCGCTCGCCGCGCCCAAGGGCCGCGGCGACGAGCCGGCCCTGCGTAATGCCGAGCGCCTGGTGACCCACGGCCCCGATAAGCCGTTGCTCGACGTGCTAATGCTCGATCCGCTGCACGCCGTTGCCGTGGGTGCCTACGGGCTCGCGTTTGCCACCGCCGATGGGGCAGACTTGGATCGCATGGATGGACCTCCTCGACAACACTAAAGCGATGCATCTGCATGCAATCCGCCGCCACGGCGACCGCATCCTGGTGGCTGGCGAGCAGGGCTTGGTAAGGCTGTCCGCCGACACCGGCAAGCGCTTCGCCGCGCTGGTCACACCGTACCGTGGCAGCTTTTTTACTGCGGAGCTGTTTTCCTGCGGCGAGATTGTCCTGGCCGGCTTGCGCGGCAATATCCGGCGTTCTGTCGACACCGGCGCGAACTGGACCCAGGTCGGTGCCGATGCCGGCCTCGATCACCGGCTCCGCCTTGCAGCCGGACGGCTCGCTGGTGCTCGCGAACCAAGCCGGTGCCGTGCTTGGCGATCGCGACGGGCGGTTCGTGTCGATCAACGCAGCGCCCTTGCCGCCATTGAACGGCGTGGTGCCCAAGCGCGGCGGTGGGCTGCTGGCCCTCAGCCTGCAGGGCACCGTCACGGCTAATAATGGAGATGTGAAGTGAAGTCCTTGCCAGATGCCGCCCTGAGGGTGGCCGCTGCCCAAACAGGATAGGCATTCGTAAACGCGAACCAGGCCATCTATCCGGCGCATACCATGTGCCGCTTGTTGGAAGTCTCCGCCAGCGGCTATTACGCGTGGTTGAAATGTGCGTGAAGCAGGCCGACACTGTGGGGTGGCCGCCACCTGACGGCCAGCGGCGCCACCCACCCCTGCTTCACGGGGTGAATAGGAGATTGATTTTCGACTGCTAATCTATCGACTGAAACGGGTAAACTCACTGCCCCCTATGCCGTTTGAGAGCCACAAGTCACCAGTCGTTTTATTCTGCTTCAGGTAATCCAGTTGGAGCGTTAGCGGGTCAGAACGGGTAGGTGGTCGCTTGTTCCAGTACGCTGACCCACTGGCTTTGCGTGAACTCGTGCACATTGGCCAGCCCGCCGAAGCGGCCGCCGTTGCCGGAGGCGCCCATGCCGCCGAAAGGCACCTGGAATTCATTGTTGACGGTCTGGTCGTTGATGTGGACCATGCCGCTGCGCAGGCGCTGCGCCATCGCGGTGGCGCGACCGATGGAACGGCTGTGGATGGCGGCGGCCAGTCCGTAGTCCGAGCTGTTGGCCAGGGCCACCGCCTCGTCGTCGTCGTCAAACACGGTGATCGGCGCAACCGGTCCGAATAGTTCCTCGCTGAAGGCCGGCATGTCCGGCGTGACGCCGGCCAGCACGGTGGGACGGTAGAACAGGCCTTGGTGGGTGCCGCCGCTGAGCAATTCCGCGCCGGCTTGCACGCTGGCCTGCACGATGCCGTCGATGCGCTCGCATTGCCTGCGGTTGATCAGCGGTCCCAAGTGCACTTGGGCGGTGTGCGGATCGCCGACCACCAGCCTGGCGGCGCGCGCGGCCAGCTTTTCCGCGTATTGTGCCGCCACCGAGCGGTGCACCAGGTGGCGCCCGGCCTGCATGCAAATCTGCCCCTGGTGCAGGAAGGCGCCCCAGGCGCCGCTGGAGCTGGCGGCGTCGACGTCGGCGTCGTCGAGCACGATGATGGCGTTGTTGCCTCCCAATTCCAGCGCCACCTTCTTCAGCAGTTGGCCGCAGGCCTGGCCGATGGCGCGGCCGACGGCGGTCGATCCGGTGAAGGAGATCATGCCGCTGTCCGGATGGCGCACCAGCGCGTCGCCCGTTTCCGGCCCGCCCGGCAGCACATGCAGCACGCCGGGAGGCAGGCCGGCATCCTCGAACAGCTGCGCCAGCAGCAAGCCGCCGCAGACGGCGCTTTGCTGGTCCGGCTTGAGCACCACGGCGTTGCCCAGCGCCAGTGCGGGCGCCACCGAGCGCAGCGCCAGCAGCAGCGGAAAGTTCCACGGCGCGATCACGCCCACCACGCCGATGGGCAGTTGGCGCCACATATTGCGCCGGCCCGGCATGGACGAGGGGAACAGCAGGCCGTCCGGCTGCATCGGCAGGGCCGCCGCCATCAGCAGCTGTTCGCAACTGGCGTCCAGTTCGAATTCGGCCTTGGCCGGGATAGAGCCGCACTCGCGGGTATTCCAGTTGTTGAATTCGGCTGAGCGCTGGCGCAGCAGGCGGGCCGCCTCGCGCATGATGTGGGCGCGCCGGTCGAAGGGGGTATCCGCCCAGGCTTCCTGGGCCAGTGCGGCGCTGTGCACGGCGCGGTCCACGTCCTGCGCCGAGGCGATGCCGCTTAGACCCAGCACTTGGCCGGTGGCCGGTTCCAGCACTGGCGCGACGCCGCCGCCCGGCTCCTGCCAGCCGTCCGAGTAAATTTTTCCGTCCCACGCCGGGGTGGCGTGGCTGCCGATGTTATCAAGTGCAGCATTCATCTGTATTGCTCCCTATGTCATGCGTGTTGAAGAATTTATGCTGCATCAGCGTCGATCTCTGGCCAGACCGTGCAGATCCGGGATCCGGGCGGCGCCCAGCAGCGTCATGGTGCGAACCAGTTCGTCGAGGAATGTGTCCAGCACCGCGTCGACGCCGGCGCGGCCGTCCGAAGCCAGTCCGAACAGCACGGGCCGGCCCAGGAACACCGCCGTGGCGCCGAGCGCGATGGCCTTGGCTATGTGGCTGCCTCGGCGGATGCCGCTGTCCATGAACACCGGTATCCGTCCGGCCACCGCCGCGGCCACGCCTGGCAATGCCGAGATCGCAGATGGCGCGGCGTCGAGCTGGCGGCCGCCGTGATTCGATACGATCAAGCCATCGATGCCGTGGTCGAGCGCACGGCGTGCGTCGTCCGCGTGCAGCAGTCCCTTCAGCAACAGCGGACCGCTCCAGTTGGCGCGCAGCCAGCCCAGCGTGTCCCAGACTAGGCTGCGATCCATCGCGCGCGCCAGTAGCGCGGCCTGCATGCCGGCCGATCCAGCATCGGCGCCGTCGGCCGTGAGGTTGGCGAAGTCTGGCGCGCCCGCGCTGGCCGCCCGCAGCGTCCAGCGCGGGTGCGTCAGCAGATCCCAGGCCAGCCCGGCGGTCGGTTTGAACGGCATGCGGAAGCCGTTGCGCAGGTCGAGCTCGCGCTTGCCGCTGACGGGCACGTCGACGGTCAGCACCAGCGCCTGGTAGCCGGCCGTTTGCGCGCGCCGGACGATACGCTCGGCCATGTCGCGCTGCATCACGTAGAGCTGCATCCATTGCACGCCATCGGGCGCGGCGGCGCGCACTGCCTCCAGCCGCATATTGGAGGCGGTCGACAGTGTGAACGCGGCGCCTATCCGCTGTGCCGCCTCCGCCAGCATGGCGTCGCCGCGCGGCCTGATGAGGCCGTTCAAACCGGTCGGGGCGATGCCGAACGGCACGCGCCAGCGTGCGCCGAACACGTCGACCGACGTGTCGACGACGGTGGTGTCGCGCAGCACCTGCGGCGTCAGCATCAGCGCGTCGAGATCGGCGCCGTTGTGCCACGCGCATTGGCCGTCTTCGGCCGCGCCGTCGATGTAGTCGAAGACGAAGCGGGGCAGGCGGCGGCGCGCCGCGCGCCGGACATCGTCGGCATTCAGCAGCATGGCGCAGGCCCCGCTGCGGCCGGCGCTACCGGCACGGCTATGGTTGTCATGGCAAGTCTCCGCAGGGTGAAGGGGATATGGAAGCTAAGAGGGCGGGGCGGCTCACTCGATCTCGATCTCGACCAGGGTCGGGCCGGTGCCGCGCAGCGCCTGCTGCAGCGCGTCTTTCAAGCTGCCCGCGTCGCTAACGCGTATCGCCTCGCAACCCATGCCCAGGGCGAGCGCGACGAAGTCCAGCTGCGGCAAGTCCGTGCCCTGCACCGTCTCGCCGGCGGCAAAGCCGAACACCGGCGCGAATTCTTGCAGCGCGGCGTAGCGGCGGTTGTTCAATATCAGGTAGGCGATCGGCAGCTTCAGTTGGGACGCGCTCCACAGTGCCTGGATCGAGTACATGCTGGAACCGTCGCCGATGATGCCGATGACGCGCCTGCCTGGCTGGGCCAGCGCGATGCCGACCGCGGCCGGCATGCCATAGCCGAGGCCGCCGCTATCCATCGTGTAGAAGCCAGCGCTGCGCGTGATCGGCAGATAGTCCTGCATCGCCTTGCGCGCACTGGGTGCCTCCTCGACGACGATGTCCGCTGCGTCGCGCACCTGCGCCAGCATTTGCATGACGCACGCGGCCGACAGGCGCGGCGTCGGCGGCACCGGCGGTCGTGCGGCGCGCGGTGCCGGCATTGGCCGTGCGGTGGGCGCCGGTCGCGCCAGCAAGTCTTGCAGCGTCAGCCGGCAGCTGCCCAGGGCAGTGATGCAGGCCGGGGACCAGGCGGCGGAATCGGGTTCGTCGATCAGCTGGCACAAGGTGGTGCCGGCCGGCACGTGGGGGCCGGTGCCCTCGATGTGGTAGGTGAACGCCGGCGCGCCGATGGCGACGATGACGTCGTGCCCGTCGAGCAGGGCGACGAGCTTTTCGCGGATGGCAGGCAGGAAGCCGGCAAACAGGCGATGGTCTTCGGGAAAGCTGCAGCGGCCCGACAACGGCGCGGCCCAGACACGGGCATTGTGCCGTTCGGCCAGCCGGATCACCGCGTCCCACGCTTCATCGCGGTCGACGGCGGCGCCGACCACGAATGCCGGACGACGGCTGGCGTCGAGCGCGGCGCCGATCCGATCGAGCAGCAAGGGATCAGGGCGCAGACGCTTGCTGACCAGCCGCTCGGCGACGCAGGAGGCGGGCTGGTCCCAGTCGTCGACCGGTACCGACACGAAGACCGGGCCCCGCGGTGGCATCATGGCGATGTAGTAGGCGCGGGCGATGGCCAGCGGCACGTCGGCGGCGCGCGCCGGTTCAATGCTCCACTTGACGTAGGGCTTGGGCAGTTCGGTCGCCTGCGCCGAAGACAGAAAGGGATCGAACGGCAGAATCGAGCGCGCCTGCTGTCCGGCGGTGATCACTAGTGGCGTCCTGTTTTTGTGGGCGGTGAAAATGTTGCCCATCGCATTGCCGACGCCGGCGGCCGAATGCAGGTTGACGAACGCGGCGTTGCGGCTGGCCTGGGCATAGCCGTCGGCCATGCCGACGACGACCGCCTCCTGCAAGCCCAGCACGTAGCGGAAGTCGGCGGGAAAGTCGCGGAACATCGGCAGTTCCGTCGATCCGGGGTTGGCGAAGACCGAGGTCATGCCGAAGCGGCGCAGCAGATCGAAAACGGCGTCGCGCACTGTCGTCGCGCCAGCCTGCGTTGTACCTGCTCGTGTTGAGAGTGGGGTGCTGCCGGTCATGTCGGGCCTCCTGGGCAATCGCGCTGCGCGCCGTGTTGTTGATGGGGACAGTATGGAAGCCTGGGCCTTGGCGGGAAATTGCTTTTTAGAGGGAAAGTCATTACATTTGGGTATGACATACGATCTGAAACAACTCCACGCTTTTGCCACCGTCGCCGAAACCGGCAGCTTGGGCCGCGCCGCGGCCGCCTTGAATGTGACCCAGCCGGCCCTCAGCCGTAACGTCAAGCGGCTGGAAGATCAGGTCGGCGCCGTGCTGTTCGAGCGCCACACCAAAGGCATGCAGCTCACCGACATCGGCCGCGCACTGCTGCCGCACGCGACGCTGCTGTTGCACGAGTCGCAGCATGCGATCGAGGAGATCAACGCCATGCGCGGCCTGGGCAAGGGCACGATACGGGTGGGTGCGGTGGGCAGCATCGCCTGCCTCACGCTGCCCCAGGCCATCGACAGCGTGCTGGTGAAGTGGCCGAACTTGCGCGTGAAGGTGGTCGAGGGGGTATGGGACCGCCTTGCCGATGCGCTGGTCAAGCACGAGGTGGATCTGGCGCTGGCGGTGGCGCTACCGGACACGGACGAGATCGTGGCGATCAAGGATTGCCGCTGGGAAGACCACAGCCATATCGTCGCTGCGCCGGACCACCCGCTGCGGGGCAAGGCCGGGCTGCAACTGGCCGATGTGATGGGGCAAAGATGGGCGACCGCACCTCGGGGCACGGCGCCCTATGCGCACATGGAAAGCGTGTTCGCCGCGAACGGCCTGGGCCTGCCCGACATCATGGTTGAGACGCGCTCCGTCATCGTCTTGAAGAGCCTGGTCACCCGCTCGGGTTTCCTCAGTTGGATGGCCGAACCGATGTACGAATCGGAAAGCAAGGCGGGGCTAATGGACACGCTGGCCATTCCCGGCGCCGATGGCGTGCGCCCCTTGACGGCATTCCGCCGGCGCATGGGCATCTTGCCAAATCCGGCTGTGAAACTGCTCGAGGAATTGCGTTTGCTTACGGCCGGCAAGGGAGGGCGATAAGCGCTTGCGCGGCGCGCTCGCGTCCCTCCTGCCGCCTAATCCCGGTAGGACGGATCGGTGCGGTCGAGTAGGCGCAGCAGGGCGCGCCAGTCGCGCCCCTGCAGGAAGGAGGCGTCGCCGTCGAATTGGCGCGCCGTGTGCTCGCGCACCGACAGCGGCGGCAGCGTTAAGGTCTGGCCGCCGGCCAGTGCGGCGACTTGAATCTAGCACGCGCGCTCGAGAAAGAACATTTCCTTGAACGCGTTGGCGACGCTCGTGCCCATCGTCAGCAAGCCGTGGTTTCGCAGGATTAAGACATTTCTGGCGCCGATGTCGCGCACTAGGCGGCGCTGCTCGTCAAGGTCGAGCGCGATACCCTCGAAGTCATGGTAGGCCACGCGGTCATGGAAGCGCAGGGCGTGCTGCGAGATGGGCAGCAAGCCCTGCCCCTGCGTCGACACGGCTACGCCGGCGGCGGTGTGCGTGTGCAGCACGCACATGGCGTCGGGGCGCGCTTCATGGATGGCGCCATGGATGATGAAAGCGGCCGGGTTGACTTCAAAGGGCTGGACGTCGACCAGGTTGCCGTGGACGTCGACCTTGACCAGGTTCGATGCCGACACCTCTTCATACAAGAGGCCGAAAGGGTTGATGAGATAGTGCCCGGGCGAACCCGGAATGGCTGCCGAGATGTGGTTGTAGACCCAGTCCGTCATGCAGAAATGCGCCACCAGGCGGTAGCAAGCGGCCAGTTCCACCCGCATGGCCCACTCGGCGGGGGCGATCGTGTGCGCGTTGCGGCGGCACTCGGCCAGCGCAAGCAGCAGTTCAGGGTTAGACATCGACATCTGTGTATTTTTCAATATTGGTTTAAAGGGAAGCTGAGGGATGTGCCGCAGCGTGGCGCTGCGGTGCGACCGGTGCCTGCAAGGCTGGCCGCATGCGGGAGCGCTGCTTACTCGTTCACGGCGGCAGCGACTGGCTCGGCCGGCGGCCCGGCCTTGGCCTGCCTTGGGATGTGGCGCCGGACGGCCAGCAGCGCGATACAGGCGAAGAACATGGCCGAACCCAACAGGGACAGGTAGGCCGACGCGCCGCCCGCATTGATGACGATCGCACCGGCGAAGGCGCTCAGGATGGCGCCCAGGCGGCCGAAGGACAGTCCTCCGGCGGTGCCAGTGGCTCGAATGCCGGTCGGATAGATATAGGCGCATAAGGCGTAAAGCGTGCACTGGACGGCATTGACGAACATGCCGAGCACGCCCAGCCCGAAAATCAGTAGATTCGTATTCTGACCGACGTCGATGCTTTTGAGCAGGAACGCCGTGGCGACGGCGCCGGCGCTGGCGGCGGCCATCGGCCAGCGCGAACCGGCGCGCGTGATGAGCGTGGCGCAAGCCAGTCCGCCAATGATGCCGCCGAGGTTCCAGGCGGTCAGGCCGGAGCCGGCGATGTGGGTTGGCAAACCCTCGGCGGAGAGCATGGTCGGCAGCCAACTGAAGGCGCTGTAGACCGTCAGCAGGGACATGAAGAACGCCGCCCAGAGCGCCAGCGTGTCGCGCGCCTGGCCGTTTTCGAATAGGGCGCCGAAGCCCGCGCGCTGTTCGACGGCCTGCTCCGTCAGGTCGGTGAAGGCCGTGTGTGCCGTGGTCGGACGATCCATCCGCGCCAGCAGTCGCCTGAGTTCCGGCCAGCGCGCGTCGTGGCGGGCGAGAAAGCGCGGCGACTCGGGCAACTTCAGCAGCAGCAGCACGCCCGCAAACATCGGGATCGCGCCGCCGATGAAGAAGAGGCCGCGCCATCCGTAGAGCGGCAATACGGCGCTGGCGAACAGGCCGGCCAGCATGCCGCCAAGGGGGACGCAGACAATCGTCGCCGTGACCGCCAAGGTGCGGCGACGCGCCGGCGTGAACTCTGCCGTCATTGTGGTCGAGGTCGGCAGTGCGCCGCCGATGCCCAGGCCCGCCAGGAAGCGCAGCGCGGCAATGGTGATCACGTTCGGCGCGAAGCCGATGGCGCAGGTGGCGGCGCCAAAGAGAAATACGCTGGCGACGACGGTCATGCGCCGGCCGAACCGGTCGGCGAACAGGCCGGCGCAGGCGCTGCCAATGCCCATGCCGATCAATCCGGCCGCGACCGTCGGCGCGAACGCGCTGCGGGTGATGCCCCATTCCTTGATCAGATCGGGGATCGCGTAGCCGATCAGTTGACCGTCGAAGCCGTCCAGAACGATGGCAAGCGACACCAGCAGTACCACGAACTTTTGAGTGCTCGTGAACGGACCTTCATCGAGTACATGGCCGATGTCGATGGATGTAGCCGCTTGCGTGGCGGCGGGCTTCATTGCCATCCCCCGTTTGCATGGCCTTGCGGGGTGGGGTGAGGGACGATGCTGCTGTCGCCCGGTATGGGCGCGGGGATGCCGCCAAGTGTGATGCCAATCATGATGATGTCTCCTTGGGTGAACGCTCGAATGAAAATACGGCGCTTGTCGGGGCTGCAACTCAGTATGAAATCTCGACCCTGAGATTGAAATTGCTTTTTTACGAAAATGCCATGTTCATTCGACATGACTTGCGATGAGTGAGGGCGTACGCGCTCAGGCCCGAGCGCCTGGTGAATCGCTACGTCCCGCCGTACCGGAATACTCCTCCATATCCCGATCCACCATATCGCGCGACTTACCCAAGGTCGGCCCCTGTGCGGTAGTGCCGCTCGTAGGGATCTGTGGGGCAGGTGACTTCCGTCCTTGCCGCGCCCCTGCCCAACTTGGATCCATGCGGGTTTGCGGGCTCCGCAGATCGAATACCTGGGCCTGACCGTGCCCGACCCGGATGCCAAGTTCAATCCGGAAACCGGCCACTACGACTGAGTTGGAAATGTAGTCTAGAACCGTTCCCCGCCGAGCCACCAGTACCGCCTTGTCGAGCCGCTCGGTGCGGCCGCTGTCGGTCACGACTGCGAAGTTGCGGTCTTTCAGCTTGGTTCCCACCAATTCGAGGCTGACGCCGACGCTTTACAGCGTGTGCATGAAATTGATGACGGTACGGAAGCCTCGGGCGGCGGTCTTGGTTCGATGAGGTAAGCCGTTCATGGCCTGGACGTGCGCATTGCTGCGGCCATCAAGCAGGCCGCGCACCACGCCGGGCAAGCGCTCCTTGATGGTCGGCGCCAGGTGTTTGAAGGGCGTAGGGATGCAGCTTGGCGGACCATCATGCACCATCGCGACAGGGTAAATTTAGTGCAAAAATCGCATGTGCCTAGCACTTTTTATTTTGGCGGTACTTTTGGCGGTACTTTTCAAAAAATGGCAGAAATCCCCCTCTGTAGTGCGGTTCCGGTCAGCGCCAGTAGGAAGAAAAAGGGTTGTATGCGCGAGCATGCAGCCCTTTTTTCATTTTCCCCTCCGTTTTCCTCCCCCAGTTTGCACCTCTAGAGGATTAGGCAAGAAGTATCCAGTATTCCATCACGCAACAGAATCAGGTTTTCCTATAGTTCTGTTCATGACTGATCGGAATTCATCGGCATATTTTTAACCCTATCCTAGCGAGGTAAAAAATGTTCAAAGTTGCCCTGGCCCTGGCTGCCGCCTTCCTCAGTGCTCCATCGTTCTCCGAGGAGCTCTCCACCAACTGCCCAACCAGCGGTAAAGACGGCGTCGCGGCGTTGCACCGCGACTGGCTGATGATCGGCTGGGAGCGCGATGCTGGCGATCCCGCCTTTAACTTCAAGCAAGACCTGGGGAAATATTATGACTTCACCCGCCAAGATCTGAACCTGTTCGACGATTTCGACCCGGCGCTGAAAGTCCGCCACACGGCCGAAGACTACGGCACGATCTGGTATGGATTGGTCCCCAACTTCAAAAGCGTTCATCATAAAATCACCGAAGGCCCTAACGTCGTCGCAGCCGGCCCATCTTACAGCCACTCGGTCATGGAGTTCGCGTTCGAGGTCACGGCAAATAACGGCACGGTGTCTCACCTGATCTCGCGCACTTCCGTGTTGTGGCGTTGCGGCCCGGATGGCTGGAAGATTTTCAAGGAACATAACTCTGCGCGCCCGCTGAGTGCCGCCGCTTATCGCGCGTATCGGTAGGCTGACCTGCCGACGCGCTGCGGCACTGGAGACTGGCGCTGCAGTCATAGCAATATCGCGCCAGAGACAGCAATCACGCGACGGACGGTATCACGCGGCTATTGCATCATGGACCCAGCTTCACAGCCCATTTAGCCCATGAAAGGAAATCAAAATGAACATTTCTCCCGTCAACGAAGTCGAAGGCAAAGTCGCGATTGTTACTGGTGCCGCCAGCGGCATCGGCCGCGCCACCGTAGAGCTGCTGCACGCGCGAGGTGCGCTCGTCATCGCCGAAGACATTGATCCACAGGTCAATACACTGGAGCGACCCGGCATCGTGCCGTTTGTCGCCGATGTCACTGTCGATGGTGTCGCGGAGCGCGCGGTTCAACTGGCGCTGCAGCACTTCGGCAAGCTGGATATCCTGGTCAACAGTGCCGGGCGCATCATCTACAAGGACCTGGTCGATATGACCCGCGAGGACTGGAACTGGCAGATGGAGACCAATGTCACCGGTGCGTTCCTGCATTCGCGCGAAGCGCAGAAAGCGATGATGCCGGCGCGCTCGGGCGCCATCGTGAACATCGCTTCCTATGCGTCCTACTTCGCGTTCCCGGGCATTGCGGCCTACACCGCGTCCAAGGGCGCGCTGGCGCAACTGACGCGCACCCAGGCCCTGGAGGCAATCGATCACGGCATTCGCGTGAACGCCATCGGCGTCGGCAACGTGGTGACCAACCTGCTCAATCACTTCCGTGACGACGGCCGCGAATTCCTGGCCGAGCATGGCAAGGCCGCGCCGATCAAGCGCGCCGCAACGCCCGAAGAAATTGCGGAGATCGTGCTGTTTCTCGCCTCCGAACGCGCCAGCTTCATCGTCGGTTCGGTGGTCATGGCGGATGGCGGCATGAGCGTGGCGATCGGCTAGGAGGACAGCAATGTTCAGCGAACTCGCGCCTGAGAAGGCGTATCGGCTGCTCGAATCGGGACCGGTCGTCATGCTCACGACCAATTCGGACCGGGGACCCAACGTGATGACCATGGGCTTTCATATGATGCTGCAGCACGAGCCGCCGCTGGTGGGCTGCGTGATCGGCCCTTGGGACTACAGCTACGCTGCCCTGGCCGATTCCGGCGAGTGCGTGCTCAGTCTCCCGACCGTGGAGATGGCGGAGCTGGTGACGAAGATCGGCAACTGTTCGGGGAGCGATGTCGACAAGTTTCACGCCTTCGGCCTGACAGCGCGCCGTGGCGCCACGGTGGATGCGCCCCTGGTGGCGGAATGCCTTGCCAACCTCGAATGCCGGGTGGTGGATCGTACGCTGGCTGCCCGGTACAACTTTTTTGTGCTCGAGGTGACCAGGATATGGGTCAACCAGGACAAGTCGGAGCGCCGCTTGATTCACCACGCAGGCGACGGGGTCTTCATCGCCGACGGGGAGACGGTCGACATGTCCAGGCATATGAGCCGCTGGCGTTACCTGATGGACTGACTGGCTCGAAATTGCTATAACGCAAGAAGTGCCAGCGCGACGCTGGCCTTTTTACAAAGGAGAACTATGCGTGGTCGTGGTCGTCCGGGCATTTGCCTGGTGTTGCTGGCATTGCTATTGGTTTGCCTGTGCGCGCGCAGCGCGGAACTGGTGTTGGCGCAGCTGCACCACAAAGCCTGGCGCGTGCATGACGGGACCCCGTCAGATGTGCGCATGCTGGCGCAAACAAGCGACGGCTACCTGTGGCTTGGGACGGCTGCAGGCTTGTATCGCTTCGATGGCGTCGGCTTTGAATCACTAGAGGCAGCGTATCAGGTCGCCACCGCGTCCAACGACATCAGCGCACTGATGGCCACGCCTGACGGAGGATTGTGGATCGGTTACCGGTTCGGCGGCGCAAGCTATCTGAAGGACGGCAGGATCACCCACTATCAGCGCGATTTGAAGGGCAACAACTGGTTTCCCGGCAGCGGCTCGACCCGGTGGTTCGCCCAGGAGCAGGACGGCACGGTGTGGAGCACCGGCGATAGCTTGAATGTGTTCCGCCATCAGAAATGGCAAGCGGCGGACGATAGTCTGCCCAAGGGGAGCACGTCAGGGGTGCTGGTGGACCGCCTGGGCGGCGTGTGGGCGGGCCTGCGCGACGGCCTGTACTGGCGCGCGCGCGATGCCAAGAAATTTATCAAAGTAAGCGATCGTTCAAGTCTGACCTTTTTTGCGGAGGGGCCGGACGGCTCGGTATGGGCCGTGTCCAACGGCATCGGCCTGTCGCGCTTTGATCCGCAGACCGGCTCGCCGCGCGAGATGCCCAAGGGCGTTGCGGAAGCCATCCACGAAGGCCGGATTAGCTTCGACCGGCAGGGCAATCTGTGGTCGGCGACCACCGACGCTCTCCTGGTGCGCCTGCCGGCCAAGGCACTTGCCGAAGGAACGGGGCCAGGGCATCACCCTGTTCAGTTATTTTCCGAAAAAGACGGGCTCACCGGCGGGGCGGTCTACGCCGTCCTGGAGGACAGGGAGGGCAGCGTCTGGGTCGGCACCACCAACGGGCTGGACCGCTTTCGCGAAAGCCGCGTGGTGCCGCAACTGCTGCCGACGGCGCAAGCGGGCGGCATGTTGGGCATGGCCGCCGCGGAAGGCGGCCAGGTCTGGTTGTCGGACTGGGCTGCGGGTGTTTTTCTTGCCGGCAGCAGCGTGGAAGCGGCGGACGCCGGTTTGCAGCACGTGACGATGGCTTACCGCGCGCCGTCCGGACGGGTCTGGATGGGCAACAAGGCGGCGCTGTGGCTGCGCGAAAACGGCCAGATGCGCCGCATCGCCTGGCCGGTGCGCTCGGCGCAGCTGGTGCCGCAGGCGGCGACCGAAGACCGCGAGGGCGGACTGTGGGTAGCGCTTGCTTTCGACGGCGTGTTCCGTTATCACGATGGCGCCTGGGTCGACAAGACGCCATTGTTCAAGCTGGGCCAGAAGACGGCCTACGCCATGGCCACAGATGCCAAGGGGGCGGTGTGGATAAGCTATGGGCGCAACACCCTGCTCAAGGCCGTCGGCGACAGCGTAGACCAGTATGGCGCCGCGCAGGGACTCGACCTGGGAACCATCCTGGCGATCGTGCCGTCCGGCGGACAGCTCTGGCTGGGCGGCATCAATTCGGTGATGCAGCACGATGGCGAGCGCTTCCGCCACCTTGTTGGCCGGGGCGCGCACCGCTTCAACGGGGTGTCGGGTATCGTCGCCACCGCGCAGGGCGATCTCTGGTTGAACGGCGACGATGGGATCATCCATATCGGCTCGGCGGAGCTGGCAAAATGGCGCGCCAGCCCGGATTACGGTGTTGCCTACACCACGCTGGATTTTCTCGATGGCGTTGAAGGAAAGCCCGCACATGCGCGCCCGCTGCCGACCGCATTGGAGGGCAGCGATGGCCGGCTCTGGTTCAGTTTTGAAAAGCGCATCGTCGCCGTGGACCCGTCCAGGGTGCTGTTCAATGCGCTTCCGCCGCAGGTGAAGATCACGCAAGTAAATATCGACGGTGTGAGGGTAAGGCCGGGAGCCCCGGTGGTGCTGGCGCCGGGCGCGCAGCGCATTGAAATCGACTTCGCGGGGCTGAGCCTGAAAATACCCGAGCGCAACCGCTACCGCTACCGGCTGCTCGGCGTCGACCGGGACTGGATAGTCGGGCGGCGGCAGCGTTCGGTGTCCTACACCAATCTGGCGCCCGGCAGTTATCGCTTTGAAGTCGACGCCGCCAACAACGACGGCGTATGGAGCACGGCTCCTGCGCAATTGTCCTTCGAGGTGCAGCCAGCCTTCTATCAGACGTGGTGGTTCCGTGGCGCCGTTGTGCTGCTGCTGATGGCGGCATTGTGGCTGGCATACCGGCTGCGCATGAAAGTGCTCACCCGGCGCATCTCCGAGCGCCTGCAGTCGCAGCAGATGGAACGGGTCCGCATCGCCCGCGAATTGCATGACACCCTGCTGCAAGGCGTGGGCAGCCTGTCGCTCATGGTGCATGGCGCGATGGCCAGGGTCGATCGCGAGCACCCGGTGGTGCCCTTCCTGGCGGATGGATTGAAGCAGGCCGAATCGGTGATCGCGGAGGGGCGCGAGCGCGTGGCGCGGCTGCGCGTGGCGGTCGAGGCGGGCGATGTTCTGATCGACGAACTGGGCATCCTTGGCCTGGAGCTGACTGCCGGCAGCGCAACCCGTTTTGCATTGTCAGTGCAGGGGCATACCCGATCGCTGGAGACCCGGGTGGCGGAGGAGTGCCGCGCTATCGCGCGCGAGGCCATCTGGAATGCGGTACAGCATGCCAACGCGGGCACCATCACGCTGGCGATCGACTTTGGCCGCCGCATGTTGACGCTGCAAGTGGGGGACGATGGCTGCGGACTGCCGCTGGAGGTGGTGGCCGGCGGCGGCAGGGAAGGGCATTGGGGCATGCCGGGCATGCGCGAGCGCGCCGGCCGCATTGGCGGGCATGTGGAGCTGCTGTCCGGCGCCGGCACCACCGTGCGGCTAAGCGTGCCGGCCAGTCTGGCCTACAAGAAGCGTTAATTGACCAGGATGCCGCGCCGGCGCGCCACGCGCACCGCCAGAATGCGGTCACCGACGCGCAGCTTGGACAGGATGTTCGCCACGTGGCTCTTGGCAGTCTCCATGCTGATGCCGAGCCGCGTGCCGATCTGCGTATTGCTGCAGCCATCGGACACCAGCTTGAGTACGTCCAGCTCGCGTTCGGTCAGCTCGGATTCGCCCATGTATTCCGCCAGCCTGGTGGCGACCGCCACCGGCAGGTAGCGCCGGCCATCGTGCACGGCGCGTATGGCGTGGGCGATGTCGTAGCCTATCATCGACTTCAGCAGATAGCCCTGGGCGCCGGCTTTCATGGCGCGCATGACCTGGGCGTCCCCGTCAAACGTCGACAGGATGAGTGTGCGGGTACGGGGCGAGCGGGCGCCTATCTCCAGCATCAATTCGATGCCGGACATATCGGGCAGGAACAGGTCCAGCACCGCGACGTCCGGCTTCCATCCGTCCTGCAGCAGCGCCAGGGCGTCCTGCCCATTGCCGGCCCGCCCATCGACACGGAAGCCCGGCTGCGCACCCGCCATGCCGCAGATGCCCTCCAACATCAGTGGGTGATCGTCAACTGCCAGTATCGAAATCAAGGGGGGCGATATGCTCATGCGCCTAGCATAGCAAAATAATAATCGTGAAATCAAGGCGGGCATTGTCCTCTTAAGAGGAACACTGCATCCCCCGGTCGGGCGTTTATCCGCTTCGGCGCAGCGCTTACGATGAAGCTCTCAACGATTCCATCCCAGGAGCTGCCATGAACAAGCGAGTGCGTATCTATGAACCCGGACCGGCGAGCGCCATGGTCCATGAAGACATCCCGGCGCTGCCCGCGCCCGCAGCCGGCGAAGTGCGCCTGCGCCACGAAGCGATCGGCGTAAACTTTGTCGACACCATGTTCCGGTCCGGCGCGTTCCGCGCGCAGCTGCCGCTGGACATGGGCGTGGAGGGCGCCGGCGTGGTCGAGCAGGTCGGCCCGGGCGTGACCGGGCTCGCGGCCGGCGACCGTGCCGCCTATTTCTTCTCGTTCGGCGCTTACGCGGACGAACGCCTGATCGAAGCGCGCCATCTGATCAAGCTGCCCGCCCATATCTCCGCCGAGACGGCCGCTGCCACCTTCACCAAGGGCCTGACGGCATGGATGATGCTGCACGGCGCCCACCAGCTGCGGCGTGGTGAAGCCGTGCTGGTGCACGGCGCCGCAGGCGGTGTCGGCTCCATTGTGGCGCGCTGGGCGAAGGCGCTGGGCGCCACGGTGATTGCCACGGTGGGCTCGGCGGGCAAGGCGGAGACCGTGCGGGCGCACGGCATTGAGCACGTGCTGGACGCCAATGACCCGCAACTGGCGCAGCACGTTCGTGCGCTGACCGGCGGCCGTGGCGTCGACGTCGTCTACGAGCTGATTGGCAAGCAGACCTTCGCCCATTCGCTGGCGGCCTTGCGTGACGGCGGCGCGCTGATCCACGTCGGCAACGCCTCGGGCGCGCCCGGTATCGACAAGGAAGCAATCGCCGCGCGCGGCATCCACTACGTGCAGCCGAGCACCGGCCAATACGTGGGTGAGCGCGCTGCGCTGGAACGCGCCAGCGCCGATGTGTTCCGGGCGATCGAGCAGGGCATCTTCGGCCGGGAGGCGCCGACCGTGTACGCCTTGCGGGACGCCGCCCGCGCGCACCAGGATCTGGCTGAGCGCAAGATCGTGGGCGCCGCGATTCTGCGGCCGGCGGAGCCGACCGTCGGCGACATCGCCAAGGCGGTGGTACGACGCAATACCGAACTGGTCCAGGGCGGCGGCGATTTCGCCTTGTTCGACCAGCTGTTTGCCGATGACTTCATCGACCACACGCCGCAGCCCAACTGCACGCCGGACAAGGCCGGCGCGCGGGCGCTGTATCAAAAGCTGCGCGAGGCGTTCCCCGATTTTCATGCCGTGATCCATTGGCAGGCGGCGGATGGCGACCGCGTCACCACCTACAAGACGTATTACGGCACGCACCGGGGCGAGTTCCTCGGCGTGGCCCCCACCGGCCGCAAGATCCACTTCGACACGGTTGACGCGATGCGGGTGCGCGACGGCCGGATCGTGGAGCACTGGGGCGTGGCCCACCTCTATTCCTTGATGCAGCAACTGGGCGCCATCGCGCAGTGACAGGAGCCGGCATGGAAAAGGCTTCGACGGAAAAGTGCTGCTGGTGACCGGGCCGGGCGGCATGAGCGCCTGCGCGGCCTCCAGGCACGGCGTGCGGGTCAACGCGATTGCCCCGGGCTGGACCGGGACGCCGATGGTGATTGCCATCAGATGGTGATCGATGGCGGACCATCGGCGGCTTCGAACTATAGACCCACCTGATAACGGAGAGTTTCATGAGCAATCTATTGAACGGCAAGGTCGTCATCGTTACCGGCGCCGCCAGCGGCATCGGCCGTGCCATCGCGATTTCGGCGGCGCAGCACGGCGCGCGCGCGGTCATTGTCTCGGACATCACCGAGGAGCCGCGCGAGGGCGGCGCCCCGACCACGGCGGAAATCGCCGCACTGGGCGCCACCGCGCGGTTTGTCAAAGCGGACGTCAGCAAGCGCGCCGAAGTGGACGCGCTGGTGCAGGCCGCGGAGGAATTTGGCGGCGTCGATGTCATGGTGGCCAACGCCGGCATTACGCTGCGTGCCGATGGCGCCGATGTCGATGAAGAACAGTATCACCGCCTGATGGCGGTCAATCTGGACGGTACTTTGTTCAGTGCGCAAGCGGCTGCAAAGCAGATGCGGGCGAACGGCAAGCATGGCTCGATTGTCTTGATGGCCAGCATGGGCGGCATTGCCGGCGCCGGCATGACGGTGGCGTATTCGACCAGCAAGGGCGGTGTCGTGCTGATGGCGAAGGCGCTGGCCGACGCACTGGGCCCGGAGGGCATCCGTGTGAATGCGGTCGCGCCCGGGACCATCGATACCCATCTGCTGCGCAACAGCCCCGGCATTGCGGAAGCCGCCGAGGGGTTCCGCCAGCGCACGCCGCTGCGCCGCCTGGGCAAACCGTCGGAAATCGGCGATGCGGTTGTGTGGCTGGGTTCGGACATGTCCAGCTACGTTACGGGCATCGCCTTGCTGGTGGATGGCGGCCTGCTGTCCGTGATTTGATGCATTTTTTGCTTGTTGTGTTTTTTACTTATTGGAGAGTGTGATGTCTAAAGTGCTGGTTCTGTATTATTCGTCGTATGGTCATATCGAAACGATGGCCGAGGCGGTCGCAAGCGGTGCGCGCAGCACCGGCGCGACGGTGGACGTCAAGCGGGTGCCGGAAACCGTTCCCGAAGAGATCGCCAAGGGCGCGCACTTCAAGCTGCAACAAGGCGCGCCGGTGGCAACGGTTGAAGAGCTGGCCGGCTATGACGCCATCATCATCGGCGCACCGACCCGCTTCGGCCGCATGCCGTCGCAGATGGCGGCTTTCCTCGACCAGGCCGGCGGCCTGTGGGCGCGCGGCGCGCTCAATGGCAAAGTGGGCGGCGCCTTTACCTCGACTGCCACCCAGCACGGCGGCCAGGAAGCCACGCTGTTTTCCATCATCACCAATCTGCTGCATTTCGGCATGACCATTGTCGGCCTGCCGTACAGCTATGCGGCGCAGATGTCGATCGACGAGGTGCTTGGCGGCAGCCCTTACGGCGCCACCACCATTGCAGGCGGCCAGGGCCAGCGCCAGCCGAGTGAAATCGACCTGGGCGGCGCACGCCACCAGGGCGAGCTGGTCGCCAGGACCGCCAACAAGCTGTTCGGCTAAACCCCGCCGTCTTCCCCGCGCACCGCCAGGCTGGGGCGTGGGGGCCTGATGTGCCGGTGGCTCCGGCTCAGTTCTATCATCCAGTCGACAAACACCCGGGTGCGGGTGTTCATGTGGCGGTTCGCCGGGTAGACGACATGCAGCGGCACCACCGGCGGTGACCATGCGGGCAGCAGCGCCACCAGTTCCCCGCTGTCGATGCGCGGCTGTAGCATGAAGCGCGGGCCGGCCACGATTCCCAGGCCTGCGAGGGCGGCGGCCAACAGCGCATTGCTCTCATTCACCGAGATAAAGTAGCTTCCCGTAATGCTGATTTCGTCATCCTGCGATTCAAGCAGAAATGGCAGTTGCCGCGTCGATCCGGCGTAGAAGTAGCGAACCAGGGTGTGCCCGCTTTGCAGTTCGCGCGGATGGGCAGGCGCCGGATGGACGGCGAGGTAGTCCGGCGCCGCGCAGAGAACGAACTCCAGGTCGCCAAGGTGCCGCGCAATCAGTGTCGGGTCCTTGATGTCGCCGGCGCGAATAACGCAGTCGATGCGGTCGCTGACCAAATCAAGCGGCCGATCGCTGACACCGATGTCCAGCTGCATGTCCGGATAGCGGCGGCGAAACTCGGGCAGCGCGGGAATCACCAGCTGCGACGCGATACTTGCCCCCATGTCGACGCGCAGGCGCCCGTGCGGCTTCTTCTGGCCGCTGGACAGTTCCGATTCGACCTCGTGCCATTCCTCCAGCAAGTGCACCATGCGCTCGAAGTACAGCGCGCCGTCATTGGTGGGCGATACCTTCCTGGTGGTCCGGTGCAGCAGCTTGACGCGCAAGTGCGCCTCCAGCGACTGAACGAGCTTGGTCACGGTGTTGCGCGGGAACTCCAGCGAGTCGGCAGCCTTGGCGAAGCTGCCGGTTTCCACGACTCTGACGAAGGCGCGCACGGCGGTGAAATAGTCCACGATAGTGTGTGTTCTCAAGGGTTGATTAAACGCAGGCCGGGCCTGCCGGCCCGGCCTGCTTCAGCCGATTACCACGGCTGCTCGGTGGGCATGATAAACAATTCCGCCACGTCCACGTGATCCGGCGCCTGCAAGGCGTAGACGATGGAGTCGGCGATATCTTCGGCCTTCAGGAACTTCATCTGCTCCTTCAGTTGCTCCATTTGCGCGCGGTAGTTTTCATCGGTGATGTGCTCGAACAGCTCGCTCTCCACCGCGCCCGGCTGCAGCGAGGTGACCCGGATATTGTATTTCGGCGCCAGCTCCATGCGCAGGATATCCGAGAACGCGGCCACCGCGTGCTTGGTCGCGCAGTACACGCCCAGGCCCGGGAAGGTCTTGCGGCCGGCAATGGAAGAGGTATTGATCAGGTGCCCCGACTTTTGCGCCTGCATGATCGGCAGCACGGCGGCAACCGTATTGAACAGGCCTTTGACGTTGACATCGACCATGCGGTGCCATTCTTCCAGCCTGAGGCTGGCGATATCGGAAATCGGCATCAGCCCCGCATTGTTGAAGGCGATGTCGATGCGGCCGTAGGTCTCGTGCAGCGTGGCCACCCCCTCGGACACCGCAGTCTGATCGGTGACATCCATTTGCAGCGCGATGGCTTCGCCGCCGGCAGCTTTGATTTCGTCCACCAGCGCCTGCAGGCGATCGGGACGGCGTGCGGCGAGGCCGACTTTGACCCCGTGCGCGGCCAGTTTTTTCGCTGTGGCGGCGCCGATGCCGCTCGACGCGCCGGTGACCAGGGCGACTTTATCCTTGAGTTCCATGATGATTCCTTTACGAGTATTCGCTTCGTGACGGGATGTCTGAAGCACGGAATCATGATGCCGCCCAGCGATTTTTCCGTCGCGCGGCGGCTTGCTCGAACTATCGCGATCTTGCTGCGCACACTGTCAGCGATAGGCGGAAGGGGCGACACCGGTGTGTTTGCGGAACACGGCAGAAAAATGGCTGGGGCTGCTGTACCCCACCGCGAGTCCGATATTGATGATGGAGTCGCCGGTCTCGGACAGCAGGCGCCGCGCTTCTTCCATGCGCAGGCGGATGAAGTAGCGGGAGGGGGACAGTCCGGTGGACTGCTTGAACACGCGGCTGAAATGGAATTCGCTCAGGCCCGCCAGGCCGGCGAGCTGCGCCAGGTCGAAGGGCCGGGCGAGGTGTGCGCGCATGGCCTGGAACACGCGGTGCAGCTTGAATGCCTGCAGTCCGCCGCGCGGCCGGGCCGCATCGCTGCGGTAGCTGCGCGCCAGGTGCACCGCCATCGCTTGCGCGATGCCCTGGATGAACGGCGCACTGGGCGGGCGCTGCTCCAGCAACTCGACGCGGATGTGTTCCAGCAGCGCCGACAGGGTGTCGTCGCGCTCCCCGGATACCTCGCGCAAGGCGACATTCGGCATCATCGATACGCCCACGTACACGTGCATGACGACGAAGGGGGCACCGGGCTCGGCGTGCCAGCGCATTTCGGTGGGCGTGGTGGCGGTGGTGAGGAAAAAGTCACCGGCGGCGACGCGGTTAGCCAGCCACTCGCCGCCCGGCGCGCGTTCCTGCACCACGGCGACGCCGGACAGTATCCAGACGATCAGCGGCTCCGGCACCGCCGGGATAATGATGTTGTCCTGCACCTGGCGGCGCGACAGGATTTGAACGAACACATCCCCGGAAGACTGCGCACGATGTTCCTTGAGCAGTTCTCCGGGGATGTACTCTTCGAACGCCTCTGCGGAAGTACGCGGAGTGGAGTTCATTGTCACCTCATTTATCCCAGCTTGACGAGATTGACGGCGGGTAGCGGACCGCCTGGAAATTGTTGCAGGTAGCCGCCGACTTCCAGCCCGCCCAGGTCGATGCTGGCGAAGCCGAGCTGGTCTATCAATTGTGCCACCTCGGCTTTCGCTTCGCCATCGTCTCCGGACATGAACACCACGCGGCGCCCGCCGGCTTGTGCCGGATCCTGGGCCAGTACGCCGGCCAACAGCGTGTTGAATGCTTTGACCACCCGGGCGCCCGGTGCCCACTCAGCGACAACCTGGCTGGAGTTCTTGTTTCCCAGTTCGGCCAGCTTGTAACCGGGCAGCAGTACCGGATTGGTGGCGTCGATCAGGATGCGCCGGCCCCAGTTGATGTTCCTGAGCGCAGTCTCGGTGCGGGACCAGTTGGTGCTCACAAATACGATGTCTGCTTCTGCCGCCTGTTGTACGGTACCAGCTTGTGCCTTTCCGCCCAGGCTGGCCACCACCGGTGCCAGCGTTTCCGGTCCACGGCTGTTGCTGAGGATGACGTTGATGCCTGCCTTAACCAGCTGTTTGGCAAATGCCTGGCCGATGGCGCCGGCGCCGATGATGCCTACGGTATTGGTTTTCATGACGAGTTCCTTTGAATGGATGGTTTAAAGTGAATGAAAGAAATGGCGGTGCTTACATCAAATTTGCGGCGCGCAGTTGTGCTGCCACCGGTGTGCAAGGCCCCGGTAGCGACTGCCACCCAGTTCACATCGTGTCCCTCTGGCGGCACATAGGTCCAGCGCTCGCCGTCGCGCAGTTTCACGTGCAAGTTGTTGATCGGGGCACGTGGGCGGATAGGGCGCCGGTGGGCAGTTGTTCGGCTGATTTCATGTTTTGTGCTCCGTTGTTTAAGTGCATGAGTGAATCTTATCGACGGCCGATCTATCCGAATAGCCTATATAATTAGATGTTTTCCATCTAAAAAGGCGATGGATGGTGGCGGCATCAAGCCCGGCTGGCTGCTGGCAGCATGAATGCGTTCAAGGCCAAAGCACAGCCGGCATTTCGCGCTTCTTGAGTAAGCTGAACCGCTGTGAAGCCAGTATCCTTGTCGAGCGGAAGAGGCGAAATATCGGATAATATTGCCGCGTTGCCTGATCCTCTACATCGACATCCGGAGCCTATGAACAACGAACATCAACATCGCTTGGTCGCCTTGCTAAACAGGCTGGCACCGTTCGAGGGGTATACCCTGTCGGCGCTGGAAGGTGTCAGGTTCATGCGCGCGAATCGCTCCTTGCCGCGCATCCCGGTGATGTACGAGCCATCCATTGTGATCGTCTGCCAGGGACGCAAGCGGGGCTACCTGGCCGACGAATCGTACGTCTACGACGCCAACCATTACCTCGTGCTGTCGGTGCCCTTGCCGTTCGAGTCGGAAACCGAGGCCAGCGAGATGGAGCCGATGCTGGCTGTCGCGCTGCGCATCGACTTGCAGGTGGCGGCCGAACTGGTGCTGGCACTGAGCAAGTCGCGCAAGGATAAGATGATGGCGCCGGCCGGCATCCATTCAACGCCGATGAGCGACGACATGAGCGATGCGCTGCTGCGGCTGTTGACCGCGCTGACCGTGCCCGATGATGCCGCCATCCTGGGGCCTGCGATCGTGAAGGAACTGCTGTACCGCGTGTTGACCGGTCCGCAGGGCGGGGCGGTGCTGGCCTCGCTGACCCAGCAAAGCCAGTTCGGCAAGATCGGCAAGGCACTGCGCAAAATCCATGAGCAGTATGGCAGCGACATCGACGTGAGCACGCTGGCCAGCGAAGCCGGCATGAGCGTGGCGGCGTTCCACGCCAATTTCAAGGCGGTGACACATACCACGCCGATCCAGTATTTGAAGAGCACCCGGCTGCACAAGGCACGCCTGCTGATGGTGCAGGACGGGGTGAGCGCGGCGACCGCGTCGAATATGGTGGGATATGAAAGCAGCTCTCAGTTCAGCCGCGAGTTCAAGCGCTTCTTCGGCCGCACGCCCTTGCAGGAAGCAGTCGAGATGAAGAGCGCTCTGATGCTGATGCAAGCGGAGCGCCCTGCTAGCTATGCGATGTAGCCGGGGTTAGTGGCGTTCGCGGTAGAGCACCATGCCAGCGTGATACAGCACGCCGTCGCGGAAATCGCCATCGGCGACGAAGCCGGTGTCGTCCTCGTAGTCGATGTGGTCGCCGGTAACCAGGTAGTCGCCCTGGTAGGCGCTTTGCTTGCCGCCCCTGGCCTCGTCGTAGCGGCCGTTGGGCAGCAATTCGTGACGGATGTAGCCGTCAGCCGTTACCCACATGCCTACATATTTGTTCTCTGTCCGGTTCATCTTGTTCACCTTGAAAAGTTGGGTTCAGTTGGCAGGGCGCCATTGCTGAGAGTCCGCGTATTGGCCATCCGTGGCGACCGAGCTGTCGCGCCAGGTTTCGATGTCGCTTCCCATGGCTTGCAGCTTTTGCAGGCCAATCTGGACTGCGGCACTGCCGGCCACAAAACGCAAGGGGGGCTCAGGATGGTTTGCGAGCAGTATCATTGCCGCCGCAAGCCTGGCCGGATCGCCCGCCTGCCTGCCATTGCGGGCCTCGAATGTCGCGCGGGTCTTGCCGCGCGCCGCAGTGTAGTCGTGCAGCAGTGCGCCGCCCACCTGCAGGGACTTCGCGGACAGGAAGTCGGTGCGGAAAGGTCCTGGCGCGACGATGGTGACGCGGATGCCAAACGGTCTCACTTCCTCGGCAAGCGCTTCGGAAAACCCTTCGACAGCGAACTTGCTCGCGCAATACAGCGAGCTGAAAGCTGACCCCCTCATGCCGGCGAGCGAGGAGAGATTGAAGATATGCCCGGAGCGCCCGGCCCGCATCACCGGCAGCACTGCACGCGTGACGTTCATCAGCCCGAACACATTGCTGTCGAATTGCGCCTGGGCCTCGCCGGCCGTGGTTTCCTCAAAAAAGCCGAGGTGGCCGTAACCGGCGTTATTCACCAGGACGTCGATGCCGCCGAAGCGTGCAATGGCGGCGCTCACGGCACCGCTGATTGAGGCTGCGTCGGTCACGTCCAGCTGATAAGTGAGCAGGTGGTCGTGCTTGCCGCGCAGCGCCGCGGCGACCTGCTCTGGATCGCGTCCGGTTGCGACCACCTTGTCGCCGCTGGCCAGCGCAGCCTTCGCCATTTCCAGCCCAAGGCCACGGCTTGCACCTGTTATTAGCCAAGTCTTTTGCATCATGATCTCCTTTCAAGTGAGTCCATGATACGGGCGGGGTCCGGTGCATGAAATGCGCAATTCTCGCTGTTGATTGCCTGTTTCTATAATTAGTCGCCGCGCGCCTTGGAGGGCAATACCTGATATCGGCATGGAGCCCTGTTTTCATTCCCCCGCGCCGCGCTCTTGCTCGAGCGCCGTGGCGATATGGCGGCCGATGGCGCCGTTTGATTTCATTTTCGATAATGTTTCAGCCAGGCGCGGCGCCAGTGCCTCGTGCCGCTTGTGCAGGTAGATGTAGACCGGCGTATCCTGCACCAGCCCGGCGTTGTAGACGTCGTGATAGCGCTTGTGCAGCCTGGCCAGTTGCCGCTGGCCAAACTCCTCCAAATCGACAAAGATGTCCGTCTGGCCCAGCGCCACGTTCTGCAGCCCGGTCTGGCTGTCGACCACGGAGGAAATCTGCTGCAGGGGCAGCACCTGCTCGAGGCGCGTCTTGAAGGTGATGTAACCGCTGCGGTATTCCACCCTGTAAGCCGTGCCTTTCAGGCTGTCCCAGCCGGTGATCTTCAGGCCGGGGAGGCGGGTAAAGGCGGCCACACGGAACGAGAGCAGGGGTTCTTCCACCCGCACCAGGTTGGGATGGCTGTCGGCGTAGGCGTAAGCCCGTCCTACCTCGCCGTCGATCTTGCCTGCGTGGGCTTCAATGCTGCCGCGCAGCGGCGGGAACATGCGCACTTCCACCGCCATGCCCAGCTGCTGGAAGGCGTCCGCGCAGATCAGCGACAGCACCCCTGGGGCAAAGCTGGCTTCCTTGGGGAATGGGTGGGCCAGCACCATGGTCTCGCCCGCACTGGCCCCGCCCCCAAGCAGCAAGCTTGCGCACAGCGTCGAGAAGACGGCGGATCTCACGATTGCTCCTGGTGGGAAGATGGGGATGCAGGTCTTGCCCCATTCTACTCCGTAGTGGATTGCTAGTTACGTGGCCGCTGCCTGCATTCCCTTATAAATCTCGCATCCGCTCTTGCCGTTGCGCTTCACGTGGTACATGGCCTGGTCGGCGCACTGGATCAGCTCGGAGAGGCTGTTGCCGTGCTTGGGGTACAGGCCGATGCCGATACTGGCGCCCAGCGTGTGGCTTTGCCCGTTGACCTGCACCGGCATGGTGAGCTGGGCCAGCAGCTTCCTGGCGATCTCCGCCGCCTGGTCCTCGCTGTCCAGCTGGGTGCCGATGACGACGAACTCGTCGCCGCCCACGCGCGCGCAGATGTCGGTGCTGCGGGTGTTGCCCTTGAGGCGGGCGGCCACGGTTTTCAGCACCTCGTCGCCGGCCGCGTGGCCGGCCGTATCGTTGATGGGCTTGAAGTTGTCCAGGTCGATGTAGAACACGGCGACCACCTGGTGCGGACGGGTGGCGAGTACCAGCGCCTGGTCGAACAGCGTGTTCATGTAGCGCTTGTTGTTGAGCCCTGTCAGCGGGTCGAGGAAGGCCAGGTCCAGCGCCTTGGCCTCGGCCTCGAGCAGGCGCGCCTGGAACTGCGCCAGGACGGCGGCCAGCAGCGACAGGTACTGCACCAGCACCAGCACCGTTCCCAGCACAAAGCCGTTCCGGAACCAGCTGGGGAACAAGTACAGTATCAGCGGCGCCGCCAGCCAGTGCGCGGCCAGCGCGACGCAGGCTGCCGCCGTGATGGCCAGCGGCAAGCCGGGGAACTCGGCGCGTTTTTTCAGGATGAAGCCGGCCATGCACAGCATGAAGCCGGCATTGACCAGCGCATAGCCGAGCGTGCGCGCCCAGGAGGGAAAGTCGGCGGCCAGCGCAAGGAACAGCCAGGCTTCGGCCGCCAGCGCGGCGGTCCAGAACCAGCGCATGCCGGTGTCCAGGTTCAGGAAGCGCACCAGTCCCGTCATCAGGAAGGGCTTTTCCAGCACGTTGAACACCACGTACACGGCGATGGCCAGGCGCTGGTCCGCCACTGCCAGCAGGACGAACAGGCTCAAGCGGGCCATCAGCGCGCAGGAGATGGAAATGGCCCACCAGCCGGCCCCGGAATTGGTGCGGGGCACGCGGCTTACCCAGAGAAACAGCAGGATAAAGATGAAGTAGGTGGTGCTGCCGAATGTATGCACAATTTCGTAGGACATCGCCGATCCCTCCCGATGACTTGCATAACTGAATCTTACCTCATTGAATTTGCTTGACCTTATGTCATGTGTCAGATATTGTTGACAGGTGAGCGCAAACAACACATCCCTCGAAGGCGACCAGCTGCTGGCGGTACTGGCGGCGCTGGCCAATCCGCACCGGCTGCGCATTATTGCGGCGCTGGTGGCGGGCGGGCGCAATTACGTCAGCCAGCTGGCGCGCGAGCTCGGCATCAGCCGTCCCTTGCTGCATCTGCATTTGCAAAAGCTGGAGGAAGCCGGCCTGGTGGTCAGCCAGATGGAATTGTCGAAGGATGGCAAGGCGCTCAATTATTTTGAGCCCAGCAGCTTTTGCATCGAGCTGTCGCCCGCGTCCATCGCGGAGATGGCGAAAACGCTCAAAGTCCACAACGAACAGTAGGGGTTGCCATGTCTGAAAGCATATACCTGTTGACGATCTGCCTGCCGCTGGGAGCGGCCGTGATCATCTTCGGCATGAAGTACTTCTCGGCGGCATTCGCCGCCCGCGCCCGCGCCGAGAGCGACGCGGCCTACAGCGCGCTGGCCGAAAAGGCGGTGCAGGCGCAGGCGGCCCAGCAAGCCACCTTGGCGGCCATGCAGGCGGAAGTGGCCAAGCTGTCTTCCAGCCTGGCGTCGGTGGAAAAAATCCTCAAGCAAGTCGAATAATCCTCAGCCTCTCACCGGAGCAGATATGGACGGCAGCAATCTCATTCACCCGCCGCGCGCAGCGCTGCAAACCACTGCGCGGCTGGGCGGCGTGCTGTACCTGGTGGTGATCGTCATCGGCCTGCTGGGCGAGACGCTGATACGCGGCACCCTGGTGGTGGGCGGCGATCCGGCCGCCACCGTGCGCCGCATCCAGGAGTCGGAATGGCTGTGGCGGCTGGGCGTGGCGGGGCAGATCGTGCTGCTGGTGTGCGCGGTGGCGCTGACGTGGGTCTTCTACGTGCTGCTGCGGCCAGTGAGCAAGAATCTGAGCCTGCTGCTGGTGCTGTTCGCCATCACGTCGCTGGCGGTGGAAAGCGTCAGCGCGCTGCAGCTGCAGGCCATGCTCGACACGCTGGCGATGGCGAAATACCTGAAGCCGGAGGATTTGCATCAGCTGCACACGATGGCCTACCTGACGGTGGTCTCGCACGCGCAGGCGTTCGGCCTGGCGCTGGTCTTCTTCGGCGTCGAAATCCTCATCGTCGGCTACCTGATCTGGAAGTCCGGCTTCATCCCGAAGAGCATCGGCGTGCTGATGCAGGTGGCCGGCGTGTGCTACCTGATCAACAGCTTCAGCATGGTGCTCAGCCCATCCCTGGCCAGCATGCTGTTCCCCGCCATCCTGCTGCCTGCCTTGGTGGGGGAGAGCGCGTTCTGCCTGTGGCTGCTGATTAAGGGCGCGGGGCTTCCATTGAGTTTGGTCAGCGAAGCTTCGCGCGAACTGCCGTAAAATGAGGCAGGAGGATACGCCATGGCCGCCGATAACCCGACAATACGCTTCGAAGCGTTGATCAGCACGGAACTGAACGATTTGCTGCGGCTTGCGGCAGAACTTCAGGGCCGCTCCATTTCAGAATTCGTTGTCGCTGCTGCACAAGAGGCGGCGAAGCAGGCGATAGCGCAGACCGAAACGATTCATCTTTCCGCACGCGACCAGGAAATCTTTGCGCGCGCCTTGATAGAACCCTCACCGTTGACGCCTGCCATGAAGCGCGCGATTGTGAATCACAGCAAGCTGATACGCTCGGAATGAGTCCCCTGGCGCTTCGAGTCGTGCCGCTGGAAAAGCACCACGACCGCCGCCGCTTCCAGTCTGGTTCGCCATTGTTGGACCAATACTTCAAAAAACAGGCTACCCAAGACGTACGCCGTCGCGCAGCCACTTGCTTTGTTGCGCTGTGCGATGATGATCAGATCGCGGGCTTTTACACGCTTTCCGCCAGCAGCGTTCCATTGGTGTCATTGCCGGCCCAACTGGCTAAGAAATTGCCGCTCTATCCGCGTGTTCCTGTTGCCCATATGGGACGGCTTGCAGTTGATGAAAAGTTTCAGCGACTTGGGGTTGGTGGCAGTTTGCTGGTGGATGCGTTAGCGCGGACGTTACGCTCTGAAATTGCGATGTTCGCTCTGCATGTTGATGCAAAGGATGAGGTCGCGGCGTCCTTCTATCGTCAACACGGTTTTCTGCCACTACAGGATCGGCCGCTACAGCTATTTTTTCCAATGTCTCAGTTCAGGCAGCACTTTGCAAAGGGCGCTTGATAGCTCTGCTGGGTGCAAAAAGTTTGAAGCGCTGCGCAGGATCAGTTACGATGCCAGTTGAGAAGGCTTAGGCCGGACTTCCTTCTACATCCGATTCAGTCTGGCCGCTTCCCTTCTCAACTTTTTCGCACGATGACAACTGGGTATTCCGCGACCGATTCCTTACTGCTGCGGCGGCATGCCCAGGTCTTCGTTTCCCCGGGGACGGCGAGCGTTCCGGATTCTTATCTGGACGCGTTCGAAGTCAACCTGGCCGGGGCTGGATACGCCATCTCTTCATCGCTGCGCGAGCGTTTGCGCACGCGCACGCCGTTGGAACTGGGCGCGCTGCAAGCGCATCTGTTTGAAACCTTGTTGACCAAGGTGGGCGGCCAGCACAAGCACGTGCCGCTATTCCGGCATTTTCCCGACGGCGTGCCGGATGACACTTTCGACTTGTGGTGCCGCAAGGTCCTGAGCCATTTCATGCAGGCCGAAGGCCAGCCATGCCTCCACTGCGGCCAGACCAATACGACGCACGTGCTCAACCCCTGCCGCCATGTGGTGTGCGACGCCTGCTTCGATGGGAGCAATTATTCCGCTTGCCCGGTATGCGAGCACCATGTCGACCCGTCCTCGCCTTTCTTCAAACCGCCGCCGGAACGGGCGGGAGGAAGCGCACCCGCCACCTTGAAGCTGCTTTCGCTGGGCGAGTCGCTGGACGCATCGGCACAGGAGCTGTTTGTGTCCTTGTGCGCGCGCAAGCAAGTCCTGTCGCCGGTGGACAAGGATGATTTTGCCGCGCTGATACGGGATCGCGGTGAAACTATTTTGGCCTGGCTGCCCGCCGGGATCCCGGTGCGTGAGAATGTGGCCACCTTGTTTGGCGAGCTGCTGAAACGGATGCCTGCCGAGCCCGTGCTGGCGGCGGCGCGGCGTTACTTCAACAGCGCCACCGACGTCGCGCGCCTGATCGCCGCCTATTCGGGTGCGGATGTGGCCCTGCAAGGGCAAACCGTGTACCGGGCACGCAAGACCGCCGATTTGCGCGGCCTGGCGAAGTACAAGCATATGTTTGCGGCCTGGTCCCACTGGCAGCACCAGCAGTCAATTCAGCTGCCTGTACTGGTCAAACGGTTCAAGGTGGCGAAGCTGGGCCGTCCGCTGCGCCGCGCCCTGCTTGCCTGCCTGGAGGGGATGGACCCGGATGCATTGATCGAAGATATGCTGCGCCACCGTTCGTACTGGGTCTGGCTGGGGGAGTTTTTGCATCCGCATGAGTACCACGCGCGCTTCCCCAACACGGCGCGGGCATTCGAAGTGGTGCGCAAGAAGGCGCCCGACGGCACCCGCGCTGCGGCGTTCACAGGCTACTATTCGAAGCTTGAAAGCGCGGCCATCCGGAAAGATGCGAGGGGCATGACCGCCTTGCTGGCGCAGCGTCCTGGAGAGCTGGCGCGCCGCTTCGACCATGCGCTGCGCGTGGCGGGCAGCGACGCCGGCGCAGTCGATCAACTGCTGGCAGCGTTCTCCGCTGCCGCACCGCGCCTGGCGACGCCGGTACTACTGACGCTGTCTTCGCTGCTGCCTGCCCGCGCGGTAGCGGGGAAGACCCGCGTCTACTGGCCCAAAGGCAAGGTCACCAAGGGCGTGTTCGCGCCGGACGAGCGGCCTGCGCTGCCTGCGCTGGCGATTGAACGGTCGCTGGCCGTGCTGGAAAGCGAGCTGCTGCGCCGCTTTGCGGAGAAAAAGCGGTTTCCTGTGTTCCTGATCGATACCCGCCTGAAGGAAGTCATGGTTCCCTTCAATGAACGTACGGCGAGCCGCTCGGCTATCCAGCTGCCCAGAGGGTCGACCATGGACGTGGCGCTGGCGGGCACCATGCGCCTGTTCCTGCACTGGTGCGAGCCGCAGTCGGGCGGCGACGTCACCGACCTGGATCTCTCGGTTGCCTTTTATGACAAGGACTGGCGGTTCTGCGGCACTTGTTCGTACTACCAGCTGAAGTTCGAGTCCGCCCAAGGCGGGGAGATTGCCCGCAGCGCGGGCGATCTGCGCAGCGCACCTTACCCGAACGGCGCCACCGAATTCATTGATATCGACTGCGAGCGCGCGCTGGCCGGCGGCATCCGCTATGCCGTGGCTGTGCTGAACAACTATGCCGGCATGCCGTTCGAGCAGCTGGAACACGCTTACGCGGGTTTGATGCAGCTTGACGATGTTCATGGCGCCCACTTCGACCCGAGAGCGGTCAAGCTGAAATTCGATCTGCAGGGCGAGAACGGCATATTCATGCCGCTGGTGCTGGATTTATCGGCCGGCCGGCTGCACTGGCTGGACGTTTACTCGAAAGGCGAACTGGCTTTCAACAATGCAGACAGCTCGAATGCGGCCATCACCGCCATTTGCCCCACGCTGATCGGCTATTTCGCCAGCGGCATCCGGCCCTCGCTTTACGAGCTGGTGTTGCTGCATGCTGCCGCCCGGGCGGACAGCGTCGTGTTGCGGGGCGAGGAAGATGTCGTCTTTGAGCGGCACGGCGATGAGGACAGCATGGCGTTCCTCAAGCGGATACGGTCCGGCGGCGGTGCAGCCCTGGCCGTCGTGCCCGGCGACAGCCCGGTCTGCGCCGCCTTGCTGGAGGGCGACGTATCGCTTCCGGCGGATAGCCAGGCCTACATACTCCAAGCAGGCATCAGCGCCGGGACCATTTCGCCGGCCGATTTCCTGTCCTGAGCCGGTTGCGCACGCTAGCTCAGCCGCGCGGCACGCTTTTTTTGAATCGCGTAAATTATGTAGAATTAAACAACTACGCGAGCGGGGCGTGAATAGCATGATGAGAGCGAGGCGGGTGTGATGGCCAGCGTGCCTGACGATACTGAGCGCGGCCAGCAATCGATACCGGATGCCAAGGGCATGCCGACGTTCGCCTGGCAGACCACCAGCTCGCTGCTGGCGGACGCCGTCAAGCTCACCATGCCGCCATCGCATATCCTGCCCATCATCTTCGTGCCCGGCATCATGGGCTCCAACCTGTCCAGCACCGACGGCGACGAGGTCTGGGTGCTGAACAAGACCGCCGGCGCGCCGCTCGGCCTGGCCATGATGTGGGCCAAGCGCGGCTCGGGCACGCGCCAGAAGGTGCTGCATCCGAAACGTACCCGGGTCTACCGCGAAGGCGCGGTGCCCAAGAAGGGCGTGGGCAGCATCCGCGACAAGGCGCATTTCATCCAGCGCGGCTGGGGCGAGGTGTCCGAAGCCAGCTATCACAAGTTCCTGCTGTGGCTCGAGCAGAAGATGAACGCTGAAGGCTACGACCCGGCCTACTGGGACGACTTCTCCTACACGTCCGTGAGCGCCACGCCCAAGCCGGGCGAAAAGCCGCCGCCGCGCAAGCTGCCGCCGGGGATCACAATGGACATGAGCGGCCTGCCGCGCATGGCCGAGGACGACCACGTCACCACGCCCATCCTGTCGGACGATCTGCTCAAGCGCGCCAAGTGCCGCTTCCCGGTGTACGCCTGCGGCTACAACTGGCTGGCCTCCAACACCGAGGCGGCGGACGCGCTGAAGGCGCGCGTGGCCGAAGTCATCGCCGAGAACAACAAGGGTTCCTACAAGTGCGAACAGGTGATCCTGGTGACGCATTCCATGGGCGGCCTGGTGGCGCGCTGCTGCGCGCAGCTGGACGGCATGGCCGACAAGATCGCCGGCATCGTGCACGGCGTGATGCCGGCGGTGGGCGCGGCGGTGGCGTACCGGCGCTGCAAGGTCGGCATGCGCGAGGAGAGCTTCGCGGCCGGCCTGGTCATCGGCTCCAACGGGCGCGAAGTGACGGCGGTGTTTGCGCAGGCGCCGGGAGCGTTGCAGCTGCTGCCCTCGGTCGAATACGGCCCGCACTGGCTCAACATCAAGGACGACAAGGGCCACCCGGCCGAACCGCTGCCGAAAGCCGATCCGTACGCGGAAATCTATTTGCAGCGCAGCGCGTGGTGGGGGCTGGTGCGCGAGGAATGGCTGTCGCCCAAGGACGGGCTGGCGATCAAGTGGAACGAGTTCGCCAAGAACGTCAAGCTGGCCAAGGCCTTCCACGACGAGCTGGCGGGCCAGTACCATGCGCAGACCTATGTGTTCTACGGCGGGAAGGTGGGCAACGGGGATGGCTTCGACAGCTTCGAGAAGATACACTGGAACATGAAGCGCGGCATGTCGCCGGGCGGGAAGGCGCCGGACTTGGCCGCCGCGCTGGACTACGGCCACGACCAGGTGCGCACAGACGGCAGCAACAAGCTTTACATGGGCGGCCAGACGGAATACATGCCGGACTATTCCGGCTACGGCGCTGGCGGTCATGTGTATGAAACCAGTTTCTACGAAATCTCCTGCGGCATGCAGGACGGGCATGGCGACGGCACGGTGCCGGCCAGTTCCGGCAGGGCGCCGCGCAAGTCGGGCGGCGGCAATATCAAGCAGCAGTTCAGGCTGAGCGGGTTTGAACACGAACCGGCCTACGGCGACGCCGTCGCGCAAAAGGTCACGCACTACGCGATCACCAAGATCGCGGCTATCGCAAGGCTGGCATGAAGAAGATACTTTTATCGGGCATGGCCGTCGTGCTGGCGGCATGCTCTTTGGTGGAGGCTAAACCCGTGGCTATCAGCAAGGAGACCCGTGCCGTGTGCATGGGACGGCATCAAATGGAACTGCCCAAGGATTTCGAGCAGGCGATGGGATCGTCGTCGATCTTCACGCCGCCCGGCCTGACCGATGCGGGCGCGCCGATCGATGTGATGGTGAAGGCCGCCGCCATCGACGCGGCCGAGTTCCAGCGCCAGGTCGAGCTGCGCCGCGGCGCCTTGCTGGCGGCGCAGCGCAAGACCACCAATGTGCTGAAGGAGGTGGTCCGCGTCAGCAAGGAAGCCACCATTTTCCGCGTGATGGAGATCGACGACGCGTACAACGACGAGCTGCATTTGCTGCGCGACGGCGTGTACATCGTGGCGTCCACCGACTCGTACGAGAACAGCTACCTGAAAGCCGAGGCGCGGCTGCTGGAGTTCGCCGGCCATGTGGCGAAGGCCGGCGACGGGCCCAACGCGCCCAAGGGCTTTTGCCTGGGACCGGTGGTGGTGAACGGGCGTTACGCGGGCGAGTACGGCAAGCTCAGTTTCCGCAGCAAGGCGGCGCCGGACGTGCAGGTGTCGGTGGTGGTGGACACGTACGCGCCGGACGAAAGCAAGTCGCTGCTGCAGCGCGTGAGCGGCGGCGATTCGCTGCTGACGCGCATGGGCGCCCATCCCAAGGTGCTGCGCAAGGGCGAGCTGCAGGTGGCGGGCATGAACGCGCAGGAGTGGCTGGCGTGGATACAGCCGGAGGAGGACAGCGCGCGCAAGCAGTACAGCTTTGCGCTGGAAACGCGGCGCCCCGCGCCCGGCCCGCTGCAGCCGTCGCTGCACCTGGAATTCGACGCGGGCAAGCGCGGCGACAGCGGCTTGAGCCAGGAGCAGGCGGTGGCGCTGTGGGACAGCGTCAGCCGTAGCATCCGCCCGCGCGCGGGGAACTAGGCTGCGCGCTTGCGGTCGAAGTGCGCTTCGATCGCTTCCAGGGTTTTCCCTTTCGTTTCCGGCAGCAGGAAGGCGGCGGTCAGGAAGTACAGCACCGCGCAGCCGGCGCCGTAGAAGAACATGGTGGCGTAGCCGTGCTGGCCCACGGTCGGCAGGAACACGGCCGCAATCACCGTCGACACAAACTGGTTGATCAGCAGGGCGATGCTCATGCCATTCGAGCGTATGCGCGTGGGCATCAGCTCGGACAACGCCAGCCACACGCACACGCCGGGGCCGACCGCGAAGCTGGCCACGAACAGGAAGATGGCCAGCGCCACCTGCCAGCCGTGCGAGGCGGGCGGCACCTGCGCCAGGTAGGCCTTCTCGATGCGCAGCGGCGCATTGACGGCGTCGGCCGGATCGGCGAAGGGGTTCAGATGCAGGCGGCGGAAGAAGGCGCCGATCACGCTGTCCGGCTGCACCGTGTCCTCGCGCGTCATGCGCAGTTCCGGCAAGGCCGGGTCGTCGCTGCGGCGGGTCTGCACGTTGGTGAACGGGCCATACGCATACGCCACCACCAGCTGCTGTGCCGCGCACTGGCGAGCTGAGCCGCATTCGGGGTCAGACCCCGAATGCGGCTCAGCCTGCTTGGGGGCGGCCAGGGCGGCGAGGGTGGTGCTGTCGAGGCGCAAGGCGAGGCTGTTGTTCTGGATGCGGGTTTCGACGGCGGGGCGCACGTCGCGCTGGCCGGATTCGGCGCTGCGGAACAGCAGGCCTGCCGCCAGCAGGGCGACCACGATGCCGCCGCTGCCCAGCATCAGCAGGAATTTGCGGCCTTTGCGGTCCACCAGCACCACGGCCACCACGGTCATCACCGCGTTCACCACCTTCAGGCCCACGTCGGCCATGTTGGCGGTGGAGCCGGGCAGGCCGGCCTGGTTCAGGATGTTGACCACGTAGGCCAGGATGGAGTTGATGCCGGTCGCTTGCGTCAGCGCGAGCACGAGGCAGGCCAGCAGGAAGGGGAGCAGGTAGCGGCGGCTGAGCAGCGGGTCGCTGGCGGAGGCTGCGCCGGCCGGGTCCACCCCGGGCGCGGCGGCGGACCCGGTAGCCGGTGCGGCCTGGGCTTGCAGGATGTCGCGCAGCTCGGCTTGCGCTTCGGCGGCGGGGCGGGTGCGCAGCAGGGCGGCCAGCGCCGCTTCGGTTTGGCCGCGGCGGGCCAGCCAGCGCGGCGATTCGGCCAGCAGCAGCGCGCCGGCGGTGAACACGATGCCCGGCGTGAGGCACATCCAGAAGATGCTGCGCCACGCGTTGTCCTTGGCGGCAAACACGGTGGCGGCGCGCTCCGCTTCGGGCAGCGCCTGCGCGGCGGCGGTAACGGCGTCCACCGAATGCGCTTGCGCCAGGCCGATCACGGCGGCGGCCACCAGGCCTATGGTCAGCAGCAGCTGGAACAGCGCGGCGCCGCGTCCGCGCTGCGAGGCGTGCAGGCATTCGGCCAGGTAGAGCGGCACCACCACGCCGATCAAGCCGCCGCTGACGCCTTGCAGCAGGCGGCCCAGCAGCAGCGGCGTGTAGCCGTCCGCCAGCGCGATCAGCGGGATGCTGAGCGTGAACAGCAGGCCGGACAGGGCCATTGCCCAGCGCCGCCCGATCAGGTCCGCCAGCGCGCCCGCGAACAGCGAGGACAGCACGGAACCCAGCAGCACCGCCGCCACGATAAAGCTGAGCTGCTGCGCGCTGAGCTTCCACGCCAGCGAGGCGGTCGATTCGAGGTAAGGCAGCGCGCCCGCGATGATGCCGACGTCGATCCCGTACAGCAGCCCTCCCATGCCGGCGATGAACAGCATGAAGCGCTTGGCGCGCGTTGGCGCCGCAGGTGCTGCGGATGCGGGGACGGCGGCTTGCTGGGCGTTGGACATCGTGGCTCCGTGACTAGTTTGGGGAAAGGTCGATGGCTTCGCCTTCGACATAGACGGCAACAGGCTGCAGCTCGGCGTTGAGCACCACCATGTCGGCCCAGGCGCCCGGCGCCAGGCGTCCGCGTCCGGTTTCGCCGAGGTAGTCGGCGGGGTAGAGCGACAGGCGGTTGGATGCGTCGGCCAGGTCGAGGCCGAGGCTGACGAAGTTGCGCAGCGCCTGGTCCATGGTCAGCACGCTGCCCGCCAGCGAGCCGGTGGCCAGCCGCACGCAGCCCAGGCACTTGAACACGCGCTGCGTGCCGAGCGCGTATTCGCCGTCCGGCATGCCGGTGGCGCTGGTGGCGTCGGTCACGCCGTACAGGCGCGGTATGGTGCGCAAAGCACTCCGCAGCGCGCCCTGGCTCACGTGCATCAGGTCCGGTATCACTTCGGCGTATTCGGCATGCGCCAGCGCGGCGCCCACCATGCCGGGGTTGTAGTGGTCCATGCCCGTCATGCCGTTGAACAGGTGCGTGAAGCCGGCCACGCCCGCGTTCAGCGCGGCCACGCCGTCCTCGTAGGTGCCGGCGCTGTGGCCGATCTGCACGCGGATGCCCATGGCCTTCATTTGCGGGATCAGTTCCAGGTGGCCGTCCACTTCCGGCGCCAGCGTCAGCACGCGGATCGGCGCGACGGCGTTCAGGCTGCGCACCAGTTCCATGCTGGCCACCATCACGTCCGGCGGCTGGGCGCCCAGGCGGTGCAGGTTGAGGAAGGGGCCTTCCAGGTGCACGCCCAGCATGCGCGCGCCGCCCGCGGGGCGCTCGGCGATCACGCCGGCCAGCCCGGCCAGCGCGCGCCGTATCGAGGGTTCCTTGGCGGTGAGCGTGGTGCCCAGCAGCGAGGTGGTGCCGTGGCGGGCGTGGGTGCGGGCCACGGTGGCGCCGGCGTCGCCGCCCTGCATGATGTCGACGCCGGAGGCGCCGTGCACGTGCAGGTCGACGAAACCGGGCAGTATCGTCAGGCCGCCATGACTGCGTGCTGCGGCAGGATCCTCCTGTATTTGCTGGATGCGCTGGCCGAAGCCGATGCTGCCTGTGATCCAACCTGTGGGGGTAAGTATTCTGCCGTGTAGCACGCTCTATTCCGCTATAAGTAATTCGACGCCAAGCTCGCGCAGTCCCTGGCTGTACTCGGGGCTGATGCTGGCGTCGGTGATGACAGTATGGACCCGGTTCAGCTGCACGATGCGGTGCAGGCTGACGCGCCCAAACTTGGAGGCGTCCGTGAGGACGATGACTTTTTTCGCGCGCTCCACCATCTTCTGGTTCAGGCTCGCTTCCGCTTCGTGGTGCGTGGTCACGCCGAACTGCAGGTCGAAGCCGTCCACGCCGAGGAACAGCTTGTCGAAGCTGTAGGCCTGCAGGCAGGCTTCGGCCTGTGCGCCCTGGATCGATAGCGACTGCTTGCGCAGCAGGCCGCCGGTCATGATCAGGTCCACGCCAGGCGCGCCGGCCAGTTCCCACGCGATGTTCAGGCCGTTGGTCAGCACCGTCACGTCCCGCGCGTCGTGCAGGTGGCGCGCCAGCGAGATGGTGGTGGTGCCGGAGTCGATGATGATGTTCTCGCCCGGCTGCACCAGCGTGGCCGCCAGTTCGCCGATGCGGTCTTTCTGCAGCTGGTTCAGCGCGTCCTTCTGGTGGATGGTCTGCTCTGCGACCGCCGTGCGGGTGAGGATGGCGCCGCCGTGGCTGCGGGTGGCCACGCCCTGGCTTTCCAGTGCGCTCAGGTCGCTGCGGATGGTCACCGCCGACACGCCGAACTGCTCCACCAGCGGCGTCACCTGGACGGAGCCGTGTTGGGTCAGCATTTGCAGGATGGAAGCGCGGCGTTGGCTGGTATTTCGCATGGTGGCGTCTCGGTCGACTTTAAAAAACGTCGAGCTTACCAGATCGATGCGGTGCCGGTGGAGGCCTCGGCCGCCATTGTTGCCGTTGTCGCTGCAGCCGCATCGGCCGCGTTGCGGTTGCAGGCGCGCGCATACTGCGCCAGCAGGCGGCCGATCCTGTGCTGCACCAGTGCGCTGGCGCTGGCGGCCAGCTGGCCTTGCAGCACCTCCAGGTACTGCTCCGGCAGGTGCTGGCTGAGCAGGGACAATGGAATCTCAAGCGCGTCCAGGTTGGCGAACAGTTTGTCCACGGCGGCCAGCACCGGCGCTTCGCCCCAGTAGTAGCGGCAACGGTCGCTCAGGCCGTAGCGGCGCAGCAGGCGCTGCTCGGCGCTGCTGCCCGGATAGTGCTTGCTCCAGTGGCGCGGCTGCGCCAGCATCACTTCGTCCAGCACCTGCATCAGGCGCGAGCACTGGCCGGCCGGCACCAGCTCCTCTTCGATGCGGCACAGCGACAGCATGGCTTCGCGCAGCGCAAACGTGGCGGCGGGGCCGACCTTCAGGATGGCGAAATGGTCGCGCACCATGTCGTGCAGGGCCGTCTCGCGCTGATAGTCGGTGGAGTGGGCTTCGAACACCAGGCCGGGCTGGTCGGCCACGAAGTCCGACAGCGCCGCCGCCCGTGCCGCGTCGTAGTGCTGGATGTGGCTGTGGTCGAAGTCCACGCCGGGCTGCACCACCATGGCCACCACGCGGCGCCAGGCCGCATGCAGGCCGGCGTCCAGGAAGGCTTTGCGGTGCACGTCCAGCGTGCGCGCCGCCGCTGCGGGCGAGGTGACTTCGCCGGCTTTGGCCAGCTCCGCTTCGCCGCCGGGGATGGGCACCTCGGTGCCGATCACGTACACCGGCGGCGGCAGGCCCGCCTGTTCGGCGGCCGCTTCGGCAATGACGGCCAGGCGCACCGAGCGCGCGGCGATGGTTTCGTCGCTCAGGATGGCCGGGTCGTCGGCGCAGCGCATGCTGCAGTCCAGGTGGATCTTGTGAAAGCCCGCTGCGGCGTAGGCGGCGATCAGCGTGTCCGCGTTCCGCATGGCGGTGGCGGCGTCCAGGTGCTGCCAGGCGTTGGGGCCGAGGTGGTCGCCGCCCAGCACCAGCATCTCCTGCGGGAAGCCTTCCTCGCGCGCCATGGCCTTCACGTAGTCGTGGAACACGGCGGGCGTCATGCCGGTGTAGCCGCCGAACTGGTCCACCTGGTTGGAGGTCGCTTCCACCAGCAGCAGCGTGCCGTAGGCGGCGGCCACCTTCATGGCAGCGCGCAGCACCAGCGGGTGGCTGCAGCAGACGCTGTACAAGCCGGCCGCAGCGCCGCGCCGGTGGGCGGCGATCACTTGCTGGATGGGGGACGAGGGGGCAGGAGCGGTCATGGTATTCACGCAGTCGGTTGAGGATGAAGTGATTGCTTGGCCAATGCCTGTTTAGCCAACAAGGCCGCGCCGCGCGCGCCGCCGGCGTCGCCGAAGCGGGGCGGCAGGATGGGCGGCACCTGCACGCCGGCGAACAGATGGCGGCGCACGGCGGCAGGCAGGCGTTCGTACAGGTGCGCCAGCTGGGACAGCCCGCCGCCCAGCACGATGGCGTGCGGGTCGAGCGTGATCACCAGCGTGGCCAGCGCGTGGCCCAGCAGGTCCAGGTGCACGGCCAGCGTGTGTTCGGCAATCTTGTCGCCGGCCCGGGCGCGCGCGGCGATGGCCAGGGGCGCGTCGCCCGCGCCGTCGCTGCCGCCGCCGAAGTGGGCGTGCAGCTTGCTCATGCCGGGGCCGGACACATAGCGCTCCATGCAGCCGCTGCGGCCGCAGGGACAATCGAGTATCGGCACCGCGTGCTGGATCAGCAGCGGCGCGGGCACCGGCCAGTGACCCCATTCGCCGGCGATGCCGTTCATGCCGCGCAGCAGGCGGCCTTCCACGCAGTAGCCGCCGCCCGCGCCGGTGCCGATGATGGCGCCGAACATGCTGGGCAGGCCTTGCGCCGCGCCGCCCTGCGCTTCGGACAGGGCGAAGCACTGGCAGTCGTTGCCGATGGCGATGGGGCGCTGCAGGGCGTCCTGCAAGGCCGAGACCACCAGGCGCCCGTTCAGCGCGGGCACGTTGGAGCTGACCTGGCGCCCGGTGGCGCTGTCGATAATGCCGGGCAGGCCGATGCCGGTCGGCGCGCGCATGCCGAGCGCCGCGTCGCCGCGCTCGAGCAGTGCGGCCATGGCCTGCACGAAGGCGTCGAAGTCTGTGCCGGGCGTGGCGATGCGTTCGCGGTGGACTTCGGCCAGGCCGGAGCCGCTGTCCTTGAACGCCACCAGCTCGATCTTGCTGCCGCCGATATCGATGCCGTGGTAGCCGCGTTGTTCAGAAGTCGTCATGGCGGTAAATGGTGACGCCCTGGACGACACGGTTGACCGTGCCGCCGGTGAATGGATTGTCGGGACGCAGTTGCAGCAGCGCCGATTGATGCAGCGCGTACTGCTGCGCCATCAGCAGCCACAAAGGCGCCAGCCAGGAGTCGGGCCACGCCGGCGTATCGATGCCGATGTGCGCGCCGGCGCCCACCGTCAGGCAGCGGCCCGCCACTTTTTCGCGCTGCAGTTCCTGCAGCAGGTCCTGCTCATACTGGCGCGCCAGCGGTTTGGCGCTGCGGAACATCACCACCAGCGTTTCCGCGTCCAGCATGGCTTTCGGGCCGTGGCGGAAACCGAGCGGGCTGTTGGCGACGGCCAGCACGCGGCCGCCGGTCAGCTCCAGGATCTTCAGCGCGGCTTCCTTCGCGAGCGCTTCCAGCGGGCCGCTGCCGAGGTAGACCACGCGCGACACCGGCTGCGCACCCAGCGTGGCCAGCGGCGCGGCCCAGTCGCGCAGCGCTTCCTCGCCCAGCGCGGCCAGTTGTCCGATGCGCTCGCGCTGCGGCTCGCGGCCCAGCACGGACAGCGCGGCCAGCAGCATGCAGGTGAAGCTGCTGGTCATGGCGAAGCCACGGTCGCAGCTCGCGGTGGGCATCAGCAGGTTGCAGACGGCGGGATCCTGCACACCTTCGTGCGCGCCTTGCTTGGCCAGGTGGCCATCGGCATTGCAGGTGATGTTCAGGAAGCGCGCGCCGGGCACAAGCTCGCGCAGCAGGCTCACAGCCGCCGTGCTTTCAGGGCTGTTGCCGCTGCGCGCGAAGGAAACCAGCAGCGTCGGCGCGTCCGTTTCCAGATACAGCTCCGGGTGCGTGAGCAGGCTGGTGGTGGCGACGGCGCGCACTTGCGCAGGCCACGCGGCGTTCAATTCGTCGGCGATGATTTCGCCTGCATAGGCGGAGCTGCCCGCGCCGGTGAGGATGACGCGCTGGCGCGGGTCGCCCAGGCAGCCGCCCAGGAAGGCCGCCACGCGCGCCTGTTCGGCGGCGAGGCCGGCGGCCAGTTCGCGCCACATGGCTGGCTGGTGGGCGATTTCTTCGGCGGTGTCGAGGCCGCCGATGTCACGCCAGTCTTGAGGGGCACGCTGCAGTAGGGTAG
Source organism: Massilia sp. BGA-UO-ETr-WB1 (assembly GCF_059567845.1). NCBI lineage: Bacteria > Pseudomonadati > Pseudomonadota > Betaproteobacteria > Burkholderiales > Oxalobacteraceae > Massilia > Massilia sp. BGA-UO-ETr-WB1. The sequence goes on along the minus strand of NZ_JCAQOT010000013.1, from coordinate 411,218 downwards.
TCATCGAAAGAAAGAATAGGTTGGAGTCGAAGAAATCATAAGGTGTAAATTTCGAACTGTCAAATACGAAAGATAAAAGAAAGTTTTAACGTGGCTAAATTCGCTGCCGATCGTGCTGCATGTGTCTGATTTACTACGAAAACGAAAGTGTGCGGCGCAATAAAACTGCGATACGAAAGAAAGTGAGGCGACTATTCGGCCGTTTCTGCCATTTTTTCGTGTTTTCGCTTTCTTTTTGTTGACCTTGTTTGTTTTTATTTCTAGAGTGATCGCATCAGACACACAAAAACTTTCGATATGAAACGTCTTTCACCTGTTCTCGGTTTGGTTTGCATGATCGCCAGCACCCCGCCGCTGGCGGCGCCCATCGGCAATCTGCGCACCATCGCCGCCGCCGCTGGCAGCGGCCAGCAATGGGAGCTGCTCACCGACACCGGCGCTGTAGTACAGCTTAGCCTGCCGCGCGCGGATGTGGTGCGCATCTGGGCCGGACCGAAAGGCGCGGGGCTGACCGGCGCGGGCGACCAGGCCGCCGCCATCGTGGTGGCCGCGCCGGCCGCGCCGGTCAAACATAGCGTGAGCGAGCAGCCCGGCCATATCCTGATCAGCACCGACGCGCTGTCCCTGCGCATCGACCGCAAGCCGCTGCGCTTCACCCTGTACCGCGCCGGCGACAGCGTGCCGCTGTGGAGCGAAGTGCAGCCGCTGGAACTGGGCGCGAAACAGGCGGTGCAAACCCTGTCGAGCGACAAGTCGGAACGCTTCTTCGGCGGCGGCCAGCAGAACGGCCGCTACGAATTCAAGGGCAAGCAGCTGCAGGTGTCGTATTCGGGCGGCTGGGAAGAGGGCGACCGGCCCAGCCCCGCGCCTTTCCTCATGAGCTCACGCGGCTGGGGCGTGCTGCGCAACACCTGGTCGGACGGCAGCTATGACTTGCGCCAGAACGAGCAGATCTCGCTGGAGCATGCGGAAGCGCGTTTCGACGCTTACTACTTCGTCGGCACGAACCTGCGCGACGTGCTGGCGCGCTACACCGAATGGACCGGCCGCGCGCGCATGCTGCCGCGCTGGGCGCTGGAATACGGCGATGCCGATTGCTATAACGACGGCGACAACGTGAAGAAGCCGGGCACGGCGCCCAAGGACTGGTCGGACGGCCCTACCGGCAAAACGCCGGACGTGGTGGAATCGGTGGCGCGCCGCTACCGCGAGCACGACATGCCGGGCGGCTGGATACTGCCGAACGACGGCTACGGCTGCGGCTATACCAGTCTGCCGGAAACGGTGCAGGGGCTGGCCAAGTACGGCTTCCGTACCGGCCTGTGGACCGAAAACGGCGTGGAAAAAATGGCGTGGGAGGTCGGCACCGCCGGCAGCCGCGCGCAGAAGCTGGACGTGGCGTGGACCGGCAAGGGCTACCAGTTCTCGCTGGACGCGAACAAGTCAGCCTACGATGGCATTCTGAACCACTCCGACGGCCGTCCGTTCATCTGGACCGTGATGGGCTGGGCCGGCACGCAGCGCTACGCCGTCACCTGGACTGGCGACCAGAGCGCGAGCTGGGACTACATCCGCTGGCATATACCAACGCTGATCGGCTCCGGCCTGTCCGGCCAGGCCTATGCGACCGGCGACGTGGACGCCATCTTCGGCGGCAGCCCGGAAACCTACACGCGCGACTTGCAGTGGAAGGCCTTCACGCCGGTGCTGATGGGGATGTCCGGCTGGGCGGCGGCGGAGCGCAAGCATCCGTGGTGGTTCGGCGAGCCGTACCGCAGCATCAACCGCCGCTACCTGAAGCTCAAGCTGCGCCTCACGCCGTACATGTACACGCTGATGCGCGAGGCCGAGCAAAGCGGCGCGCCGCTGGTGCGGGGGCTGATGTGGGACAACGCGAATGATCCTGCGGCCTACACCGAGGCGTATAAATATCAGTACCTGCTGGGGCGCGACCTGCTGGTGGCGCCGGTGTACCGCAGCCAGGCGGTGAGCGCGGGCTGGCGCAAAGCCATCCATCTGCCGCAAGGGCAGTGGTTCGACTATTGGGACGGCCGCCAGGCCACGGCCGGCGCGGGCGGACGCGATATCGATCTGCAGGTAACGCTGGACAAGCTGCCGGTGTTCGTCCGCGCCGGCGCCATCCTGCCGATGTATCCGGAAGTGCTGTTCGACGGCGAGAAGCCGAAGGACCAACTGACCCTGGACCTGTACCCGCAAGGCGAGTCGGCGTTCACGCTGTATGAGGACGACGGCAACAGCCGCAAATACCAGGAGGGCGCGTTCAGCGAGCAGGAGATCCGCATGCACGCTGCCGCCGGCGAGGTACGCGTCGAGGTGGGAGCCGTCAAGGGCAGCTACGCGGGACAGGAAGCGCGCCGCAGCTATGCGCTGCGCGTCCTGGCGCGGCAGAAGCCGGCGGGCGTGCAGATTGCCGCTGGGACTGCGACTGCAGGCACTGCGCCGGCGCGGGCATTGCCCGCACTGGCGGACCGCGCCGCCTTCGACGCCGCCGCCGAGGGCTGGTACTTCGACGCCGCCGACCGGCTTGGCACGCTGCACGTCAAGACTGCCAGGCAGGACATCCGCCAGCCGCTGGTCTTCAGCGTGCAGGCAGCGCCTGCCCTGGCCCAAGTTGACGACGAGTTCCCCACCGCGCCGGCCACCGGCCGCGCATTGACGGCGGACGCCATGATGGTGCTGAACCGCCCGGCGGAGGAAAGCGGCCACCCGATGGAGAACGCCTTCGACGGCAAGCCCGAAACCTGGTTCCGCACGCCGCGCAGCCCGGCCATGCAAGGCGGCCCGCATGAATGGGTGATCGGCTTCACCGAGCGTCGCCTGGTCGACGGCATCGAACTGGCGCCGCGCACCGGCGAGCACTGGAAGCACGGCCAGATCCGCGACTATGAAATCTACATCGGCGACAACAACGGCGACTGGGGCGCGCCCATCAAGCGCGGCCAGCTGAAACTTCAGCAGGGCGTGCAAGCCATCAGCTTCCCTCCCGCAGCCGGCCGTCTGTTGCGCTTCCGCGTCTTCAGCACCCAGAACCCCGAGGGCGATGCGGCAGCGAGCACCGATCCGATGGTGACCGCCGTGCAGCCGGGCGCTGCAGCCCCGGCGCGCGCCTTCAACGCCGCCGTGCCGAGCGAGGTGTCGCCCATCACGCTGTCCGAGTTCCGCGTGATGGAGCACCAGCTGCCGGAAGGCCCGGAACTGCAGCACTACCTGTCCGACCTGGCGCTGCCGAAGAGCGTCAGCCGCGACAAGGCTGCAAGCAAGGCGAACGAAATGCGCATGAACGGCCTGCGGTTCCGCAAAGGCCTCGGCGTCGGCCCGTCCAGCCGTATCGACCTTCAGCTGAACGGCAGCTGGAAGCTGCTGCGCGCCGACCTGGGCGTGGACGACAGCTGCCGCAGCGCGGGCGGCTTGCAGTTCCAGGTCTGGAGCGGCGAGCGCCTGCTGTACGACAGTGGCCTGATCAACGCGCCGGCCGTGGTCAAGCCGGAAATCGACGTGCGCGGACTAAGCCGGGTCAGCCTGCGCACATTGGGCGCGCGCGGGAGCAAGCCGGCGCAGGTCTGCGGCAACTGGGCCAACGCCGTGCTGATAGGCACAGAGGGCGCCACCGTCCAGCCGCGCTGACCGCAACCCATCTTTACCAGAAACGAGCCCCTCTGCGGACCGGGGAGGGACGCTTGCAGCCTCACGATAACAAACCACTTATAAAAGGGAGAGAACCATGCAATTGAAAAAAATGATGGCCGCGATGGTGGCGGTGGGACTGGCTTCTTCGGCGATTGCAGCCGACGAGGCGGAAGACAAGGCCGGCAAGGCAGAAAAAATTACACGGGTTGAAGTCACCGGCTCCAGCCTGAAACGCATCAACGCCGAAACCGCCTCGCCGGTGCAGGTGATCGACGCCAAGCAGATCGAGAACATGGGCGCGCGCACCTTGCTGCAGGTGCTGGACAACCTGCCTGCGGCCCGTCCGGCCCAGCAGGACTTCCGCTCCATGTTCACCGGCTCCGACGGCGGCTCGCAGGCCAACCTGCGCGGCCTGGGCGCGCAAGGCACGCTGGTGCTGCTGAACGGCCGCCGCCTGTCCTTCTACGGTGCGCCTGCCGGTTTCCAGACCATGTTCGTCAATATCGACGCCATCCCCGCCGCCGCCATCGAGCGCATGGAAGTGCTGACCGACGGCGCCTCGGCCGTCTACGGCTCGGACGCGGTGGCCGGCGTGATCAACGTCATCACCAAGAAAAACTACCAGGGCCTGGAAGCGCGCGCCAACGCCGACTTCTCGCGGGACGTGAAATCCTACGGCGAGCGCCAGGCCAGCCTGATCTACGGCAAAGGCGATTTGAACACCGACGGCTACAACGTCTACGGCTCGGTGAACGTGTACCAGCGCGACCGCATCTCGCTGGCCGACACCTACCTGAAGCGTCCCGACTACTTCTACGTCAACAACCCCAACTTCGTGCCCAACTTCCGCATCGGCACCGGCAGCGAGCCGGGCGTGATGAACCCCGGCACCTTCTTCGTGTTTGACAAAGCCAACAACAACGCCCGCACCCAGCGCGCGGTGACCGGTTGCACCAACACGCTGACCGAAGCCTCCGGCACGCGCTGCATCTGGAACAACCTGCCTTACGCGCTGGACACCGGTCCCACCTCGGACCGCGCCACCGCGTTCGTCAGCGGCCGCGTGAAGCTGGGCGGCGACCTGGAAGGTTTCGCCGAAGCGGCCTACACCCACATCAAGCTGCGCGGCGAAAACGGCCCGCGCAGCTTCAACAGCGGCAGCACCAACAACTGGTTCGCGCGCAATACCGGCACCAAGCTCAATACCTTCGCTTATCCCTACCTGAGCCCGACCAACAGCTACCTGCAAGGCAAGCTGGGGGCGGACATGGCGGCCAAGATGGGCGGCGCCGCAGGCCTGAACTACCTGATGCAGGATGCGCCCGGCCACTTCGGCCAGAAGAACGAGGACGCCAACTACCGCGCGCTGGCCGGCCTGCGCGGCAGCGTCGGCGGCGGCTGGGACTTCGAGACCGCGCTGAGCGTGGCAGGCAGCCACTCCACGCTGTTCCAGACCATCAACGTCAACACCAGGGGTTTTGAGAAGGCATTCGGCCCGTTCACCAAAGACCCTGCCACCGGCCGCACCTACATCTCCGACAACCCGGCCTACAAGTTCGGCCAGATCAACGAAGCCAACGCCGCGCTGCTGCGCGAAGCCTATCCCACCTTCGACATCCAGTCCTGGACCAAGCTGATTACCTGGGACGGCAAGGTGGAAGGCACGCTGTTCAAGCTGGGCGAGCGTGAAGTGCGCGCCGCCTTCGGCGCCAGCCTGATGCGCGAAAGCTTCCTCACGCCGGGCAACGCGGATGCGGCCAATGGCCTCATCACGCAGCAGGGCGGCTCCTGGTTCGACGGCGCGCGCACCATCGGCGCGGTGTTCGGCGAGGTGGTAGTGCCGGTGACCGACAAGCTGGAACTGAACGCCGCCGCGCGCCTGGACAAGTACCCGAACTTCTCGGCCAACCTGGCGCCGAAGCTGGGCGTGCAATGGCGCGCGCGGCCGGAGCTGCTGCTGCGCGGTACCTACTCGGAAGGCTTCCGCGCGCCCAACCTGGCCGAATCCGGCACCGGCGGCGTGTTCGCGCAGGTGGGCGGCATCCGCGACACCGTGCGCTGCGACGAAACCAACGCCATCGCGCGCATGCTGATGAAGTCCGTCACGCCGACCGATGTCGATCTGGGCAAGACCCTGCTGAACTCCAACTGCTCCACCACGGTGGGCGGCCTGACCCCGCCCAACCCGGAGCTGCGCCCGGAAAAGGCCAAGATCTCCACGCTGGGCCTGGTGCTGCAGCCGGCCAAGGACGTGAGCATCTCGGTGGACTACTGGTTCGTGTACCGCCGCAACGAGATCGTGCGCCAGGACTTCAATGAGCTGTTCACCCAGCTGGTGGAAAAACACGGCCCGACCCTGGCCGGCACCGACCAGGCGATCCGCAGCGACCTGACAGACGCGGACCGCGGCAACATGGCGGCGGTGGCGGCCATGTGCGCCAACCCGGCCAACGCGGCATCCTGCTCGGGCGGCGTGCCGCGCTACTCGGTGGGCAACCTGGGCGGCCTGATCAACTCCTATTCGAACCGTGGCCGCACGCTGATCGACGGCGTGGACATCGACGCCCGCACCCGCTTCTCGCTGGGCGACATGGGCAAGCTGGGCACCGGCATCTCGGCCACCATCCGCAAGCGCGAAACCGTCAGCAGCGACAATGGCGAAGGCTTCAACGGCAACAGCGTGGGCTACTACGATTCGCCGCGCTTCCGCGCCACCGTCAACGCCGACTGGAGCTACCGCAACTTCGTCACCAGCGTGTTCGTCAACTACTCGGGCAAAACCAAGTGGGCCTACGGTCCATGGGACGAGGACAACGCGCCGGGCAAATGCACCGCCGCTTCGGTGGCGTTGCCTGAAACGCTGTGCGACGGCGCGCCGTCGTACACCACGGTGAACCTGGCGCTGAGCTGGAAGCCGGTGAAGAACCTGGACCTGGGCCTGAACATTAAGAACGTGCTGGACAAGAAGCCCTACTACGACCCGAACGGCTGGGAAGGCTACAACCACAGCCAGAACCTGTTCGGCCGCCAGTTTGCCGTTTCGGCCAGCTACAAGTTCTGGTGACCCGCTACAATCAACGCATAACACTCGAGGCAGAACAGATGGACAAGAAATTAGACCGACGACATTTCCTCGCCGCCGGCGCCGCGCTGGCGGGCAGCCTGCTGCTGCCGCGCGCTTTCGCGGCGGGCGGTGGCGAAAAGCAGCGCATCGCCATGATAGGCACCGGCATGCGCGGCCAGGTGCTGCTCAAGGAACTGCTGCGCCGCGACGACGTGGACGTGGTGGCCCTGTGCGACATCGACCCGGTGATGCTGGGGCGCGCGCTGAAGCAGGTGGAAAAGGAAGGCAAGGCCAAACCGGCCACCTTCGGCGAGGACCGCGACCCGCAGGCCTACCGCCGTCTTCTTGATAGCGGCAGGGCGGGCAAGCTCGATGGCGTCATCATCGCCACGCCATGGGAATGGCACGCCGAGATGTCCATCGCCGCCATGCAGGCCAAGGTGGCGGTGGGCTGCGAAGTGGTGGCCGGCGTGACCCTGCAGGACCACTGGGACGTGCTGAACACCCAGCTCAAGACCGGCACGCCCTACATGCTGCTGGAGAACGTGTGCTACCGGCGCGACGTGATGGCGGTGCTGCAGATGGTGCGCGCCGGCCTGTTCGGCGAGCTGGTGCACCTGCAGGGCGGCTACCAGCACGACCTGCGCGCCGTGAAGTTCAACAGCGGCGACCCGGCCAAGCCTTACGGCAGCGGGCTGGAATACGGCGCCAAGGGCTTCTCCGAAGCGCGCTGGCGCACCGAGCACTCGGTGCAGCGCAACGGCGAGCTGTATCCCAGCCACGGCATCGGCCCGTGCGCGATGTACACCAACATCAACCGGGGCAACCGCTTCGCGCGCATCAACGCCTTCGCCAGCAAGGCGCGCGGGCTGCACGACTACATCGTCAAGCAGCCGGGCGGCGCGCAGCATCCGAGCGCGAAGACGCAGTTCAAGCTGGGCGACATCGTCACCACCACGCTGGCCTGCGAGAACGGCGAGACGATTTTGCTGCAGCACGACACCTCGCTGCCGCGCCCGTATTCGCTGGGCTTCCGCGTGCAGGGTACGGACGGGCTGTGGATGGATATCAACCGCTCGATCCATATCGAAGGCAAGAGCAAGCCGCACCAGTGGGAGGACTTCCAGGCCTACCAGGACAAGTACGACCATCCGCTGTGGCGCAAGTACGCGGCGCGGGCGGAAGGGGCGGGCCATGGCGGCATGGACTTCTTCGTGGTCCACGCCTTCATTGAAGCGCTGAAGGCGAAGGCGCCGATGCCGATCGATATCTACGACGCGGTGGCGTGGAGCGCCATCACGCCGCTGTCCGAGATGTCCATCGCGCAGAACTTCCAGACCCTGGACTTCCCGGACTTCACCAACGGCTTGTGGAAAACCCGCAAGCCCATCTTCGCCCTGTAAGGCTTGACGGAACGCGTAGCTGGCGCTGGCGCAGAAGCGCCGGCCGCGCGGGCGGTGGCTTGCAGATCTGTAGTCATCGGCTCTCCCGGGTATGTTTGCCATTGTTGGCTGGTCCGCGCCTATCATGCGCCAGCGACGGGGCCGCTGTTCTAGACTGTTGCCATGAGCCGACGTGTTGATGGAATGACAGCTGAAAGGGTCTCCGTTGCCTTGTTGACGCGGGCCGCCTTTGGTGTCGGCACTGCGCTCACCTATGCCGAGCTGTCCGGCATTCCCAAGCGCTTGATCTGCGAGGTCATGTCACGCCCGTTGGCGCAGGTGCGCAGCTACACGGCCCTGCTGGTGCCGGATGCGGACCGCCGCGCCGCGCCGCGCGCGGAACAGGACCCGTTTTAGGGCCGCAGCACGATCTTGCGGCAGTTGTCTTCCTTCTTGTCGAACATGCGGTAGCCTTCGGCGGCCTGCTCCAGCCGCATGCGGTGCGAGATGACCACTTCCGGGTGCAGCTTGCCTTCCTCGATGAAGCGCAGCAGCTCGGGCATGTGCTGTTGCACGTGGGTCTGTCCGGCGCGCACGCCGATGCCTTTTTCGAAGATGTCGCCGAACAGGAAGCCGTGGATGAAGCCGGAGTACAAGCCCGGCGCGCTGACGGTGCCGCCGCGCCGCACGGCCGCGATGCACTGGCGCAGTGCGCTGCCGCTGCTGCCTTCCAGTTTCAGATTGGTGAGCGCGGTCTCCACTGCGCTGCCCTTGGCCTCGAAACCCACCGCGTCGATCACGGCGTCCACGCCACGGCAGCTGGTGGCCTCGATGATGGCCTCCGCCGCGTCCACCTCGTCGAAATTGAACGGGATCACGCCATAGGTGGCGCGCGCGAATTCCAGCCGGTAGGGATGGTGGTCCACCATGAAGATGCGCTCGGCGCCCAGCATGCGCGCGCACGCGGCCGACATCTGGCCGACCGGCCCGGCGCCGAAGATGGCCACCGTGGAGCCGCGCGTGACGCCGGCGTTCAGCACCGCCTGGTAGCCTGTGGGCAAGATGTCGCTGAGGAACAGCACTTTCTCATCGGCCAGCGTGTCGGGGATCTTGAGGGGGCCGACGTTGGCCTTGGGCACGCGCACGTATTCGGCCTGGCCGCCGGGCACGCCGCCGTACAGGTGGCTGAAGCCGAACAGCGCGGCGCCGGGGCGCAAGTCTTTCTTGTTCATGATGGCGCCGCGGTCGGGGTTGGTGGTTTCGCAGGCCGAGTACAAGTGCCTGTCGCAGAAGAAACAGTTGCCGCAGGCGATCACGAAGGGTACCACCACGCGGTCGCCCTTGCGCAGCGCGGTGACGCCGGGGCCGGCGTCCACCACGATGCCCATGAATTCATGGCCCATGATGTCGCCTTCCTTCATGCCGGGAACCTTGCCCCGGTACAGGTGCAGGTCGGAGCCGCAGATGGCGGTGGCGGTGATTTTGAGGATGACGTCGTCCGCTTCCTGGATGATGGGGTCGGGGACGGTGTCGACCAGGACGTCGTGGGCGGAGTGGTAGACGAGCGCGCGCATGGCAGCCTCCTATGCAGGTTAGGCGTTCAGGGTAGTGCCGGCGGGGGCGGCGTGGCAGGGGCGTTCCGCTGAATAAGAGGTAGGAATAGTCCTACATTTCGCTTGCCCGCGCGCCTATGCGAGCCCCGCTGCTGCGGGTCTACCATGATTCCACCTTGCCGTAAGGCTTGGCGAGGCATCCAGAAAATCATCAAGGAGATGAACATGGCTAGCAAGCAAAGCGATATCGATAAAGACCGCGACCTGAACCAGGGCAGCCGGCAAGGCGGCCAGCAAGGTAGCAAACAAAGCGGTCTGCCAGACCAGCAGAACCAGCAGAGCGGCAGCCGCCCGGGGCAGGGCCAGCAAGGCGGCCAGAAGGGTACTACGCAGGGTGGGCGCGTGGACGATCAGGACATGAACCGGGAAACCGGCAGCAAGAACCGCTAACGCATCCGCGTAGTAGCGCATTGGCGGGTTAGCACGCGCAAACGCGTAACCCGCCATCTCTCAATAGCTGGTGATCGGCGCCGGCTGGCCGTTTTTGAAGGTGAAGATGGTCACCGGCGATTCCTTCATATCGCCCTTGGCGTCAAAGGCATAGGTGCCGGCCACGCCCTTGTAGGCGGTGGACGAGATCACCGCGCCCACCTTGGCCGGATCGGTCGAATTGGCCTTCTGCATCGCTTGCGCGTACATCATGGTGGCGTCGTAATAGGACGCGGCGTAGACGTCGGCATCGCGGTTGTAGCGCTTCTTGAACGCGGCCTTGAACTGCGGGCCGCTGGCGGCCTTGTCCAGGATGGCGCCGCCCTGCGAGCACAGCACGTTGTCGGCCACGGCGTCGCCGCCCAGCTTGCCCATTTCAGCGGTGCAGATGGTGTCGCCGCCCAGCAGCTTGGCGTTGATGCCCAGCTGTTTCATCTGGCGCGCCATCGGTGCGCCCTGCGGCGCGTAGCCGCCGAAGAAGATCGCTTCCACCTTCTTGGCTTTGAGCTTGGTCAGGATGGAGGTGAAGTCGAACGCCTTGTCGGTGGTGAATTCGTGGCCGGCCACGGTCATGCCGGACGCCTTGGCCTGCTTCTTGAATTCCTCCGCCACGCCCTGGCCGAATGCCGTGCGGTCGTCGATCACGGCCACCGTCTTCAGCTTCAATTCCTGCGCCGCGTACCGGGCCATTTTCGAGCCGAGCTGGGTGTCGCTGGCGTTCACGCGGTACAGGCCCTTGTAGCCCTGCTGCGTGATTTTCGGATTGGTGGCCACGGTGGCGAAGATCACGCCGGCATCGTTGTAGGCGCGCGAGGCGGGGATGGCCACGCCGGAGTTGTACGGGCCGACCACGTAGCGGATGCCGCTGTCGATGAATTTCTGCGCCACCTGCACGCCCGCCTTCGGATCGCCCTGGTCGTCCTCGGATTGCAGTTCGAATTTGAGCTTCTTGCCGGCCACGGTGATCGGCTTGGCATTCAGTTCCTCCACCGCCAGGCGGGCGCCGTTTTCATTGTCCTTGCCGGAAAAGGCCTGCGGGCCGGACAGCGGGCCGCTGTGGCCGATTTTGACGATGGTGTCCTGCGCCGCTGCGCTGTTCATGGCGCTGATGGCGCCCAGCAGGGCCAGTGCGCCCGTGGTCAGTTTCAAATTCATTAGGTCTCCTTGTGGGTCGATATGCGGATGCATTATCGCCAAGTGGAGGGGGCAGGGCAACTGAAAACTGGTGGGAGCGCTCCCTGGCGCCGGTTATCTCTGCGCCAGTTTGCGCTGGCGGGCCAGGGCCGCGTTGATGCGGTCGATCAGGCCGTCGTCATGGCTGCGGGCGACGGCGAAGTGCATGCCGTTTTCCACCTGCAGCGGCTTGGGCAGCACGGTCAGGTGCACGCCGGGCGGCAGGGCCAGGTCTTTCAGGTGGGGCTGGATCAGCTGCTGCAGCGACGTTTCGACGTCGGCCGGGCTGTCGCCGGACGGCTGGTACAGCAGCAGCGCGTCCACCCGCTTCAGCAGCAGGCGCTGCAGGCGCGTGGCGCGCGAGGCGATGTCTTCATCCACCCGGAACAGCTTGTTGCGGCCGCGTTCGAATTCGTCGCCGTAGCTGTAGCCGCGCACTGCGCCTATGGTCTTGCCGCGCAGGTCGTCGATGGTGCGGAAGGGGAAAGTGGTGTCGCTGCGGGTTACCAGCCATAGCGTGTTGCTGGAGGCGGGGTCGGAAAAGCGCAGCTCGCGCAGGCGATCGGCGCTTTTCGGCAGGCCGAAGATCAGTCCCGCGCCGTCGCGCACGCGGCGTTCGGCGCGCGGCCAGGGGTAGGCTTTGATGTCGAAATTGACGTTCAGCTCTTGTTCCAGGTAGTCGAACAGCTTGCGGCGCGCGGCTTTTGGGGGCTGCTGTTTGCCGGTCAGGTCCAGGGTGTCGCCCAGCAGCAGCGTGACCGTCTGTGGCTGTGGGGGCGGCTGCGGCTGAGGGCCGGGGCGCGCGGCGGGTTGGGCCACGGCTCTGGCGGCTAGCATGACGCAAGCAAACAGGGAGCCAGTAAGCAGGAGAGTGCGCTTGCTGAGGTTCGGCATGCGGAAGGGCTCTTGTGTTTCGTCGATGCCTGATTATTGCAGAAATTTGCAGCAATCAGTGGCCAGGTGAGGGTCAGCGCTGGGTCCTTGTGGTGTCGCCGCCACCGCTGCCCACCGGCTGCGCGGGTGTGACGGCGGTGACCGGTGCTACCGGGCGAATGCGCTCGGCGGCGGGCGGCGGGACTGCAGGGCGGGCCCCGGAGGCGGCGGCGATGGCGGCGGAATTGTAAGCGGCGATGGCGGCGGCCAGCGCGGGGTCGGCGGCGTTGGGGGCTGGCTGGCGGTTGGCATCGCGGGCGGCTTCGGCGCGCTGGGCTTCGGCCGCTTGCACGGCGGCCTGGGTGGCTGCATCGGCCGCGTCGGCTGCTGCCGCGGCATCGGCGGCTGCCGCGGCGGCTGCGGCAGCGGTGCCGGACATGGTGCTGGCGGCGGCCGTGGCGGCGTTGCGTGCGGCTTGCTGTTCGGCGGCTACGCGCTGTTCGGCAGCGAGGCGCTGGTCGGCCGCCACGCGCTGGTCGGCAATGCGCTGGTCGGCAACGCGCTGGGTGTCTGCCAGGCGCAGGTCGGCGGCACGCTGCCCGGCGGCGCGCTGGGCGGCTGGCGAAGCGGGGTTGGCCGGGTTATCGGCCTGTTGCGCGGTGCGCAGCTGGAGCTGGCGGTCCGCTTCGCGGTCGGCGTCGGTGCGCTGGGTTTCGATGCGTTGCGCGTCGGTGCGCTGGGCCTCGGCCTGTTGCGCCGTTTCGCGGCGTTCCGTGGCGCGCAAGTCGGCAGCACGCTGGTCGGCCAGGCGCTGCTCTGCGGTGCGCTGAGCGGTGATGCGCTGCTCCGCCGGGCGCTGGCCGGCCACGCGTTGCTCACCTGTCTGCTGGTCTGCCAGGCGCTGCTCTGCGCTGCGCTGCGCGGTGATGCGCTGCTCGGCGGTGGTTTGCGCGGTGCGCGCTTCGAGCGTCTGGCGGGCGGCGACAGCGTCGGCGCTTTGCTGGCGCTGGACGGCGGTGCGTTCGTTTTCCAGGCGGTCGGCAAGGATGGCCTGGGCGGTGGCGTCCTGCCGCTGGGCGGCGAGCCGCTCGTTCTCGAGCCGGTCCGCCAGCGCGGTGGCGGCCAGGTCCTGCTCGCGGGTGCTGGTGAGCTGGCGTTCCTCCGCCGCGCGGTTGGCCGCCAGGCGGTCGGCCTGCGTCTCGGCCATTACGTTGCCGGCCTGCTCGGCGAGTGCCTGGCGCGCCACTTCAAGCTGCTGCTGGCGCACGATCTCCGCCTGCGTGAGCGCGGGCGCGCTTTCGGCGATGGCGTCGCGCAGCGCCTGGTCCGACAGCTGCAGCTGCGATGCCGTGGTCTCGGCTTGCAGTGCGGCCGGCACGGGCTCCTCCAGCGCAGTGTTGGCGCTGACCTGGCGCGCCAGCGCGCTGCCCAGCGCGCTGAACTCGTCGCTGGTTTGCGCCAGCACGTTCAGCGTGCCTTCGCGGTCGATCTGGAACGCTGCCTCCAGCACGCGCGTGTTCAGGTTCAGGGTGTCGCTGGTGGATTCCGGCGCGAGCGGGTCCAGTGTGAGGCCGATATCCGCCAGTGTCCTGGCGGCCAGCTGGGAGCCCGGCAGGCCCGTGGCGCCTTGCTGGCGCAGCGTGTCCGCCAGCCGCTCGGCCAGCGTGCTGCTGCCGTTATCGTCCGTCAGCAGCGGCGTCAGGTCGGTGGAGGCGGGCGGCAACTGGTTAAAGGACAGGCGCAGCGCGTCGGCCGCGTCGTTCAGCAGCCGCAGTTGCGCTTCGCTGGGCTGCGGCGTATCGGGCGTGCCTTGCAGCTCCAGCAATTGCCTGCGCGTGAGCGCCACCGTGGACAGGAACTGCGCCAGATCGGAAAACTCGACAGTGGCAGCGGCGGCCAGCACCGCGGGCGCGGGGTCTGCGGCTGAGCTGGCGGAGGGCGCGCCGATGGGCTGGACGGGAGGAATGGCTGCGGCGTCGGCCGCGTTGGAGATCGGGGGCAGCATGGCATCACCTTGCGGGCAAGTCTATCCCGCGAGGATGCGCCCTTGTACCGCCGCCGTCTGTGGGCTGGCGAACACAAGGGCGGCTTGCCCTAGTTCACCATCAGTTTCACGGACTTCAACTCCACGCTGTTCGGGCCAGCATGAATGGTGAACGACCCCGGCTCGACCACGCGCTTCATGTCCATGTTGAAGAACCACAGGTCGGACGGCTTGATGTCGAAGGTGAGCGTGCGCGACTCGCCCGGCGCCAGCGTCACGCGCTTGAAGGCCTTCAGCTCCAGCAGCGGGCGCGTGACGGAACTCACGTCGTCGCGGATGTAGATCTGCACCACCTCGTCGCCCAGCAGCGCGCCGGTGTTGCGCACGTCCACCGACACCTGGGTGGACTCGCCCACGCGGATCGACGCCTTGGCCAGGCGCGGTTCGGAAATCGCGAACGTGGTATAGCTGAGGCCAAAGCCGAACGGATACAGCGGCTTGGTGGAGCCGTCGATATAGCCGCGCCGCGCGGACGGCTTGTGGTTGTAGAAGATGGGCAGCTGGCCCACGCTGCGCGCGATCGACACCGGCAGCTTGCCGCCCGGGTTGGCGCGGCCGAACAGCAGGTCGGCCGCCGCGTGGCCGGTTTCCTGCCCCAGATACCAGCCCTCGATCAGCGCCGGCGCGCGCTCGGCCAGCAGGTTCACCGACAGCGGACGGCCGTTCAGCAGGAACACCACGGTAGGCTTGCCCAGGTCGAAGATGGCTTTCGCCAGCTCGTTCTGCTGGCCCAGCATGTCCAGCGTTTCGCGGTCGCCCAGGTGGTTGTCGGCCCACGCTTCGCGCGCGGTCTGCTCGTTGTCGCCCAGGACCATGATGATGGTGTCGGCCGTCTTCGCCGCCTCCAGCGCAGCGGCGATCAGCTGATCGTTCTTTGCCTTGGGCGTGAACACGATTTCGTCCGCGCCCCACACGCGGCTCTCGGTGATGCGCACGCCCTCGGACCAGGCCAGCTGGAAGCCGTGCTTCTCGCTCTCGGCCTTCAAGCCCTCGTAGATCGACACCACGTGGCGCGGCACGTCCGAATAGCCGCCGATCGGCGTGTCCTTGGCGTGGGTGCCCAGCAGCAGCACCTTGCCCACTTTTTTCGGGTCCAGCGGCAGGATGCCCTTGTCGTTCTTCAGCAGCACGGCCGAACGGCAGGCCGTCTCGCGCGCCAGCGCCACCGCGTCCGGCGTCGCGGTCAGGCTGTCGGCGGCGTTCGCGTCCACATAGGGATTTTCGAACAGGCCGGCGTTGAACTTCAGCTCCAGGATGCGCGCCACCATGGCGTCGATCTCGGCCACCGAGACGCGCTTTTCCTTCACCAGCGCGGCCAGCTCCTTGTAGCCGAAGCCGTCCGGCGTTTCGATGTCCACGCCGGCCTTGATGGCGCGCAGCGCCGCCTCCTTGGGCGTGGCCGCCAGCTTGTGGCGCGTGATCAGCTCCTTGATGCCGAAGTAGTCCGACACCATCACGCCCTTGAAGCCCCATTCCTCGCGCGTTACCTTGTGCAGCAGCCAGCGGTTGGCGTGCGAAGGCACGCCGCCGATCTCGTTATACGAAGGCATGATGGCGGCCACATTGGTCTCCTTCACGATCTTCTCGAACGGCGGGAAGAACTCCTCGCGCAGGGTGCGCTCGGTCACTTCGGCCGGGCCGATATTGGTGCCGCTCTCCGGCTGGCCGTGGCCGGTCATGTGCTTGAGGGTGGTGTAGACCTTGTCCCTGGCCAGCTGCTTGCCCTCGCCCTGGAAGCCCAGCACGGCGGCCTTGCCGATTTCGCCCGCCAGGTGCGGGTCTTCGCCGTAGGTCTCCTCGATGCGGCCCCAGCGCGGTTCGCGCGCCACGTCCACCACCGGCGCCAGCGCGAAGTTCGAGCCGCGCACGCGCATCTCGCGCGCCGCCACGGCGTACACCTTGCGCACCATGTCCGGATCGAAGGACGAAGCCAGCGCGATCGACTGCGGGAAGCTGGTGGCGTCGCGCGCCGCGTAGCCGTGCAGCGCCTCCTCGTGCGTGAACATCGGGATGCCCAGGCGGGTCTGCTCCACGGCCCACTTCTGCGCCGCGTTCACATAGGTCGCCGTTTCCAGCGCGTTGCGGTTGACGCGGCGGCCGCTGTCGCCGGCGGCGCCGCCCGGCGCAGCCTGGCCCTGGCGGTCGGACGGGCGGCCCAGCATGCCGATGCCGTGCGGGTGCAGCTGGCTGGCCTTCTCGGGCGAGAAATTGCCGCTGCTGTCCTCAATCTTCTTCTTGTCCTGCCACACGCACTGCATCTGCTCGATTTTTTCCTGCAGCGTCATGCGGCCCAGCAGATCCTGCACGCGCTTGGCGACGGGAGCGGAAGGATTTTTGTACACAGGTACGGCTGCGGCGAAGGCCATGGGCGCGGGGAGGGCGACCAGACCCGCCAGGCTTCCTGCGGTGGACAGGAACTGCCTGCGGTTGTTGCTCATTGCGTTGTCTCCGTTGTGGTTTGTACTTTTAACGCTTGCTTTTAACGTTTCGACGAGCGCGTGCTGACGTCGATCCACACGGCCAGCGTGAGGATGAAGCCCTTGACGATCATCTGCCAGTAGGTGTCCACGTCCAGCATGGACATGCCGTTATCGAGGCTGGCCATCACCAGCGCGCCGATCAGCGCGCCGTACACGGTGCCGGAGCCGCCGCGCATGGAGGTGCCGCCGATGAAGCAGGCCGCGATCGCATCCAGTTCGCCCGAGGTGCCGGCCGAAGGCGAGCCGGCCGCCAGGCGCGCCGTGTTGATCACGCCGGCCAGGGCGCACATCAGGCCCATGATGCCGAAGATCCACAGCTTGATCGACTTCACGTTGATGCCGGACAGGCGGGTCGCCTCCATATTGCTGCCCACCGCGTAGACGCGGCGGCCGAACACGGTCTGCGTGGTCATGTAGGTGAAGATGCCCAGCAGCGCAAGCAGCAGCAGCACCGGCAGCGGAATGCCTTCATAGGAATTGAGGGTGACCACGAAAGCCGCCACGATGGCGCCGATGGCTGCCACCTTGAGCGCGTCGCGCCACAGCGGGGCGGCCTCCAGGCCGTGCTCGGCGCGGCTGCGGCGCTGCTGCCAGGTGAGCGCGACGGCGATGGCGAACAGCGCCACGCCGAGCAGGATGCCCAGCTGCGGCGGCAGGTAGCCCTGGCCGAGGTAGACCAGGTCGTCCGACACCGGCGCCACGGTGGTGCCGCCGGTCACGCCCAGCACGATGCCGCGGTAGGCCAGCATGCCCCCCAGGCCGACAATGAAGGAGGGGATGCTCAGGTAGGCGGTGAGGTAGCCGTTGAACAGGCCGACCAGCAGGCCGAAGGTGAGCACCAGCAGCAGGTTGACGGGCAGCGGCAGGTGGTGCGTCACGTCCAGCACGGCGGCGATGCCGCCCAGCAGGCCGAGCAGCGAGCCGACCGACAGGTCGATCTCGCCGGCGATAATCACCAGCGACATGCCGCAGGCGACGATGCCGGTGATGGCCATCTGGCGCATCAGGTTGGACAAGTTCCGTGGCGAAATAAAGCCGCCATCGGTCTTCATGCTGAAAAAGCCCCAGATCAGCGCGATGGCGATCAGCAAGGCCAGCATCTTGTACTGCGTGAAAATTTTCTTAATAGTCATTGGCTATCGTTTCTGTCAATTTGTACCAAGCAGAGCCGCATTCGGGGTCAGACCCCGAATGCGGCTCAGGTCGCTAGGCCTGGTCGAGGGCGGCGGCGAGGACGGTTTCCTGGCTGAGATTGTCGTTGTCGAAGTTGCCGCGCAGCTGGCCTTCGCCTATCACCAGCACGCGGTCGGAGATGCCCAGCACTTCGGCCAGCTCGGATGACACCATGATGATGGACATGCCTTGCGCGGCCAGGTCGAACATCAGCTGGTAGATTTCGAACTTGGCGCCCACGTCGACGCCGCGCGTGGGTTCGTCCAGGATCAGGATCTTCGGCTTGGTGAGCAGCATCTTGGACAGCACGGCCTTCTGCTGGTTGCCGCCGGAGAGCCCGGTGATCGGCAGGAAGGGGCTGGCGGTCTTCAGCTTGACGCTGGCGATCTCGCGTTTGATAGTCTTCAGCTCGGCTTCCTGGTCGATCCGGGTGGCGCGCGCGTATTCGCCCAGCACCGACAGCGTGATGTTCTGGCCCACGCTCAGGTCGGGCACGATGCCGTGCTGCTTGCGGTCTTCCGGCACCATCGCCAGCCCGGCCTTGATGGCTTTCTGCGGCGTGCCGGTGTCGAGCTTTTGACCGTCCAGCCACACTTCGCCTTCGTGCGCGCCGGGGTAGGCGCCGAAGATCGACGACACCAGTTCCGTGCGCCCCGCGCCCACCAGCCCGGCGATGCCGAGGATTTCGCCCTTGCGCAGCGTGAAGGAGATGTTGTCGACCCGCTTGCGCGCCGGGTTGTCGGCGTCGTAGCAGCTGATGTTGCGCGCCTCGAACACCACTTCGCCCGGCGCATGCCGGCGCTGCGGATAGAGCTGGTTCATCTCGCGCCCCACCATCTGCGCGATGATGCGGTCCACGTTCATCTCGCTCATCGGCGTGGTGGCGATGTGCTGGCCGTCGCGGATCACCACGATGGTGTCGCAGATCGCTTCTACTTCGTCCAGCTTGTGCGAGATGTAGACGCAGGTCACGCCTTCCGCCTTGAGCCGGCGGATGATCCTGAGCAGCACCTGGATCTCGGACGCCGTCAGCGAGGACGATGGCTCGTCCAGGATCAGCAGCTGCGCGCGCTTGTTGAGCGCCTTGGCGATCTCGATCAGCTGCTGGTGGCCGCCGCCGTAATTCTTCACCGGCTCGACCACGTTCACGTCGTGGATGTTGAGCCAGGTGAGGATCTCGGCCGCGCGGCGGTTCATGGCCGCGTAGTCCATGCGCCCGCCGGGCAGGGTGATCTCGTTGCCGAGGAAGATATTCTCCGCCACCGACAGCTCGGGCACCAGCATCAGCTCCTGGTGGATGATGACGATGCCGGCATCCTCCGTGTCGCGGATCGACTGCGCGCGCAGCGGCTCGCCCTTCCACAGGATTTCGCCGTCCCAGGTGCCGTGCGGGTAGACCCCGGACAGCACCTTCATCAGCGTCGATTTTCCGGCGCCGTTCTCGCCGCACAGGCCGATGCATTCGCCGGCCTTCATCCGGATGTCGATCCCGTTTAACGCCTTTACACCGTCGAACTGCTTGACGATGCCCCTCATCTCTAAAAGATAGTCGGCCATGCTCGTCGGCAATCAGTTAATGGACAGTTGGGCCTTGGTGTAGAAGCCGTCGTCCACCAGCACGTTGACGTTGGCCTTGGTCAGCGGGATAGGCTTGAGCAGTACGGTGTTGACCTTCTTCATGCCGTTCTCGTAGGTCGAGTTGTAGGCGGGCTTCTCGTTGCGCACCAGTTGCACCGCCAGCTTGGCCGCTTCGGATGCGATCAGTTTGAGCGGCTTGTACACCGTCATGGCTTGCGTACCGGCGATGACGCGCTTGACGGCCGCCAGGTCGGCGTCCTGTCCGGATACGGGCACCTTGCCGCCCAGCTTCTGCGCAGTCAGCGCCTGGATGGCGCCGCCGGCGGTGCCGTCGTTGGACGCGACGATGGCGTCGATCTTGTTGCCGTTGGCGGTCAGCGCGTTTTCCACGATGGTCATCGCTTCGGCGGCGCTCCAGTCCTTCACCCACTGCTTGCCGACGATTTTGATGTCGCCCTTGTCCACCAGCGGCTGCAGTACCTTCATCTGGCCTTCGCGCAGCATCTTGGCGTTGTTGTCGGTGGGCGCGCCGCCCAGCAGGTAGTAGTTGCCCTTCGGTTTCAGCTTGACCACGGCGTCGGCCTGCAGCTCGCCGACCTTGACGTTGTCGAAGGAGATGTAGGCGTCGATGTCGGAGTTCAGGATCAGGCGGTCGTAGGAGAGCACCTTGATCTTGGCTTTCTTCGCTTCGCGGATGGCGTTGTTCAGCACCGTGGCGTTGTAGGGGACGATGACCAGCACGTCCACGCCGCGCGAGATCAGGTTTTCGATCTGCGCGATCTGGCGCTGCTCGCTGGCGTCCGCCGACTGGACGAACACCTTGGCGCCCAGCTTCTCGGCTTCGGCGTTGAAGTAGTCGCGGTCGCGGGTCCAGCGTTCCACCCGCAGGTCGTCGATCGAGAAGCCGATCTTCGGATTCTTGGCGTCGGCGTGCGCGAAGCCGCTGGACAGCGCCATGACGGCGCCTGCGATTGCTGCTACTGCTTTCAGTTTGGTGTTCATCGTCGGTCTCCTAAGGTGGGTATGTTATTTTTTTAATGGGTTCAATGATTATGGCGCGGCATGGTGTCGGCCACGCCGCGGTACTTCACTGCCAGTTCCATGCAGGCGCCGTCGTGCATCTGGCCCACGGTGGAGCGGTACAGTTCCTGCCACGGCGTCTGGCTTGCCGGCACCGCCGGGATGCCTTCGGCCTTGCGCGCGGCCAGCACTTCTTCCGTGATCAGCATATCGCAGCTGCCGGTGTTCAGGTCGATGCGGATGGTGTCTCCGGTGCGCACATAGGCCAGGCCGCCGCCCACGGCGCTTTCCGGCGACGCGTTCAGGATGGACGGGCTGTCCGAGGTGCCGGACTGGCGGCCGTCGCCCAGGGTCGGCAGGTTCAGGATGCCGCGCTTGATCAGCGCATCGGGCGGTTGCATGTTCACCACCTCGGCCGAACCGGGCCAGCCCACCGGACCGGCGCCGCGTATCACCAGGATGCAGTTTTCGTCGATGTTGAGCGACGGGTCGTTGATGCGGTTGTGGTAGTCGGTGGAGCCGTCGAACACCACGGCGCGGCACTCGAACACGTTCTCGGCGCCGGCGCGCTCCAGGTAGCGGGCGCGGAAGTCCGGCGAGATGACGCAGGTCTTCATGATGGCGAAGTCGAACAGGTTGCCCTTCAGGACGAAGAAGCCGGCCTTGGTCTTCAGCGGCTGGTCGAACGGGGTGATCATTTCGCGGTCGTTCGATTCGCGGCCCTGCAGGTTTTCCGCCATGGTCTTGCCGGTGACGGTGGCGCGGTTGGAACGCAGCTTGCCCTTCTGTTCCAGCTCCCACATGATGGCCGGCACGCCGCCGGCGCGGTGGAAGCGCTCGCCGAGGTATTTGCCGGACGGCTGCATGTTCAGCAGCAGCGGCACGTCGTGGCCGTATTCCATCCAGTCCGATTCGCGCAGTTCCACGCCGGCGTGGCGCGCCATGGCGACGATGTGCTGCTGCGCGTTGGTGGAGCCGCCGATGGCGGCATTGACCACGATGGCGTCCAGGAAGGCTTCGCGCGACAGGATGCTCGATGGGCGGATGTCCAGCCTGGCCATTTCCACGATGCGGCGGCCGGTTTCATAGGCCATCTGGCCGCGTTCGCGGTACGGCGCCGGAATGGCGGAGCAGCCGGTGAGCGACATGCCCAGCGCTTCGGCGATGGCGTTCATGGTCGATGCGGTGCCCATGGTGTTGCAGTGGCCCGCCGACGGCGCGGATGCGGCGCCGATCTGCAGGAACTTTTCGTTGTCGATTTCGCCTGCGGCCAGGCGGCGGCGCGCTTTCCAGATGGCCGAGCCGGAGCCTACCAGCTCGCCGTCCAGCCAGCCGTCCAGCATCGGGCCGCCGGACAGTACGATGGCGGGGATGTCCACCGTGGCGGCGGCCATGATCTGGGCCGGCGTGGTCTTGTCGCAGCCCGTGGTCAGCACCACCGCGTCGATCGGGTAGCCGTGCAGGATCTCCACCAGGCCCATATAGGCCAGGTTGCGGTCGATGGCGGCGGTGGGGCGGCGGCAGTTTTCGAATATCGGGTGCAGCGGGAATTCCATGGCGATGCCGCCCGCGTCGCGGATGCCGTCGCGCACGCGCTTGGCCAGCTCCAGGTGGATGCGGTTGCACGGGCTGATGTCGCTGCCCGACTGCGCGATGCCGATGATCGGACGGCCGCTGCGCAGCTCTTCCGGCGTAATGCCGTAGTTCATGAAGCGCTCCAGGTACAGCGCGGTCATGTCGATATGGTCTGGATTGTCGAACCAGTCTTGCGAGCGATAGCGGCGGGTCATTACAGGTTTCCTTTGTATTTATATTGCTGCTGTCCCGGGGTCTCCACACGGAACGAGAATACACCGCCGGCCAGCGGATGGGCGGCGCGCGCCTCGTCCGGCATGCCTTTCCAGGCGGTGGTGGCGAATACGGTGCGCAGGTCCGCGCCGCCGAATGCCACCTTGGTGATGTTGGGGCAGGGGAAGGCGATGGTGTCGATGACTTCGCCCTGCGGGGAGTAGCGGTCCACGCGGGCGCCGCCGAACATGGCGACCCACACGCAGCCTTCGGAATCGACCACCGAGCCGTCCGGGTGGCCGGGTTCCGCCGTGCGCACGAACTGGCGCTTGTTGGACAGCGTGCCGTCCGGCGCGGCGTCGTAGGCGTACACCACCTTGGCCAGCGTGTCGGTGTGGTAGAAGGTGCGGCCGTCCGGGCTGTGGCACGGGCCGTTGGTGATGATGATGCCGCCGTCCTTCTGCTGCAGCGTGCCGTCCATGGCCAGGCGGTACAGCGAGCCGGTGGGCGCGCTTTCGGCGTTGTCCATGGAGCCGAACCACAGGGCGCCGTGGCTGTCCACGTAGCCGTCGTTCAGGCGGTTTCCGGGGAGGTCCGCTTCGAGCTGCAGCAGGGGCGTGAATTCACCGCTTTCGGGGGAAAAGCGCAGCAGCTTGCCGGGCAGGCCGCAGACCAAGCCACTGCGCAGGCCGCCGCCCGCCATCGGCAGGGCGAAGCCGGTTTCGGCCGGCATGTCCCAGCTTTGCCGCGCGCTGCCGTCTTCGGCGCAGCGGTGCAGGCGTTGGCCCTTGATGTCCACCAGGTACAGCGCCGCCTCGGCGGCGTGCCAGAACGGACCCTCGCCGAGCTTGGCGCCCAGCTCCCAGATGCAGACCGGCTGCGTGGTGGCCATCAACGCACTCATGCGCCGTACCAGCCCGCGTCGACGAAGTAGTCGCGGCCGGAGCAGCGGGCGGCGTTGTCGGAGGCCAGGAACAGGGCCAGCGCGGCCACGTCCTCGGTTTCCACGCGCTCGTGCAGGCACTGGGCCGCCAGGATGGCCGCTTCATCTTCGGCCGAATGCCACAGCGCCATCTGGCGCGGGGTCTTCACCGAGCCCGGGATGATGGTGTTGACGCGGATGCCGTCCGGGCCCAGGTCGCGGGCCAGGCCGCGCGTCAGGCCTTCGATGGCGGCTTTGGCCGTCATGTACAGCGACAGCTGCGGCAGCGCCAGGTGCCAGGAGATGGAGCCGAAGTTCAGGATCACGCCGCCGCCCTTGGCCTTCATGCCGGGCGCCACGGCCTGCGCGCAGAAGAACTGGTGGCGCAGGTTCACGTTCAGGCTGTCGTCCCAGTACTTGCCGGTGACGTCCTTGACGTGGTGGCGGTTGTCGTTGGCCGCATTATTGAGCAGCACGTCCACTTTGCCGAAATCGATCTGGATGGCGGCGAAGGCATTGCCCAGCGCGTCCAGGTCGGTCAGGTCGCAGCGGATGAAGCGCGGCGGGCGCTTGCAGCCGGCCAGCGCCTGTTCCAGTTCGCGCGAGGCTTCCTCGGCGATATCCAGGAACACCACTTGCGCGCCCTGTTTGGCGAAGGCGTCCACCATGGCGGCGCCGATGCCGGTGCCGCCGCCGGTAATGACCACCAGCTTTTCGGCCAGGTCGTGGTAGGTGGCGTACACCATGGGTTTGCGTTCAGTTGATACAGGCGCCACCATCTTAATTCGCTCCATTCGAGTTGTTCAGCAGGCCGCGTGCGGCCAGGTTTTTGTAAAGGGCGCGTACGCCGAAAGTCCAGGGGGTGATCTCGTTACTGCGGTGCACGTGGTTGATCAGCGAGCCCAGTGCCGGGCTGGTGACGGTCACGCGGTCGCCCATGTGGTGGGTGAAGCCGGCGCCGGCCTGGCCACGGTCTTTGATCGGCGAGAACATGGTGCCGAGGAAGAGCATGAAGCCGTCCGGGTACTGGTGGTGCGCGCCGCTGGTCTGCGATACCAGGTCCAGCGGGTCGCGGCTGATTTCGCGCATGAAGCTGGCGCCGTCCAGGCGGAAGCCGTCTTCCTTGCCTTCGATGACCATGCGTACTTCCGCGTTGCGCACGGTGTCCATGGTGAAGCCGCCGTCGAACAGGCGGATGAAGGGACCGATGGCGCAGGAGCCGTTGTTGTCCTTGGCTTTACCCAGCAGCAGTGCGCTGCGGCCTTCGATGTCGCGCAGGTTCACGTCGTTGCCCAGCGAGGCGCCGACCACTTCGCGGCGGCTGTTCACGGCCAGCACGATTTCCGGTTCCGGGTTGTTCCACTTCGATTCAGGGTGCAGGCCGACATCGGCGCCGAAGCCGACGGCGGACATGGGCTGCGACTTGGAGAACACTTCGGCGTAAGGGCCGATGCCCACTTCCATGTATTGCGACCAGGCGCCGCGCGCGATGAACTGTTGCTTCAGCTGTTCCGCTTCCGGCGAGCCGGGTTTGATGCTGGACAGGTCGGCGCCGATCGATTCCAGCAGCGAGGCGCGCAGCGCGTCGGCGCGCGACTTGTCGCCGCCGGCCTGTTCTTCGATCACGCGTTCCAGCAGGCTCACGGCGAAGGTCACGCCGCAGGCTTTCAGGGCTTGCAGGTCGCACGGGGCCAGCAGTTGCGGCACATCCGCATCCGGCTGCGCTTCCAGTGCGGCGTCCAGCAAACGCTGCACGGGGCCCAGCGATTCACCCTGCGCGCTGCGCGTGAAGGCGGCCAGGTCGCTGCGCTCGAACAGTTCGGACACGGTAGGCGCCTGCGCCGTGATGTCGAATACCTCGCCGTTGCGCACCACCACCACGCACGGGCCGTTGATCGCGCCGCCGCGCCAGACGCGGCCAACCAGCAGGGCGTCGGCCAGGTCGGCGGGCAGAGATTGGGTAACTTGGGCAAATGTCATTGTCTCTATCCTTGGTGTGTTAGTTGCGGCCCAGGCTGGGGAGCTTGGGCGAATAGGTCCAGCCGGGAACCAGGTAGCGCATCGCCATCGCGTCGTCGCGGGCGCCGGTGGCCACCTTGTTGTACAGCGCATTGGCGGCCATGATGCGGTCCATGTCCGGCTCGATGCCCAGGCCGGGCGCTTGCGGCACCTGCACTTCGCCGCCCACGATCTGCAGCGGATTGCGCGTCAGGCGCTCCTGGCCTTCCTGCCAGATCCAGTGCGTGTCGATGGCGGTGATGCGGCCCGGCGCGGCGGCGGCGGCATGGGTGAACATGGCCAGCGACACGTCGAAGTGGTTGTTGGAGTGCGAACCCCAGGTCAGGCCCCAGTCGTGGCACAGCTGCGCCAGGCGCACCGAGCCCTGCATGGTCCAGAAGTGCGGGTCGGCCAGCGGAATGTCCACCGCGCCCAGCAGGTGCGAGTGGGCCATCTGGCGCCAGTCGGTGGCGATCATGTTGGTGGCGGTCTGGATGCCGGTGGCGCGGCGGAATTCGGCCATGATCTCGCGGCCGGAATAACCGTTCTCCGGGCCGCAAGGGTCTTCCGCGTAAGCCAGGATGTGGCCCTGGCCTTTGCACAGGGCGATCGATTCGTCCAGCGACCAGGCGCCGTTCGGGTCCAGCGTCACGCGCGAATCGGGGAAGCGCTTCTTGATGGCGCGGATGGCTTCCATTTCCTCGGCGCCGTGCATCACGCCGCCTTTCAGCTTGAAGTCGCGGAAGCCGTATTTTTCAACCGTGGCTGCGGCCTGGTCGGCGATGGCTTCCGGCGTCAGCGCTTCCTGGTGGCGCATGTGGTACCAGCTGCTTTCCGGGCCGGTGCTCTCCAGATAGGGCAGGTCGGTGCGGCGGCGGTCGCCGATGTAGAACAGGTAGGCCAGCATGGGCACGCTGTCGCGCTGCTGGCCCGCGCCCAGCAGTTCGCACACCGGCACGCCGAGGTGCTGCCCCATCAGGTCCAGCAGCGCCGCTTCGATCGCGGTCACCACGTTTTCCAGGCGCAGGTTGATTTCGTGCGGCTGCTTCAGCACCGCCGCTTCGGCGGCGGACGTGACTTGGTGCTGGTGGCCGCTGCCCTTGCCGGCGATGGACAGGCGTACCGCGTTCAGGGTGCGGTTGTAGCGCCCGATCTCGGTACCCACCACCAGCGGGACGGCCTTTTCCAGCGCCTGCAGGATGCCGGCGCCGCCCGGCACTTCGCCCATGCCGGTATTGCCGGCGCTGTCCTTCAGCAGCACCAGGGTGCGGATGAAGAAGGGGGCGTGCGCGCCGCACAGGTTGAGCAGCATGCTGTCATAGCCTGCCACCGGGATCACCTGCATTTCAATAACCTTGGGCGAACCACTTTGATTTGTTGCGTGTACCATCGCTTTGTCCTAAAATGAATAGCGCTAACATAACACAAGTGTGAGGGATTTATGCGATCAAGTCAACACAAGTTGTGCGCCTGGTTTTCAGGCGTGTTGTTTGCAGCCGGTGCATTCGCAGCGGTTGCCGAAGTGGCAGCAAAAGAGGGCAGCGACGCGCACTGGGTGGCCTCCTGGGGCACGGCGGTCATGATTCCCGAAGGCCAGAATGAACTGGCGGCGGAGCACTGGCGCGAGTCCAGCCTGCGCCAGATCGTGCATCTCTCACTCGGCGGCAGCAAGCTGCGGGTCCGCATCAGCAACACCTACGGCACCACGCCGCTGGTGCTGGAAGGCGCCGCCGTGGCGCTGGCCAAGGCGCCCGGCAAGCCGGAGATCGACGGCGCCAGCGCGCGCCCCCTCACTTTCAATGGCCGCAGCAGCGTGCTGATACCGTCCGGCGCCGAGTATTACAGCGATCCGGTGGCGATCGAGCACAAGGCGGGCGCGGACCTGGCCATTTCCATGTACTTCAAGGGCGAACCGGCGCGCCAGACCGGCCATCCCGGTTCGCGCGCCAACAGCTTCGTCATCAAGGGCAACCGCGTGATGGACGCCGAATGGCCGTCCGCCACCAAGGTGGAGCGATGGTATGCGCTGGCGGACGTGGAAGTGCAGGCGCCGCGCAGCGTGGGCGCGGTGGTCGCCATCGGCGACTCCATCACCGACGGCCACGGCGCCACCACGGACGGCAACGACCGCTGGCCGGACCTGCTGGCGGCGCGCTTCGCCCGCGAGGGGCAGGCCATGGGCGTGGTCAACGCCGGCATCGGCGGCGGCCGCATGCTGCGCGACGGGTTGGGGCCTAATATGGTGTCGCGCTTCGACCGCGACGTGATCGCCCGCAGCGGCGTCACCCATGCCATCGTGATGATAGGCGTGAACGACCTGGGCGGGCAGCACCGCAACGGCGACGACACGCCGGAAGCGCGCAAGAAGCTGATGGACGACCTGATGACGGCGCACCGCCAGCTGGTGGAACGTGCGCACGCGCAGGGCATCTGCGTGATCGGCGGCACCATCTCGCCGTACATGGGTTCGGACTACTACCGCCCCAACGTGGACAACGAGGCGGACCGCGTGGCGCTGAACAACTGGATACGCAACTCCGGCGTGTTCGACGGCGTGGCCGACTTCGACGCGGCACTGCGCGATCCGGCCCAGCCGTCGCGCCTGCTGAAGGAGCGCGACAAGGGCGACGGCCTGCATCCATCGCCGGCCGGCTTCCGCGCCATGGCCGACGCCGTGCCGCTGAACGCGCTGCGCCAGTGCAGTGCAAAACGATAAGAAGCGTTATAAAAACACCACAAAAATCAGGCCCGGACACAGGCCGCTCGGAGACAAACGAATGACATTCCTCACCAGGGCGGCTTGTGCTGTCCTCATGCTGGCCTGCGCCTTGCCGGCGCTAGCGCTGGGACAGAAATCCTTTATCGCATTTGACCGCAGCGGCGCCGCAGCCGACTCCGATGCCGTCGCGCTGGTGCAATCCGGCAGCGCCGCCAAGCTGTACCTCGATTCCTCCGACCACGTTGGCGTGCTGCGCGCCGCGGGCGACCTGCAAGCCGACATCGAGCGCGTCGGCGACACCCGCCCCGAGCTGCAAAAGGGCGGCGCCGTGGCGGGCGCGGACGTGGTCATCATCGGCACCGTCGGCAAGAGCGCGCTGATCGACAAGCTGGTGCGCTCCGGCGCGCTGGACGTTTCCGCCATCAAGGGCAAGTGGGAGGCGTGGCAGGTGCAGACGCTGAAGAACCCCATGCCCGGCGTGGAGCGCGCGCTGGTGATCGCCGGCAGCGACAAGCGCGGCACCATCTACGGCATCTACGAGCTGTCCGAGCAGATCGGCGTATCGCCCTGGTA
This sequence comes from Massilia sp. BGA-UO-ETr-WB1, assembly GCF_059567845.1. Taxonomy (NCBI): domain Bacteria; kingdom Pseudomonadati; phylum Pseudomonadota; class Betaproteobacteria; order Burkholderiales; family Oxalobacteraceae; genus Massilia; species Massilia sp. BGA-UO-ETr-WB1. Next base: position 382,741 of record NZ_JCAQOT010000013.1, on the reverse strand, counting down.
CTGGTGGGCGGACGTGACGCCCAGGCAGCGCAAGGCCATCTACGCCAGCGCCCCCGCGCGCGTGAGCGATGCGCCCGCGGTGCAGTACCGCGGCATTTTCCTGAACGACGAAGCGCCCGCGCTGACCGGCTGGGCCAAGCAGCACTACGGCGGCTACAACCACAAGTTCTACGAGAAGGTGTTCGAGCTGCTGCTGCGCCTGCGCGGCAACTACCTGTGGCCGGCCATGTGGGACGCCGCCTTCTTCGACGACGACAAGCTCAATGGCGTGCGCGCCGAGGAATACGGCGTGGTGATCGGCACCTCGCACCACGAGCCCATGATGCGCGCCCACAAGGAGTGGGAACGCTACGGCAAGGGCGCCTGGGACTACGGCAAGAACGAGACGGTGCTGAAGGATTTCTGGCGCGGCGGCCTGCGCGCCTCGAAAGGCACCGAGAAGATCGTCACGCTGGGCATGCGCGGCGACGGCGACGAGCCGATGTCGGAGGATTCCAACGTGGCGCTGCTGGAGCGCATCGTGAAGGACCAGCGCGAGATCATCGCGCAGCAGATCAACCCGGACATGAGCAAGGTGCCGCAGGTGTGGGCCTTGTACAAGGAAGTGCAGGAGTACTACGAGAAGGGCATGCGCGTGCCGGACGACGTGCTGCTGCTGTGGTGCGACGACAACTGGGCCAATATCCGCCGCCTGCCCACGCCGGAAGAGCGCAAGCGTTCCGGCGGCGCCGGCGTGTACTACCACTTCGACTACGTGGGCGGCCCGCGCTCCTACAAGTGGCTCAACGTGACGCCGATCCCAAAGATCTGGGAGCAGATGCGGCTGGCCTGGGAGTACGACGCCAGGCGCATGTGGATCGTCAACGTGGGCGACCTGAAACCGATGGAAGTGCCGATCGAATTCTTCCTCAGCTATGCGTGGAACCCTGCGGCGTGGCCGGCCGAGCGCCTGCCTGAGTACCTGAAACTGTGGGCGGCGCGCGAGTTCGGCGCCGAACACGCGGACGAGATCGCGGACATCGTGGCCAAGTACACCAAGTACAACGGCCGCCGCAAGCCGGAGCAGCTGGAGCCGGGCACCTATAGCCAGGTGAACTACAACGAAGCGGCGCGCATCGTGGCCGAGTACAAGGACATAGCCGCGCGCGCCAACCGGATCGACGCCGCCTTGCCGTCCAACCTGCGCGACGCCTTCTTCCAGCTGGTGCAGTATCCGGCGAATGCGGGCGCGGTGGTGAATGAGCTGTACGCGCTGGCGGCGCAGAACCAGCTGTACGGCAAGCAGGGCCGCGCCTCCACCAACGACCTGGCCGAACGCGCGCGCGGACTGTTCAAGCAGGACGCGGAACTGGCGCGCCAGTACATGGAAGACATCAGCGACGGCAAGTGGAACCACATGATGTCGCAGACCCACCTGGGCTACACCTACTGGAACCAGCCGCCGCGCAACGTGATGCCGCCGGTGACGGAAGTGCAGTCGCCCAAGGCGAGCGAGATGGCGGTGGCGGTGGAGGGCAGCGAGTTCGCGTGGCCGGGCCAGAATGCGGACAAGCTCGCGCTGCCGGTGCTGGACGCCGAGAGCAAGCAGGCGCGCTGGCTGGAGATCTTCAACCGCGGCCAGCAGGCGTTCAACTACACCATCAAGGCCAGCGAGCCGTGGGTGGTGCTGAGCAGCTCGGCCGGCCGGGTGGTGCGCGAAAAACGCGTGATGGTGAACGTGCGCTGGGCGGACGTGCCGTGGGCGTCGCTGCCGGCGGGCAGCAACATGATCGAGGCGACGCTGACCGTGGAAGGCCCCGGCGGCAAGACCCGCATCAAGGTGCCGGTGCGCCGGCCGGTGCAGGCTGCGGCCGGCAGTTTCGTGGAGTCGCAAGGCGTGATCGCCATCGAAGCGGAACACTATGCGAACGCCGTGGCCAAGGAAGGCTGGCAATGGCTGCGCATTCCGGACCATGGCCGCACGCTGTCCGCCATGACCACGCTGCCGGCCAATGCGGCGCTGTCGCTGCCCGGCGCGGCCGAAGGCATGCGGCTCGAATACAAGGTGCACCTGCAGACGGCGGGCGAAGTGACCCTGCATGCCACGCTGGCGCCCACGCTGAAGTTCCAGCCGGGCGAGGGCTTCCGCTACGCGGCCTCGTTCGATGACGAGACGCCGCAGGTGGTGAATGTGCACGCGGACGGTTCGCAGCGCTTCTGGGAGCGTGCCGTCTCGGATGGCGCGGTGGTGTTCAAGACGAAGCACAAGCTGGCCGCAGGCGCGCACACGCTCAAGTTCTGGGCCGTGGATCCCGCGCTGGTGCTGCAAAAACTGGTGGTGGACGCGGGCGGCTTGAAACCGAGCTACCTCGGTCCGCAGGAAAGCCCCAAGGCGCCGTGAAGATTGCGCTAACATAGTTGTACAACGGAGACTGAAGATGAGAGGAATGTTCAAGGCGCTTGCGCCTATGCTGGCGGCGGTCTTGCCGCTATTGCCGCTATCGTCACTGCTGCCGCTGCCCGCGCTGGCAGCGCAGGGTGCGCAGGCTGCGCAGAGCGCCCCGGGCGTGGTGGAGGACGGCTACGACCTGTGGCTGCGCTACCGCCCGCTCGACAAGGCGGCGCGCGTGCAAGTGCGTCCGGTGGCGAGCGCCATCGTGGCCGCCGGCGCTGGCGCCGGTGCCGGCACGGCTGGCGGCAGTATCGCCGCGCCGGCCGCCACGCCGCTGCAGGCGGCCGTGGCCGAACTGCAGCGCGGCCTTGGCGGCCTGCTGGGCAAGGAACCGCCGCTGGCCGCCGCCGTGCAGGACGGCGCCGTGGTGCTGGCCACGCCGGCGTCCATGCCTGCGCTGTCCGGCATGGGCCTGAAGCTCGAAACGCTGGGCCAGGAAGGCTACCTGCTGCGCAGCACGCGCCTTCAGGGCCGCAAGGTCACCCTGATCGCCGCCAACAGCGACATCGGCCTGCTGTACGGCTCCTTCGCGCTGCTGCGCAAGATCGGCACCGGCGCGGAAGCGCCGGGTGGCCTGGGCAGCCTGGCCGCGCTGGACGAGCGTTCCGCGCCCAAGCTGCAACTGCGCGTGCTGAACCACTGGGATAACCTGGACCGCACCGTGGAACGCGGCTACGCCGGCGAATCGATCTGGAACTGGTGGGCGCTGCCCGAAGTGCGCGACCGCCGCTACGTGGACTACGCGCGCGCCAACGCCTCGCTGGGCATCAACGGCACGGTGCTCAACAACGTGAACTCCAAGCCGGACATCCTGACCGCGCCATGGATCGCCAAGGCCGCCGCCGTGGCGGATTCGCTGCGCCCTTACGGCATCAAGGTCTACCTGTCCGCGCGCTTCTCCACGCCGCTGGAACTGGGCGACACCAGGACCGCCGACCCGCTCGACCCGGCCGTCGCCGCCTGGTGGAAAGCCAAGGCCGGCGAGATCTACAAGGCCATCCCCGACTTCGGCGGCTTCCTGGTGAAAGCCAACTCCGAAGGCCAGCCCGGCCCGCAGGACTACAAGCGCAGCCACGCCGACGGCGCCAACATGCTGGCCAAGGCTGTGGCGCCGCACAAGGGTATCGTGATGTGGCGCGCCTTCGTCTACGCGCATGAAAAGCCGGACGACCGCGCCAAGCAGGCCTATGACGAATTCAAACCGCTGGACGGCACTTTCGACGCCAACGTGCTGGTGCAGGTGAAGAACGGCGCCATCGACTTCCAGCCGCGCGAACCGGCCCACCCGCTGTTCGGCGCCATGCCGAAAACGCCGCTGATGATGGAATTCCAGATCACCAAGGAATACCTGGGCTACGCCACGCACCTGGCCTACCTCGGCACCATGTACCAGGAAACGCTGGCCACCGATATGCACACCGGCACGGGCGGCAAAGGCGGCAGCGCCACCGTGGCGCAGATCCTGGAGGCCGGCGCGGAGCAGGGCAAATCGCGCCTGACCGGCATTGCCGGCGTGGCCAACATCGGCAGCGAGCGCAATTGGAGCGGTTCGCATTTCGACCAGGCCAACTGGTACGCCTTCGGCCGCCTGGCCTGGAACCCGCAGGCCGACGCGCGCGCGCTGGCGCGCGAATGGGTAGCGCAGACTTTCTCGTCCGAGCCGGCCGTGGTGGCGCAGGTTACCGACCTGATGATGATGTCGCGCGAAGCGGTGGTGAACTACATGACGCCGCTCGGCCTGCACCACCTGATGGGCACCGGCCACCACCACGGCCCCGCGCCATGGGTGGCCAACCTGGAGCGCCCGGACTGGAACCCGGTCTACTACCACCGCGCCGACAAGGGCGGCATCGGCTTCGACCGCACCGCCACCGGCAGCAACGCCGTGGCCCAGTACGCGCCCGAACTGGCGCGCCGGTACGCCGACCCGCGCACCACGCCGGAAAGCATGCTGCTGTGGTTCCACCACCTGCCTTGGGACTACAAGATGGCGTCCGGCCGCAAGCTGTGGGACGAACTGTTGGCCCGATACGACAGCGGCGTGGCGCAGGCGGACGACATGCGCCGGCGGTGGGCGCGCCTGAAGCCGGTCATCGACGCGCGCCGCCACGAGGACGTGGCGGTCCTGCTGGACAAGCAGTACCAGGAAGCGGTGTGGTGGCGCGACGCCTGCGTGGCCTACTTCCAGTCGGTTTCCGGGCTGGCGCTGCCTGCCGGCGTGAAGGCGCCGGGCATGCCGCTGGACTATTACAAGTCGCTGAAATTCCCCTACGCTCCGGGGCGCGGTTAGAAATCTGGTCCGGCCGCAATGATTGCGTTAACATACGTGTGACCATTTGTTGCATGGCCGGACAGTTTTACCAGCGCAGCTTGTGGTAAAGTCCACTTTTTAACACAGGTTTTCTGAGCAGATGGCAAGAACTAAGGCGAAAGCAGCCGCGGGACCGGAATCCCGCTCCGGTGTCCCCACCATGTCCGACGTGGCGAAACTGGCCGGCGTGTCGCCGATGACGGTGTCGCGCGTGATGAATGGCGACACCAAGGTACGGCAAAGCACCCGCCGCAAGGTGGACGAAGCCGTGGCCGCGCTCAACTACGTGCCCAACCAGGCCGCCCGCCGCCTCGCCGGCTCGCGGCCTATCCGCATTGGTTTCCTGTACAGCAATCCCAGCGCCGGCTACCTGAGCGAATTCCTGGTCGGCCTGCTGAACCAGGCCAGCTTGAACAACGTGCAGCTGGTGGTGGAGAAGTGCGAAGCGGGCGAGCACTGGAAGGAACAGACCCAGCGCCTGATCGACAACGGCGTGGACGGCATCATCCTGCCGCCGCCGCTGTGCGACATGCCGGGCCTGATCGACATGATCGCCAAGTCCTCGCTGCCGGCCGTCACCGTGGCCTGCGGCCAGCCCGACCCGCGCGTGTGCGCCGTCAGCATCGACGACTACCAGGCCGCCTACGCCATGACCTCGCACCTGATCACGCTGGGCCACCAGCGCATCGGCTTCGTCATCGGCCACCCGAACCAGACCGCAAGCGCGCGCCGCCTGGCCGGCTTCAAGGCCGCCATTGCCGACCGCGGCGCGCAGGACGCGGCCGAGCTGACCGTGCAAGGCATGTTTACCTACCGCTCCGGCCTGGATGCGGCCGAACTGCTGCTGGGCCTCGAGCAGCGCCCGACCGCCGTCTTCGCCAGTAACGACGACATGGCGGCGGCCACCGTCGCCATCGCGCACCGCCTGGGCCTGGACGTGCCGGGCGACCTCACGGTAGCGGGCTTCGACGATACGGCGCTGGCCACCACCATCTGGCCCGAGCTGACCACCGTGCGCCAGCCGATCACCGGCATGGCAGAAGCGGCGGTGCAGTACCTGGTGCGCCAGATCCGCGCGCTGCGCGACGGCGCGCCGGAAGCGCCCGAGCACGTGCTGATGGACTTCTCGCTGATCAGGCGCCAGTCCGACGCCGCGCCGCGCATGCGCCCGCCCATCAAGATCGCCGCCAAGCCCTAATCCGTTCCGAAAGAGAGAGGCGCCCCTTCCAGCGTGTGGTTACGCTGGAGGATGGCTTACGCGCCCATAGTTTACAAATACTGAATGATTGCTTCATATTTGTGCGATTGATTGTCGTATTCGTGAATCATATAGTGTGTCCATGGAAGCGCAGTCGCCGACAGCGCCATCGAACTTCAGGAGCATGACATGAGCATCCCAGCAAACAGCATCCGCCGCACCGTCCTGCGCGGCATTGCCGCCGTTACCATGGCCGCCGCAGTGGGCAGCGCGCTTGCAGCAGCCCCGGCCGGCTTCACCAGCAAGACCGCCGCCGTGAACGGCACCACGATCCACTACCTGGTGGGCGGCAAAGGCACGCCGGTGGTGCTGCTGCACGGCTACACGCAGACCGGCCATATGTGGAAGCCCATCATGGGCGAACTGGCCAAGACCCACACCGTGATCGTGCCCGACATGCGCGGCGTGGGCGGCTCCGGGAAAGCGGCGGACGGCTACCTGAAAACCAATATGGCCAAGGACATCCACGAGCTGGTGGGCAGCATCAGCAAGGAGCCGGCCACCGTGGTGGGCCACGACATCGGCCTGATGGTGGCGTACGCCTACGCCGCCCAGTACCCGGCCGACACCAAAAAGGTCGCGCTGATGGACGCCTTCCTGCCGGGCATCGGCAACTGGACCGATATGTTCCTGCTGCGCGACCTGTGGCACTTCCACTTCTTCGGCGAAACGCCGGAAAAACTGGTGGCCGGCCGCGAGCGCACCTACTTCGAACACTTCTGGAACGACTTTGCCGCCGACAAGACCAAGTCCATCAAGGAAGCGGACCGCAAGCTGTACGCGGCAGCCTACGCCCAGCCGGGCGGCGTGCGCGCCGGCTTCCAGTACTTCAAGACTTTCCCGCAGGACGCCGAACAGTTCGCGGAACTGGGCAAGACCAGGCTGACCATGCCGATGCTGGTGCTGGCCGGCGAAAAGTCGGGCGGCGAGTTCCTGATCAACCAGGCCAAGCTGGTGGCGGAGAACGTGGACGGCCGCATCATCAAGGGCTCCGGCCACTGGATCATGGAAGAGGCGCCCGAGCAGACCATCCCCGCGCTGCTGGGCTTCATCCAGTAGCTCCACGCGGCAAGCCGCAGGATTCCCCGGTGTTTGTTAGGTGCCGCACTGTGTGCGGCAACTGATCGGCATATCGTTACTCAGGCAATGAAGCCCATCAACGACACCGAGGAATCATCATGGACAACACTACGGATAAGCTGAGCAATTCCACGCGCGACTCTGGCAACCAGTCCGGCCACCAGTTCGGCCGCGCCGACATCCACAGCGCCATCGACCGCACCGCTGAAAAAGTGCAACCGACTGCGGACCGCCTGGCCAGTTCCGCCCACGCCACCGTGGACAAGATGGCCGAAAAAGTCCCGCCCACCGCCGACCGCCTGGCCGGCGCCGCCCATACGGCGGTTGACCGCGTGGCCGATACGGCAACCCAGGTCGGCGAGAAAGCCGCCAGCAGCGCCAAGCAGCTCGGCGCGGCCTACACCCGCTTCGCCGAATCGGGCCGCAACTATGTGCGCACCAGCCCCGCCACGTCGGTGCTGATCGCCGTGGCTGCGGGTTACGGCCTGTCCAAGCTGCTGGGCGGCCGCAAGTAAGGTCGCAAGTAAGGCCGGCAAGAAGGCCCCAGTCTCAGCAACACTCACGCGATCGGCCTTGACGCCGGCGGTGCCCGTGCACCGCCGGCAGGAGAACTGCATGCAAACTTCCATTCCTGGTTCCATTCCCGCTTCCGGATCGCCGCAAGCCACAGGCATCGCCGTCATCCCGGCCGAAGCCAGCCAAGCCGGCGTGTCCTGGAGCGCCGTGCTGGCGGGCGCACTGGCGGCCGCCGCACTCTCGTTCATTCTGCTGATACTGGGCGTGGGCCTGGGCCTTTCCGCCATTTCCCCCTGGTCCTACAACGACGCCCCGATCGGCAAGTCCGCCATCATCTGGGCCGCCTTCATGCAGCTCGCCTCGGCGGGCGTGGGCGGCTATCTTGCCGGCCGGCTGCGCGTGAAGTGGGCCAGCGTGCATGGCGACGAGGTCTACTTCCGCGACACCGCGCACGGCCTGCTGGCCTGGGCGCTGGCCACCTTGCTCACTGCGGCGCTGATGGCTGGCGCGGTGCGGGCGGCGCTGAGCGGCGCCATCGACGCCGGCGCCGGCGCGGCCACCGCCATCGGCGCTACAGCCGCTGCCGGAGCGGGCAAGGGCGCAGCGGCGGGCGTGAATCCTGCCGCCTACTATACCGACATGCTGCTGCGCGCCGATACGCCGCCGCCGGAAGCGGACAACGGCGCCTTGCGCGCCGAAGTTGGCCGCATCCTGCTGCAGCAGCCCGCGAACGGGCCGGCCATGGCGGTGGACGACCGCCAGTACCTGGCGCGCCTGGTCGCCAAGCGCACCGGCGTCGAGCAGGCCGAGGCCGAGCGCCGCGTGGACGATGTCCATGCGCGCCTGGTGAAAGCCCGCACCGACGCGGAAAACACGGCCAAACACGCCGCCGAGCAAGCCCGCAAAGCCGGCGCCCACTCCGCGCTGTGGATGTTCGTGGCCCTGCTGTTGGGCGCCTTCATCGCCAGCCTGGCCGCCACCTTCGGCGGCAAGCAGCGCGACGCCGGCGGCCCGCTGCGCCGCTGACCGCTGATACAACCCAAACGCCAAGGAGACCGCCATGCGCTCTATCCTGCTGTGGATGCTCGGCATACCCCTGCCCATCATCATCCTGCTTGCCCTGTTCCGCTGACTTTTGAGGATCTCATGACCAACAACAAAAAAGGCCAGCCAGCCAGCGCAATCGACCTGGCTGCCAGCATCGCTTACAACGCCAACAAGCCCGCCGAACACGGCGACGCCGCGCACACCCCGCCCGAAGGCATGCACGTGGACGCGGGCGCGCCGGCCGCCACCGCCGGCACCGCGTCCGAAACGCAAAGCTCGCCCAAGGTGGGCGGCGGTTCGCCACCCTTGGGCGTGAACCCCAACGACGGCAACCTGGAACGCGTGCGCAGCGACGCCGGCGGCCAGCGCCTGACCACCAACCAGGGCGTGCCTGTCGGCGACAACCAGAACTCGCTGAAAGCCCATCTGCGCGGTCCCACGCTGATGGAAGACTTCATCCTGCGCGAGAAGATCACGCACTTCGACCATGAACGCATCCCCGAGCGCATCGTGCACGCGCGCGGTTCGGCGGCGCACGGCTACTTCGAGTCCTACCAGGACCTGGGCGGCATCACGCGCGCCGCGCCGTTTGCGCAGGCGGGCAAGCGCACGCCGGTGTTCGTGCGCTTCTCCACCGTGGCCGGCGAGCGCGGCTCGTCCGACACCGCGCGCGACGTGCGCGGCTTCGCCGTCAAGTTCTACACCGACGAAGGCAACTGGGACCTGGTCGGCAACAACATCCCCGTGTTCTTCATCCAGGACGCGATGAAGTTCCCGGACCTGGTGCACTCGGTGAAACCCGAGCCGCACAACGGCATGCCGCAGGCGGCCAGCGCGCACGACACCTTCTGGGACTTCACCTCGCTGATGCCGGAATCGATGCACATGCTGATGTGGACCATGTCCGACCGCGCCATCCCGCGCAGCTACCGCACCATGCAGGGCTTCGGCGTGCACACCTTCCGCCTGGTGAACGCCGACGGCGCCAGCGTGTTCTGCAAGTTCCACTGGCAGCCGCTGGCCGGCACCCACTCGCTGGTGTGGGAAGAGTCCAACAAGATCATGGGCGCCGACCCGGACTTCCACCGGCGCGACCTGTGGGAAGCCATCGAAGCGGGCGCCTACCCGCAATGGGAACTGGGCCTGCAGATCTTCACCGAAGAGCAGGCCGAGAGCTTCCCGTTCGACGTGCTGGACGCCACCAAGATCGTGCCGGAAGAGCTGGTGCCGGTGCAGATAGTCGGCCGCATGACGCTGAACCGCAACCCGGACAACTTCTTCGCCGAAACCGAGCAGGTGGCCTTCTGCACCGCGCACATCGTGCCCGGCATCGACTTCACCAACGATCCGCTGCTGCAGGGCCGCATCCACTCCTATGTGGACACGCAGATCAGCCGCCTGGGCGGCCCCAACTTCCACGAAATTCCGATCAACTCGCCGGTGTGCCCGGTGCACAACAACCAGCGCGACGGCATGCACCGCCAGGCCATCAACCGCGGCAGGGTGTCGTACGAGCCGAATTCGCTGGCCGGCGGCTGCCCCTTCCAGGCCGGCATGGCGGGCTTCACCAGCATCCGCGAGCAGGCCGTCACGGAGGACAAGGTGCGCGGCAAGCCCGAGCTGTTCGCCGACCACTACTCGCAGGCGCGCCTGTTCTGGATCAGCCAGAGCCCGGCCGAGCAGGCCCACATCGTGGGCGGCTTCCGCTTCGAGCTGAGCAAGGTGCAGATCCCCGCCATCCGCGAGCGCATGCTGTCCATGCTGGCCAATGTGGACGCCACGCTGGCGCACGGCGTGGCGGCCGGCCTGGGCATGCCGGTGCCGCAGCCGCAGCCGCTGGCCACCGCGCTGCCGCTGCCGTCCTATCCGCCGTCGCCCGCCTTGTCGCTGCTGTCGCGGCCGGGAGAGCAGGGCATCAAGGCGCGCCAGGTGGCCATCCTGCTCGCGCCCGGCGTGGACGAAGCCAGCGTGAAGGCCATCCAGTCCTCGCTGCTGGCCGACGGCGCGGTGCCGCACCTGCTGGCCGGCACGCTGAACCCCGTGGCCACCGCCGGCGGCGCCACGCTGCCGGTCGAGAAGACCTTCGAGAATGCGCCGCCGGTGCTGTTCGATGCGGTGGCCGTGCCGGACGGCGCGGCGGCCGCCGAACAGTTGACGAAGGACGCGCTGGCCCTGGACTTCGTGCGCCAGCAATACCGTCACTGCAAGCCTTTGCTGGTGGTGGGCGACGGCGCCGCGCTGCTGGGCAAGGCCGGCATTCCGCCCAAGCTGCCCGACGGCTCGGACGACCCGGCGCTGATCGGCACCGACCCGTCCGACCTGTCGGACGCGCTGGCCGCGTTCAAGGCGGCGCTGGCGGGCCATCGCGCATTCGAGCGGGAAACCGATCCGCCATTGGTGTGAGGGCGGGCCCGGGGCGCGGCCTTAGGTGGGGCCTCCTGCGTGGCCCGCGCGTGGCCCGTTAGGCTGCGGCTTGCCGGACGGCGCCGTCACGCCGCCCTGACTGCTGCGCGAGGAAGGCCGCTGTTTCGGAGGCGGTGGCCGGATTGCAGCCTTCGCGCATGGCGTTGATGCTGGCGCTGGCGATGGCGTAGCGCGCCGCCTGTTCCAGCGTGGCGGCGTCCGCCTCGGCCAGCGCCGCCGCCGACAGCTTGCCGGCCGAGGCCAGGCTGGCCACCAGGCCGGCCAGAAAACTGTCGCCGCAGCCGACCGTGTCAACCACCTGGATGCCCTGGGGCGCGCCGAGCGCGGCGCAGGCGCGGCGCGACAGCAGCACTGCGCCCTGGGCGCCCAGCGTCAGCGCGACCAGTTTCACCTCCAGCGTCTGTTGCAGCATGCGCGCGGCGGCCAGCGGCGCCATGCCGGTGTACCCCAGGTGCAGCAGGTCTTCCTCGCTGACCTTGATCAGGTCGGCCAGTGCGAGCGCGCGCTGCACGCCGGCGGCATAGGCGGCAAGGTCGCCGCACACCAGCGGGCGCATGTTGGCGTCGACCGAAATCAGCGCGCCCGCCGCAGCCGCAGCCTCGATGATGCGCAGCGTGGCGTCGATATCGTCGGGCACCAGCGCCAGGCCGCCGGTGTGGAACAGGCGCATGCCGGCCGGCAGCGCGGCGCGGGCTTGTTCGGGCCGGATGTCGCGGTCGGCCACGCCTTCGCGGTGGAACACGTAACTGGGTGTGCCGTCCGCGTCCAGCGTGACGATGGCCAGCGAGGTTGGCCTGGCGCTGCGCGCCGGGCTGCCCAGGCGTACGCCGTCCCGCGCCAGCATGCGCGCGAATCCCTGGCCGAAGCTGTCCGCCGACAGGGGATTCAAATACGTCGCATCCATGCGCTGGCGCGCGGCGGCGATGGTGAAATTGCACACGGCTCCGCCAAGCGCGGCGGCAAAACGGCCGTCCGGCATTTCTATCATGTCCACCAGTGCTTCGCCGAATGTCACTACCATGTCGCTTCTCCTGTTGCGTGTGATTGGGTTGAAATATGCGTCGGGGCGCGGTGTCATCCATCCTCCGGCGCGCCGGCCAGCACGCCCTTGCGGAACAGGAAATTGGCGTAAGGCTGCAATTCGCCCGTTTGCACGATGGCGTACGCTTGCCGGACCTGCTCGTAAAAGGCAAAGCGCTCGACCGCCACGCACTGGGACGGCGCAGCCGACCCGGCCGACCCGCACAAGGCCACCAGCTCGCGCTGCAGTGCCGAGCGGTGGTCCGCCGGCTGCCCCGACACGGCCATGAACGAGACCGGCTGGCCGGGCAGGTCGAGCGGGAAGACGGACAGGACGGCCGCGCAGGCGCGCGCCAGGCTGGCGCCGGGCAGGCGCACCACGGGCTTGCCGCGTCCGAGCGAGGCGGCGGTGAAGTTGGCGTCCACCACGGCGACGGCGTCCCCATGCCCCATCTCGGCCAGTATCTTGAGCAGTTCCGGCGTGAGCAGGGGATCGATTCCTTTAAGCATGGGCCAGCTCCGGCAGGTCGCGCGGGTCCTTGGCGCCGGTCATCACGGCCACCGTGTCGGACATGCTGATGTGCCTGGGATTGACCACGGCGACGCGTTTGCCCAGCCGCTGGATGTGGATGCGGTCGGCGATCTCGAACACGTGCGGCATGTTGTGGCTGATCAGCACCACCGGCAGCCCCTTGTCGCGCACGCGCCGTATCAGGTCGAGCACCATATTGCCTTCCTTGACGCCGAGCGCGGCGGTCGGCTCGTCCAGGATCACCACGTGCCTGGCGAACGCGGTGCTGCGCGCCACCGCCACGCCCTGGCGCTGGCCGCCCGACAGCGTGCCCACCGCCTGCTGCATGGAACGGATGCCTATCCTCAAATCCTGCATGTGGCCGACCGCCTCCTGCAGCATGCGTTTCTTGTCGATCAGGCGCAGCCACTTGCCGAGCAGGCCGGGGCGCAGGATTTCGCGGCCCAGGAACAGGTTTTCCGCGATCGTCATGGCCGGCGCGACGGCCAGGTCCTGGTACACGGTTTCGATGCCGTGCCGGCGCGCGTCGATCGGCGACTTGAAATGCACCACGTCGCCGTCCAGCCGCAGCTGCCCCTCGTCCGGCACGATGGCGCCGGACAGCGCCTTGATCAGCGAGGACTTGCCGGCGCCGTTGTCGCCGATGACGGCCAGGATTTCGCCGGCGCGCAAATCGAAGTCGGCGCCGTCGAGGGCGGTCACGCCGCCGTAGCGTTTCACCAGGCCGCGCGCCTGGAATACCTCTTGGGTGGAGCGGGTCGAGCTCATGGTCAGCCTTTCTTGTGCGTCAGTTGGTCGGTGGCCACGGCCAGGATCACCAGCACGCCGGTGACCAGGATCTGGTAGACGGAGGGCACGCCCATCAGCGTCAGGCCGTTGCGGAACACGCCGACGATCAGCACGCCGACCAGGGTGCCGGCGATGGAACCGCGCCCGCCGAACAGGCTGGTGCCGCCCAGCACCACGGCGGTGATGCTGTCGAGGTTGTCGGTCTGGCCGCCCTGCGGGTCGCCGACCCCCATGCGCGCCACCGACAGCAGCGCGGCGATGCCGTAGAACAGGCCTGCAATCATGTACACGCCCAGCAGCACGCGCCCGGTGGCGATGCCGGTCAGGCGCGCCGCTTCCGGGTTGTTGCCCACCGCGTACAGGTGGCGGCCCGGCGCGGTCTCGCGCAGCACCAGCCAGGTCAGCAAGTACAGGCCCAGCATCAGCGCGGTGCCGTAGGTGACGCTGGTCTGGCCGAGGTGGAAGGTGTTGCCGAAGAAGGTCATCGTCTCCGGCAGGCCGGTCACGGTCTGCGCCTGCGAGTAAATCTGCGTGACGGCGAAGGCGATATTCATGGTGCCGAGCGTGACGATGAACGGCGGCAGCTTGATCGAGGTGACCAGCGCGCCGTTGACGTAGCCGATCAGCACGCAGGCGCCCATGCCGCACAGCACGGCGGCATACGGGTGCATGCCGTAGTCGACGCCGAACTTGGTCATCACGACCGAGCCGAGCGCCATTGCCATGCCGCACGACAGGTCGATGCCGGCGGTCAGGATGATCAGGGTCTGGCCAAGGGCGATCACGCCCACCACCATCACCTGCTGCAGGATCAGCGAGAAGTTCTGTCCGCTCAGGAAGCGCTCGGACTGGGTGGCGAAAAAGAGCACGGAGGCCAGCAGCGCGATCAGCGGGCCGAGCACGGTGACCGGGGGCAGCCTATCCTTCAGGCGCGTCAGGCTGTGGCGGGCGGCCGGGGCCGCCGGGCTGGCAGCCCCCGCGCCGGGCGCCGGCGCTGGGTTGAGTTGGGCGTTCATGGAATTCCTTGGTCTGAGATGGGCTGGACGGTGGGCGCGCCGGGCTTATTTGCCCCAGCAGGCGCCCAGGCCGAAGGCGGTGTCGCGGCTGTCGACGCCGGCCATTTGCTTGTCGGTCACCAGCGTCACGCCGGTGTCCACGTAGCCGTTCGCCTTCTTGCCGGTCTTGGCGTAGGCGACGCCGGCGTCCAGCGCCAGGCCGGCCATCTTCAGCGGGTACTGCTGCGCGGTGGCGCCGATCACGCCGGCCTTGACGTCGCGCACGCCGGCGCAGCCGCCGTCGACCGACACGATCAGGACATTTTTTTCCTTGCCGGCCGCCTTCAGCGCCTTGTAGGCGCCGGCCGCCGCCGGCTCGTTGATGGTGTAGACCAGGTTGATGTCCGGGTTTTTCTGCAGGCAGTTCTCCATCGCGGTCTGGCCCTTGCCCTGGTCGCCGTAGCTGTCCGCCATGCAGACCACCTCCGCGCTCTTGGCCGGGCCTATGGTCCTGGCGTCGATGCCGGCCACGCCGTAGCCTGCCAGGAAACCGTTGTGGCGCGCGATGCCGACCGGATGGCCGGGGAACAGGTCGAGCGTGGCGATCCGGGCCGGCTTGCCGGCCAGGGACGCCTTGGCGTACTGGCCGATCAGTTGGCCGGCCTTGAAGTTATCGGTGGCGAACAGCGCGTCGGTGGCGTTGACCGGATCGGCCGGGCTGTCGAGCGCAATCACCAGCACGCCCTGTTCGCGCGCCCTTTTGATCGCCGGCACGATGGCCTTGGCATCGCTGGGCGTGATCAGGATGGCCTTGGCGCCGGCCGACACCATGTTTTCAATCGCCGTCACCTGGCCGGCGTTGTCGCCATCCGATTTGCCGGCCGCCGTCAGCAGCTTGGCGCCCTGCAGCTTGGCGGCGCGCTGCGCGCCTTCCTTCATCTTGACGAAAAAGGGATTGGTTTCCGTCTTGGTGATCAGGCCGATGACGGCTTCCTGGGCGGCGGCGTGGCCGGCGGCGGATGCGATCAAGCCCATTGCGATGCAATGCTTTGCGTTCATGCGGGTCTCCTAGTGATTTATTGGTCGCGCTGCCGGGAGCGAGCCGGGCAGGGTGCGCTGGAAGCGCTGACTGAAATATAGGCTTGCTCAATTAATAAATCAAGTGCTTTTATTTAATCGGAGCGGACCTGCGCCGATTGACGCTTGCATGCAACAACGCTAAGCTCGCGTTTTGCCAGACCAATCCCGGCCAGGCGCGCGCGCCCAGGAGCTTCACCCATGCAGCAACACCACAGCCCGGCGGCAGCCGCTCCAGACGAGGGCGGCGCCGACAATCTGCGTCCACGGGGCTCGAACCAGACCGGCATGCGCCAGTTCAACGAACGCGTGGTGCTGCAGGCGATCCGGCTGCATGGCAGCCTGCCCAAGGCCGACCTGGCGCGGCTGACCACGCTCAGCACGCAGACCGTGGCGCTGATCATCGCCCGCCTGGCCGATGACGGGCTGGTGATGAAGCTGGAACCCTTGCGCGGCAAGATAGGCCAGCCCTCGGTGCCGATTGCGCTGAAACCGGACGGCGCGTTCTCGATCGGCGTCAAGATCGGGCGCCGCAGCCTGGACGTGCTGCTGCTCGATTTCACCAACACGGTGCGCATGCGCCACTCGCAGGCCTACCGCTTTCCGGACCCGCAGCAGGTGTTCCAGGTGATCGCCGAGCAAGTGCGCGCGATGCAGGCGGCGCTGGCGCCGGCGCTGCGCGGCCGCATCCTCGGCATCGGCGTGGCCGCGCCGCTGTCGCTGGGCAGCTGGCAGGAGTTGATGGGGGTGGCGGGCCAGGACGGGCGCTGGAACCGGCTCGACATCGCGCGCCAGATCGAGACCGACACCGGCTTGCCCGTGATGTTCGCGAAAGACACGGCGGCCGCCTGCGTGGCCGAGCTGGTGGCGGGCAGGGGCCGCAGCGTCAAGAGTTTCCTGTACCTGTTTGTCGACACCTTTATCGGCGGCGGCCTGGTCATCGACAGCAACCTGTACGCCGGGCTGCACGGCAATGCCGGCGCGATCGGCTCGCTGCCGGTCGGCGTGGCGGCGCCGGACGGCAAGGCGCCGGCGCAGCTGCTGTCGACCGCCTCGCTGCTGGGACTGGAGCGCCTGTACGAGGAGGCCGGCCTGGATCCGGCCGCCGCCTACGACGAGCGCGCCAGCCAGGCGCCGTGGGCCGGGCACAGCGCGCGCTGGGTGGAGCAGGCGGCGGCGGCGATCGCGATGGTGGTGAGCAGCGCCAGTTGCATGCTCGATCCGGAAGGCGTGATCGTCGACGGTTCGTGCAGCCGCGTGCTGCTCGACCAGCTGATGGCGGCCGTGGCCGGCGCGCTGGAGCGCTACAACTGGGAAGGCGTGCAGCGGCCCGCCGTGCACACCGGCGCCATCGGCTCGGACGCGCGTGCCCTGGGCGGCGCGCTGCTGCCGCTGTACGCCAATTTCGCCCCGGACCGCGAACTGTTCCTCAAGCTGGAAGCCTGACGGGCTGCGCCGCGCGATGCGGCGCACCGCCTCAAGGATCTACCACCAGGCTTCGACCTGCAGGCCGGCCGAGGTGCCGCTGGTCGCATTGCCATACACCGGGCCGCCGTTGTTGCTGGCGTTGACCAGCGGCGTGGCGGCGCCGTTCCATTTGCCGTAGCTGACGAACAGGCGCAGTTCGGGGCGCGACCAGTAGCTTTCGCCCAGCGCGATGGCGGGCGCCAGCGTCAGCTTGGTCAGGCGCGCGGTGTGGCCGGTGCTTTCCTGCTTGAGCGCGCTCACCCCCAGTTCGCCCTGCAGCTTCAGGTTGGGCAGCAGCGCATACACCGGCCGCACGCCCAGCGTGGTCCAGGTATTGCGCAGCGCCACGTCGTCCGCCTTGTCCCGCTGATAGACGGCGGCGAACTCCATGCTGAAGCGGCGGGTCGGCTGGATCACCAGGTCCTCCAGCAGGCGCAGGCGGGTCACGTCCGAGCCGAGCGCCGTGCTGCCGGACGGCCCCATGCGCGCGCAGCACAGGCCGATGCCGGTGCCCGGGCCGCTGCCGTACTGGAAACCTGCCAGGTTCGTTCCTCCGAGCACCTGCTGGCGGTGGAACAGGCCGACCGCCCAGCCGTCGTGGCCGAAGTCGCCCTGGCCTTGGCCCTGCGCCGCGCGGTTGCGCCCGCCCGCCGTGACGATGGTCAGCGCCGCGTCGATGGTGCCGCCGGGATTGACCGGCAAGTCCTGGTACAGCAGGTTCTGGCGCAGCGCGGACGGCGTGTTGACGATGGCGCCGCCGGCGCCGGTCGCGTTGGTGTCGTTGTCCTTGAACACCGCGTAGCTGAATTTGCCCGCGCCCAGCGGGATCTTGTCCAGCCCGCCGCCAGTGCCGTTCATATTGATGTACTGCATGTCGAGCATGTGGATGTCGGGGCGGTAGTAATAGCGCTTGCCGACCCACGCGGTGCCGCCGTTCAGGAAGGGCAGGCCCTTCGCTTCGACATACCCCTTCAGCAATTCCAGCTTGGCGCCGCGGAAATCCGAAGCCGGCGCGTAGGCGTTGACCCACAGCGTGCCGACGAAGCTGACGCCGTTGTCGGCCTTGGCCAGCTCCTTGGTGTAGCCGAATTCCGCGTTCGAATCGCATTCGTTGCCCAGGCGGTAGTACGCGGTCGGGCCGCCCAGCGCGTAGCAGCTCAGCGGCCCGTGCTTGGAGCTGCTGCCGGTGCTGGCGCGCAGGTAGCCGTGGAAGCCTTCGGTGTCGTTGGGATAGGCGTCGGCGAGCGCGGCGCCGGACGAGAAGGCGAGGGCGAACGCCAAAGCGAGGGCTTTGCGGGGAAAAGCGGTCATGTTGTCTCCTGGGTTTTCTTATGGGTTTTGGGTGCTGCGGGGACGAGTGTGCGTCAGCCACTTAATTAAATCAATAAGTTTTATTTAATAGGGTGCAATTACAACAATAGTCCGGTCCAAGGCTGGCCGAGGTCATCCATTGGTATAGAGGACGTAAGTCCAGCGCAGTGCTATGCTCACGAACAAGGCTTACCACTACGGCGACGATGCATGGACGTATACGCACCGCAAGCATGGCTACCGCACGAGCGCCCGCTGTTGCCGGGCTCCCCCTCCACGCCGCTCCACTCGGACCGGCGCCGTCTCGCCTACCTGATCGTCGGCTTCATCGTCGCCCTGACCGGCGGCCTGGGGAATGCGCTGGTCACCGTCAACCTGCCTTACGCGCAAGGCTCGCTGGGCGTGTACGCGGCTGAAATCCAGTGGCTGCCGGCCGCCTACGTCATGGCCAACGTCTCCATGAACCTGCTGCTGGTGAAATTCCGCCAGCAATACGGGCTGCAGCTGTTCACCGAATTGTTCCTCGGCCTGTACGCCGCCGCCACGCTGGCGCACTTGTTCGTGCACGGCCTGGCCTCCGCCATCGCGGTGCGCGCCGCGCACGGCATGAGCGGCGCGGCGCTCACGGTGCTGGGCCTGTACTACGTGCTGCAAGCCTTCCCCGCGCAGCACCGCCTGAAGGCGGTGGTGATCGGCGTCGGCTTCCCGCAGCTGGCGCTGCCCATGGCGCGCCTGTTCTCGTCCGACCTGCTGGAGATAGGCGAGTGGCGCGGGCTGTACTTCTTCGAACTGGGGCTGGCGCTGCTGGCCATGGGCTGCGTGCTGCTGCTCAAACTGCCGCCGGGCGACCGCGTCAAGGCGTTCGAGAAGCTGGACTTCGTCACCTTCGGCCTGTTCGCGCCCGGCGTGGCGCTGCTGTGCGCCGTGCTGGCGCTGGGGCGCACCGTGTGGTGGTTCGAATCGCCGTGGCTGGGCTACTGCCTGGCCGGCTCCATCGTGCTGATCGCGGCGGCGCTGCTGGTGGAGCACAACCGCGCCGCGCCGCTGCTCAACACGCGCTGGCTCAGCACCGGCATGATGCTGCGGCTGGCCGCCTCGGTGCTGCTGATACGGATCGTGCAGTCCGAAGCGGCGGGCACGGTGGGCTTCCTGCAGGCGCTCGGCCTGAACAACGACCAGATGCAGACGCTGTGGCTCATCACGCTGGTGGGCAGCGTGGGCGGCATCGCCGTCAGCGCGCTCACCATCACGCCCGCGCGCATCCAGCCCTCGCTGATGATCGCGCTGGCCATGATGGCCGTGGGCGCCTTCCTGGACAGCCGCGCCACCAACCTCACCCGGCCGGAGCAGATGTACTTCAGCCAGTTCCTGCTGGCCTTCGGCGGCACCTTCTTCCTCGGGCCCACCTTCGTGTCCGGCTTTGGCGCGGTGATCGCCGCGCCGCGCAACCTGATCAGTTTTTCGCTGATGTTCACCATGTCGCAAAACATCGGCGGCCTGCTTGGCTCGGCCATCGTCGGCACGGTGCAGGTGGTGCGCGAGAAGTTCCATTCCAGCCAGCTGGTGGAGCACCTGACGCTGCTCGACCCGCAGGTGGCGGCGCGGGTGCAGTCGGCCGGCTCGGCGCTGGCCGGCTCGCTGGCCGACCCCGCCAGCCGCAACGCGCTGGGCGTGGCGCAGCTGGGCGCCGCCGCCACGCGCGAAGCCAACATCCTCGCCTACAACGACGTGTTCCTGATGATCGCCGTGGTGGCGGTGGCCACCATCGCCTGGATGCTGCTGCACCACCTGTGGAATATCTGCACCGCCTGCAGGCCGGCGGTGCCGGCGCAAAATGCGCAGACCGGCATGGCCAATGTCTCCCTCAACAACTCCGGATCGAAATGAGTACAAACCCGCCGCCAGAACCAGCCCAAGCCGCCGCTCCCGCCGCACCGCCCGCCGCACCGGCGTCCACGCCGTCCGTCCCGCAGCAGCCCGGCGCAGCGCCGCCGGCAGCAGCGGGTGCGGCCGTGCCGCCCGCGCCGCCGCAGCCGGACCGGCGCCAGCAATGGCTGTCCGCCGCCGGCTTCCTGCTGGTGGCGCTGGTCGGCGTGCTGGTGGTGCTGTACGCATGGCGGCTGCCGCCTTTCAGCACGCCCATCGTCAGCACCGAGAATGCGCTGGTGCGCGGGCAGGTGACGGTGATCGGCACGCAGCTGTCCGGCTACGTGGTGGCGGTGAAGGTGCAGGACTTCCAGCACGTGAAGGAAGGCGACCTGCTGGTGCAGATCGACGACCGCATCTACCAGCAGCGCTACGAACAGGCGCAGGCGCAACTGGCCGCGCAAAAGGCCGCGCTGGCCAACTGGGAGCAATCGCACCGCAGCGCCGCGGCGAACATCCTGCTGAACCAGGCCGCGCTGGCCAACGCCGAAGCGCAGGCGGTACGCTCGGTGGCGGATTTGAAGCGCGTGGAAGCGCTGGTGGCCGACGGCTCGCTGTCCATCCGCGAGCAGGACCAGCAAAAGGCCGGCAAGGCGCAAACCGCCGCCGCCATGGCGCAGGCGCGCGCCAACCTGGAAATCTCGAAACAGTCCGCGCAGTCGGTGGTGGTCAACAAGCTGTCCCTGCAGGCGGCGGTGGCCAACGCCGAAGCCGCGCTGAAAGCCGCCGGGGTGGACCTGGACAACACCCGCATCACCGCGCCGTCCGACGGCCAGCTCGGGCAAGTGGCGGTGCGGCAGGGCGCCTACGTCAACAGCGGCGCGCAGCTGATGGGATTGGTGCCCAAGCAGATGTGGGTGATCGCCAACCTGAAAGAGACGCAGATGAACGACGTGCGCGTCGGCCAGAGCGCCACCTTCAAGGTGGACGCGCTCAACGGCGCCGTCATGACGGGGCAGGTCGAGCGCATCTCGCCCGCCACCGGCTCCGAGTTCAGCGTGCTCCCGGCCGACAACGCCACCGGCAACTACGTCAAGATCGCCCAGCGCATCCCGGTGCGGATACGCATCGACGGCGGGCAGGGCGAGGCGCACCGGCTGCGGCCCGGCATGTCCGTCATCGTCAGCATCGACACCTCCTCCGTGCGCGACGACGAAGTCCCCGCGCCGGCCAAGCCGGGCACCGCCACGCCGGCGGCGCCCGCAGCCAGCGGAGCCAAGCCGTGAGCCGCACCGTTGCCGGCGCCGTTGCCTTGACCCTGCTGCTGGCCGGCTGCGCCGCCAAAGTCGGGCCGGCGCCGCAGTCCACCTTGCAGACGCCGTCCGAATGGCGCACCCGCATCGGCCCCGAAAGCGGCGCGCGGCCGGTGGAACAGCAATGGTGGCAAGGCTTCAGCGACCCCGCCCTGGCGGCCCTGGTGGCCGCCGCGCTGGAACGCAACGGCGACCTGCGCATCGCCCGCGCCCGCGTGGCCGACTACCGCGCCCGCGTGGCGGCGGCGCACGCCAGCCAGCTCCCCAGCGTCAGCGCCAGCGGCAGCCCGGCCCGCACCCGCACGCTGGCCTACAACGGCGTGCCCTACGAAACCAGCCTGTTCCAGGCCGAGATCCAGGCCAGCTACGAGATCGACGTGTGGGGCCGCCTGGCCAGCCTGACCGACGCCGCGCGCGCCGCCTACGCCGCCGAGCAAGCCAGCGCCGACGCGGCCGCGCTCTCGATCGCCGCCAGCACCGCCTCCGGCTACCTCAACCTGCGCGGCCTGGACGCCCAGCTCGAACTCACGCAAGCCACGCTCAAGCTGCGCGAAGAATCGCGCGAGCTGGCGCGCAGGCAGTTCGAGGTCGGCTACAGCTCGCGGCTCGAATGGCTGCAGGCGCAGGCGGAATACCAGGCCGCCGCCGAACAGATCCCGCAGCTGCAGCGGCAAATCTTCGAACAGGAAAACGCGCTGGCCATCCTCGCCGGCCGCAACCCCGGCCCCATTCCGCGCGGCGCGCCGCTGTCCGAGCTGGCGCCGCCGCCGGTGCCGGGCGGCCTGCCGTCCGAACTGCTGCTGCGCCGTCCCGACATCGCGCGCGCCCAGCAAAACCTGCTGGCCGCGAACGCCACCCTGTCCGCCACGCGCGACCAGCTGCTGCCATCGTTCCGGCTGACGGCGGCGGGCGGCCTGCAATCGACCGTGTTCAGCGACTTCATCAAAGACCCCACGCACCTGTGGCGGCTGGCCGGCGCCGTGGCCGCGCCGCTGTTCGAAGGCGGCCGCGTGCAAGCGCAGACCGACTCCGCCGCCGCGCTGCGCGACCAAGCCGTCTACGCCTACGAAAACGCGGTGCGCACAGCCTTCGCCGAAACCGACAACAGCCTGGGCGCCATCCAGCGCCTGCGGGAGCAGGCCGTGCAAAACGACGCGCGCCGCGCCACGGCCGCCGAAACACTGCGCATCGCGCGCAACCGCTACCGCAACGGTTACGCCTCCTACCTCGAAGAACTGGACGCCCAGCGCACCCTCTACAGCGCCGACGTGCTGCGGCTGCAGCTCAAGACGCGCACCCTGATCGCCTCGGTCGACCTGTACCGCGCCCTCGGCGGCGGCTGGAATCGTTGACTAAAACCAAAATGGGGTCAGGGTTAATTAATTTTGTAACTAAAGTTGCAAAATTAATTAACCCTGACCCCATTTGTGTATGAGGAAACTAAATTACTTGATCGGGATGCAGAGTTCGCATTCGAAGACGCCGTCGGCGTCTTCGGTGTAGTCGGCGCTGTAGCGTTCGAAGCAGGGGCCGGGGGCGGCTTCCAGCCCGCTGGCCGGCAAAGCCTGGCCGTAGAAGGCGCCCCACGCGGCGCCGATGTCGCTGCCGTTGCCGCGGTAGCGCGCGGCGGCGTAGCGGCCGCCGGGCAGCCCGGCCAGGGCGGCCGGCGCTTCGGCCACGTAGCCATCGTCGACTTCCACGCAGGCGTCGTAGCGGCAGCGCTCGGGCGGCGTGCTGCCCGGGTCGTCCTGCGCCACGCCGTAGGTGGTGCGCGCCATCAGCCCGTGCGCGGCGCGCCAGGGGTTGAAGACGTCGCTCCAGAAGCTGGCGATGCCCGGGCCGAACGGGCCCGTGTAGCGCAGGTAGGCAACCCTGGTGGGGGCGATCTCGATAATGCGAACTTCCATGCGGCTTGCTCCTTATTTGGCGATTTCACTCGGGGTGGCCGGCGCGGGGGCAGGGGCGGGCGCGGGCTTGTGGCGGCGCAGCTTGTCGCGCAGGCGCTTGAGCAGGTGCTCCAGGTCGTCGATGTAGGTGAACACGGCCGGTACCACCAGCAGGCTCAGCAGCGTGGAGGTGATCAGGCCGCCGATCACGGCAATCGCCATCGGCGAGCGGAAGCTCGGGTCGGCGCCCCAGCCCAGCGCCAGCGGCATCATGCCGGCGCCCATGGCGATGGTGGTCATCAGGATCGGCCGGCTGCGCTTGTGGCAGGCGTCCACCAGCGCGTCGAAGCGGTTCATGCCGGCCTGGCGCGCCAGGATGGCGTAGTCCACCAGCAGGATGGAGTTCTTGGTGACGATCCCCATCAGCATGATCAGCCCGATCATCGACGGCATCGACAGCGCGTTGCGCGTGATGAGCAGCGCCACGAAGGCGCCGCCGATCGACAGCGGCAGCGCGGCCAGAATCGTCACCGGCTGCATGAAGTCCTTGAACAGCAGCACCAGCACGCAGTAGATGCAGATCACGCCGATCAGCATGGCCAGGCCGAAGCTGGCGAACAGCGCGGCCATCTCCTGCGCGTCGCCCAGTTCGGCGATCTTCACCGACGGCGGCAGGTTCTTCATCGACGGCAGCGCGCGCGCTTCTTCATTGAGCTCGCCCAGCGTGCGGCTGCCCAGTTCCACGTCCAGCGTGACGTTGCGGCTGCGGTTCAGGCGGTCGATCTGCGCCGGGCCGCTTTCCATGCTGATGTCGGCCACGGTGGAGAGCAGCACGGGGCCGTTCTTGCCCGGCACGGTGAGCCGGCCGATGGCGTCCAGGTCGGCGCGCACGGTGTCGGGCAGCTTGACGCGGATCGGCACCTGGCGCTCGGGCAGGTTCATCTTGGTCAGGTCGAAGTCGTAGTCGCCGGCGGTGGCCACGCGCACCGTTTCGCCGATGGCGTTGGCGGTCACGCCCTGGTCGGCGGCGCGCGCGAAGTCGGGCCGCACGATGATCTCGGGCCGCACCAGCGAGGCGCTGGAGCTGACGTTGCCGATGCCTTTCATGGTGCGCAGTTCGCGTTCCACTTTCTGCGCCGCTTCGGTCAGCGCGATCGGGTCTTCGCTGCGCAGCACCAGCTGCATCTTGACGCCGGTGTCCGGCGGGCCGACGTTGAAGCGCGCGCCGGGAATGTTGTCCAGCTTGGCGCGGATCTGCGTTTCCAGGTCCGGCAGGGACTCCTTGCGGTCGGTGCGGTGCACGGTGGTCAGGGTCAGCACGGCGCGCCGCGCTTCGGCCGCCGCGCCGGGGGCGAAGGCGTCGCCGCTGGAGCCGCCGCCGATGGAGCTGAACACGCCGGTGATGCCTTTCACGTCCATCACGGCCAAACGGGTCTGCTCGGCGATGGCGCGCGTTTCGGCCAAGGTGGAGCCGGGCGGCAGTTCGATGTTGACGTTGGTCTGCGCGCGGTCGGCCGGCGGCACGAAGCCGGTCGGCAGCAGCGGCACCAGCATGATGGAGCCGACGAAGAAGATGCCCGAGGCGATGGCGGTGATGTGGCGGTGGCGCAGGCACCAGCGCATCAGCGTGATGTAGCGCGTCATGATCCAGCCGTCTTGCTCGTCCTTGTGCGGCACGGGCTTCATCAGGTAGGCCGCCATCATCGGCGTGAGCAGGCGCGCCACCACCAGCGAGGCCAGCACCGCCAGCACGGCGGTCCAGCCGAACTGCTTGAAGAACAGCCCGGGCACGCCGCCCATGAAGGCGGTGGGCAGGAACACGGCCACCAGCGCGAAGGTGGTGGCGATCACCGCCATGCCGATTTCGTCGGCCGCTTCCATCGCCGCTTCCATCGGGGTTTTACCCATGCGCAGGTGGCGCGAGATGTTCTCGATTTCCACGATGGCGTCGTCCACCAGCACGCCCACCACCAGGGCCAGCGACAGCAGGGTGACGGTGTTGAGGGTGTAGCCGAACCAGTACATGCCGAGGAAGGCCGGCAGCACCGACAGCGGCAGCGCGGCGGCGGCCACCAGCGTGGCGCGCCAGTCGCGCAGGAACCACCACACCACCAGCACCGCCAGCAGCGCGCCTTCGTACAGCAGCTCCATGGAGCCGTCGAAATTTTCCTCGACCGGGAAGGCGTTGTCGATAGACAGTTTCAGTTCGATGTTGGGGTAGGTGGCGCGCAGTTCGTCGACGGCTTTTTGCGCGTCGGAGGCGACCTGGGTTTCGCTGGCGCCCTTGGTGCGCAGGATCTCGAAAGCGACCACGCGCTTGCCGTCCTGCTCGGCGACGGCGCGCGGCTCGGCCACGGTGTCGCTCACGGTGGCGACCTGGTCGAGGCGGATGTGGCGGCCGTCCGGCAGCGGGATGTCCATTGCGCCCAGCGCGGCCGCGGTCTGCACGGTGCCGATGGTGCGCACCGATTGCTCGGCGCCGCTCACGTCGCCGCGTCCGCCCGGCGCTTCCTTCTGCACCTGGCGCAGCTGGCGCGACACGTCCAGCGCGGACACCTTGAGGGCGGCCATGCGGCTGTCGTCGAGCTCCACGCGGATCTCGCGCGACACGCCGCCCATGCGCTTGACCGCGCCCACGCCCGGTACGCTGAGCAGTTTCTTGGACACGTCGTTGTCGACGAACCAGCTCAGTTCCTGGTCGTCCAGCGGCCGGCCGGCGCCGGGCTTGGAGGCGGCGGTGAAGGTGAGCACGGCGCGCCCGGCGGTGGTCACTTTGCTGACCACGGGGTCGCGCAGTTCGCCCGGCATGTCGGCGCGCACTTGCGCCACCGCGTCGCGCACTTCATTGACGGCGTCCGAGATGTTTTTCTCGAGGATGAACTCCACGGTCACGGTGGCGTTGCCGTCCAGGACCTTGGTGTAGATGTTCTTGATGCCTTGCAGCGTGGCGACCGAGTCTTCGATCTTGCGCGCCACTTCGGTTTCCAGCTGGGCCGGCGCGGCGCCCGGCAGCGAGGCGCTGACGGTGACGATGGGCAGCTGGATGTCGGGGAAGTCCTGCACCGGGTTGGCGCGGTAGGCCAGCAGACCGGCCAGGGTCAGCAGGGCGAACAGCATGATCGCCGGGATCGGATTCTTGATCGATAGGGATGAGAAATTCACTGCGGCTCCTTACTTGGCCTTGGCCACTTTGCCTGCGGCCGGGCCGGGGGCCGGGGCAGGGACGATGGCTGCGACGTTGTTGACCAGGTCGCCGTCGTTGAGGAAGCCCGCGCCGCTCACCACCACCTGCGTGCCGGCGTCGATGCCGCCCAGGATCTCGATGCGGTCGGACAGGCGGCGGCCGGTTTGCACCTTGATGCGGCTGACGCGCTTGTCCGCGTTCAGGCGGAACACGTAGCTGAAGCCGTCGCGCACGGCCACGGCCTGCTGCGGCACGGTCATGGCGTCGGAGGCGCCCAGCTCGAAGCGGCCGCTGGCGAACATGCCGGCCTTGAAGGCGTTGGCCTCCGCGCCTTTCGGCGCCGGCAGGTCCACATACACCAGCGCGTAGCGGCTTTGCGGGTCGATGGTCGGCGCCACCATGCGCACCTTGCCGGTCAGCTCGGCGCCGTTGGCCGCTTTCACCACGGCGCCGGCGCCGGCCTTGATCTTGGGCAGGTCGGCCGCCGTCACTTCGGCGCGCCATTCCAGGCGGCCCTGGCGGATCATGCGGAACAGTTCCGTGCCGGCGGCCACCACCGAGCCTACCGTGGCGCTGCGGGCCGAGATGACGCCGCTGTCCGGCGCCACCACCCTGGTGTATTTCAGGCGCAGTTCCTGCGTCGCCAGCGCGGCCTTGGCGGAGGCGATGCGCGCCTTGCCGGTCTGCTCGGCGGTCATGTACTGGCTGATCTGCTGGGCGCTCAGCGCGCCGGTGGTTTCCAGCGTGCGGGCGCGCGCGGCGTTGGCTGCCGCCTCGGCGGCGTTGGCCTCCGCTTCCATGACGGCGGCGCGCGCCTGCGCCAGGTCGGCGTTGACGGTGTCGGCCGAGAAGGTGGCCAGCACGTCGCCCTTGCGCACCACGTCGCCCACGTTGACCTTCACGTCGGTCAGGCGCAGGCCGTTCGATTCGCTGCCGATGCTCGCTTCCTGCCAGGCGGTGACGTTGCCGTTGGCCGTCAGCGTGATGGGCAGGCGCGCGGCGGAGGGCTTGGCGGTGGTGACGGTGAGGGCGGCCTTGGGTGCATCCTTGGCGTCCTTGGCGTCCTTCTTGTCGTCGGCGGCTGCGGACAGCGGCGCGTGCAGGGCGAAGGCGGCCAGAAGGAGCAGAGCCAGTGGTTTGAGCGCGTATTTGTTCATGGTCTTGGAGTTCATTATTGGTTGTTCGTATTGGCTGGAGCGCTCCAGCCGCCGCCGGCGGCGCGGTACAGCGCCACCCAGGCGTTGCTGCGCTCCTGCTGCAGGTTGACCACCGTGTTCTCGGCGGCCAGGCGGCTGCGGCGCGCGTCTTCCAGCTCCAGCAGGCTGGCCAGGCCGTTCTTGTAGCGGTCTTCGGTGGCGGTGAAGGCCACGCGGTAGCCTTGCAGCGAAATCTCGGCGTCGCTGGCGCGTTCGCCGGTGCTGTTCAGCGTGACCATGGCCTGCTCCAGTTCGGCCACGGCCCGGCGCACGCTGCCCCGGTACTGGCTGACGGCCAGTTCGTAGCGCGCTTGCGCGGCGTCCACGTTGGCGCGCCGGCGGCCGGCGTCGAACACCGGCACCGAGATCGCCAGCGGCCCCACGGTCCAGGTGTCGAGCTGGGTGTTCTCGCCCGCGCTGCGGAAGTTGGCCGCGCCCACGGAGCCGGACAGCGACAGGCGCGGATAGCGCTGCGCCTGCGCGCCGCGCACTTCGAAGCTGGCCGCCGCCACTTCCTGTTCGGCGGTGTAGACGTCCGGCCGCTGGCTCAGGGTTTGCGCGGGCAGGGCGGCGATGGCGATGGCCGGCGCAGGCGCGGTTGCCGTTGCGGCGGCGGGAGCGGTGGCCGCCAGTTTTGCGCGCAGTTCCGGTTCGGCGATGGCCGTCAGCGCCACCAGCGACTTCACGCCGATGTCGCAGGCGGCGCGCTGGGCGCTGGCGCGGTTGCGGCCGTCGGCTGCGCTGGCGCGCGCCAGCGCGGCGTCCGCCGGCGGCACGAAGCCGGCCTTGCTGCTCAGTTCCGTCAGGCGCGCGCTGTAGGCGCGCGAGCCGGCGTCCTGCGTGGCCACCAGCAGCAGCTTTTCGCAGGCGCGCAGGCCGTAGTACTGGTTGGCCGTCTCGGCCGCCACCGACACGCGCGCTTCGTGCCAGCCGGCGCTGGCGCTGTTGAAGCGGGCTTCGGCCGCGTTGCGGGCGGCGCGGCCGGCGCCGAACACGTCGATCTCCCACGACGCCTGCAGCGCCGCCTGGCTGGTGGTGCCGGTGGGGATGGACGACTGCTGGTTCTGGCGCGCCACGCTGCCGGCCAGGTCCAGCGTGGGCGCCAGCGCGGCGCCGGCCGCCACGCGTTCGGCGCGCGACTGGGCGATGCGGGAACGGGCCGAGGCCAGCGTGGGACTGGCCGCTTGGGCTGCGTCGATCAGCTGCACCAGCAGCGGGTCGCCCTGGCTCTGCCACCAGTTGTTCAGATCGGTGAGGCTGCCGTTGTGCGGCAGCGGCGCCTGCCACTGCTGCGGCGCGGACGGGTCCACCTTGGCGGGCGGCGCGGTCAGGGCGCAGCCGCCGAGCGACAGCGCCATCGCCACTGCCACTGCCATCGCCCGCACGGGTTGGTGCTGGTTTTTCTTCATGCTGTTTTTTCCTTGATGCGGATTTTTTCTGCTTCTATCAATGCCGTGGCGTAGTCGCTCAGGCGGGCGGTCCAGGTGGCGATGGCTTCCGGTCCGGCCATCAGTTGCGGCCTGATGGTCTTTACTACATCGCCTGCCATCATCAGCATCAGCGCCATGGAGGCGATGCTGAAGGCGAGGCGGTGGGTTTCGTCGTCCGGCGCGGGCTGGCCGAGGTGGCGCGCCAGCACGCGGCTGAAGGCGTCCTGCTCGGGGCGGATGCCGTTTTCAATTTCGTTGGCCCAGATGCCGGTTGGCTCCAGCATTTCGCGGAACCACAGGCGCATGCAGGTCTCCATCATGTCGCCTTCCAGCAGCGGCGCCAGCATCTGCTGGAAGAAGCCTTCCAGCGATTGGCGCAACGTGAAGTGGGGCTGGTCGAACATGGCGATGTTGTCCGCCGGGGCGGGCGACATGGCGGTGAAGGCGGCCTTGTACAGGCCGGCCTTGTCGCCGAAGTAGTAGCTGATGGCGGCCACGTTGACGCCCGCCGCCAGCGCGATTTCGCGGGTGGAGGCGCGCGAGTAGCCCTGTTCGGCGAACAGGCGCATGGAGGCCAGCAGCAGGCGCTCGCGTGATTGTTCACCGTCGGCGCGGGATTTTTTGGGCTTGGCTTTTTCGTTCATCGTGCCATTTAATCACAGAATTTAAACAATTGATATAACTTAATCGATCGTTTGATTAAGTTACGGATTGCTCGTGACGATTGCCTGTAACAATTGCTTACACGCGATACACGGCGGTGTGGCCGCGCCCTCCGGCCTGGTATAAAGTCATGGCTATAACGACATCAAAGAGGCCAAACATGAGAGCAGCGCGCTGGTTTGCACCGATGATAGTGGCGGCGGCCTCGCTGCTGGCCCAGGCGGCCCAGGCTGCCTCGGCAGCACCGGCGGCTCCCCTCAGCGGCGAGGCGGCCGCCCTGCATGTGCTGAACCGGCTGGCTTACGGCCCGGCCCCGGGCGACATCGAGCGGGTGACGCAGATGGGCGTGGCGCGCTACATCGACAGCCAGCTCTATCCCGAGTCGCTGGAGCTGCCCGCCGCGCTGACCGAGCGCCTGGCGGGGCTGGACACGGTGCAGCGCAGCAGCGGCGAAGTGCTGGGCGATTTCCTGGCCGTGCGCGACATGGTGAAGGATGAAACCGAGGACGCCAAAGCCATGCGGCGCGAGGTGCTGGCCCGCATCGCCACCCAGACCGCCGAGGCGCGCATCGCGCGCGCCGTGGCCAGTCCGCGCCAGCTGGAAGAGGTGATGGTGGATTTCTGGTTCAACCATTTCAACGTCTTCTCCGGCAAGGGCCAGGTGCGGCCGCTGGTGGCCAGCTATGAGCGCGACGCGATCCGCCCCTATGTGTTCGGCTCCTTCCGCGACATGCTGGGCGCCACCGCCAAGCATCCGGCCATGCTGTACTACCTGGACAACTACCTGTCCAAGGCCGGCGGCGTGAACGAGAACTACGCCCGCGAGCTGATGGAGCTGCACACGCTGGGCGTGGACAAGGGCTATACGCAGAAGGACGTGACCGAGCTGGCGCGCATGCTCACCGGCTGGACCTTTGCGCCGCGCCAGGTGGTGGCGCGCAACGAGACCTTCCGCTTCGATCCCAAGCGCCACGACAAGGGCGACAAGCAGTGGCTGGGCCGCGTGGTCAAACCGCAGGGGCAGGCCGAGGGCGAGTACGCGCTGGACGTGCTGGCCGTGCATCCGGCCACGGCGCGCCACATCAGCTACAAGCTGGCGCAGTACTTCGTGGCGGACCAGCCGCCGCCCGCGCTGGTGGAGCGCATGGCGCAGACCTGGCTGGCCAGCCAGGGCGATATCCGCGCCGTGCTGAAGACGCTGTTTGCCAGCGGCGAGTTCATGGCGCCCGAGGCGCAGGGCGCCAAGTTCAAGACGCCGTACCAGTTCGTGATCTCGGCCGCGCGCGCCGGGTACGGAGGCAGCGCGGGCGGCGGTGCGGCGCCGCTGCCGGAGGTGAAGCCGGTGATGGGCGCGCTGGACCGCCTGGGCATGCCGCTGTACGGCTGCCAGACGCCGGACGGCTACAAGAACACGCAGGCGGCCTGGCTCAACCCGGATGCGCTGAGCCGGCGCATCGGCTACGCGGCCAGCATGGCGCAGGGCATGGACGCGGCGCAGCTGCAGGCGGCGCTGGGCGGCTCGCTGTCGGCGCGTACGCGGGACATCGTCGCCGCCAGTCCGCAAAAGATACGCACTGCCATGCTGCTGGGCAGTCCCGATTTCATGCAGCGCTAGACCCTTGAACCGGAGAGCCAACCATGCAACGCAGAGACTTCCTCAACGCCTTGGCCGCCGGCGCCGGGCTGACGATACCACTGGGCCGCCAGGCCTGGGCCGCCACGGCGGCGGGCGGCGTCACCGGCCGCAAGCTGGTGGTGGTCATGCTGCGCGGCGCGGTGGACGGCCTGAACGTGGTGGCGCCGGTCGGCGACGCGAACTACGCGCAGCTGCGTCCCACCATCGCACTGGCCGCGCCGGACAGGGAGCACGGCGCGCTGGACCTGGACGGCTACTTCGCGCTGCACCCGGCGCTGGCGCCGCTGATGCCGCTGTGGCGCGAGAAGAAGCTGGCGTTCGTGCACGCCAGCGGTTCGCCGGACGCCACCCGTTCCCACTTCGACGCGCAGGACTACATGGAGTCCGCCACGCCCGGCGTGAAGAGCACCCCGGACGGCTGGATGAACCGGCTGGTGGCAGCCTTGCCCGGCACTTCCACGCCCACGCGCGCGGTCAGCGTGGGGCCGACCATGCCGCGCATCCTGAGCGGACCGGCGCCGGCCATCAATATCGCCAACGGCGCGGCGGCGGGCAAGCCGGGCGCGCTGGACCGGCCGGTGCTGGCGGCGGCCTTCGACCAGCTCTACATGGGCCACGAGCGCTTCGGCAAGGCTTACCAGGAAGGGCGCGAGGCGCACAAGGAAGTGATGGCGGCGACCATGGCCGAGGCGGTGGTGGCCGACGGCGGCGCGCCGCTGCCGTACGGCTTCCCGGACGACGCGGCGCGGCTGGCGGTGCTGATGCGCAACGAGCCCAATGTGCAGCTGGCCTTCTTCGCGCTGGGCGGCTGGGATACGCACGCCAACCAGGGCGCGGCCACCGGGCAGCTGGCCAACCGCCTGGCGCCGCTGGCGCAGGGGCTGGCGTTGCTGGCGCAGAGACTGGGTCCGATCTTCGACGACACCACCATCGTCGTGATGTCCGAGTTCGGGCGCACCGCGCGCGAGAACGGCAACGGCGGCACGGACCACGGGCATGGCAATGCGATGTGGGTGCTGGGCGGCGGCGTGGCCGGCGGCAAGGTGCTGGGCGACTGGCAGGGCGTGGGCGACGCCCAGCTCAACGAGGGCCGCGACCTGCCGGTGACGACCGATTTCCGCGCCGTGCTGGCGCATGTCGCCGAGCGCCATCTGCGGCTGGGCGACAGGCAGCTGGCGCAGGTGTTCCCGCGCATGCCGGCCATGCCGTCCGGCTTCCGCCTGCTGCGCGCCTAGGCTACAGGCGCGGCGTGAGCTTCATCACGGGGCGCGGCCGGTACATCCTTTGCTCCACGCTGGCGCCGGAGGCGTCGATATGCGCGCCCATGGCGGCGAGATCGGCCAGCAGCTCGCTGGCCAGCGCCTTTTCCGGCGTATTCAGGCGGCTGCGGCCGGCCGCTTGCCGCCAGCGTTCCGCCGCGCCTGGCGCGCTGGCCTGGCGCGCCAGGTGTTCCAGGTTGCCCAGCACCGACAGCACCTGCACCTGCTCGTGATTGTCCCAGCCGTTGCCGCCGGCCTGCGGGTGGAAGCGCCGGTACAGCATCTCGGCCGCGCAGGCGCCCGCTTCGCTCAGGCGCTCCACCGCTTCCTTCGGCATGTTGAGATTGAGCCCGCCTTCGCCGGGCCGCAAACTGATCTGGACGATGCGGTCGCGGTAGCCGGGGTAGGGGAACAGGATCTCGTCGCGCCAGCTCTGCATGGTGGCGAAGATGTTGGCCAGGAAGCGGAACACGCCGGCCGGCGTGGCGTCGCTGGACGGCGCCCAGTAGCGCTGCATGCCGCGGCTGTTGTCGTCCGGCAGATAGACGCGGCCATCGAGGCCGCACTGGGCCGCGTCTTCGATCGGGTACTTGGGATGCGCTTCCTTCAGGTTGATGGCGAAGGTGGGGTGCTCGGGCAGCAGGGTGTCGAAGAAGTGCAGCGGCATATTGCTGGAGATGCCGCCGTCCGAGAACCACACTCGCTTCAGCTTGCCGTCGTCGGTGAAATCGCGCGCGTACAGGGGCACGGCGGACAGCAGCAGCGGGAAGCTCAGGCTCATGCGCACCGCCACCACCACCGGCAGGTGGGCGTTGGTGGCCAGGCGCACCAGCTGGCTGCCGTCCGGCGCGGTGACGGCGTCTTCCAGCGGCGGCACCGGCGCCTGCTGCAGCAGCCAGTCCATCACGTTTTGCGGGAACAGGTGCGACCATTCGCCGGGATGGAAGTAGAAGGCGCCGGCGTTGTCGCGGAACGGCAGCGCGTAGGGCATTTGCTGGCTGAGCGCCGTGGTGACCACTTCCAGGTTGATGGCGCGCTGGCCGGGCGCCTGCTCGTCCTGCGGGCCCCACAGGTCGCCGAAGGTGAGCGGGCGGCCGGGCGGCAGGCCGGCCAGCTGGTTCAGGTAGGCGGTCAGCCAGTCGGTGAGCGCGGCGACGGATTCGCTGCCGGTGCTGCGGCCGCTGCAGATGCCGTAGAAGTTCAGGTGCAGGCCGCGCAGCAGGGCGCTGCCCCAGCGCCACAGGCCGACGCCGAAGCCGCACGCAATGCACAGCGGCGCCAGCAGCAGGAAGGGGATCTGCACGCCGATGTTGAGCGGCCCGGCGTGGGCGGGCAGGCCGGAGATGGCGGCTGCCAGCACCAGCATGCCGGCCGCCGCCGCGCACAGCGCTTCGGCGGCCAGGCGCAGCTGCGGCGGGGACAGGCCGGCCAGCTTGCCGGGGACGGTGAAGGCGGGCAGCAGCGCGAAGGCGCGGTGGGTGAGCCAGGCGGCGCCGGCGGCGGTGCCCAGTATGGCCAGCGTGGTGGCGGCGCTGCGCAGCAGCGTGAGGTGGGTGGCCAGCATGACCAGCGGCGCGATCAGCAGCAGCGCGGCGGCCAGCACGGTCTGCCAGTGGATCAGCGCGGCGGCCAAGGACAGCGCGGCGCGCGGCTTGTCCTGCGCGGCGATGTAGCCCATGGCCTGCTCGAAGTGGCTGTGCAGCGCGGCGGTGGGCTGGAACAGGCGCGCCAGCCGCGAGCGGCCGTGCTCCTGCGCCTGCAGCTCTTCCGGCAGCCCGGCCAGGGTGGCGAAGGCGGCCGGCTGGCGCCCGCTCTGGCGGCCGCATTCGGCGGCGGCGCAGGCTGCGGCGGCGATCGCGCCGGCCGAGGTGCCGCCGATGTTCTTGAAAGCGTAGCCGCGCGCCAGCCGCGCGATCAGCTTGGGGTAGACGATGCCGCTGGAGATGCCGCCCTTCATGACAAGGTCGCACAGCGGCAGCGCTGCGGGGGCCGGCGGCGAATGCGGAGGGGCCGGCTGTTCTGCGTTACTGCTGTCTGTGTTGCTGATTTTGTGCTCCTTTTACTAAAATCCGGACAAAAAAAAGCCCGCGTCTGGCGCGGGCTGAATCCAATGTTCGGAGAACGGTTGGAGGAGACAGTTCCACTATAGGCGCGTTTTTGTTGCGGTGCAATACCGTATAAATACGATGTCTAACTATCCACTATGGCAGTTACGCCAGGGCCGCGCCTGTGCCAGCCTTCATGCATTCTTCCAGCGCACCGGCCAGCTGCAGCGGCTCCAGCGGGTGCGCCAGCACCCGGGCCGGGACCGCGCCGGGCGGCAGCAGGCCGTCCAGCGCGTCGCCTTCGGCGGAGGTGATCAGCACCAGCGGCAGGGCGGCCCACTCGGCGCGGTGGCGTTCCAGTACGCCCGGCAGGAAAGCCGTGTGGCGGCTTTGCGTGGTGTCCGCGTCGCACAGCAGCAGGTCGAATTGCTGCTGCGCGCAATGGGCCGCCTGCTCCGCGTCGGCCGCCACCGTCAGCCCATAGCCGTAATGCATCAGGATGCTGGCCACCAGGCCGCCGCCGTCGGGCGCGGCGTCCAGCAGCAGCACGCGGGCGCGCGGCGCGTCCGCCGCCGGCTGTTCCGCATCTTCCGCGTCGCCCGCCGCGGGCGGGGGCTGGCCGCGCAGCGCCGCCGGCAGGAAGCCTTCTATCGATGGAATCAGCGTGTCCGGCTCGAGCGATTTGGGCAGATGGCCGTCGAAACCGGCCGCGCGCAGGGCGGCGCCGCCGTCGGACACCGGCAGCGCGCTGGCGGCCAGCACCGGAATGGCGGCGGTGGCCGGGTCGCCCTTGAGCAGGGCCACCACGCCGTAGCCGTCCAGCCGGGGCAGGTGGATGTCGCAGATGATCAGGTCGGGCTGCAGTTCGCGCGCCGCCACCACGCCCTGCAGGCCGTCGTAGGCGCTCAGCGGGGTATGGCCGAAGGCGGCCAGCAAATAGCACATCAGGTCCATATTGGCCTGGTTGTCTTCCACGATAAGGACGCGCGCTGCCATACCGCTCCCTGCTGCCCGGGTGGGCGGTTTATTTTTTGCTCTTCATCGCCAGCGTGAAGGTGCTGCCGTGTCCGAAATCGCTGCTGAAAAACAGCGAGCCGCCGATCAGGTTGGCCAGGTTCTGGCACAGGTACAGGCCCAGGCCCGCGCCTTCGGCGTGGCGGGTGGAGGTCGAGTCCAGCTGCGAGAAGGCCTGGAACAGCTTGGCCTGGTCTTCCTCGCGGATGCCGGCGCCGCTGTCGGCCACGGCGAACTCGGTCACCACGCCGCCGGCGTCGGTGCGCTGGCTGAGCGTGATGCGCACCGTGCCCTTCTCGGTGAACTTGATGGCGTTGTTGGCCAGGTTGATCAGGATCTGCGTCAGCGCGCGGCGGTCGGTGTCCAGCGTGACCGGCTGCGGCGCCAGTTCCACTTCCAGCGCCAGGCCTTTTTGCTGAGCCAGCGGGCGCAGCGTGTCGGCCACTTCGGCGATCAGGTCCTGGCACTGGATGGACTCGACCGACAGGGTGACCTTGCCGGCTTCGATCTTGGCCACGTCCAGGATGTCGTTGATCAGCGAGAGCAGGTGGCGCGCGCTGTTGCGGATGGTGTTGAGCTGCTTGTCCTGCTCCCCGGTCAGCGGACCGGGCAGCTTCATCAGCAGCGCGCCGGTGAAGCCGATGATGGCGTTCAGCGGCGTGCGCAGCTCGTGCGACATGTTGGCGATGAAGGCCGACTTCATGCGGCTCGCCTCGGCCAGCTCCAGGTTCTTCAGCGCGATTTCGCGGTTGATGGTTTCCAGCTCGCCCGCGTGGTGCGCCAGGCGCATATTCAGCTCGATCACCTGGCGCTCGCGCGCCTGCAGCTCGCTGTTGACCTGCACCGCCTGCTCGTAGGTGGAGATCAGCAGGTCGAGGATCTGCTGGCGCTCGGCGTTGATGAAGTGCTTCTGGTCGCCCAGGTACAGCGCGATGCCCACTTCCATGTTCTGGTTGCGGCGCAGCTTCTGGTTCACCAGCATGTGGCCGATGCGGTTCAGCAGGTAGTCCTCGGCGTAGGGCTTGCGGATGAAATTGTCCGCGCCGCACTCGATGCCCTTGATGATGTCCTTCGGATCGGTCAGCGAAGTCACCAGGATGACCGGGATGTCGCGCAGCGCGCCGTCGGTCTTGACGGCGCGGCACAGCTCATAGCCGTCCATTTCCGGCATCACGATATCGGACAGCACCAGGTGCGGTTTGCGCTCGCGGATCGCTTCCAGCGCCAGGCGGCCGTTGCCGGCCACGCGCGCTTTGTAGCGCACCGACTGGATCAGGCGGCGCAGGCGCTCGGCTTGGGTCGGGCTATCCTCGACGATGAGGATCTCGATTTCATCCGGTTCGATCTCGTAGCTGGAGTCCACGGACTGCCTCCAAAAATTGTTTTTCAAGCGCTGCTGACTCTGAGGTAACTATAAAGGATTTAACTATCAAACTGGGAATTTTCATTCCCAGTGGTGCGCACGGCACCCCTGCGGCTAGGGCTGGGCGCCCTGGAACTGGCCGGCGCGGTAGGTCAGCACCAGGGTGTCGCGGTGGCTGGACGACCCGCTGTCCTGCCGGCCGGGCTGCCCCAGCGGCTGGATCGGGGTCGATTCGTGGATGACAGCGGCGTCGTCCAGCAGCAGCATGGTCCACGGTTCGGTCATGGTGAAGCGCTTGCCGTTCGGGCCGTCGGCTTCAAAGATGCGAGTTTCCCCGCCCTTGATGCCGTGGCGGCCCACCAGCAGCACGGCCACGTAGTCCACGCCGTCGCGGTGCGCCCCTTCCGGGGTGGGGCGGCCGATGCCGTCGGCGGTGTCGATGCGGAACTGGTGCGCCTCGATGCACCAGGGCTTGGCGTGGCCGGTGCGCGCGGCCGAGCAGGCGTCGCCCACGGCGGCCAGCAGCCGGCGCCAGGCCGGCTGCGCCACCGTGTCCGGCTCCATCGGCTCGAACAGGCGGTGCATGCCGCCGTGCAGCGCGTTGTATTCGAGCGGCTGCCAGTGGGCGCGGTGTGCGGTCTGCGTCAGCGCGCCGTCCTGCTGGATGAAGCAGGAATGGCGGCGGCGCCGGTAACGGCCGCCGTCCTTCAGGTAGTTGTCCAGCTCCAGCCGGTCCCAGCTCGGGATCAGGGCGTTCAGCGCCTCCAGCGTGGTGCCGGCCAGCGCGGCCACGTCTTCGGGATGCAGCAGGGCGTAGCCTTCGCTGCGCAGCGCTTCGGTCACGCGCTCGGGCGCGGTGTAAATCGGGGCGTAAGTCGTCATTGGAGCACTAGGTGGTCATCTGTTCGTCTGGTGGTCATCTATTCTACGACGATCAGAAACTCTGCGTGAGCATCAGCCGGAAGGAGCGCGATTCGATCGGGTGGAAATGGACGTCGTCCACCGGCTGCGTTTCGCCCTTGAGCTGGGAGGCATAGTAGTAATCGATGGCGGACACGCGGCGGTTGGCCAGGTTGAACGCTTCCAGCTCCAGCTGCAGGCCGCCGGCGAACTTGTAGCCGATGCGGCCATTGAGCGTCTGGCTGGCGCGCGAACGCACGCTGTTGTCCTCAGTGAGGGGGCGCGGACCGAAGTGGCGCAGGCGCAGCGCGCCGGACCAGGGCCCCAGCTTGTCCACCGTGAGCGCCAGCTGGGCCACCCCTTCCACCGCGCCGGGAAGGTAGGCCGCGCCGGCCGCGCGGGCTTGCGCGCCACGGCTGCGGGCGCGCGCGAAGGCGATGTCGGCGTCCACGCTGAGCCACTTGAAGGGCTTGTAATAGTTGGAGAACTCGACGCCGTAGCGGCGGCTCGGCTCTCCCGCCTCGGTGGCGCCGGCGTCGCCCACGTAGCTGAGCTCCGAGTCGAAATCCAGCCGGTACAGGGACAGCGAGGATTGCAGGCGCGGCAGCCATTCGCTGCGCACGCCCAGTTCCATGCCGCGCGAGCGCACCAGCGGCGAATTTGCCGACCCTTCGGCCGCCACCGCGCCGCGCGCGTCGTTGCTGTGGAAGCCGGTGCCGGCGTTGGCATACAACTCGGTGCGCGCCCAGGGGCCGAGGACGGCGCTCAGGCTGGGGCTGAGCAGGCGGTCGCTGGCGCGCGCTGCGGGGTGCGCCAGCGCGGAGGCGCTGCCCGGCTGCGTGGGCCGCACGTCGAAGCGGTAGCCGTCGGCGCGCAGGCCGGCCGTGGTGCGCAGCAGCGGCGACCAGCGCGTGCTGTTCTCCACGTACAGGCCCAGGCTGGATTCGACGATATGGTCGGCGCGGGTGGCGGCGACTGGGTGAACAGCCCGGCGCGCCACTGTCTTGTATAAGCCGTTGAAGATATTGTCGTGCTGGAGCTGCAGGCCGGCGCGCGTGATGGAGCTGATCTCGCCCAGGTGCGCATGCCAGGCATAGGTGGCGTCCACGCCGCTGGTGACGCGGCGGTCCGGCTGCGCGAACTGGTCGCCGTTCACCGGGTCGTCCATGAAGTAGGTGAAGTTCGAGTACAGGTCCAGCTTGTTGGCGATGAGGTAGGCGCTGATCTTGGCGGCGCTGTCCTCGCCGCTGCGCTGCCAGGCGCCGGACAGGCTGTAGCGGTGCGCCTTGCCGCCGTCGCTGTTGTCGATGCCGTCGTAGCGGCCCAGCAGGCCTTGCTGCACGGCGCGCAGCGGGATCTGGTCGGTGGCGTTCCAGTCCGCGCTGTAGGCCATCGCGGTGAGATTGAAGCCGTTGTTGGCATAGCCCCGGCTGTAGCGCAGCACGGCGTTGAGCTTGTTGTGATCGTCGCCGCGCGTGTAGGGGCCGTCGTTGTGCATCGCCTCCAGCGCGTACAGCACGGCGCCGTTGCGGGCTTGGTCCACCTCGACAGAGTCCGCCAGCAGCGCGCGGCGGTAGCCGTTCTGGCCCGCGCCGGCGCTGGCCACGCCGCGCACCAGGCGGTTGGCGTAGACGATGGACGCGGCGCCGGCCGAAGCGAAGTCGCCTTCCTCGGCGGAGTAGGGGCCCTTCTTGTAGTCGAGGCGCGCGGCCAGTTCCGGGATCAGGAAGTTGAGGTCGGTCCAGCCTTGGCCGTGGGCGTGGCTGCGCTGGTTGACCGGCATGCCGTCCACGGTGGTGCGCAGGTCGGTGCCGTGGTCCAGGTTGAAGCCGCGCAGGTAGAACTGGTTGGCCTTGCCCTCGCCGCTGTGCTGGCTGACGATCAGGCCGGGTGTGGCCTCCAGCAGTTCGCCGGGGCGGTAGGTGGTGCGCGCGGCCAGCTGCTGCTGCGCCACGCTGCCGTCGCCGGCCGCGTCGGCGACGCCGAGCTGGCTGGCGCGCGAGCCGTCGATCAGCACGCGCTGCATCAGCGAGTCGTCGGCGTGGGAGGAGGATGAGGCCAGCAGAGAGCACAGCGCGGCAGCCAGCGCGAACGGGGTGGGGCGGAATATCGGCATGGCGGGCAGTATAGCGGCAGCCGCCACGGCGCGCATCCCCGGCGGCGATGCTATGGCGGGACGTCCGGCTGGACGGGTTTCAGGGCGTGTTCCAGGTCGGGCTGGTCGAGCCGGGTCACGTAGGGCCAGGGCGTGCCGTTGATGTCGATGAAGTTGCGCGCGTCGTCGCGGTAGCGGGGGCTGGGCTGGAAGGCCCGTTCCAGCTCGAACAGCGGCGTGGCTGCGCCGGCCAGCAGCAGCGCCAGCAGCGCGCCCAGCAGGCCCTTGCGCGCGGGGCGGTGCGGGCCGGGCCGCTCCAGCGCGGCGATGGCCGACATCATCAGGATGGTCAGCGCCGGGATGGCGGCCTGCATCGCCAGCTGGTTGCCGGGGCCGAAGCGGAACAGGGGCAGCAGCGCCAGTTCCAGCAGCGCCAGGGCGAGCAGCGCGGAACGCTGGCCCAGGGCCAGCAGCACCAGCGCCAGCAGGCCCCATTCGAGGGCGCTGAACAGTGCGTACCGGATGTACGCGCTGTGATGCGTGCCTGCGGCGGCCAGGTCCGCTTCGGGCAGCACCTCGAACGGGCCCAGTTCGCCGGCGGTGAGGAAGCGCGCCAGGATGATCAGGGCCGGCACCACGGCCCAGACGGCCGCGCCGCCCAATTCCCCCTCCACGGCGGGCCCGGGCAGGCGGCGCGCCACGCTCCAGGCCAGCAGCGGCGCGGCGCCCAGCGCCATCAGCGGCGACCAGCACACGGCGCCCAGCAGCAGCAGCGCGGCGGCGGGCGCGTTCAGGCCTTGCGCGCGGTGGCGCCAGACCAGCAGGGCCAGCAGCCAGGCCGGCAGCGCGTGGTTGGGCACCCAGAACAGCAGCGTGGTTTGCGAGGCGTAGCGGTACGCGCCGGCCCAGGTTTCCAGATGCTGCGCATAGGCCGGCAGGCCGGGCTGGCTCAGCAGCCAGCCGGCCAGGTCCATGCCGCTGAACAGCACGGCCACCGCCATGGCCAGCATCCAGCCGTTCTGCCGGCGCGCGCTGTTGGCGCCCGCTAGCAGCGCCAGGAACAGCGCGGTGCCGCCCGCGGTCCACAACCACAGGGCCAGGCGGGCGCCGTCCAGATTGCTGAGTTTGCCGACCAGCGCAGGCGGCAGGTAGTAGCCCAGCGGGGCGCGCAGCAGCAGCGGCGCGCCGTCCCCGCCGCCGTAGGCCACCGGCCACGGCAGCGCCACCAGGTCGCGCAGCAGCGCCATGCGGGGCAGCCAGCCGTCGTTCAGGTGCAGGCCGCCGGCCAGGCCGCCGAGGATGGTCCACATGACGGCCACCGCCACCACGGCGGCCCGTTCGGACCGCGCCAGGCCGGGCACGCCGCGCCGCCGGTCGCGCCAGCACGGCCATACCGTGAGCGCCAGCGGCACGCAGGCGGCCAGCGCATAGGGCAGCCACAGCCAGCCGAACAGGAAGATCGGCAGCGGCAGGCACAGGTAGGCGATCGCCAGCAGTTCCAGCCGGTCCAGCTGGCGCTGCGGATTGGGCGGCGGAATGGGCATGCGCCGTCTCCCTTCATCGGTATCGATGGGATTACCATATCGCAAATCTTCTGCGATAGCAATTAGGCAATTTACCGCGCCGCGCCTAGCGCAGCTTCTTGATGATGTCCGACAGGCGGAACGGCTTGGCCACAAAGTCGAACTGGCCGATCTCGTCCTTCTGTTCGGAGAGGATGGACGCCAGGTAGCCGGACGCGAGGATGATCTTCATGTCCGGCCGCAGCGCGCGCGCGTTCCTGGCCAGTTCCACGCCGGTCATGCCGGGCATGACCACGTCGCTGAACAGGATGCTCAGCTCGGGTGTGCGCTGCAGGATGTCGAGCGCCTCGCTGCCGTTGTTGGCCGACAGCACGTCGTAGCCCAGGCTGATGAACAGCTGGGCGGTGATGTCGAGCACTTCGGCCTGGTCGTCCACCACCAGCACTTTTTCGGCCGCTTCGCGGTGCGCCGCGCTGTCGGCGCCGCTGCCGGCGCCCAGGGCCGGGAACAGCATCATGATGTCGGTGCCCTGGCCCGGCTGCGACACGATGCGCAGCTCGCCGTTGGCCTGCTGCACCGCCCCGTACACCTGGCTGAGTCCCAGGCCGGTGCCTTTGCCCACTTCCTTGGTGGTGAAGAACGGCTCCACCGCGCGGCTGGCCACCTCGGGCGTCATGCCGCAGCCGCTGTCGCGCACGCTCAGGCACACGTAGTCGCCGGCGTCCGGCAGCGTGACCAGGCTGGTCGAAATGACGATGGCGCCGCTCTCGCCGATGGCGTCGCGCGCGTTGACCACCAGGTTGAGGATGGCCGATTCCAGCTGCGGCACATCGGCCTCGATCTCGGGCAGGCCGGGCGCCAGCGCCAGTTCCAGCCGCATCGAGCTCTTGACGGCGCGCCGCAGCACGGCCTCGAAGGAATCGATGATGCGGTTGACGCGCACGCGTTCAGGCTTGAACGGCTGCTTGCGGGCGAAGGTGAGCAACTGCTGGGTGAGCGTGGCGCCGCGGTTGGTGGCGCGCGCCATGCTGTCGATAGTCTTCATCTGCAGCGCGCGGTCGGCGGTGCTGCGCAGGATGTCGAGGCCGTTGGTGATCACGTTGAGCAGGTTGTTGAAGTCGTGCGCGATGCCGCCGGTCAACTGGCCGATCGATTCCAGCTTCTGCGACTGGAACAGCGCTTCCTTGGTGCGCGCCAGCGCCTCCTCGGCGGTGCGGCGTTCGGTGACGTCGCGCGTCACCTTGGCGTAGCCGATCAGCTCGCCCATCGAGTCGGTGATCGGGTCGATCACCACGTGCGCCCAGAAGCGGGTGCCGTCCTTGCGCACGCGCCATCCTTCGCGCTCGAAGCGGCCGTCGCGCCGCGCGGTGGCCAGCGCGTACATGGGCATGCCCACGGCCCGGTCTTCCTCGGTGTAGAAGCGCTCGAAATGGGTGCCCACCACCTCGTCCGAATCGTAGCCCTTGATGCGGCGCGCGCCCTCGTTCCAGTTGGTGACCACGCCTTCCGGCGACAGCATGTAGATCGCGTAGTCGGTCACGCCCTGCACCAGCAGGCGGAAGCGTTCCTCGCTGGCGTGCAGCGCTTCCTGCTCCTGGCGGCG
The DNA here is from genome assembly GCF_059567845.1 of Massilia sp. BGA-UO-ETr-WB1. Lineage (NCBI taxonomy): Bacteria > Pseudomonadati > Pseudomonadota > Betaproteobacteria > Burkholderiales > Oxalobacteraceae > Massilia > Massilia sp. BGA-UO-ETr-WB1. Next base: position 339,507 of record NZ_JCAQOT010000013.1, on the reverse strand, counting down.
CGCCGTGATGTCGCGCGTGATCTTGGCGTAGCCGAGCAGCACGCCGTGCTGGTCGCGGATCGGGTCGAGCACCACGCTGGCCCAGAAGCGGCTGCCGTCTTTGCGGATGCGCCAGCCTTCGTCCTCGAAGCGGCCGGCGTCGCGCGCCACCGCCAGCGCCCTGGCGGGCCTTCCTGCAGCGCGGTCCTCTGCCGAGTAGAAACGCGAGAAATGCTGGCCGAGGATTTCGTGTTCCTGGTAGCCCTTGAAGCGCTGCGCGCCGGCATTCCAGCTGGTCACGATGCCTTCAGGCGACAGCGTATAGATGGCGTAGTCGGTGACGCTGGAAATAAACAGCCGCAAACGCTCGGCCTCGACGGCGCTGGTTGGGCTGGGACTCGTTACGCTCATTTACATGTTCCGTCTGCGCGGTGCGCGTTATGGACAGATTGCCAAGATGAACCCATTGTAAGGTGGAAGCGCCCGGCTTGAATAGCGGCGCTAGTTGTGCAGTGTTGTCCAGGACATCGAAGGGCTGTCCTGCGGCGCCGTCACGGCAGAGGACGCTCGGGCGTGGCGGCGGAGAAGGTGAGGGACTGGGCGGCCAGGCCGGAGGGCGCGGCGGCGATGTTGACGGTGTTGAGCTGGCCGGGGATGAAGTCGGACAGCACCATGTGGCGCAGCACGGCGCCCGGCGGCAGCGCCGCTTTCGGCAGCTCCTGGTAGACGGTGACGCTGGCGGCGTCCGCCTGCACGCCCACCCATTGCAGCGCCAGGCGCCTGCCGCCGGCGGTGATGCTGAATTGCTTCTCGATATAGCGCCGCAGCACGGCCTGGTCCTCGGGCTGGCCCAGGTCGAACTGGCGCTGGTACAGATTGGCCAGCAGCGCTTCCACGTCGTGCGCGGTGTAGGTGTGCACGATCTCGGTGTTGCCGGTGTTGGCGTTGTAGCTGATGTCGGTGATGCCCATGTGGTAGTTGTGGGCGGACACCGGGGCCTGCGCCGCGCTGCCGAACAGCAGCGCGGCGGCCAGCACCAGCTTGCCTACGCCGCGCGGCATCATTTTTTCGGCTCGCCCTTGGGCTCGGCCTTCGCTTCGCCTTTGATGTCGCCCGCCTCGGTCTTGGCGTCCTTGCCCTTCAGCGGGGTGTTGTAATCCTTCATCATGTCCTCGCGGCCCTGCTCCTGCTTGTACAGTTCCATGCGCGACGGCGTGACTTTGCGCGGCCAGGCGTTGTTGCTGGTGTCGATGTCGGCGGTTTCCCAGTTCGGGTCCTGCGTCAGGCCCACCATGGGCTCGTCGGTGACGATGACCTTGGTGATCTTTTTCGGCGAGTAGCGCCACACTTCGGCCGGCACGCGCTCGACATACTTCTTGCCGCTCTTCAGCTCGATCTGCAGTATCAGCGGCATCACCAGCCCGCCCACGTTGGAAAAGTCCACCAGGTACAGGTGCTTGCCCTGTTCCAGCAGCTTCTTCTCCCACGGCTCAAGTTTCTCGATGGCTTCGGCGTAGCTGTTGCGGTCCTTGTTGGTGACGGTGAAGTCGTCGTGCTCGTTGTAGAAGTCCTTCAGCTCGGGATGCGCGTCGGTGCGGCGCGGCATGCCCTTGTTCTTGATGCTGGTGACCGATTCCGGCTCGGCCGCTTTCTGCGCCTTCTTCCAGGCCTTCTCGGTTTCCGGGTTCTTGGTGCTCACGCCCACTTCGCTGATGCCGTCCACGCTGATGTCGACCGCATCGGTGGTGTAGAACCAGCCGCGCCAGAACCAGTCCAGGTCGGTGCCCGACGCGTCTTCCATGGTGCGGAAGAAGTCGGCCGGGGTGGGGCGCTTGAATTTCCAGCGCCGGCCGTATTCGCGGAAGGCGTGGTCGAACAGCTCGCGGCCGAGGATGGTTTCGCGCAGGATGTTGAGCGCCGTGGCCGGCTTGGCGTAGGCGTTGTTGCCGAACTGTAGCAGCGACTCCGAGTTCGTCATGATGGGCACTTGGTTGCGGCTGCGCATGTAGTCGACGATGGCGCGCGGCTCGCCGCGCGACTGCGGATAGTTCTCTTCCCACGCCTGCTCGGCCAGGTACTGCACGAAGGTGTTCAGGCCTTCATCCATCCAGGTCCACTGGCGCTCGTCGGAGTTGACGATCATCGGGAAGTAGTTGTGGCCCACTTCGTGGATGATGACGCCGATCAGGCCGTACTTGGAGCGCTTCGAGTAAGTGATCTCGCCGGTTTTCTTGTCCTTCACCGGGCGCGGGCCGTTGAAGGAGATCATCGGGTACTCCATGCCGCCCACCGGGCCGTTGACCGAGATCGCGGTAGGGTAGGGGTAGTCGAAGCTGTACTTGTTGTACTGCTCGATGGTGTGCACGATGGCCTGCGTGGAGTACTTCTCCCACAGCGGGTTGCCTTCCTTCGGATAGTAGGACATGGCCATGACGTTGGTGCCGTCCTTCTTGTAGCCCTGCGCGTCCCAGATGAACTTGCGGCTGGAGGCCCAGGCGAAGTCGCGCACGTTCCTGGCCTTGAAGCGCCAGGTCTTGGTGGCGGTGCTGACCGATTTCTCGGCCGCTTCGGCCTCGGCCTGGGTGACGATGACCACCGGCTTGGCGCTGGTGCGGGCGCGCGCCAGGCGTTCGCGCTGGGCCGGGCTGAGCACCTGTTCCGGGTTCAGCAGCTCGCCGGTGCTGGCCACCACGTGGTCGGCCGGCACGGTCAGGCTCACGTCGTAGTCGCCGAATTCCAGGGTGAACTCGCCGGAGCCGATGAACTGCTTGTGCTGCCAGCCGGCCACGTCGTAGTAGGCGGCCATGCGCGGGAACCACTGCGCCACTTCGAACAGGGCGTTCTTGTCCTGCTCGAAGTACTCGTAGCCGGCGCGGCCGCCCAGCACTTTCTGCTCGTTGATGTTGTACTGCCAGTCGATGGCGAAGCTGAATTTCTCGCCCGGCTTGAGCGGGGTCGGCAGGTCGATCCGCATCATGGTCTGGTTGATGGCGGTGTTCAGCGGCTGGCCGGCGGCGGTTTTCACGGCGCCGATCTTGAAGCCGCCGTCGAACTCGCGTCCGGCCAGGATGCCGCGCATGCCTTCGAACTTCATGCCATCCTCGGCGCCCTTGGCGCGGGTCCAGGCCTCGCGCGAGGGCGCGGTGAGCATGCGGCGCGCATCGGAGTCCGGCTTGTAGATGTTCTGGTCCAGCTGCACCCACAGGTAATGCAGGGTGTCCGGCGAGTTGTTGTGGTAAGTGACCTGGCCGCTGCCGGTGATGGCGCGCTTGGCCTCGTCCAGGGAAGCGCGGAGGGTGTAGTCGGCGCGCTGCTGCCAATAGGCGTGGCCGGGCGCGCCGGAAGCGGTGCGGTAGGGCGTGGCGGTCGGCAGCAGTTCGTCGAGCTGGCGGAATTTGTCGTCGAAGGCATCGGCGGCGTGGGCCGACAAGGAGAGGCACAGTGCTGCAATACTGATCGGCAAACGCTTCATCTTCCGCTATCCCTGTTTTCTAATGAAAAAGTTAAGCGGTTATTCTAGAACGCCTATTTGCTCAGTTGTAATTTCATTTGTAAATTAGCTGATACATTGAAAGTTGCCCAAGGACGAAGCGGCGGGGCGCAAGCTCAGGCGTTTTTCATCAGGCTGTCGCGCAGGGCGGTCAGCTGTTCTTTCATGCCCATCACCTGGTCCAGCGTGCAGTTGGTGGCGCCAAGGATCTCGGGCGGCAGCTTGGCCGCTTCGTGGCGCAGCGCGTCGCCGTGCGGGCTGAGCGCGATGATCACTTGCCGCTCGTCGTTCGGGCAGCGGGTGCGCGTCAGCAGCTCGGCCTGCTCCATGCGCTTGAGCAGCGGCGTCAGCGTGGCCGAGTCCAGGAACAGGCGCTCGCCCAGCTCGGACACGGTCTGTTCGTTCTGTTCCCACAGCACCATCATCACCAGGTACTGGGAATAGGTCAGCCCCAGCTTGCGCAGTAGCTTGCGGTACAGCTTGTTCATGGCCAGCGAGGTCGAGTACAGGGCGAAGCAGAGCTGGCCGTCCAGGCGGGGCACCTGGCGCAGGGGGGTGTCGGTCGTAGTGGTATCCATGTGCACAGTATAGATAGTGCGCTATTTAATTGCAAGCAAACGCTCATAAAAAAGTTTCGCTTGTCAGTCAATCACGATTTGGCTAAGGTGAGAGAGCCCGCTTCCCCAGAAAGCGGCGAGGGGATGACGCTAATGAAACGGACACCGGATTTGCGGGGCGACGCCCCGTCCTTGTTGTTGGTTGAACTCGATCCCGTGACGGTGATCGACGGCGAGCGCTTCGACGACACCTATCTGGCCGGCGACGTGGCCGCCGTCGGCAGCATGCGCGAGTTCTGCCCCGCCTGCCGGCAAGGCCAGCTGCAGCTGGTGCCGCGCCAGGACAACGTCCGCATCGCCCACCTGTTCTGCTTCCACTGCACGCGCTGCTTCGGCGCGCTGTTCGAGGACGGCACCCCCGCTTTGTGTGAATAGTCTGTCGTCCTGCGCAGAATCGCCTTGCGCAGTTGTCCTGCTCATGGCCTGCTATCATGCTGGTTGGTAACTATCAGCTCCATAGAGGACGCAGTCCATGAACGACAACAACAAGGCCATCCTCCTGATCGCCGACGCGGTGCCGGACAACCTGCTGTGGCTGAGCGGCCTGCTGCAGGACCGCTACGAGGTCAAGCTGGCCGCCGACGGCCCGTCCGCGCTGCGCATCGCCCAGCAGGTTCCGCGTCCCGACCTGGTGCTGCTGGACGCCAACCTGCCGGACCTGGACGGCTTCGCCGTGTGCCGGCAGCTCAAGCGCAATCCCGACACCGCCGGCCTGCCGCTGCTGCTGCTGGTGCCGCATGGCCAGCACGAACTGGAGCAGCGCGGCCACTGCGACGGCGCGGCCGACGTCATCAGCCATCCGCTGATCGCCGAAACCGTGCTGGCGCGCGTGGCGCTGCAGCTGCAGCTGAAGCGCTCGGCCGAACTGCTGGCGCACCAGCGCCTGCACCTGGAAGAACTGGTGAGCGAGACCACCACCGAGCTGACCCTGATGGTGGACGCGGTGATCTGGGCGCTGGCCACCCTGGCCGAAACGCGCGACCGCGAAAGCCCCAACCACATCCACCGCGTGCAGCGCTACGTGGTGGCGCTGGCGCGCGCGCTGCAGCGCCACCCGCGCTTCGAGCACGAGCTGAGCAACCGCAATATCGATTTCCTGTACAAGGCGGCGCCGCTGCACGACATCGGCAAGGTCGGCATCCCGGACGCCATCCTGCTCAAGCCCGGCCGCCTCAGCCCCGAGGAGTTCGAGCAGATCAAGCTGCACACCGTGTACGGCCGCGACGCCATCGCCGGCGTGGAGCAGCACCTGGGCTTTTCCAACGACTTCCTGCGCTTCGCGCGCGAGATCGCCTATTCGCACCAGGAGAAATACGACGGCTCCGGCTACCCGCAAGGGCTGGCCGGCGACGCCATCCCCGTCTCCGCGCGGCTGATGGCGGTGGCCGACGTGTACGACGCGCTGATTTCCAGGCGCGTCTACAAGCCCGCCTTCACGCATGAAACCGCCATCGAGCTGATCCGCCAGGGCAGCGGCGAGCATTTCGATCCGGACGTGGTGGACGCGATGCTGATGGCCGAAGAGCAATTCATGCAAATCGCATCGGAATTCCGCGATCCAGTGCAATAACTGTTGCTTGGATGTATAGCTTCTGTTTCTGTAGCCACATGGCTATGCTATAGTCGATTCAGCCCTGCGGCCAGGCTGTATGGTCGCGCCCCTTGTCGAGCATGGACATGCATTTGCGCATCCACGGTTATCTGGCGTTCGTTGTCGGCATCTGCATCACCGTGTGGGTGTGCCTGTTCGTGTCCGATGCCCAGCAGCACAACCTGCGCACCACCTTCCAGCGCGACACTGACAAGATCGCGCGCGACACCGCCGTCCGCCTGCAAACCTATTTCGACACCCTGCTCAGCATCAAGGGCATGTACGCCGTGCGCGGCGGCCAGGTCAGCCGTAGCGAGTTCAACCGCTACGTGCACGAGCTGCGGCTGAGCGAGCGTTATCCGGGCTTCCAGGCCATCCAGTTCGTGCGCGCGGTGCCGGCCGCCGGGCTGGCCGGCTTCGCCGACGGCGTGCAGGCCGACACCAGCCTGCTGCCCGAAGGCTACCCCCAGTTCAACATCCACCCGGCCACCGTGCGCGACGTGCACTACATCATCGAATACAACGAGCCCATGGTGGGCAACGAGAACGCCTTCGGCCTCGACCTGGGTGCGCTGCCGCCGCACCGGCGCGCGCTGGAAATGGGGCGCGACAGCGGGCAGATCATCGCCACCGAGCGCATCACGCTGGTGCAGGACGCCAGCGGCCAGCCCGGCTTCGTGGCGCGCGCGCCGGTCTACCGCAACGGGCCGATCGAGACGGTGGAGCAGCGCCGCGCCGCGCTGATCGGCTTTGTCGCCATCGTGTTCCGGGTCAACAACCTGATGCGCGAAGTGATCGACACGCCGCTGCTGGGCCACATGTCGATCCAGATCCACGACGGCGGCTATCTGCGCGACGACAGCGTGCTGCCGCGCACCATGGACACGCTGATGTACGACAGCGCCGGCAAGATCGGCAGCGGCGAACGGGCCACGGCCTTGCCCGGCCTGAGCACCAAGGCCAGCCTCAACGTGGGCGAGCGGCGCTGGCTGATGGAATTCAACGGCCATGAAGGCACGCGCTACAGCACCGGCAACTTCCGCGTCGCCATGATCGCCGGCGCCGGCACCCTGATCAGCGGGCTGATCGCGCTGCTGCTGATGGCCTCGCAGCGCAACAGCGCGCTGGCCGAACAGCTGCGGCGCGACATCGCCGAACGCCAGAAGACCGAGGCGGCGCTGGTGCACACCCAGCACGGCCTGGAGCGCAGCCTGGACGAGCTGGCCGCGCAGAAAGCCAACGCCGAGCTGGCGCACCGCGACCTGACGCTGGTGCTGGCCACCCTGAAGCAGGCGCAGGCGAACTTGATCACGTCCGAGAAGATGGCCTCGCTGGGCGCGCTGGTGGCCGGCATTGCGCACGAGCTGAACACGCCGATCGGCAACAGCCTGCTGACGGCTACCGCGCTGAGCGACATGGTGGCCGACTTCGACCGCAAGCTGGCCGAGGGCGGCATCAAGCGCTCGGCGCTGGACGCCCACCTGCGCGACGCGCGCACCGCCTGCGCCATCATTGCCGGTTCGCTGGGCCGGGCGGCCGAGCTGATCACCTCGTTCAAGCAGGTGGCGGTGGACCAGACCAGCGGCCAGCGACGCCGCTTCCGGCTGGCCGGCGTGGCGGGCGACGTGCTGGCGACCTACGCCGCACAGCTGCGGCGCGCCAATTGCCAGGTTCTGCTGGAGGTGCCGGAGGAACTGGAGTTCGATTCCTATCCGGGCAGCGTGAGCCAGGTGCTGAGCAACCTGATCAACAACGCCATGCTGCACGCCTTCGAAGGCCGCAACAGCGGCACCATCCGGCTGCGCGCCGAGGCGCTGGACGGCTCGCAGGTGCGGCTCGAATTCAGCGACGACGGCGTGGGCATGTCGGCGCGCACGCTGCACCAGATCTTCGATCCCTTCTTCACCACCAAGATGGGGCAGGGCGGTTCCGGGCTGGGCATGAATATCGTGTACAACATCGTCACCGGCGTGCTGCACGGGACCATCGCCATCCAGTCCGAGCCCGACCGGGGCACCACCGTGACGGTGGTGCTGCCGCTGGCGGTGCCGGCGCGGGAAGGCGGGGATGAGGGCAGCGCCGTGGCCGGCGCTCAGGCGTAGCGGGCGCGCAGCAGCTGCAGCATGGCCACGTTCAGCTGCCACTGGTCCACGGTCGGCTGGCCGGTGTAGGGCAGCGTTTGCAGATAAGGCGCCGGACCGAATTCCGGCGTCATGGTCAGCAGCGCGGCGCCGGCGGCGCGGCGCAGTTCCACGATGCGGTCCCACCATTGCAGGTGCGCCTGCAGCGCGTCCGCCGCTTCCGGCGCGCGGAAGTCCGCCACCTGCGGCCCCTGCGAGTGGCCCACGCGGGCGTGGATGTGGCGCACGTGCGGCAGGGTGGCAGCCAGCGTGTCCGGCTGGTCTTCCAGCAGCGATTCGCAGGCGCAGCACCAGTGCGACAAGTCCGCCGTCAGCTGCAGCTGCGGCAGCCGTTCCAGATAGGGCAGCAGCAGCATCGGATGCCCGCTGAAGCGGCTGCGGTGGAGCTCGTGCACGATGGGCACGCCGTGCTGCTGCGAGATGGCGTCCGCCAGCGCGATCAGCTCCAGGTTCTGCGCCTGGCTGTAGAAGTCCTTGCCGGTGTGGGTGTTCACCAGCAGCGGACGCGCGGCGCAGGCGTTGTGCAGCAGCTCGGCCAGCGCGGTCTTGTGCGCGTCGAACTGCGGGTGGAACACGGTTTCCCATTGCTGCGCGATCAGCGCCAGGCCGGCGTCCGCGATGCGGCGGGTCCAGTCCCCGCGCGCGGCCGCGTCCAGCGGCAGCGACATTTCAATGCCGTCGAAACCGGCCGCCCGCACCTTGTCGATGAAAGCCTGCGGCGCCAGCTCGTTGCTGCCCCAGTGCGGGGCGAAAATCTTGATCTGCATTTAAATGAATCCCCGCACCGGGAAATCGGCGCCGCGCTGTATCCAGTTCTGCGGCGAGTACGCGGTGCGCGCGTCGGTGGCGTGCAGCGTGTAGGCGTGGCGCGACACCGGCGAGCGGTTCGGCGCGCTGTAGTGCGGCAGCAGGCCGTGGAAGCACACCAGGCTGCCCGCCTTGCATTCCAGCGGCACGGCGGTGGAATCGTCCGGCCACGGCATGGCGTCCAGCTTCTCCACGCGGATATCGTCGCCGTTGCGCACGAAGCGCTCGCGCAGCGGCGTGCGGTGGCCGCCCGGCTCGGCCCACAGGCAGCCGTTGTCCAGCGTGGCGTCCTCCAGCGCGAACCAGAAGGTGGTGACGCTGATGGGCGTAGTGTCGAAATAGGTGGCGTCCTGGTGCCAGCGCACCTCGCCGCCGATGCCCGGCTGCTTGAAGATGTACATCGACTGCCACACCTGCGCCTCGGCCAGGCCCAGGTCGCGCGCCACCTGCGCCAGTTTCGGGTCGGCCGAGAAGGCGCGGAACACCGGGTCCAGGTCGTGCATGGCGTGGCCGATCTTGTTGATCGACAGTTCCTTGGCCTGCTTCAGCTGGCCATCCGGGCCGAAGGCTTCTTCCTCGAAGAAGCAGCGGATGGTGTTGTCCGAACGCAGGAAGTACTCGTCGGCCTTCTTTTCCTGGTCCTTGGTGGTGAAGATGCCCTGCGCCACGGTTGGATCGAATTCGTTGACAATCTTCGCGGCCCGTTCGCGCAGCGCGGCGATCTCGTCCAGGCTCTTGAAACCGGGCAGGACGATGTAGCCATCGCGCTGGTATTGCTGCTTTTGTGCTTCGGTCAACATGGCGGGTACTCCAGAAGAATAGGGATGCGCTATTGTACGGGCGCCCCGGCGGCGTCACAATCCGCAAACGGTTGACACATTGTCGCCAAAGTGGAGACAATGGGCCATGGATCAGCTCAGGGCAATGGAAATTTTCGTCGAGGTGGCGCGGCTGCGCAGCTTCAGCGCGGCCGGCCGCCGCCTGGGGCTGACGCGCGCCATGGTCAGCAAGCACATCATGCAGCTGGAGGACAAGCTGCAGGCGCGGCTGCTGCACCGCTCGACCCGCGAAGTGAGCCTCACCGACATCGGCCAGGCTTACCTGGAGCCGTGCATGGCCACGGTGGCGCAGGCGCAGGAGGCCGCGCGCGTGGTCACCCATGCCGGCGGCGAACTGGCCGGGCCGCTGCGCATCCAGGCCCCGTCCAGCTTCGGCAGCGCCTGGCTGGCGGACGCCGTGGCCCGCTTCAGCCTGCCCCATCCCCGGCTCACGCCGCTGCTCTACGTGGACGACGCGCTGCTCGACCCCATCGAGCACGGCTTCGACCTGACGATACGGGTGGGCGGCATCCCGGACAGCCGCGCGCTGTCGCTGCGCCCGCTGGCGCCGTGCAAGGGCGTGCTGTGCGCCAGCCCGGCCTACCTGGCGCGCGCCGGCACGCCGGAGGTGCCGGAAGACCTGGCGCAGCACCAGTGCCTGCATTTCAGCCACCTGACCGACGGCGCCACCTGGCATCTCGCGCAAGGGGAAGAGCGCAGGCCGGTGCGCATCAACGCCGCCTTCACCGCCAACAACGGTCTGGTGCTGCACCAGGCCGCGCTGCGCGGGCTCGGCATCGTCTACAGCACCACGTTCCTAGCGTGCGACGCGCTGCTCGACGGCACGCTGGTGCCGGTGCTGGAGGACTGGGAACTGCCGCTCAACTATCTCAGCGCGCTGTACCCCGCCAGCCGCCAGCCGTCGCCCAAGGTGCGCGCGCTGATCGATTTCCTGGTGGCCGAGTACCAGCCGGTGCCGCCGTGGGATAAAGCGTTGCAGACCCGCTGAGCGCCTACAGCAGCTCCCACAATTGCCGGAACTCGGCCCGCTCCAGCATGGCGCGCAGGCGGGCGGCGAGGTCGGGGGCGGTGGCGCCCAGGGGTTCGATGAGGCGCTCGATGCGGGCCAGGTCGAGGTCGGCCACGGCTTGCTTGAGCGCGCTGCGCAGCTCGTCCGGCAGTGGCGCCAGGTCGGCGGTGGACAAGGGCGCGTGCGCGGCGGCGGCGGAGACGGACAGCGGCTCGCGCAGGAAATGCAGGCCGAGCTGCAGTTCCAGCATGGCGAACAGGTCGTCCTGTTCGAGCGGCTTGCGCAGGAAGTCGTCGGCGCCCGATTGCAGCGCCTCGCGGCGTTCTTCCTCGAACGCGCTGGCGGTCAGGATCACGATGCGCGGCTGCTTCAGGCCGGGCTGCTCGCGGATGCGGCGCGTCAGTTCCAGGCCGTCCAGGCGCGGCATGCGCCAGTCCATCAGCACCAGGTCCGGCTGCAGCGCCAGGATGCGTTCCTGGCCTTCCACGCCGTCGCGCGCTTCGTGCAGGTCGAAGCCGAGCGGCGCGAGCAGGGTGTGCAGCAGCTTGCGGCCGTCGGCGTTATCGTCCACCACCAGGATGGTCCTGCCGCGCTCCGATGCCGGCAGGCCGGCCACGCGCTCGCGCGCCTGCGCCGGCGACAGCGCGCCGGGGCGCTGCTGCACCGTCAAGGTGAAGCTGAAGGTGGAGCCCTGGCCGGGCGCCGTCTGCAGCTGCAGGTCTCCGCCCATCAGCTGCACGAATTCGCGGCTGATGGTCAGGCCCAGGCCGGTGCCGCCCTGGCTGCCGGGATCGCCGGCCTGGATGAAGGGTTGGAAGATGCGGTGCCGGTCGTCCTCGGCGATGCCGGGGCCGGTGTCGACGACGGCGAAGCGCAGCCGCACCGTGTCGCGCTCGCCGGCGCTGCCGCGCACCGACAGCGTGACGCTGCCGCGCTCGGTGAACTTGACGGCGTTGGAGAGCAGGTTGAGCAGCACCTGGCGCAGCTTGGGGCCGTCGGCCAGGATCACCTGCGGCACGCCGGCCGCCTCCAGCTTGAGCGCGACGCCATTCTGGCCGGCGCGCAGGCGCAGCATCTCGAGCACCGATTCGAACAGGCCGTGCAGGTCCACCGGCAGCAGCTGCAGCTCGGTGCGGCCGGACTCGATTTTCGACAGTTCCAGGATGTCGTTGATCAGGGTGAGCAAGTGGTGGCCGGAGCGGTTGATCATGGCCAGCTGCTCCTTCTGCTGCGCGCCCACCACCGGGTCGTTCTGCAGCAGCTGCGAAAAGCCGATGACGGCGTTGAGCGGGGTGCGCAGCTCGTGGCTCATATTGGACAGGAACACGCTCTTGGCACGGTTGGCCGATTCGGCGCGGCTGAGCGCCACCGACAGCTCGGCGGTGCGTTCGCGCACCAGTTCCTCCAGGTGGGCGCGGTGGCGGCGCAGTTCGTCCTCGGCCTGCTTGCGCTCGGTGATGTCTTCCACGCAGCCCTCGATGTAGGCCAGCTGCCCGGTGTCGGGATCTGCCACCGGGCGCGCCACCACGTTGACGTACATTTCCTTGCCGTCGCTGGGGCGGCGCATCAGCACGGCGGTGCGGTGCGAAATGCCGCCGTTGCGCTCCAGCTCCTGCTGCCAGCGCACGCGCCCGGCGCGGTCGGCGTACAGGTCGAGCACGTTTTGCAGGCGTACCTGCTCGCGGCCCTGCACGCCCAGCAGGCGCATGCCGGCGTCGTTGATCTCGTCCAGCATGCCGTCGCGGTTGGTGCGGAACAGCGGAATCGGCACGTCTTCGTACAGGTTGCGGTAGCGCCGCTCGCTTTGCTCGAGCGAGCGTTCGCGCGCGGCCAGCTGGTCGGCCATGGCGTGCAGCTGGTCGAAGGAGTTCTGCAGCCGTTCGGCCATGTTGTTGAAGGCGTGCCCCAGTTCGCCCAGCTCGGCCAGGCCGCTGACCGGCACGCGCTGGCTCAGGTCGCCCGCCGCCATGGCGCCGCTGGCGCGCGCGATGCGGCGGATGGGCGCCGTCACCACGGCCGACAGCAGGCTGGCCGCCACCAGCGACAGCAGCAGGGCCAGCGCCACCACCATGGCGGACTGGCTGTTGCCGGTGCGTACGCCCTCCAGGTACCACGCTTGCGGCATGGCCGTCAGCAGCAGCCAGTCGTGGCCGCCGTTGCGGTCCAGGTAGGGCGTGGCCTGCATCAGCCAGCGTTCGCGCGACAGCGGTTTGCTGGTCAGCACGTCGAAGCTCAGCTGCAGTGGCGCGTGGATTGCCGCGTAGCTGCCGGCGCGCGTGAGCAGCGCCTCCAGCGCGGCCTGCACCACCGGATCGGCCGAGCCGCCGTCCGGCTGCGGGTTTGGCTGCATCTCCGGCCGCACCTCTGGCTGCGAACGCGCGACCACGCGGCCCAGGCGGTCGATGACAATGGCGCGGCCGTGGGCGGCCAGCGGCAGGCCCTGCAGCACGTCGCCCACGGCCGGCGCCGGCGCGTCGCCGCCGGCCGCCTGGCGCGCGGCCAGGTGCTGGTCCAGCCGCAGGTTGATGTTGTCGGCGATTTCCTGGTGCAGGCGCGCAGCCAGCTTGTCGGCCGAGGTTTCCGCGCTGCGCAGCGTCAGGAAGGCGGTAGCGCCCACCAGAAGCAGCACCAGCACGATGAAGGGCGCGGCCAGGAAGGCGGGAATCGGCACGCCGCCGGGCGACCCGGCAGGCTGCCCCGCCGCCCCGGCTCCGGCCCATTGCCAGTGCGGCTGGCCGAAGCGGCGCTCTTGCACGTGCTGCGGCAGCTCGGCCCAGAACATGCCGCTGCGGCGCGCCAGCGGCAGCGCCAGCAGCATGGCGAAGGGCGCCAGGACCCAGGTGATGAGGGTGGTGAACGCCAGCGCCGGCGTTACGCTGCGGTAGGCCAGCTCGGGCGTGAACTGGGACGAGGTGATATAGCCCCACAGCATCGGTTCGATGGCCATGAAGGCCAGCACGAACAACGCGTACGCGCCCCAGGTGCGGGCGCGGCGGAAGTCGGGATCGCGCCCGATCAGCTGGTGCGCCAGCCAGAAGCAGGCCGGATTGATGAAGTAGCCGAACAGCCAGTCGCCGAGGAAGGCCGGCGGCACCCCTTCCACCAGGTCGGACAGGCCGTAGGCGAAGGGCGCCACCAGCAGCGCCGGATAGCCGAACAGCACGATGCACAGGAACACCGACAGGTCCTTCAGCGATTCGAAGGTCTGCGCGCCCGGCACCAGCACGATGGCCGAGCCGAGGTAGCCGGTGACGAAGATGGCGGTGAAGGTGAAGATGGCGGCTATCATCGCGCGGCTGTTCCAGCACTGGCTGGTGCTGCCCAGCGCCCAGCGCCCGCCGGCGCGGAAGGTCACGCCGCCATAGGCGCACAGCATGAGCGCGAAGCCGATCAGGTAGCCCAGCCGGCCCCACACTTCGAGCAGGCTGAGCGGAATCTGGTTGAACAGCGCTTCCAGCGTTTTGATCACTGCGTGCATGAGCTCCGTTCCCGTGGTGTGTGCCGCGCCAGACCGCTAGACTTGCCAGGCGCCGTCGCGGTAGACGGTTTCCTGGTCCAGCCAGACCGCTTCGGTCACCGCGAACACGTCCACATGATAGCGCGCATCCTTGCGCTTGAACTGCGGTTTCTGGTACTGCCCGTGCTTGGCGCCCAGCGACAGGTGGATGCCGCACATGCGTTCGAAGGTGCCGATGTCGTTGACCAGGCAGTGGCGCGAGAACGCGCGGTTCATGCCGAAGCCCAGTTCGCGCAGCCACACTTCGCCCTCGTGGGCGCGGATGATGGCCAGCATGTTGTCGAACTCCGGCGTGGAATCGATGGCGCCGGTGACGCGGCCCTGCTCGACGATCATGGTGATCGGCTTGGCCGGGTGGTTCACGTGGAAGGAGGTGTCGCCGAACACGAACACGCGCACCTTGCCGCTTACCGCTTCCAGGTCCTGCGCCTCGGTGAACACTTCGCCGATGGGGAACTGGCCGCCGACGTTGTTCATTTCGCTGTAGTCGCCGATGTTGAGCTTGGCCGGCTCCAGCGGCGAATCGAAGCGCAGCAGCGCGCCGTCGCCGCTGTCCACCACGGCCGACTGCGCCGCGTCGATGCGCGCCTTCAGGGCGCGGCCCACGCCGCGGTAGTAGGCCGGGTCGTAGGCCAGCGAGGCGATGTAGTGCAAGCCCTGCCGGCCCGGCATGCGCGACAGGTGCACGTGCTCGATCACTTTCAGGCCGCGCTTGAACAGCTCGATGCGGATGCGGAACGCTTCCAGGCGGAAGCTGGTGGACTGGATCAGCACCACCAGGTCGTCCTGCCCCAGTTCGGCGAACGCGGCCAGCACGTCGTCCGGGGCCACGGTGTCGAAATCGATGAAGCGGCCGTCCGGCAGGGCGCGGCGGTAGGCGTCGGTCAGCGCCAGGTTCAGTTCGCAGCGCGTGTCGTGCACCACCAGCGCGCGCTGCGGCGGCGCGTATTCGATGGCCATGGCCAGCAGGTCGGCGACGTTGCGCGCGGCCTGCTCGGCAGCGTCGGCTGTGAGCCAGGCTGAGCCGCATTCGGGGTCTGACCCCGAATGCGGCTCAGTTTGCTTGTTCTGGAAGTCGGACAACTGTGTCATTTTTTAATCAGAAGTAATACTTATTGGAGGCACGAGCATTATATGCCCTGCAATTTCCTTGTACAGCGCTGGGGAGGCGCGTAAAATCGTTGCAATATAGCCGGACGGCAACTTATAGATCCGGTGTCACACTACAGGCCAGGAGGCAGCGATGAGCTCAGTGAAGGGAATGGATTTGCCGCTGGAACGGCCTGACGACGGCGACGGGCGGGCGGCGCTGTTCGTGCCGACCACGGCCATCAAGGAAGAAGTGCTGCAAACGGTGCGCAAGGGCGCAGCCATAGTCGGGTTCGGCAACCATGACCGCACCCTGACCATCTATTATGAAAGCAACCGCTTCGCCGAGCCGGCGCTGGCGAAATGGGAGCAGAAGGCGCGCAAATGCTTCGAGCGCCTGCTGGACAACCTGCCGACCACCAGCAAGATGGTCAGCAAGCCGGAGAATTTCGAGCAGGTGGGCTATATCAGCAGCAAGGGCATCGTGATCCGCCGCATGGACGCGCTGCAGCGCTGGCTCGAGTATTCCGACGCGATGGACAGTGCGCCGGGCGGCGAAACGGTGGCCTTCGCGCCGCCGCCGCCGCCCAAGAAGATCGTCGCCGAGTAAGCCCGGCCTATCTGCCGGCTTTCCTCCCCTACACCACCATGATGCTGGCCTGCGCCTTCAGCGGGCAGGGCAGCGTATCGTCGAACGTGATCTCGATGGCGCTGGCAACGAAGAAGCCGCCGATGTGCTGCGCGGCGATTTTCGGCGGCGTGCCCGGCTTGGTCAGGTTCACGTCCTGCGCGAACAGGAAGAGGCGCCACATGCCGTACACCGTTTGCCCGTACTTGAGCAGGATGCGGTAGGCCAGCTCCAGGTTCAGGCTGCCCGCGTAGACGCCGTCGTTGGCGCCGGGGTCGAAGCCCAGGCCGTCGTCGGTGAGCGGGATCACGAAATTCAAGCCCTGCGGCGCCTGGAAGATGGCGAAGGCGTACAGGTCGGTGCCGTGGAACAGGCTGCCGTCCTCGCGGTGGAACTTGGCGCGCACCCACAGCGGGCTGAAGGCCTGCACCTGCGGCGGCGCTTCCACGTCCACCGGGCCGGCGGTGTGGATATTGGTTTGCGTCTCCGTCACGCTGTGGTTGTAGCTGGCGCCGGTGGTGAAGCGCTGGTAGGTCCAGCTGACGTCGGTGGCGTAGGGCACGCCGGCGTTGGGCGCTTCCAGCATGGTCCATTCGGCCACCACGCGCTCGCCCACGGTCAGCTCGCCGGCGGCCGGCGGGGTGGCTTCCTGGCCGCGCCAGAACGGGTCGGCCGCGTCCGAGCAGGCCACGGCGATGGCCACCGAGGCGATGGCCGACGCCACCCCGGCCACCGTGAACTCCGGCTCGCCCGAGGCGGCGCCGTCCAGCGAGCAGCAGGTGACGCTGGGGTCGGTTTCCTCGATGCTGCCGCCCACGTTGAAGCTGGCCTTGCCCGCCCCCAGCGCCGCCGCGATGATGGCCACCAGCGCGGCGATGATGGCGATGATGATGGCGAGGATCTTCCACCACGGGTCGGCGAAGGGCAGCTCGCCGTGCACGCCGGCGAAGGGCGGGTTCGGCGCCCACACCATGGTCAGCCCGGTCGGTACCACGGGGCCGCCGCCGGGCGGGCAGATGCATTCCTTGCCGTCCGGCCCGGTTTGGCCCCAGCGCTTGCCGGGCAGGTGGCCTTTCAGGCCGGACACCGTCAGCGTGCCTTCCTGCACGGTGCAGGTGTAGCTGTTGCTGGCGGCGTCGAAGCGGGTTTCGGAGACGAAGATCTGCTGGATCGAGCGGCGCGAGGTGAAGCCGTCGGCGCGCGCCAGGATGCTCACCAGCGGCTTGCCGGGGCTGGCGTGCTGGAAGTCGGCGTCCCACATCACCTGCATGGCGGCGCCGGCCGGTATGCTGGCGAAATAAAAGGTGCGCGCCACCGGCGCAATGCCGGGATCGCCCACGCTTTCCAGCCACACGGTGACGTCGGTCAGCGCGCTGGAGGACATATTGGTGATGTGGGCGGCAATGCGCAGGCCGTAGATGGCGTTGTCGAAGATGCCGTCCGGCAGCATGATGTTGGTCACGGGTTCGATGGCGAACGGGCGCGTGAGCACCTGCAGTGGGGTAGCGCTCATTTTTTCTCTCCTTGGACCACGACGTAGCTGACGCCCCCCACCACCTTGCCCTGGCTGCGTTCGATGATGTGCACCAGCTGGTACTGGCCGGGGCGCAGGCCGTCCGCGCTGAAGGCGGCGTACACCGGGGCGGCCGTGCCGCGCCGCAGGTTCACGCGCAGGCCGCGCCCGCCGTGCTCGCCGTAGTCCGCGCCTTCCAGCCCGCCGCTGTCGGCGGCGCCGCCCGCCGCCCCAGCGGCCCCCATGTCGTCCTCGACCACGCCGGGTTCGTGGCCCAGCGTCTCATCGCCGCCCACCTCGGAACCCGCCGCATAGGTCTTGGCCACGCTCACAGCCAGCACCTGTTCGTGGTCCGCTTGCTGCCCGCCGCGCCGGCCCTGCCGGCCGTCCCCGCCGCCGTCCTCGTCGCCGTCCTGGCCCTGGTCGATGTCCTGATCCATGCCGCGGCCGTGCCTGTGCTTGCCGCCGCAGATCGGCTCCCTGCTCAGTTCCACGCGCACGGCGCGCTGCGGCGCGGGGCGCAAGTCCATCTTGTCCAGCCCCAGCAGCACCATCTGCCGCTGGTCCAGTTCGCCGCCGTATTCCACGCTGATGAAGGCTTCCTTGTCCTGCCTGGGCAGCGCGCGCACGCTGATCACCATGGCCGCCGCCAGCATGCTGGCCATCAGCACCGTGATGTTGCGCTGCGCGATCTGGTCGTGCGCGGGCGGGTCGAACACATAGCCATTGGGCAGCGGATCGGGGATCGGATTGCTGTCGCCCGGACCGTGCGCCACCGCCAGCAGGCACTCGTGCCCGCCGTTGACGATGACCGGCATCCACGGCACCAGGCACAGCACGTCGTGCCCGGCCGGGTCCAGGTCCAGGTCCACGAAGGCCGAGCCGATCGGATTGGCGGTGCCGATGATCACCTGCGCGCTCGGGTCGGCCCAGTAGAAATCGATGCGGGTGCCGTTGGCCAGGGTGTTGCCGCTGTTCACGGCATGCGCCCAGAGGTAGGTCGGCTGGCCGGCAACCGGCGTGCCGGGTGCGCCGTTCGGGTCGGCGCCGGGCACGACCCAGATATCGGTGCTGGCCCACCAGTATGGCGAGCCGTCGCGGATGATGATGTGAGCAGGCATGGCAGTCCTTTCGGAAGCAGCGCGGGAAGACCCCGCAGTCCAGCTTATGCCGCTGCCGATGCCGCGATTTGATGTAAATCAGACTCTGGCGTCTGCTTTGCGCAACCCGCTTGCGGAAGTCTTAGTGTTGCTGTAAGGCATGTGCTATGTTGGAGCTGACGGACAGCAACGATCTGTCCGCGCCTATCCCCAAGGAGACGTTTATGATGAAACATGCATTCCAGGTCTTGTTCGCCGCCGTGCTGGCCTTGTCGTTGGGCGGCGCCGCCCGCGCGCAGGACGCCCATCGCGGCACGGCCGACGAAGCGGTGGCCATGGTGAAGAAAGCCGGCGCGTATATGGAGAAGAACGGCCGCGACAAGGCGATTGCCGCCTTCAACGACCCCAAGGGCGAATTCATCAAGGGCGACCTGTACGTCTTCATGTTCGGCACCACCGGCGAGCAGCAGGGCGTGGCGCTGGCGCACGGCCAGAACGCCAAGATGGTCAACAAGAACCTGACCGAGCTGAACGCCGGCGGCGTGTTCCCCATCAAGGAATTCCTGAAGGTGGCCAACAGCCCGGCCGGCAAGGGCTGGGTATCCTACAAGTGGCCCAACTCCATCAGCAAAAACATGGAAGACAAATCGACTTACGTCGAGAAATTCGGCGATGTGCTGATAGGTGTCGGCATCTACAAGTAGGCTGCCCGAAAAGTTCGGCTAAAATCCGCGATACAGCGCAATACGCCCCAGTAAAATGGGGCGTATTTTTTATAGTGTCTTGCCCGAACCGCAAGGCGCTGCGTTATGATGCAAAGAACAACTTGAGCTCGCCCAGGCGGAGCTCAGGTTCCGCAAGCGGATTAATTCGAGCACATACATGGCATACAGGTGGGAGACTTCCGACAGCGTCTGGCTGGAGGATGATGAAAGTGGGCAATTTCAGCTGGCGTCCAGCCAGGGCTTAAGCCGCATCGAGTGGCAGGCGCAGGCGCGCAGCCGCCTGCCGGACGTGGCGCAGCTATTGGGCGCGTCGCTGCCTGCGGGTTGCGCGCACGCGGCCATTTATCCGCAAGGTTTTGCGTACTGCCCGGAATGCGGCGCGGCGCTGCACGTGTGCGCGCCGCCAGCGCAGCGCCTGCCCGCGTGGTGGGGGCCGAGCAGCGCGCCGCTGCCCGTGAACGAGGCGCCACTGCCCCGGCACGCGCCGCACGGCCTGCCGCTGACGGCGCTGCCGCTGGCCGCCAGCCTGGAAACGCGGCCGCCGGAGCCGGAGGTGGGGCAGGCGGAACTGAAGATCCCGGCGCCGCCGAATGCGGTCTGCATGTTCGCGGCGGCGGACTTCGGCTTTGCCGCGCAGCGCTTGCTGGCGCTGGCTTACACCCGCAATGTGCTGCAGTACTGGGACCCGGCCGCCGCGCGCTGGCACGTGATGACATGCGAGGACCACCTGGCGGATTTGACTTTCAGCGCGTCCGCGTACGCGTGGCTGCCGGCCCATGGCGCGGCGCGGCGCGGCGAAGTGGCGCTGGTGCCGTCCGGGCAGGGGCTGGTGCGGCTGGTGATCAATCCGGTCAGCGAGAGTTTCCATACCGAGGTGGTGCTGTCGGCCCGGCTGGCCAGTTCGCCCGGCATGGTGGGACGGCGCATCGCCTGCCTGATCGCGGCGCCTGCCGGCGTGCGCCTGTGGACGGCGGATGCGGACGGGGCGGATGGCGAGACGCTGGAGATTGCGGCGCAGGCCATCGCGCCCGATGCCATTCCGGACCCGGATGCGGATCCCGCAGGGCTGGTTGACAGCCCGCCGGGCGTTGCCGATGGCGCCATCCCGGCCGAAGGCTGGTCGCGTCCCCTGAGCTACGACGGAAAACTGATCTGGCTGCACGCGCAGGGCCACTTGCAATGGCGTCCCGGCAGCGCGCCGCAATGGCTGCCGTGGCCAGCGGACTGGGCGCCGCGCCTGCAGCTGGGCGCGCCGGCCCGCAGCCGCGACGGCCGCCTGTGGCAGATCGGCCATCACCATGGCCAGGGCTATTCCTTCCGCGAACTGGGCGTGGCGCAGGCGCAGGAGCACGCGCTGCTGGACGGCGCGCGGCTCGGCTTCGGCACGCTGCTGTTCCGGCGCGGCCACCAGGTCAAGAACGAACCGTGGGACGTGGAGAACGTGGAAGACCAGACCCGCGATTCGGCGCTGGTGCTGCCGCTGCTGGAGAACGTCAGCAGCACGCGCAGCCAGCCGACCGGGCTGGTGCTGCGCATGGAGCGCCCGCCGGCCAAGGCCGAGGACGCGCTGGGTGGCGCGGTGATCCAGCGCACGCTGATCGAATGGGTGGGCCAGCGCAACGTCATCCTGGACGAAGCGGTGCGCCTGTCGCATCCGGCCGACTGCCAGCCCTTCGTGTACGACAACTGCCTGTGGCTGCACCACCCGAGCTGGAACGAGATTCGCGGCTGGCATGTGAAAGCGCTGCCATGACGCGGCCAGCCTTGTTGCCACCCCTGCCGCCGGCGCCGCGCGCTGCGGCGCTGGCGTTGGCTTGCGCATTGACTTTGCCGGGCGTGGCGCTGGCTGCGCCGGTATCGCACGTGTTCCTGGTGCAGAACTCGGGCTGGATGGAGCCGTTCTACACCGACCCCGCCTCGCAGTACAAGGCGCTGGTGACGGAAGTGGTGCTGGCCGCCATCCAGCCCGGCGACGCGCTGGTGCTGGCCGCCTTCAACCAAAGCCTGCCCGGCGCGCCGTCGCCGAAAGCGCTGCTGGCCGCGCAGGTGGACGACAAGCCGCAGCGCGCCGCCGTGGCAGGCGCGCTGGCGCCGTTGACCACCGCCAAAAAGCCGGGCAGCAGTGCACTGGCCGACACCGACCTGGGCGAAGCAGTCAGCGCCTCCATCTCCACCGCGCTGGGCGGCAAGCGGGGCCTGATCTGGCTGTTCACCAACAACAAGAACAGCCCGAACAACGACCAGGCCACCGCGCAGCGCAACCGCGAATTCTATGAGCTGATCCACCACGGCGGCAGCATCAAGAAGGCGCTGGCCTTCCCGCTGCACATGCCGGTGCAGGGCCGCTACAGCGCCAACGGCATGATGATCTACGTGTTCGCCATCGGCGACGAAGGCGCGCGCGAGCTGGATGCGCTGCTGCGCACCGGCCGCCTGCAGAAAGTCATCACCGAGCCGCCGGCGCGCCTCAAGCCGCTCGACAAGGACACCGTGCGCCTGTTACCCGCCAAAGTGGAGAACGTCCCCGGCGTCACCTTCTCCACCCAGCCCAGCGGCACCCTGCGCGCCGATATCGACGCGGGCGTGTCCGCCGCCGCCGCTGCGGGCGCGGTGGCCGGCGGCACGCCGCACGCGCGCATCCAGTGGCGGCTGGAGAACACCATCTACCCGTACACCATCACCAGCGCGCGCCTGGCCGCGCGCTCGGTGCTGGCCGGCGCCGAGAAGCCCATCGCGCTGGGGGCCGACACCGTGAGCGGGCTGGCGCCCGGCAAATCGCAGCCGCTGGCGTCCACCATGCAGTTGCCTGTGGCGCACCTGCCCGGCAAGTGGTCGCTGGAAGCGGTGAAGGCCGCCGGCTCCGCCGCCGTGCTGCCGGGCGCCATCGAAGTGCAGCTGAGCGAGCAAAAGCTGGAACTGTCGCAAGCCTTCCGCGAGCGCATGGCCACGCTGTTCCCCGGCGATCCGCTGCCCGACATCTTCACCCCGCCCAGCCAGGTGCAAGGCTCGCGCGCCGTGCTGCCGCTGGAAGTGCGCATGCAGTTCGGCATCGCGCCCTTGCTGGCGCTGCTCGGCGGCGTGGCCGCGCTGCTGCTGGCGGGCGGTGCGCTGGTGCTTGCCGCCACGCGGCCGCGCAAGGTGCAGGTCACCGTGGAAGGCGAACTGCGCACGCTGCACGTCAAGGCCGGCAACAGCCAGCCGCTGTTCGACAAGGCCGGCAACAAGGTCGCCGTGCTGAACACCAGCTTATTTGGAAACACGCTGACGGACCTGCGCGAAGGCGCGCAAGTCCGCCTCGGCCGCTAATCGTCTACATCGAGACCACATCGAGGATCAACCAGAATGCAAAACAATACCGACCCAGGCTTCAAGATCCCCGGCAACCAGGCCGACCCGAACGCCAAGCCGCCCGGCGAACCGACGCTGTCGCCCGTGCCGCCTGGCGGCACCCCCGCAGCCACCGCCCCCGGCGCACCGATTGAAGTGGCGCCGGTCCAAGGCGCTCCCGCAACGGACACATCCACGCGCGACCTGGCCATCGGCGGCGCCGTGTTCCTGGTGCTGCTGATCGTGTTCTTCTTCGCCCGCAATGCCTATTCCAACCACCTGGTGCGCCGCCGCGTGGCGCCGTCGTCGGCCGACACGGCGGGCTGGCTGATGTTCTTCGGCCTGGCCTTCCTGAGCGCCGCCGCCGTGCTGGCCATCCTGAACGCCGGCAAGTTCCTCACCGTGGCCATCACCGGCACCCTGCTCGTTCTCGGCATCGCCTCGCTGGCAGGCGCGCTGATGACCGGCCGACGTTAAACCAAGAGCCCAGGGGAGCGACCATGGCAGAATTCCAGAATAACGGCAGCGGCAACAACAAAAAAGCAGAACTCAAAGTCGACCTGCGTCCCACGCTGTTCATCGGCGCGGGCGGCACCGGCATGGAAGTGATGATGCGCATCCGCCGCCGCATCCTGTCGGCGGTGTGGAACCGCCGCCATCCCACCCGCGTGGAAGCCATCGGCCAGTTCCCGGTGGCGCGCTTCCTGCACGTGGACCTGGACAGCGGCGCCATCATCGACGAAGGCAAGTCGCAGCGCACCGACCCGTGGTACGAGCTGGTGAAACTGAGCGACGAGGAACGCCTGGTCGAATCGATCGACCTGCAGCAATACCACGAGTCCGACGACAGCCTGGCGCGCTTTCCGCTGATCGAAAGCTGGATGCCGCTGCGGCCGAAGAAACTGCGCTCGCTGGGCATCGATCCCTCCAAGGGCGCCGGGCAGATCCGCGCCGTGGCGCGGCTCTACCTGTACGACAAATACCCCAAGCTGCGCGGCCGCATCAAGGGCGCGCTGAACTTCCTGAGCAGTAACGCGGGCAACGAGCGCAAGGAAAACTACCAGCGCCTCGGCCTGCAGGTGGACACCTCCAAGTTCCGCATCGTCGTCATCGGCTCCAACGCCGGCGGCACCGGGGCAGGCACCGCCATGGACCTGGGCTGGATCGCCAAGGCCATCGCGCGCCAGGAAGTGTCCGACAGCCAGGTGGACCTGGTGATGTTCATGCCCTCCGGTTACGCCAAGGCCAACAAGGAGCGCACCGAGGCCAACGCCTACGCCACCCTGATGGAGCTGGAAACGGCCATGCGCGACATGAACGCGCAGGTGCGCTGGGCCGACCCGGACAGCCTCACCGGCCGCGGCGCGCCGTTCGACGACGTCTATTTCGTCGACACCGCCAACCTGGCCAACAAGGCCACGCAGGACGTGAAAGACGTCTACCAGATGGTGGCCGACTCGCTGTTCGAGGATTTCGCCTCGGCCGACTTCGCCAACCGCAAGCGCTCGGTGGCGGTCAACCAGCAGCAGCACAAGCTGGGGCCGTTCAATCCGCGCGTGCCGGAGCAGCGCTTCGGCGACATGCGCCTGTCCTACTCCAAGGTGTATTCGGCCTTCGGCCAGGCCGTGCTGGACACGCAGCAAAGCCTGCGCGAAGACATCCGCGCCTACGAACTGGCGGCGCTGATGGTGAAGGCCTTCTTCGGCCTGCTGGGCCGCGACGGCAGCAAGGCGCGCCGCGCCGGCGACCAGGAACGCGACGTCTTCATGCGCGAGCAGATGGCCATGTCCGAGCATCCGTTCGACGAGTTCCCGGACTTCAAAAAGGGTACGGTGGACGTCACGCCGTTCCAGGAATACGCGCTCACCGACCAGCTGCTGATGGACAAGGACGAACGCTCGCTGCTGGAGCGCGTGGAGAGCAAGGTGCAGCTGGAGATCGACCGCATCATGGGCGACTACGAGCTGAAACAGTGGCGCGAGAAAGTGGCCGAGCTGCTGCCGCACCTGGAGCGCGACGCCATCCGCGAAGCCGGCGCCACCGCCGAGACCAGCGAGGACCGCCTGAAGCGCCACACGGCCGAACTGCTGCAGCGCCTGAAAGGCCGCGCGCGCGAGCAGCTGTATGCGCTGCTGGACGACCGCAAGCAGGGCGGGCTGGAATTCGTGCTGTCGCTGCTGGAGCAGATCAAGGGGCGCATTTCGCAGCGCGACCTGGTGCACATGGAACGCAACGGCAAGCGCTACCGCGACATCCGCGACGCGCTGCGCACGCGCCAGGTGGAGGAATCGCTGAACAACCTGTCGCAGGCGGCGGCCAAGATGTTCGGCAGCGAAGCGCAATCGCGCGAAGTGATGGCGCACCTGAAGCGCGACATCGCCGACTATCTGCGCTTCCACATGCTGGCGGTGGCGGCGGGGCAGTCGGTGGAGCTGCTGCGCTCCATGTCGGCCTGGCTGGGCGACACGCAGTCGGTGGACGAACATGGCCAGGCGGTATGGAGCGGCATCGCCGGCGAGCTGCAGGAAGGCCGCCGCTGCGTGGAAGCCATGCTGGGCGCGGTGGACCAGCGCATTGCGCAGCTGCGCGCCGACGCGCAGCACGAACACGCCACCTACATGAAGCTGGCCAGCGACACGGTGCCGGAAGCGGTGAAGCTTACCGGCGACATCAGCGTGTGGAGCGAGGAAGTGCTGCTGGAGTTCGGCGGCTCGGCGCGCCTGTTCCCGCAGCTGGGCGACGAGAAGCTGCGCTCCACGCTGCTGCTCAAGCTGTTCCGCCGCGCGCAGACGCAGCTGAGCAGCGAGCAGCTGGAGGAGGGGCAGTCGCCGCCGGACCCGCTGCTGGAGCGGCTGATGGCGATGTCGCCGCAGGAGCGGCAGCATACTTTCAACGAATGGATACGCAGCGCCATGCCGTGGGTGAACGCGCGCTTCTCGGCCGAGTTCACGCCGAACGCGGACCAGTTCAAGTGCTTCATCGGCGTGGGCGACGCGAACGCGTGGCGCAAGCTGGAGGCCGAGATCAAGGCGGCGGTGCCGACCGGCTTCTTCCACGGCGACCTGGTGAGCATCGTCAACACCGGCATCGGCGGGCGGGCGGTGTGCTACATCGAGCTGTCCGGCGTGCCGATGACGGTGCTGCGCGGGCTGCCGACGTGGCGCACCTCGTACCAGATCGAGAATCCGAAGATACCGACGCATCTGCATTTCGATTCCACGCGCTTCCGGCATCCCATCGCGCCGTCGATGGATGAGCTGAACCGGCTGGCCGACGACTACGAGTGGTTCCTGCAGGCGATTGCGCTGGGCGTGATCAAGCGCAAGGCGGACCTGGCGGACCGCGAGGCGCTGTTCCAGCCGCGCGGGCAGTATCTGTTCGAAGTGGAGCAGGGTTCGGGCGAGTGGCTGCAGATCGGGAACGAGTTCGCCATCCGCTCGAACGGCCTGCCGGCCTATTACCGCGACCAGGTGATCGGCGCGGTGCAGCAGCGCCTGGCCCGCATGGGCGCGCACCAGTTCGTGCTGCTGGCGGCGCTGATGCGCTACTACCAGCACCGCGTGTATCAGCCCAAGCTGGAAGTGGATGAAACCGGCGCGGAGCTGCCGTCGCCGTCGCTGCCGAATATCACGGCCAAGCGTCTGCATGACGCGTGGGTGAAGCGCGCGCAGGCTTTGAATGCGGGCCTGCATGACGCGCCGGCGGCGCCGGTGGAGCGCGCGCTGGAGGCGCTGGCGGCGTGGAGCGATCCGGTTGCCGGTTCATCCACCGACGCGTACAGCTGGGAAGTGCAGCATGCGGTGGACAAGCGCGTGCTCAAGCCGGAAATGCTGGCCAGCGACGCGGCTGCGGCGAGCGTGTTCGCGCCGGCGGTGGCAGCGGCAGCAGCAACGGCAGCGGTGCAAACTGCGCCTGCACCGGCGGTGTTTGCTCCTGCGGGCGGCGCGCCGGTGCGCTACAAGGTGTTCGTCAACAAAACGCAGCAGGGACCGTACACGCTGCCGGAACTGGCGCAGCGCATCATGGCGGGCGAGGTGGACGGCAATACCAAGGTGTGGAACATGCAATGGGTGCCGCGCGTGGACCAGTGGAAGCTGGCCGGCGAGATGCCGGACATCGCGCCGCTGCTCGGCGCCGCGATCCCGGACCCGCATGACGACATCCCCGATCCCGAATAAGGAAGGCTGAGTAGTGGACGTAGCGACGTACCGATGCATCAATAGCGATTGTGGCCGGAGCTTCCCGCGCCAGGTGAACTTTTGCCCGTTCTGCGGCACGCGGCAAGCCGCCGCTGCCGCCTCTGCCGTTGCCGCTAAGGCCGCGCCAACGGCGGCACCGACAGCGCCGCCAACAGCACCGCCAACGCGCCCGCCGCGCCCGGCAAATGTCGGCGCGACAAAGGTGGCGCAGGCCCCCGATGCGCGCGAAGCGGCTGCCTCTTATGCCAAGGCGGGGCAGGAGGTTGTTCGCAATCCTGCGCCGGCCGGCGACGCGCCGGTGATGACGCCTGAGCAGATCGCAGCGGCACAGGCACGCCTCAACAAACTGCGCGGCGTGCCGGCTGCAGGTGGTGGCAGCCCGGCCGGAGCAGGCGCTACGGGCAGCGCCGCCGGCGCCGGACATGTACCGCCCGTTGGCGGCGCACGCCCGCAAGCCCGGCCGCCGCTGCGCCAGCCGATCGGCATCGGCACCTGGGTGCTGGTCGCCATGATCCTGGCCGTGATCTGGTATCTTGCCAAGCCCGCCAACAAGGAGGAGCGCATCGCCGAGCGCGTGGAGCAGGCCGAAAAATACACCGCCGAATGCAAGCTGGACGCCGCGCGCGCCGAACTGGCCTCGCTGCGCACCGACAAGGCACCGGCCGCCCAGATCCGGCGCGTGAACGAAGCCATCAACGCTGCCGTCCTTGGCTGCGAAAAGAAACGCCAGCGCGCCAAGGCCTGGGCCGACCTGAAACCGGTGCTGGACAACGCGATGGAGAAAGCGCCCCAGGCCGGCGCGCTGGACACTGCCGACAGCCGCCTGTCCGCCTTCACCAGGAAATGGGGCGCCGACGACGAAACCCGCGACTGGGACCAGCGCATCGACGGCAAGAAAGCGGAGCGCCTGCTCGACGAGGCCGACGCCTGCCTGCAGCGCTCCGACCGCGCCTGCCTGGAAGCCAGGCTGCTGTCCGCCGAGCGCTTCAAGCGCCCCGAGCTGGAAGAGCGCATCCGCGCGCTGCGCGAATCGTTGTCGCGTTTGCTGGAAGCCACGGTGCTGGAACAGAAGGCGCCGCCCGCAGCCAGCCAGCCGCCCGCCATCGCCAACCAGCCGCCGCGCGCCGCCGCCGTTGCCCCGCCGCCGCCCGTCATCAGCACGGTCCCGCAGGCCGCGCAGACGGCCCAGCAGGCGCGCAAGATCCTGGCCGATGCCGAGCGTGAACTAAATCAAGGCAATTACAAAGGCGCCATGGACAAGGCGGAGATTTGTGCGACGATGATAGATGTCGGCAACCGCGAATGCCTGGGCCTGAAACAGCGCGCAGAGCGCTTGAACCGCGAAATGCTGCGCTGTGTCGCCAGCGGCGCAGACTGGATCAACGATCGATGCCAATAAACACGGAGGCGTCATGAAACGCATACTCAGCTTAACCGTTCCCAGCACCCTTATCGCCGCGCTGCTGGCCGGCTGTGCCGCGCCGGACAGCGGTGGCCGCCACGGCCAGCGCAACGACGGCAGGGACGGCGGCGCTAGCAACACCGGCAGCGCCGCGCAGAACGCCGCCACCGGCGCGGCCATCGGCGCCGTGGCAGGCTGCGCGCTGGCCGCCATGGCAGGCAAGAAGTGCGCGCAAGGCGCGGCCATCGGCGCGGCCATGGGAGCCGCCATCGGCTGGACCACCTATTCTGAAAAAGTCGCCAACGCGCAGACCGTCAACAACGAAGCGCGGCGCGAAGGCCTGGCGGTGCCCACCAACGAAATCCGCCTCAAGCAGTACGATGTATTTTCCACCGCCAGCGTGGCGCGCGCCGGCGGCGAGCCGGTGCAGGTGGTCGGCAACATCAAGCTGTACGGCCAGTCGCAGCGCGTGCCGGAAGTGGTGCAGAGCATGACGCTGGTAAAGACCAACGGCGAGAAAGCGTCCGACAAGCCGCAGATCGCCCGCGTGGAGCGCATCGACGGCGCCGGCCACTACCGCGCGGTGGGCGTCTACAAGATCCCGCGCGGCATGGAGCAGGGCCAGTACACCGTGCAAAGCGTGCTGCTGCTGGACGGCCGCGAGGTGGCGCGCCGCACCGCCATGTTCCAGGTGGCGCAAGCCGCCGCCCCCGCGCTGGCGCAGCGCTGACGCCGCCGCAGCAGCCGCCGCAGCCGCCGCAGCAGCGCCGGCGCTACAGCTCGTCCAGCCTGCCGCGCAGCGCATCCGCCTGCGCGCGCAGCGCCTGCACGGCGGCCGGCTCCATCTTGCGCAACTGCGGATACACCATGCCGATGCGCGGATTGCCCGCCAGCGTGGCTTCATTGCGCGCGAAAAAATCCCAGTACAGCGCATTGAACGGGCAGGCCGTTTCTCCGATGCGCGCTTTCCTGTCATAGCGGCAGCCCTTGCAATAGTCGCTCATGCGGTCGATGTAAGCGGCGCTGGAAACGTAAGGCTTGGTGGCTAACAGGCCGCCGTCGGCGAACTGGCTCATGCCCAGCGTGTTGGGCAGCTCCACCCACTCGAACGCGTCGATATACACGCCCAGATACCACTCATGCACCTGCTGCGGATCGAGCCCCGCCAACAGCGCGAAATTCCCGATCACCATCAGCCGGTGGATGTGGTGCGCATGCGCGTGCTGCAGGGAGTCGCCGATGGCGCTGGCCACGCAACGCATGCCGGTGCGGCCGGTCCAGAACCACTGCGGCAGCGGCAGCGCATGCCCGAACACGTTCTGCTGCGCATAGTCGGGCATCCGGCTCCAGTACACGCCGCGCACATACTCGCGCCAGCCCAGAATCTGCCGGATATAGCCTTCGGCCGACGCCAGCGGCACACGGCCCGCGCGCCACGCCCGCTGCACCGCGTCCACCACTTCGCGCGGATTGAGCATCTTGGTGTTGAGCGCAAACGACAGCAGCGAATGAAACAGCCGCGAAGCGTGGCTGCTCATCGCGTCCTGGAATTCGCCGAAGTGCGGCAGCGCATGCGCTACAAAGCCATCCAGCTGCTGCAAGGCTTCCTGCCGGTTCCGCGGCCATCTGAACTGCGCCGCGTGCGGCTCGCCGAAGCTGCGCGGGCCGGACGCCTCGATCTCGCGCCACAGCGCCGAGTGGTCGTGGCATGGGCGGAAGTCTTCAGGCTGCGCCGGCGTGCCGGGCCAGGACTTGCGGTTATCGTGGTCGTAATTCCACTTGCCGCCTTCGGGCTTGCCCGCCGCGTCCATCAGCACGCCGTGCTGGACGCGCATGGCGCGGTAAAAGTGCTCCATCAGCCATTGCTTGCGGCTCTCGAACAGCTGGGCAGCCTCGTCGTGCCGGGTGTAGAAGTGTTCGCTGTCCACCATGCGGCTGGGGATGGGCAGGTTGCGCGCATAACGCGCCAGCTGCTCATCCAGGCGCCACTCGTCCGGCATCTGGTACTCGAATTCGCTGGCGCCGAACTGCTCGATGGCGTGGTCCAGGTTGGAGGGCAGCGACTGGCGGTTGGCGGCGTCGCCGATCTTCAGGTAGTGCACGCGGTGGCCCTGCGCGCGCAGCTGGCGCGCCAGCTCGCGCATGCCGGCGAAGATGGCGATGATCTTTTGCGCGTGGTGCAGCACGTAGTCGGTTTCCTGCCGCACTTCCATCATCACGTAGAGGACGTCGTCGTGCCGATGCCGGAACCAGCTGTGTTCCGGGTTGAGCTGGTCGCCCAGGATCAGGCGCAGGGTGGTGGTGTGGAGCATACCCGGACTCTAGGCCACCCGCCCCGCCGCGTCCAGCCGCCGCCTGCAGTGCAGCGGTTCAAACGCGGGTCGGGAGCGGCGGGCTGCTTCAGGTAGGACAGCATCCTGCGCGCCGCCGGGCTGCGCAGCAAACTCCGCGTTCATCACGAGGGCCTGCACTGCACCAGCGGCACGATCACGATGGAGGGTGTCTTTGGTTTTTTGACAGCGGGCGCTGTCATGTGGATAGGCGTCAAGCGAATACTCCTTGGGGCTGCGCATTGCGCAGCAGTTTTTCGGGCGTCCAGCGGCGGTTGGCAAGCCAGGTGCATGCGGCCGCGCCGGCGGCCAGGAACAGCACGTAGCCGGGGCCGATGGTCCAGCTGAGCGTCTCGTGCCCAACATACAGCGCACCCAGCCCGGCGGCCACGGCGGCGGCCACCAGCACGGCCAGCGCGAGCGGGCGCAGCGTCCGCACCAGCACCGCCGCGCTGGTGATGAACACCAGTTCCAGCGGCAGGATGGCGACATTCAGCACGTTTGCGAGCGCTTCCGCCGGCGCGGCGCCCAGGCCGATCCGCGCCGCCAGGTAGACGGCGGCCACCAGCAGCATGGCGGCCGCCTGGAACGTCAGCGTGGACAGCAGGATGTGCGTGCCGATGCGCTTGCGCTGCAAGCCGCCGGGCAGCAGCAGCCCGCGCCAGTGCAGGTCGCGCACACCCAGCTTACCTGTGGTCATCATGCAGACGAAGAACAGGCCGATGGCGCGCAGCGGCGTGGCCGGGCTGTTCCAGTGCACGGTGAGCAGTTGCAGCAGGATGACGTAGAACAGGATCTCGCCGTTCATCAGCATCGCCACTTTGTGCAATGGACCTGCGGCCTGCGGCGCGTCATCCTCCGCCGGAGCCTGCGGCTGCCATTGCAGCACCGTGTAGCGCTTCATGAAAGCGGCGGCGCGGTTGCTGCGCCGGGCCGCCGGCGCCACGCTGGCATAGGCCGGCAGCTTGCCGCCGTGGCGCCGCCATGCGGCCCAGGCCAGCGCAGGCCATGCCAGCGTGAAGGCCAGCAGCAGCGCGGCGGGCAGCGCGGCGAACCAGGCCAGCGCGGCACCGGCGCCGCTGCCCAGCGCCAGGTACAGGATGGCGCCCAATGCCGCCGGCTTTGCGGCGCGCCGCCAGGCGGGCGGCGCCAGGCCCGCCTGCGCCATGGCGTGCAGCGCGGCAAAGCACAGCAGCAGCGACAGCAGCGCCGGACCCGCCAGCCAGAAGGTGCTGGATGCCGGCATGGCCAGCTGCACGGCGGCGCCGGTGCTGACCGCTGCCCAGTAGCGGGTGACGGTAATCAGCCAGCTGCGCAGCCAGGCGCGCCACAGGGCCGCGGGCGCGCGCTGCGCGCCAAGCACGCGGACCGCGTCGCGCAGCCCCTGCGCATGGTAGTGGGCAACCAGCACCAGGAACACGCAGCCGGCGCCCAGCATGATCTTGATGGCGGTGTCGGCGCCGCCGCCCGGGCTGCCCGATACCGTCAGCAGGCTGACCCAGTACACGCCCAGGCAGGCCAGCATGATCTTGGCGGTGGTCGCAGTCAGCGGCGGCACCACGGCGAGGGGGGCGGTTTTCATGTGTTCAATTCCATGAACAGTTCATCCAGCGCCAGCGCGCGGCCGGCGTCGGCCAGGTGCGGCGCGCGGCGGCTGTCGACCAGCACCTGGCCGCTGGCGCGGCTGCGCCACAGCACCGCGCCGGCGGGCGCTTCGCTGCCTGGCGGCGCCAGGCGGTAGTGCTCCAGCATCGCGTCCCAGCTGTCGTAGGCCTGCAGGCGGCCCTCGCGGATGAAGGCCACGTGCGACACCACGCGTTCCAGGTCGCTCAGGATATGGCTGGAAATCAGGATGGTGCGCTCGCGCTCCGGTTCGCCGCCGCTGAAAATGGCGCGCATGAATTCGCGCCGCGTGAGCGGGTCCAGGCTGGCCACCGGTTCGTCGAACAGCAGCACGTCGGGATCGTGCGCCAGGGCCAGCACCACCGACAGCTTCTGCTGGTCGCCGCCGGACAGCTTGCCCACGCTGGTGGACAGCGGCAGGTCCAGCCTCAGCGCCAGCGCCAGGCAGCGTTCCTCGTTCCAGCGCGGATAGGCGCGGCCGATGGTTTGCAGGTGTTCTTGCACGCTCATCCAGCCGAACAGGTCCGGCGTCTGCGCCACGTAGCCCAGGCGTTCGCGCACCGCGTCGCTCAGGTCCAGCGAAGGACAGCCCAGCAGTTCGCTGTGGCCGGCGTCCGGCGCGGCCAGGCCGGCCAGGCATTGCAGCAGCGTGGACTTGCCGGCGCCGTTGCGGCCCACCAGGCCGACCACGGCGCCGGCCGGGATGTCGAAGGAAATATCGTGCAGCACGTCGAGCTGCTTGCGGCGCAGCGTGAGGCCACTGGCGCGGATGACGGAGTCAGTCATGGTTTTCCTTTACGGGAGAGTCGTGGAGGCACTGTTCAAACAGTTTGAGGGCGTCGGCCGGTGCTATGCCGAGCTGGCGCGCCATTTGCGCGGCCGCCTGCAGCGCCGGCTGCAGCATGGCCGCCTTGTCCTGCTGCGTGGAAGCGGGCTGCGCGTCGGCGATCACCATGCCCAGGCCGCGCCGGCGCGCCAGCAGGCCTTCGGCTTCCAGCAGGCTGTAGGCCTTGCTGACGGTCATGGGATTGATCGCATGGTGCTGCGCCACCGCGCGCACCGACGGCAGCTCGCCGCCCGGCTTGAGCTGTCCGCTGGCCACCAGGCGGCGCACCTGCTCCACGATCTGCCGGTAGATCGGGACGGGGGAGGTGGGGGCGATGTCGAAGTTCATGCGAATTAGTGTATCACTACATTAATACACTGTGCAAAGAAAAAAGCCGATCCGGGTGGATCGGCCTTGGAATCGGGATCAGCGCGGAAGCGGGGCGTAGGGCATGGCGCTGTCCGCCGTTGCCGGATGGGCGTCCAGTTCGTCCCACGAGGGCAGCGCGTGCACGCGCTTGCCGTAGGCGTAGTAGCCGGCCATGAGCAGGCCGTAGGCCAGGCCGGTCAGCGCGGCCACGGTGACGGCGCGCAGCGGCGCATGGTCGCCGCGCCACAGCGTCAGCCACATGCAGCCGCCCCAGACCAGGGCGAACAGTCCGCCGCTGAACAGCGCGTTGTACAGGAAGCTGCAAAAGTGCGGCGGGCGCGCGCCCACCCCCATGCGCCACAGCAGGCGCAGCGCCGGCGGCTCGAAATTGCCGGGTTTCATGGAAGTGCGCCGCAGCAGTTGCAGGGCGGCTTTCCGCTTGTCGAGATTAGTCATGGCTGCCACGGGGATGGGGTGGAGATGTTAAACAGTTTAGCAAGCTTTGTTTCCCGCAAAACTATTCAAATATCACGCTTTTCACTCGTGCTTGCAAGTCACTCCCCGGCTACGCCGGCGCCATTTCGATCGCCACGCCGGACAGCACCGCGTTGCCCGACAGCGGGTCGCGCAGGTTCTCGTCCAGCAGCACGTTCAGGTTGACGCCCGGCCGTTCGGCCGCCACGCCCATCTGCGTGCCGGGCAGGTTGTGGCCCCAGCCGTGCGGCAGGCTGACCACGCCCGGCATCATCTCGCCGCTCACTTCCACCTGCACCACGATCTGGCGCGCGCCGTTGCGCATGGTGGCCTGGCCGCCGTCCACCAGCCGCAGGCGCGCCGCGTCGTCCGGGTGCACCAGCGCCGTGCAGCGGTAGGCGCCCTTGGCCAGCACCGGCAGGTTGTGCATCCAGCTGTTGTTCGAACGCAGCTGGCGGCGGCCGATGATGACCAGCTCCGCCGCCGGCGAGGCCAGGTCGGCCGCCACCCGCGCCAGGTCGTCCAGCAGCATCTGCGGCGCCAGCTCGATCTTGCCGGACGGCGTGCGCAGCGCTTCGGGGATGCGCTGCGTCATCGGGCCCAGGTCGATGCCGGACGGCGCGGCCTGGATCTTGGCCAGCGTCAGCTCGCCCGGCGCGCGGCCGAACTGGTCGCCATACGGGCCGCTGCGCAGGCCCAGGTCCAGCAGGCGCTGCACGCCGCGCTGCGGCGCCAGCATGCCCAGCACCGTGTCGGCCAGCGGGCCGACGGACTTTTCCAGTTCCTCGCGCAGCAGCGCGTCGTCCAGCGCATCGATGTCGGCGCCCGCGCCCAGGCCCTTGACGATGGCCGCGAGGCGCAGCAGGGTTTCCCACTCGTCCGGCTGGCCGCCGCTGCGCGCCAGCACCGGCGGGCTGTAGCGCGCGTGGTTGCGGTGCGAGAACTGGGTGAAGGTCACGTCGTAGTGCGCGTCCTCCAGCGGCGACACGCCGGGCAGGATCACGTCCGCGTGGCGCGAGGTTTCGTTCAGGTAAATGTCCATGCTGAGCATGAATTCCAGCTGCTCCAGCGCGGCCGCCAGGCGCGGGCCGTTGGGCGCCGACAGCACCGGGTTGCCGGCGATGGCGATCAGCGCCTTCACCTGGCCGGGGCCGGGCGTATCGATCTCCTCGGCCAGGCAGGTGATGGGCAGCTCGCCCGCCACCTCCGGCGCGCCCGACACCCGGCTGCGGTAGCGCCCGCTGGTCACGCCGCGCCCGCTGCCCGGCTTGCCGCGCGTGTTCGCGGCGAAGGCGGCCGCTTTCGGGAACATCATGCCGCCTTCCTGGTCCAGGTGGCCGGTGAGGATGTTGACCACGTCGATCAGCCACGAGGCCAGGGTGCCGTACTGCTGGGTGCAGGTGCCGATGCGGCCGTACACCGCCGCGTGCCCGGTGGACGCCAAGGTGCGCGCCAGGTCGCGCATGGTGGACGCGGCGATGCCGCAGCGCGCCGCCACCGCCTCCGGCGCATAGCCGAGCACGGCGGCCTGCAACGCTTCCATGCCCGCCACGTGTTCGGCCAGGCGGCCCAGCTTGACCAGGTTCTCGTCGAACAGCGCGTGCACCAGGCCCAGCAGGAAGAACACGTCGCCGCCGGGGCGGATGAAGTGGTGCTCGTCGGCCACGGCGGCCGTTTCGGTGCGGCGCGGGTCCAGCACCACGATCTTGCCGCCGCGCGCGCGCAGCGCCTTGGCCTTGCCGCGGAAATCGGGCACGGTCCACAGGCTGCCGTTCGACACCATGGGGTTGGCGCCGAGGATCAGCAGGAATTGCGCGCGCTCGATGTCGGGCACCGGCACCGACAGCCAGGAACCGTACATCAGCCCCACCGACAGCATTTTCGGCACCTGGTCGACGCTGGACGCCGAATACATGTTGCGCGTGGACAACGCTTTAGCCAGTTTCGGGAAGTAAAGCATCAAGCTCATTTTGTGCGACACCGGATTGCCCAGTACAGTGGCTACGGCATTGGCGCCGTCGCGTTCGATGATGGGCAGCAGGCGGCGTTCGATTTCGGCATACGCTTCTTCCCAGCTGGCCGGCACGAAGACGCCGTCGCGCTTGATGAGCGGGGTGCGCAGGCGGTCGCCGTCCTCGTGCAGGTCTTTCAGGCCGACCGCCTTGGGGCACAGGAAACCGGCGCTGAACACGTCGGCCTCGTCGCCCCGCACGCGCAGCACGCGGTCTTGCTGGAGTTCCACTTCGAGGCCGCAGCTGGCCTCGCAGAATGGGCAGATGCGGCGGGCGGTGCTGGCGGGCTGTGCGGCTGGCTGCGAGGCTAGCTTATCCATGACGGCTTCCTTTAAAAAAGTGAACGCTCGTGCTATTGTCAGGATTTGTTACATTGATGTCAATCGTGTTTTACTTGCCCAGGTGTATGCTGGGTTCGTTAGGAGAACAATCATGAAACCAAGAAATTTATTTTACGCCGCGTTGGCGGTGGCCATCGTGGTCGCCAGCCTGACCGGATGCCAGAAACAGCCCGAAGCCGGTCCCGCCGAGCAGGCTGGGCGCAAGCTGGACGAAGTGACGCAGAAGGCCGGCGCCGAGCTGACCCAGGCCGCGCGCGAAACCAACGAGCAGCTCAGCGAAGCGGCCAAGAAGACCAGCGAAAAGCTGAACGAAGCCACGGAAGAAGCCGGCCGCAAGATCGAGAAAGCCGGCGAAAAAATCCAGGAATCGGCGCGCGAAGCCCGCGACAAATAAGCGCGCCTCCCCAAGAGTTGCTTTACCCCAAAATGGGGTCAGGGTTAATTATCTGTAGCGCAATTAGTTGCAAAATTAATTAACCCTGACCCCATTTGGGGGTTTTACAACTTGATGGCGGGTTTGAGGGGCACGACGTTGCTGTGCTCGCCCGGCGGCGGGGGCGCTTCGGGGGCGCCGCCCAGCACCACGCTGAGCTCGACGAAGCCGGCGCGCCAGGCCCGTTCCAGGTCTTGCTCGATGGCTTCCATCGAGGTCTGGTGGAAACGGTCGAAGCCGCGCACACCGTAGGCGCGGTTGCGGCCGTGGGCCTTGGCCAGGTAGAGCGCCATGTCCACCAGGTTGACCGCCCGTTCCCACGGCAGCGCCGTCTCCGCCGGCACCAGCGGGAACGGCGCGAAGCCCACCGACACGTTCACGCCGAAGCGGTGGTTCTGGTATTCGATCTGCTGCGAGGAAATGCTCAGCAGGATGCGGCGCGCGATCTCTTCCACGCCGCTGCGCGGTATCGCCGGCAGGAAGGCCAGGAATTCCTCGCCGCCCCAACGCACGATCATGTCGGTCTCGCGCAGCGCTTCGCGCAGGGTGGCGGCGATCATCTTCAGCACCACGTCGCCGGCCGCGTGGCCGTAGGTGTCGTTGACGTGCTTGAAGTGGTCCACGTCCAGCAGGAACAGGGCGCCGACGATGTCTTCGCCGGCCGGGCCGCGCTTGTCCACGTGGTGGTGGGTGCGCATGAATTCCTGGAAGTGGCGCCGGTTGTAGAGCGAGGTCAGCGGGTCGAGCGAGCTTTGCGCCTTCAGTTCCAGGTTCTTCACTTCCAGCTGGGCGTTGGCGTGCCGCACCTTGCGGTACAGCAGGCCGACGATCACGGCGGCCAGCGCGAACACCACGGCCAGCAGCCACCACACGCGCTGCTGCAGGCGCCGGTTGTCCAGCTCGGCGCTCTTGACCTGGTTTTCGCGGCTCAGCAGCTCGATCTGGCGCTGCTTCTTTTCGGTCTCGTATTTTTCCTGCATTTCGTAGACCGCCTTTTGCCGCTCCTGCTCGAACATGGCTTCCGAGATGGCGCGCTCGCGGTGGTAGGCCGACACGGCGCCGCGCAGGTCGCCGGCGCGCTCGAGCGCCTGGCCGTATTCCTTCAGGATCACCTGCAGCTCGGGCTGGTCGCCGGTTTTTTCGTAGTACAGCAGGCCGGCGTCGAAGTGCTTCTTGCCTTCGGCCAGGTGGCCCAGCCCCAGGTGCGCCTGGCCCAGGTTGACCAGCGCCGTGGCGCGCGTGCCGGCGTCGCGCGTTTCGGCCGACGCCGCCAGCGCTTCGGTGGCGTAGCGCTGCGCGCGCGCGAAGTCGTGCTCCTTCAGGTAGCTGTCCGACAGGTTGACCAGGGTGTTGGCGGTGAGCGTCTTGGCGCCCATCTTGCGCGCCACCTCCAGCCCGGCCTGCAGCGCGGCCAGCGCGCGCTTGGGCTGTTGCGAGTCGATCGCCAGGCCGTATTCGGTGCCCTTGGCGGTGGCCAGCCGGCCCGGGGAGTTGAGCTTTTCGGCCACCCGCACCGATTCGTCCAGCACTTCCCAGCCCTTGTCGTATTCCTTCATCTGCGTGTAGAGCAGGGCCAGCGCGTTGAGCGCTTGCGCCAGCGGCACCAGGTCGTCCAGCTGGCGGCCTAGGTCGACCGCGACCTGCAGCTTGCCCAGCGCGGCGGCGAAGTTGCCCTGCTCGGCGTAGGATTGGCCGGAGGTGATGGTGGCCTGCACCCGCAGCGCTAGGTCGTCGGCGCCGTTGGCCAGCTTTTCGGCCTCGAAGGCCAGCTGGTGCGAGGCTTTGCTTTCAGCCATCGAGGACAGCACATAGGCCTTGGTGAGCAGGCCCTTGGCCAGGATGGCCTGGCTGTTCTGGGCGCGGCCGAAGGCGATCAGTTCTTCCGACAGCAGCAGCGCCGTCTCGAGCTGGCCCAGCGAGCGCCAGGCGGAACTGAGCTGGGCCAGGAATTCGGCCTTGGTGGGCGCCGGCGCGGCGCGCGCGGCCGCTTCCATCTTCTGCAGCTGGACCAGGGCCTTGTCGGGCACGTAGCGCACCTGGTCGCGGATCTCGGCGATGCTGGCGTCCATGGCCGACTGGCTCCAGGCCAGCGCGGGCACCAGGACGCAACTGGCCGCCAGCAAGCGTATGCCGCGCGAAATCGACTTATTCCTCAAGCCAGCCAACGTGTTGTCCTTGTATGTGCACCGCAAGATGTCTGGACAATTATATTCTTGTTGCAGGCGAGAAATCAGCGATTTCGGGGAGATATTCTCCAAAATCGCACAGTTATTGCCGTATTTGCAAGGCGCCCGGGCGCGCTGCTGCGCAGATGGAACATGCTCACCGCGCGCGACAGCGCATGGGCTTGTTCCTGCAGGCTTTCGGCGGCCGCCGCCGCTCTGCCATGCCGGCGCCAAAGGAATGTGTCCTTTGGTGCTACCGGCAAACAGACAAGCTACACGGCCAGCTGCTGCAGCAGGTACAGGCGCTGGTACAGGCCGCCCTCGATCTGCATCAGTTCCTCGTGCGCGCCGGCCTCGGCGATGCGGCCGTGGTTCAGCACCACGATGCGGTCGGCGTCGCGGATGGTGGACAGGCGGTGCGCGATGGCGATAATGGTGACGCGCCCGCGCAACTCGTCGAGCGCGGTCTGCACTACCTGCTCGGTCTGGCTGTCGATGCGCGAGGTCGCTTCGTCCAGCAGCAGGATGCGCGGCTTGCCGGCCAGCGCGCGGGCGATGGCGATCAGCTGCTTCTGGCCGCTGGACAGGCGCGAGCCGCCTTCGCCCAGCTCGGTGGCATAGCCGTGTTCCAGCGCGGCGATGAAGCCGTGCGCGTGGGCCGCGCGCGCGGCCGCTTCGATGTCGGCGTCGGACAGGCCGCGTCCCATGTCGATGTTCTCGCGCGCCGAGGCGGCCAGCAGGAAGGGGTCTTGCGGCACCAGGCCCACTTCGGCGCGGAAGCGCTCGTTGGGGATGCCGGCCAGCGCTTCGCCCAGGATGGCGATGCTGCCGTGCTTGACCGGGTAATAGCGCAGCATCAGCGACAGCAGGGTGGATTTGCCGCTGCCGGTGTGGCCGACGATGCCGAAGAAGCCGCCCTGCGGGATGTCGAGCGACAGGTCGTGCAGCACGGTCTGCTCTTCGTTGTAGGCGAAGCTCAGGTGGCGTATCGACACCGCGGGCACGCCGGCCCGCATGCCGGGTTCTGCCTGCGCGCCACCCTGCGCGGCGGCGTGCTCGTCGGCCACCGGCTCGTCCAGCAGCGCCGACACGCGGGCGGTGGCCACCACCGACTGCTGCAGCTGGCTGAACTGCATGGTGATCTGGATCAGCGGTTCGATCACGCGCGCGATGTAGCTGATGAAGGCGTACAGCACGCCCACTTCGGCCGCGCTCATTTCACGCTGGCCGAAGGCGAAGATGACGGCGCCCAGCAGGATCACGTTGAGCATGTCGAGCGCCGGGCGCAGCAGCCAGGCGTTGGCGCGGATCTCGGCCAGGCGCTGGGTGTAGTGCTCGGCGTTGGTCTTGCCGAAGCGCTCGGCGAAGCGCGCCTCCGCGTTGTTGGCCTGCAGCACCGGCATGCCGCCGATGGACTCGGCCATCTGGCCGTTGATCTCGCTGCGCAGCTGGCGCGCGCGGGTCACCGCCGGCGCGCTCCAGCGCTGGTACAGCCAGACGATGGCCAGCACCGCCGGCAGCAGCGCCAGCACGATCAGCATCAGCCGCCAGTCCAGCCAGGCCATGGCGATCATGGTGCCCACCAGTACGATGGTGCTGTCGAGCATGACGAACAGCACCTGCACGTACAGCGTCTTGACGGCCTCGGTGTCGTTGGTCACGCGCGACACCAGCTGGCCGATGATGGCGCGGTCGAAGAAGGCCATCGGCAGGCGCAGCACGTGGCCGTAGACCTGCTCGCGCAGGCGCTGCACCGAGCGCATCGCCAGCCCGGACAGGCGCACCAGCTGCAGGTAGCGCAGGCCGCTGGCGATCCAGCCGGTCAGCAGCACGGCCGCCAGCAGCGTGGCCATGCGCGGCCAGTCCAGGTGGCGCGGCAGCAGGTGCTCGTCGATCAGCGCCTTGCCGGCGATCGGGCCCAGCACTTCGAGGAAGGCGGCGGCGATCAGCCACAGCAGGGCCCAGCCCAGGTGGCGGCGGTCCGGCAGCGCGGCGCGGTGCAGCAGGCCGATGGCCTGTACGGTTTGTTTGCGGGCGGAAGTTTCGTCCGGTTTAGAGAGCATCGAGGCTGGCCTCCAG
Organism: Massilia sp. BGA-UO-ETr-WB1; assembly: GCF_059567845.1. NCBI lineage: Bacteria > Pseudomonadati > Pseudomonadota > Betaproteobacteria > Burkholderiales > Oxalobacteraceae > Massilia > Massilia sp. BGA-UO-ETr-WB1. Next base: position 298,882 of record NZ_JCAQOT010000013.1, on the reverse strand, counting down.
TTGTTGATAGCGCCACTGGCTGGCGTACCAGCCGTCCTGTTCCAGCAGCTGGTCGTGGGTGCCGGTTTCGCTGATGCGGCCGTCGCGCAGCACGATGATCAGGTCGGCGTTGACCACCGCGCTCAGGCGGTGGCTGGCGATGATGGCGCTGCGCTCGGCGCCGCTTTGGTGGCCGGCGCGGCGCAGTTCCTCCAGGTGTTCGAGGATGCGCGTTTCAGTGCCGGTGTCCACCGCCGACAGGGCGTCGTCCAGCAGCAGCATCGAGTTGTTGGCCAGCAGCGCGCGGGCGATGGCCACGCGCTGGCGCTGGCCGCCGGACAGCGTGATGCCTTTCTCGCCCACTTCGGTTTCGTACCCCTGCGGGAACAGCAGGATGTCGTCGTGGATGGCGGCCAGGCCGGCGGCGTGCTCCACGTCGGCGCGGCTGGCGTGTTCGCGCGCCAGGGCGATGTTGTCGGCGATGGTGGCCGAGAACAGGAAGGACTCCTGCGGCACCCAGCTGATGGCGGCGCGCAGGGCGCGCAAGGTGTACTGGTCCAGCGTGTGCGCGCCCCAGCGCACCGTGCCGTGCTGCGGCGTGAGCTGGCGCAGCAGCACGCGCAGCAGGGTCGACTTGCCGCTGCCGGTGGGGCCGACCAGGCCCAGGGTCTGGCCCGGTTTCAGGCGCAGCGAAATGTCCTTCAGCGCCGGTTCGGCCCCGGCGGCCTGGCCGGGGTAGGCGTAGCTCACCCGGTCCAGCACCAGCTCGCCCGGCGGCAGCTGGGCGATCTTGCCGTGGTCGTCCACCGCCAGCGGCGCGTCCAGCATGGGCTGCAGGCGCGCGTAGGCGGCGCGGCCGCGTTCGATCAGCGACAGCACCCAGCCGGCCGCGAACATCGGCCAGATCAGCTGGCCCAGGTACATGCTGAAGGCGGTCAGCGCGCCGATGGTCAGCTCGCCCTGCCACACCAGGTAGCCGCCCAGGCCCAGGGTCAGGCCGGTGGCGGCGGTCAGGGTCAGGCCGACGGCGGGCTCGTAGGCAGCTTCCCACACTTGCGCGGTCAGGCTGGCCTTGGCGGCGTGGCCGGCCAGTTCGCCGAACTGCTGGCTGCTGCGCTGTTCCAGGCCCAGCGCGCGCAGCGTGCGCACGCCGGACAGGGTTTCCTGCACATGGCCGTTGAGCGCGGAAAAGCGCTTCAGCGAATCGGTGGAGGCGGTGTGGATGTGGCTGGAAATGCGCCAGAACGCCAGCGCCATCAGCGGGAAGGGCAGCAGGGCGATGGTGGCCAGGCGCCAGTCCACGCCCAGCAGCATGATGCCGAGCACCATCACCAAGGTCAGCGTGCCGTCGAAGCCGGCCAGCATGGCCTCGCCGGCCGCCATTTCGATGGCGTCGATGTCGTTGGTGGCCAGCGCCATCAGGTCGCCGGTGCGCTGTTTCTGGTAGAAGGCCGGGCCTTGCAGCGACAGGCGCGCATAGAAGCGCGTGCGCAGCGCCACGCCCAATTGGTAGGCGGCCGCGAACAGGCGCAAGCGCCAGCCCACGCGCAGGAAATAGATGGCCGCGCCGATCAGCAGCAGCTCGCCGATCTGCAGCAGCAGGCCGGTGCCGGACAGGGTGTGCGCGGCCAGGCCGTCTATCATCGCGCCGATGCGGCGCGGGACCAGGATGCTCAGGAAAGCCACGCCGGCCAGCATGGCGGCGGCGGCAAGATAAGCCGGCCAGTGCTGGCGCACAAAGCCGGCGATCAGCCTCGTTAAACTCATTGGAATATCCTTGCAGCGTTAAGCCCGCTAGGATACCTCAGTGAGGTCCGCCCTGCAGGGCGGCGCGTTTTGTTGCGCGGTTCTTGCCGCGCGTTGACTGCGGCTTACTTCTTGCCTGCCTTCAGCGGGATCGATTCGGCGGCGTTCGGCTTGGCGGCGGCAGCCTTGGCTTTGCCCGTTTTTGCGGCAGCCGCGGCAGGCGTCTCTTCCTGCACCGGCGCCACCGCTTCGGCCACGGCGGCGGCCACGGCTTTCGGGGCCGGCGGCGTGACCACGGTGGCCGGCGCTGCCGGTTCGGGCTCGGCTTCAGCCTGGACCTCGACAGGCGCAGCCGCCGGCGCCGGCGGCACGGCAGCGGCCGGCGCCTTGGCTACAGGCGCTGCGGGGGCTGCTGGCGCGGGCACCGGGGCTGCAACCGGGGCGGCGAATGGAAACTCAAACAACTTTGCAAACGGATTCGGGAAGGGGTTGGCAAACGGCGCGCCGGCGGCAGGCGACGGCAGCTTGGCGGCCACGTCGGCGCCGGCGGCGCTGACGTCCTTGATCTGTTCCTTCACCACTTCCAGCAGTCCGGCCTGGGTCTTGCTGGCGATGCTGGCCAGTTCGCGGCCATAGGCCAGGAAGTTGTCCAGATTGGGCGCCTGTACCGGGTTCAGCTTGAAGAACTCGGCCGGATCCCGGGCTTCGAACAGCTGCTTGGCGGCGGCCGACGATTTCTCCACCGAAGCCTTGGTGGCGCTGACATTCAGGGCAATGATCTGCTGCACGCCGTCGAAGGCCGTGGCGGCGTACTCGTTGGCGATGTTGATTTGCTTGTCCAGCTGCGACTTGGCAGTGGCGGTGGCGGCGGAAAATTGTTCGGTGAACGAAAACATGACTTCTCCTGGGAACGTTTATATTGCGCTGCAATAAAATCCATTCTAGCGGCGATTGTTGGCGAAGAAAAGTTATTTTTTTCGCTAGCTCAGCAGCTTGCAAGACGGTATTGACGCACTGCAACACAAACTGCAGCGCGACGATAGTGTTTGCGCCGCGGGCCGGCCTCTGCCTACAATCGGCCATCGCAGCCTTGGGGGACAGCATGGAAGCCACGATGGACGCAGTAATGGATACCGTAGTCAGGAACGCCAGCCTGCCCGACGGCCGGCGCGGCATGGACCTGGCCATCGCGGGCGGCAAGATCGCCGCCGTGGGCGCCGCGCTGCCGGTGCGCGGCGCGCAGGAAATCGACGCCGCCGGCGACCTGGTGTCGCCGCCCTTTGTCGACGCCCACTTCCACATGGACGCCACCCTCAGCTACGGCCTGCCGCGCGTGAACCAGTCCGGCACGCTGCTCGAGGGCATCGCGCTGTGGGGCGAACTGAAGCCGCAACTGACCCAGGAAGCGCTGGTCGAGCGCGCCATGCGCTATTGCGACTGGGCCGTGGCGCGCGGCCTGCTGGCCATCCGCACCCACGTGGACGTGTGCGACGACCGCCTGCTGGCGGTGGAGGCGCTGCTGGAGGTGAAGCGCCGCGTGGCGCCCTACCTGGACATGCAGCTGGTGGCCTTCCCGCAGGACGGCCTGCTGCGCAGCCCCAGCGCGCTGGCCAACCTGAAGCGCGCCATCGGCATGGGCGTGGACGTGGTGGGCGGCATCCCGCACTTCGAGCGCACCATGGCGGACGGCGCCGAGTCGGTGCGCATCCTGTGCGAATTCGCGGCGCAGCAGGGCTTGCGCGTGGACATGCATTGCGACGAATCGGACGACCCGCTGTCGCGCCACATCGAAACGCTGGCCTGGCACAGCCACCGCCTCGGCCTGCACGGCCGCGTGGCCGGTTCGCACCTGACCTCCATGCATTCGATGGACAACTATTACGTGAGCAAGCTGCTGCCGCTGATGCAGGAAGCGGGCGTGGCGGCCATCGCCAATCCGCTCATCAACATCACGCTGCAGGGCCGCCACGACAGCTACCCCAAGCGGCGCGGCATGACCCGCGTGCCGGAACTGATGGCGGCCGGCGTCGACGTCGCCTTCGGCCACGACTGCGTGATGGACCCGTGGTACAGCCTGGGCTCGGGCGACATGCTGGAAGTGGCGCACATGGGCTTGCACGTGGCGCAGATGACCGGCCAGGACGCCATGCGCGCCTGCTACGCGGCCGTCACCGAAACGCCGGCCCGGATACTGGGCCTGGACGGCTACGGCCTGGCGCCGGGCTGCCACGCCGACCTGGTGCTGCTGGACGCGGCCAGCCCGGTGGAGGCGATCCGCCTGCGCGCGGCGCGCCGGCTGGTGATGCGGCGCGGAAAAATCGTCAGCGAATCGCCGCGCGCGGTGGCCAGGCTGAACCTGCCGGGCCGCCCGGAACAGGCCGATTTTCGCCTGTAATTGCTGTTGCGTGATTGCGCCGCCAGCGAAAATACATGACAATCATGCATCAAAATAGTGAGCTGGGGGCGTTTTGAAAGAGATAGACATCCGTCCGATTGCGGAAGCCGATTTCGATGCCGTATGGAGCATCTTCAAGGAAATCCTCGCTTCCGGCGAACAGTACCCGTTCGACGACGCCAGCCGCGAGGCCTGCCGCGCCTACTGGTACGGCCCCGGCGCGAAAACCTGGGTGGCCGTGCTGAACGGCGGGCGCCTGCTCGGCATGTACCGCCTGGTGACCAACCAGGCCGACCGCGGGTCGCACGTGGCCAGCGCGTCCTACATGGTGAGTCCGGCTGCGCAAGGCGTGGGCGTGGGCAAGCTGCTGGGCCGGCACAGCCTGGAGCAGGCGCGGCAGGACGGCTTCCTGGCCATGCAGTTCAACTACGTGGTGAGCACCAACGTGGCCGCGGTGGTGCTGTGGAAGCAGCTCGGCTTCGCCATCGTCGGCACCCTGCCCAAGGCCTACCGCCACCAGAAACTCGGCTATGTGGACGTGTACGTGATGTACCGCCTGCTGGACGACCCGAACAACTGGCCGCTGTAGGCCGCGCTGCACTGACCTCATGCTGATCATTGAAACCGAACGCCTGCAACTGCGCACCGTCAGCCCCGACGATGCCCCTTTCTATCTCGAACTGGTGAACGAACCCTCGTGGATACGCTTTATCGGCGACCGCGGCATCCGCACGCTGGAAGCGGCGCGCACCGCCATCCTGGACGGCCCGGTGGCCATGTATGAACGCCTGGGCTATTCGCTGTACCTGGTGCAGCGCCGCAGCGATGGCGTGCCCATGGGCATGTGCGGCCTGATCAAGCGCGATGTGTTGCCGGATACCGACATCGGCTACGCCATTTCGCCGCGCTACTGGGGCCACGGCTACGCCTACGAGGCCGCTGCCGCCGTGGTGGCGCATGCGCGCGGCGCGCTGGGCCTGCCGCGCCTGATGGCCATCACCTCGCCCGACAACGACGCCTCCATCCAGCTGCTGGGCAAGCTGGGCATGCAGTTCGTCCGCCGCACCCAGCTGGAAGGCTGGAACGAGGACAGCAACGTCTACCGGCTGGAGTTCCGCGCCGCGTAACTTTTCATCCGCTATTTCTTCTTGGCTTTTTCCCTGCGGAAGCACATGATGTAATCAGGTGGCGCAGACCATCGGATTGCATTATTTCCAAGGGGGAATCATCATGAAGTTCTCGGATCTCAAGATCGGAGTGCGGCTGGGTCTGCTCAGCAGCTTCTTCTTCGGTGCGCTGCTGGTGGTCGGCTATGTCGGCTGGGACGCGCTCAATTTCATCAAGGAACGCAACGCCGAGGGCATGCAGCGCAGCGTCACGCTGACGGAAGCGGTGGACACGGCCCGCAGCTCGCAGGTGGAATTCAAGATCCAGGTGCAGGAGTGGAAGAACATTCTGCTGCGCGGCAATGATCCCGAGAATCTCAAGCGCTACTCCGCCGCCTTCGTCAAAACCGGCCAGCAAGTGCAGAGCGAGCTGCGCAAGCTGGACGGCGTGCTGGGCAAGCTGCAGCTGTCCACGCCGCTGGTGGCCGAGGCCATCAAGATGCACGAGGAATTGGGCGTGAACTACCTGGCTGCGCTCAAGCAATACGACCCCGCCAACCCGGACAGCGCCAAGCTGGTGGACGGCCTGGTCAAAGGCATGGACCGCGCGCCCACCAGGAAGATAGACGACATTGTCGTGTTCATCGGCGAACAGTCGCGCCGGCTGGCGGCGGAAATGGAAGTGGACAACCAGGCCGCCCACCGCAGCGCCAGCATCTCGCTGCTGGTGATGCTGCTGGCCACGCTGGCGCTGGGCAGCGTGCTGGTGACGTGGCTGATACGCGGCATCACGCGGCCGCTGAAGCAGGCCATCGGCATCGCCAAGACGGTGGCGGCGGGCGATTTGCGCAGCGGGATGGACGGGGCGGAAGTGACGCGCCAAGACGAGGTTGGCGAGCTGCTGGCCGCGCTCAAGCAGATGAGCGGCAACCTGGCCACCATCGTCGGCCGCGTGCGCGCCGGCACCGACACCATCGCCACTGCCAGCGCCGAGATCGCCACCGGCAACCTGGACCTGTCCTCGCGCACCGAGCAGCAAGCCAGTTCGCTGGAGGAGACTGCCTCGTCCATGGTCGAGCTGACCAGCACGGTGCGCCAGAACAACGAGAACGCCGGGCAAGCCCGCGAGCTGGCCCACACCGCTTCCGAGGTGGCGGTGCGCGGCGGCGCCACGGTGTCCGAGGTGGTGGCGACCATGGGGGCGATCAACGAATCGTCGCGCAAGATCGTCGATATTATCGGCGTGATCGACGGCATCGCTTTTCAGACCAACATCCTGGCGCTGAACGCGGCGGTGGAAGCGGCGCGCGCCGGCGAGCAGGGGCGCGGTTTCGCCGTGGTGGCCAGCGAAGTGCGCAACCTGGCGCAGCGCTCGGCGGCGGCGGCCAGGGAGATCAAGGAACTGATCGGCACCTCGGTGGCGCGGGTGGAAGCGGGCAGCCGGCTGGTGGGGCAGGCGGGCGTGACGATGTCCGAAGTGGTGGCCAGCGTGGAGCGGGTGAACGCCATCATCGGCGAGATCGCCCTGGCCAGCGGCGAGCAGCGCGACGGCATCGAGCAGATCAGCATGGCCATCAGCCAGATGGACAGCGTGACGCAGCAGAACGCGGCGCTGGTCGAGGAAGCCGCCGCAGCGGCGGACTCGCTGCAGCAGCAGGCGCAAAGCCTCACCGAAGCCGTCAGCATCTTCAAGCTGCAAGACGGCCAGGGCGTGCTGCAGCTTACCGCGGGGGGAAGAACCAGGTGAGGGGTTTGTCGACGCGCGCGGCCCAGGATTTTTCGTTGTGGATGCCGCCGGCCGCCTCGTGGTAGTACAGGTTTTCGCCTTCGCGCCAGCCTTGCGCCAGCATCACGGCGCGCATCAGGGCGGTGTCTTCCAGGCCGTCGTTGATGGTGCCGGCGTCGAGGTAGTACTTGACCGGCGCCACCGGCAGCTTGCCGATCAGGTTGCGCTGGTTCCACCAGAACGAACTGGACACGCCGCCGGCTTTGGAAAATACGTCCGGCCTGTGTTGCGCGATCAGCACCGAGGCGATACCGCCCAGCGATGATCCCATGATGGCGGTGTCTTCCTTGCCGGGCTTGGTGCGCAGCGTGCGGTCCACATAGGGCTTGACCGTGTCGGCCAGGAAGCTTTCGTAGGCGGCCAGCTTGCCGCCGCCGTATTTTGCGTCGCAGCAGGGCGTGTATTCGTCCATGCGGTCCTTGGTGTTGTCGATGCCGACCACGATGATCTCGGCCATCTTGCCTTCGGCGACCAGCTTGTCCACCGTTTCGTCGATGCCCCATTCGGCGCCGTAGGCGGCCGTCCTGGCGTCGAACAGGTTCTGGCCGTCGTGCATGTAGAGCACGGGATAGCGTCGCTCGGGATGCGTGGCGTAGCTGGCAGGCAGGTAGATGCGCAGCGAGCGGGTGTTGCCCAATTGCGGCGAGGCGAAATTCTCGACGATGCGCAGTTCGCCGCGCGGCACCGCTGCGGCGGCTTGGGCGGGGGCGCCGGCCGGTTCAAGCTCCAGCACCAGCGCGGTGCGTGCCGGCAGCGTCACTTCGCCGCTCAGCGCGTAACGCTTGCCGCTGATGACGTCCGTGCCGCCCGGCACGCCGGACAGCATTTCGTGGAAGCGCGCCGTCTGCAGGGTGACCGGCTTGGCGTTGCGGTTCAGCGCCACCATCACCTTCTTCTGGCCGTCGTAGCGGAAGTAGACGTAAGTGTCCTGCTCGGGGCCGTAGTGCATCAGCTGGCCGTTGTGGATCACGCCGGCGCCCTTGCGCCAGTTCAGCAGCTTCTTCATGAACGCCTGCGCGCTGCGCTGCTGCTCGGTCAGCCCGGCGCCGGTGAAGGCGTTCACCTGGTCGCCGGCCCAGCCGCCGGGGAAGTCGTGGCGGTAGGAGGCGTCGTCGCGCGCGCCGGTGCTGCTGGGCATCTGGATTTCGGTGCCGTAGTACAGCTGCGGGATGCGCGGCATGGTGAGCACGTAGGCGATGGCCATGCGGAACAGCGCGTCGTCGCCCTTCAGCTCGCTGAACAGGCGCGACATGTCGTGGTTGCCTTCGAACAGCACCAGCTTGTTCGGCATGGGGTAGAGGTGGTCCTGCGACAGCGTCTCGTACAGGTTGGTCAGGTTGGGCTCGCCTTCGCCCTTGCCGACCAGCGCCTTGCGCAGCATGTCGTTGAGCGGGAAGTCCATCATGCTGGGCATGTAGGAGGCGTAGCCGTCGTGGTTGCGCTTGCCGTACTGCCAGCGCGCCACCACCGGCACCTGGCTGCTCCATTCCTCGCCCACCAGGTTCAGGTTGGGATACTCGGTCATGACGGCGCGCGACCAGTTGCTGAGGAAGGCCGCGTCCGAATAGCCGTAGGTGTCCACCCGCAGGCCGGACAGGCCGGCGTACTCGATCCACCAGATGTTGTTCTGGATCAGGTAGGTGGCCACGTAGGGATTGGCCTGGTTCATGTCCGGCATGTTGGGCGAGAACCAGCCTTGCGTGAAGTTGCGCTTGTCTTCGGCCGCGCCGTACGGGTCGGCCACGGCCACCCGGTGGTGCTGAGTGGGCACGTACTTGCCGCCGTAGGTGATCCAGTCCGGCATCGGCATGTCCTGCATCCACCAGTGCTTGCCGCCGATGTGGTTCAGCACCACGTCCTGGATCACGCCGATGCCTTGCGCGCGCGCCTTGGCGCTGAAGCGGCGGTAGTCTTCGTTGCTGCCGTAGCGCGGGTCCACCTTGTAGTGGTCGGTGGCGGAGTAGCCGTGGTAGGAGTAGGCCGGCATGTCGTTTTCCACCAGCGGCGTGGGCCAGACCATGGTGTAGCCCATGGCGGCGATGTAGCCGAGCGCGTTTTCCATGCCTTGCAGGTCGCCGCCGTGGCGGCCGCCGCCCTTGCTGCGGTCGGCTTTCTCGGCCAGGCGCGGGCTGTTGTCGTTGGCCGGGTTGCCGTTGGCGAAGCGGTCGGGCATCACCTGGTAGATGGCGTCCTTGCCCGAGAAGCCCTGGCGCTCGGCCGAGCCGGGCTCGCGCGCGAGCAGCTGGTAGCTGTAGCTCACGCCCGGCCCAGCCTTGCCAGCCTTCGCGAAGCGGATCGCGAACTTGCCGGCCTTTGCGCTGTCGTCCAGCGCGAGGTCGATGAACAGGTAGTTGCGGTTGGCCACGCGCGCCACTTTCCGGATGCGCACGCCGGGATAGCTGATGCTCGGTTCCAGGTCGGCGATCTGCTTGCCGTGCACCATCAGCTGCAAGGATTTGCTGCGCATGCCCACCCACCAGTTCGGCGGCTCCATATGGTCGATGCGATAATCTTTGGCCGCCTCGTCTTTGGCCGTGGCGGTCAGGGCGCCGGCGGCCAGCAGGGCAGCGGCGATCAGGCGTTTCATGGGCGTCTCCGTTTTATTATTGCGTAGTATGGCTACACGCAGTGCGTCTTGATGGGCTATTTACCAGATAATACATGGGAAATGCCGAATTTTTAATCTAGTTTTGGTACAGGAGGTGTAATGGTGCAACGTGGGCGGCGAGTGATATTGGCCGGGCTTGGGCTGGCGCTGGCGGGCGTGGCGCCACTGGCTGGGGCGCAGGAGGCTGGCGGGGGCGGCAGTTTTGTCTCCCTGGGCGACTTCCCCTCGGCCCAGGTGGCGCCGCGCAAGGTGGTGGTGTGGCTGCCGCCCGGCTACGACCCCAGGGGCGAGCGCTACCCGGTGCTGTATATGCACGACGGCCAGAACCTGTTCGACCCGGCCACGGCCATGGGCGGCCAAGCCTGGGAAGTGCACAAGCAGCTGGCGGCGCTGGCGGCCACGGGCGCGGTGCGGCCGGCCATCATCGTCGGCATCGCCAGCACGCGCGACCGGGCGCGCGAATACGGCCCGGCGCAGGCGGTGGACGCGCTGGCGCCGGAGCTGCGCGCGGTGCTGCTGGGCGATCCGCCCACGCCGGGCGGCCAGCCCACCTTGTCCGAGCAATACCTGCGCTTCATCGTCGACGAGCTGAAGCCGGCCATCGACGCGCGTTTCCGCACCAGCCCCGAGCGCGCGGACACCTTCATCATGGGCTCGTCCATGGGCGGCCTGGTCTCGCTGTATGCGCTGGCGCGCTACCCGGAGGTGTTCGCGGGCGCGGCCTGCCTGTCCACGCACTGGCCCATCACCACCAACTTCAACATGCTGTTCGACAAGGAGGATGCGCGCCCGGTGCGCTACGCGGCCGCCTATTTCGACTGGCTGGCCCGCAAGCTGCCGCGCGCCGGGCGCCACAAGCTGTACTTCGACCATGGCGACGCCACCCTGGACGCGCTCTATGCGCCCTACCAGCAGCAGGTGGACGGCATCCTGCGCGCCAAGGGTTACCGCGCGGGCGTGGACTGGATCAGCCAGGTGTTCCCCGGCGCCGACCACAGCGAGGTGGCCTGGCGCGAACGGGTGGAGGTGCCGCTGCGCTTCCTGTTGTCGCGCTGATCTTGTCGCAATTCTGTAGTTGGACTACAAGACGGCAGGGTGCGGCCTGTAGCTGAAATACAACGAGGACAGCGTTTTCACTGGTGGAGCCAGGGGCGAAACGCATAATAATGAGTAGCATGGATGAACTTTAATTGACTTGATATCTAGTTTTAGTACAAAATTCCGCATAGAACGTCTTGAGAGCGTTTGCTTTGCTGGCTCCCGTGTAGTCGAAATAAACAGCCTGCGGGACTTTTGATCTGTCTAAAGAGGGGACATCCTTATGAAGAATTTCGCATCTGAGCGCTCGCAGCGCGCAGTCCTGCAACTGAGCCCGGTAGCCGCTGCCTGCGCCCTGTTCGTTTCCGCACTGGCCGGCTCGGCCCATGCACAAACCAGCGGCGAACAAGCATCCGCACCGATGGCCACCGTGACCGTGTCCGGTATCCGCCGCGGCATCGAAGACGCCATCTCGGTCAAGAAAGAAGCGACCTCCATCGTTGAGGCGATTTCCGCTGAAGACATCGGCAAGCTGCCGGACGTGTCGATCGCCGAGTCGATCGCCCGCCTGCCAGGCCTGGCCGCCCAGCGCGTTGCCGGCCGTGCCCAGGTGATCTCCGTGCGCGGCCTGTCGCCGGACTTCTCCACCACGCTGCTGAACGGCCGCGAGCAAGTGTCCACCGGCGACAACCGCTCCGTCGAGTTCGACCAGTACCCATCCGAACTGCTGAGCGGCGTCACCATCTACAAGACCCCGGACGCCGGCCTGATCGGCCAGGGCCTGTCCGGCACGCTGGACCTGCAGACCGTGCGTCCGCTGGCCTTCGCCAAGCGCACCTTCGCAGTCAACGTGCGCGGCGAGAAAAACTCGATCGGCAAGATCTCCAACGCCAACGACCAGGGCAACCGCGTCAGCTTCAGCTACATCGACCAGTTCCTGGACCGCACCCTGGGCGTGGCCATCGGCTATGCCCACTTGGAATCGCCAGTGCTGGCGCAGGAAACCGGCATCTACGAACCGTGGAAAACCGAGACCCGTCCGGGCATGACCCCGGGCACCACCATCACCGACGGCATCAAGGCGCTGGGCCGCAGCGGCTTCAACCGCCGCGACGGCCTGATGGGCGTGCTGCAATACCGTCCGAACAAGCAGTGGACCAGCATGATCGACATGTATGCGTCCCAGTTCAAGCATGAAGACACCGCCAACCAGTTCGAAGTGAACCTGAGCGGCTACAACGGCGGCCTGAATCCCGGCCTGGTGTTCACCAATGTCACCAACAACGGCAACGCCATGGGCAGCTCGGTGGCCAACAACGTGTACCCGCTGGTGCGCGGCATGTACGACAAGCGCAAGGACGACATCCGCGCAGTCGGCTGGAACAATGAAGTGCGCCTGGACGGCGTGACCCTGGTGGCGGACGCCAGCTACTCGAACGCCAAGCGCGACGAAGTGAGCCTGGAAAACAATCTGCAGCTGGGCGCCGTGAACTCGGTGCAGTACCTGGACAATGTGGCCCTGCTGTTCCGCAGCGGCGCCTTCCCGCAGATGGCTCCTACCCGCAACTACAGCGACGCTTCGCAGCTGTACGTGAAGGGCACCATCTACGGCTCCGGCTACGGCAAGACCCCGAAAGTGGAAGACACGCTGAAGAGCTTCAAGCTGTCGGCCAAGTTCGACGCGCCGGCAGCGGTGGAATCGTGGGTGTCGAGTTTTGAAGTGGGCGGCAACTACAGCGACCGCCAGAAGGCCAAGACCCAGCCGGAAGGCAACATCAACCTGAAGGGCAACCCGACCACGATCTCGAGCGACCTGCTGTACGCGCCGGTCGGCCTGGGCTTCGCCGGCGTGGGCACCATCCCTTCGTGGAACGTGCCTGCCGTGGTGGAGAAGTACATGACCTTCGCACCGAACGCCAGCGAGAGCTACCTGATCTCGAAGAACTGGGAAGTGTCGGAGAAGATCACCACCGCCTTCATCAAGACCAACCTGGAGCATGACTTCGGCAGCGTGACCATGCGCGGCAACGTGGGCGTGCAGGCGCAGCGCACCGAGCAGTCGTCCGACGCGAACTACTGGGACGGCACCGCCCCGGCCGGCCAGCAAGTCAAGCCTGTCCACGACGGCAAGAACTACACCGACTACCTGCCAAGCATGAACCTGGCGTTCGCCTTCGCCGGCGAGAACACGGTGCGCGTGGCGCTGGCCAAGCAGATCGCCCGTCCGCGCGTGGACCAGCTGCGCTCCGCGCTGGACTTCGGTGTGAGCGACGTGACCTTCAAGCCGGGCGCCAGCGGCGGCAACGCGCAGCTGGACCCATGGCGCGCCAAGGCGTTCGACATCTCGTATGAAAAATACTTCGGCAAGAAGGCTTACCTGGCTGCCGCGGCGTTCTACAAGAAGCTGGACACCTACATCTTCACGCAGACCAAGAGCTACGACTTCTCGAAGTACATTCCGGGCACCAAGGCCAACACGCCGATCGGCGACTACACCGCGCCGTACAACGGCAGCGGTGGCAGCATGAAGGGCCTGGAGCTGTCGGGTTCCCTGCCGCTGAACATGGTCAGCCCGATGCTGGACGGCTTCGGCGTGGTAGCGAGCCACACCTACACCGACAGCAGCATTGCGATCGAAGATCCAAGCGGCAGCATCGGCAAGAACATCCCGCTGCCGGGCCTGTCGAAGCACACCACCAACCTGACCTTCTACTACGAGAAGAACGGCTTCGAGACCCGCATCTCGCAGCGCAAGCGTTCGGACTTCGTGGGCGAGATCGGCAACTTCGCGGCAGAGCGTTCGCTGCGTTACGTGGTGGGTGAGAACATCATCGACTTCCAGATCGGCTACTCGTTCCAGAACGGTCCGCTGAAGGGCGTGGGCCTGGTAGCCCAGGTGAACAACCTGCGCAACGCCGCCTACGAAACCTACAACGGCAACCGCAACCAGCAACTGGAATACCAGAAATACGGCCGCACCCTGCTGCTGGGCGCGAACTACAAGTTCTAAGCCGGTTCAGCTGACGTGAAAAAGCCCGCCATGCGCAAGCATGGCGGGCTTTTTCATTCCTGCGCCGGCTGCGCGATCCTGGGATCGTCGGGCTCCAGCACTGTGCGGTAGTCGCCGGAAAAAAATGCCACGAATGGCTCGTCCGGCCGGAGTTGGGTGCGGGGCTTCCAGACATGGTGCCCGTTAATCAGGACAATTACGTCGTTGATACGATGCTCTGGCGGTATTGCGCGCGCGCGTATTTCTTCGAGCGTCGGCATGCGCTCGTCAAGGTACATGCTCATGATGCCTCCCTTTCATATTTCAGTTGCAGCTTGAGCGCCACTCGCACCCATGCAAGATGCAACATCTCTGCAGTCGCATAGGGCGATGCCAGCTCTCCGCTCTTGACCATTGTATCAACGTCTTTTTCGGCTGAGATGAGTGCCTTTGCGTACGTGCTGCTGATCAACCGCCCCGACGGCCACGCTGCAACGGGATACATGAAATGGCGATACCAAGGCGCTACAGCACGCACCTCTAGCAAATCAATTTCAGCGGCAAGGAGAATGTCGCCCCTTGAGAAGGTGAGTCCGAGCGGATGGTTATGGGTGAAGATGCAGTGTTTCATTCCCGAGAGTTCATGCGTATGAAAAGCAATGCGATCTGCCATTCCGGTTCGGGCTAACATTAATTTTCCGTTCTGGTTGAAGAATGCGCCCGACTCCAGCGTGTCATGACGTATTTTTTCTTCAAACCTGACGGCGGCCAAGCGGGCTGGCGTGGCGGTGTCTGGCGTGGTCCTGGGGTATCCAGGATCGTAGATTGTGAAGGTACCGCTGGGCTGATTGAATGGCTCCATGGCTGCCTCACTGAGCTGAACGGAAATGGTCAGCTTAGCGAAGCAGTCGGCCTGCGATTTGATATCGGTCAGCCAAATGGAAGAGAGGGCGGCTGCGCCTGCGGGCGCAGCCGCCGATGGTGCGGGCTTACTTCTTGGCGGCTTCGGCGGCGGCCAGCTGGCGGTTCTGGTCGTCGAGCCAGGTCTTCAGCGGGGCGAAGTAGTCGAGCAGGGCGGAGCCGTCGATGCGCTCTTCGCCGGACACCGCTTTCAGCGCTTCAGGCCATGGCTTGCTCGCGCCCATCGCCAGCATCTGCTGCAGCTTGGCGCCGGCTTTCTGGTTGCCGTACACCGAGCAGCGGTGCAGCGGACCGGTGTAGCCGGCTTCGCGGCACAGCGCGCGGTGGAACTGGAACTGCAGCATGTGGGCCAGGAAGTAGCGCGCGTACGGCACGTCGGCCGCCACGTGGTACTTGGCGCCGGCGTCGAAACCGCCGGCCGCCATCGGCGCCGGACGGCTCACGCCCATGTACTGCTCGCGCAGCTGCCACCAGGTCTTATCGAAGTCGGCCGGCTGGGTCTTGCCGGCGTAGACGTCCCAGCGCCATTTGTCCACCGAGTAGGCGAACGGCAGGAAGGCCACCTTGGCCAGCGCGCGCTGCAGCAGCTCGCCGATGTCGGCGTTCGCCTCCGGCTCCTGGTTCATCAGGCCGATCTTCTTCAGGTAGTCCGGCGTGATCGACAGCGCCACGGTGTCGCCGATGGCTTCGTGGAAGCCGTCGTTGGCGCCGCCCTGGAACAGGAAGGACTGCTTGTTGTAGGCCAGGTCGTAGTAGATGTGGCCCAGCTCGTGGTGGATCACCTTGAACTCTTCGTCGGTCGGGCGGATGCACATCTTGATGCGCACATCTTCCTTGCCGTCCATGGTCCAGGCGGACGCGTGGCACACCACTTCGCGGTCGCGCGGCTTGGTCAGCAGGGAGCGCTGCCAGAACGATTCGGGCAGCTTCTGCATGCCGAGCGAGGTGTAGAAGCGCTCGGCGTACTGCGTCATCTGCTTGGCGTCGGTCTTGCGCTCTTCCAGCACCTTGGTCAGGTCGAAGCTGCTGGCGTTGTTGGCCGGCTTCAGCAGCGGGTAGATGTTCTCCCAGCTCTGGCTCCACATATTGCCAAACAGGTGGGCCGGGATCGGGCCGGTGGCGGGCACCACGTCCGGGCCGTAGGCGGCGCGCAGCTTGTAGCGGGTGTAGGTGTGCAGCGAGTCGTACAGCGGCTTGACCTGCTGCCACATGCGTTCCATCTCGGCCGAGAAGGCTTCCGGCGGCATGTCGTACTGCGAGCGCCACAGGGCGCCGGTGTCGGCGAAGCCCATTTCGCGCGCGCCCTTGTTGGACAGGGCCACATAGTCGACATACATCTGCTTGTACGACGGCGACTGCGCGTGCCAGCCGAGCCAGGTTTCCTTCAGCTTGGCCGGGTCGCGGCTGGTGGCCAGCGTTTTTTCCAGTTCGCCCAGCGGCAGGCATTCCTGGCCGCCGGTGGGGCAGTATTTGGCCTTGCCGTAGGCGGCGTTCAGCGCGGCGTTCTTGGCGGCGTAGGCTTCGCGCTCTTTCGGGTCGGACAGCATCAGGGTCAGCTGCAGCAGCTTGAGCTTGCGCGCGTAGTCTTCCTTGAGCTTCAGGCCGTTGTAGCGGCGCGCGCCCAGGGCGGCTTCGCCGGAGGCGCTCAGCTGGCGCTCGCCGAAGTAGGTGGCCAGCGCTTCGGTGTCGTCGGTGATGAAGTTCTGGGCGACCCACTGCGCGCGGGCGCTGTCCAGGTTCAGTTTTTCCAGCTTGCTTTCGGTGTCGTTCAGGAAGCGTTCGGCTTCGGCGACGGTCGGCTTGCTTTTGGCAGGCGTTTTGGCCCCCTCGGCCTGGGCCGGCTGGAACGCGCAAGCGGCCAGCATCACGGCGGCGGGGATGGCTTTCATATACAGCGGTTGTGGCACTGCAGTCTCCTTCTGGTTGGTGAATTGACTAATATACACCGGCCAGAAGGTAGGCGACAGATCCACCGGCGTAGGCCGCCACGCCCAGCAGGGCGGCCAGGCGCAGGGCGTAGGACAGCAGCAACACCAGCAGCAGGCAGGCGCCGGTGAGCGCGCCCAGCCACATCAGCAAGCCGTGCGCGCCGCCCAGCGCGTGCACCGACGCGGCCATGGCCAGCGCCAGCGCGGCGGCGCCGCCCAGCTGCAGGCGCCTGCGCAGCGCGGGCGGCGGCTCGGCGCCGCGTCCGCGCAGGTCGGCGTAGTGGCGGTCCATCGCCATGCTCAGCGCGAACATGCCGCCGTAGCTGAGCGCGAACAGCGCGAGCAGGTAGAGGGCGGTCATGTGGCCTCCGGCATCGGCGGGGCGCCGGACGTGCGCGGCTTGGCCGGAGCAGGCGCGGCTTGTTTGGCGCCGCGGCCAAGGCGGCGGGCGGCGCAGGCCAGCAGCAGGCCGAGCGCGAACACGGTCAGGTCGAAGCCCGCCACGGCGACCGGGCCGCGGCTTTGCAGCATGGTCACGCCCAGGTGCGAACTGGTGGTGAACACGTTTAGCACCGGGATACCCATCAGCAGCAGCGCGCCCGCACCCAGCTGCAGGCGCCACATCAGGCGGTCCGGCCGGATTTGCGCCAGCGCCATGGCCGCGCCCCACGCGGCGAAGAACCACGCGATCTCGGTTTCGGGCCGCTTCTCGATCCCGACCGGCACCAGCCGGTTGGCCCAGAAGTAGGCGCCGTAGGCGATCGGCAGGCCGGCGATGGCGCCCAGGTTGAGCGCTTCCACCAGCCGCGT
This sequence comes from Massilia sp. BGA-UO-ETr-WB1, assembly GCF_059567845.1. NCBI lineage: Bacteria > Pseudomonadati > Pseudomonadota > Betaproteobacteria > Burkholderiales > Oxalobacteraceae > Massilia > Massilia sp. BGA-UO-ETr-WB1. The sequence goes on along the minus strand of NZ_JCAQOT010000013.1, from coordinate 281,576 downwards.
GCCGAAGCCCACCTTGCCGCCCGCCTTGAGCGCCTTGGCCTGCCGCTGGCGGCTCTTGACCGCCCACAGCAGTGCGCCGGTGGCCACCATGGCGCATCCCGCCAGGCCGGAGATAAAGAAGAAGCCGCGCAGCAGCGGCCCGGCAAAGCGCGCGATGTGCAGGCCGTACATCACGCCGTGCGTGGCGGCGGCGCCGGTCGGGTCGTCGCCGGCCTGCGCCAGCAGCGCGCCGCTGGCGCCGTCGAACTGCATCGCAGGCTGTTTGTTCGACAGCTCGCGCCCGGCCGCGCGGGTCACCGAAATGCGGGCGTTGGCGTCGTTCGGGCTGGTCACGCTGAGGGCGCCGGCCGCGCGTCCGCCCCAATGGCTTTCGGCCCGCTCGACGATGGGACGGATGGCCGCCAGCGGCGCGTGCACGCCGGCCGCCTTCACCGGCTTGCCCGCGTTGGGGAACACCTCCGCGTTCATGGCTTCGCGGTCACCCTTGTACACCGCCTGCGTGGCGGCCGGCATGTACAGGAACATCAGCGTCACCAGGCCGGTGTAGGTGATCATCAGGTGGTAGGGCAGGGCCAGCACGGCGGTGGCGTTGTGCGCGTCCAGCCAGGAGCGCTGGCCCTTGTTGCCCCGGAAGGTGAAGAAGTCCTTGAAGATGCGCTTGTGCGTGATGACGCCGCTGATAATGGACACCAGCATGAACATGGCGCAGAAGCCGACGATCCAGCGCGCCCAGATGGCGGGCATGTAGTGCAGGTCGAAATGCAGGCGGTAGATGAATTCGCCGCCGCGCGTTTCGCGCGGATCCTCCAGCTCCACGCCGCTGGCCGGGTCGATCAGCGCCGATTTCAGGCCGCGCTTGCCGCGGTCCGGATCCGTCCACGCGATGCGGATGGCCGGCGTGCGCCCGGTGGGCAGGGTGATGAACCAGCGCCTGGCGTCCGGCGCGCGTTCCTGCAAGGCCTGCACCGCCACCGTGGCGGCGGTGGCCGCAGCCACGCCGCGCACGTGGACGGCGTGCAGCTCGGGCTTCATCCACAGGCTGATCTCGTCGCGGAAGTAGCTCGCGGTGCCGGCGGTGAACACCAGGAACAGGATCCAGCACACCAGCAGGCCGGACCAGGTGTGCAGCCATGCCATCGACTGGCGGAAGCTTTCTTTCATCGGAACCTCAGGAGAGGAAGGTGGCGGCGCCGGCCAGCGCCGCTGCTGGCAGCAGCAATCCCAGCCAGGCGCGCGCCGCGCTGCGGGCGGCGAACACCCACAGCACGGCGCAGGCGTAGACAGCGAACGAGAACAGCGTTGACGCCATGACGGCGTCGGCGCGGCTCAGCGACAGGGCCGGCAGCAGCAGCGCCAGGAAGGCCGTGGCCGCCGCAGCCAGCAGGTAGCCGCCGAAGATGGCGGCCACGGCGCGCGCGCCGACGCCCAGCCGATGGGCCAGCCGATGAGCCAGCGCTGGGGAGAGGGTGGGCACGCGCATGGTCTTACCAGGCGTAGCGCGCCGTCAGCGCGGCGGTGCGGCGCTGGCCGTAGAAGCAGTCGCCGCGCGAGAGGCAGGTGGAAATCTGCACCTTGTCGGCCAGGTTGGTGACGTTGAAGGCGAAGCGCCACGGGCCGCTGCTGTAGGACAGCATGGCGTCCAGCAGCGTGATGCCGGGCGTTTCCAGCGCGTCCAGGCCGTCCCACGAGGACGACAGGTGGCGCACGCCGGCGCCCGCGCTGACGCCGGTCTTGCCGGCCACGGCGAAGCGGTGCGTCAGCCAGGCCGACACGTTATGTTCCGGCACGCCGCTCAGGCGCTTGCCGTTGTCGGCGCCGTTGCTGCGCGCAACCTTGGCGTCGGTGTAGGCGTAGCCGGCGGTCCAGCTCCAGTCGCGTCCCAGGCTGCCGCCGCTTTCCAGCTCCAGGCCCTGCACCTGCACTTCGCCGATCTGGATGCTGTTCAGCGGGTTGGCCGGGTCGGTGGTCTTGCGGTTGGTGTCGCGCAGGTCGTACACGGCCAGGGTGGTGTTGAAGTCGCCGCCCTGCGGCTGCCACTTCACGCCCGCCTCCCATTGCTTGCCGCGCTGCGGCGCGAAGGCCTTGCCGTTCAAGTCCACGCCGCCCAGTGGCAGGAAGGATTCGGAATAGCTCACGTACGGCGCCCAGCCCTGTTCGGACAGGTACAGCAGGCCGAAACGCCTGGTGGTGGCCTTGTCGTCGGTGCGGCTGGCGGGACGGCCTTCGATGTCGTTCTCGGCGGCGTCGCGGCGCAGGCCCATCAGCGCGCTCCAGTTGGGCCTGAACTTGACCTGGTCCTGCAGGTACAGGCCTTTCTGGTGCAGCTGGGTGGTAGGCAGATGGGCCAGCGAAACGGGCTTGGTGTAGTTGCCGTAGACCGGCGCGTACAGGTCCAGCGGCGCGGCCACGCCGTTGCCGCGCGCCTGGCGCGTTTCCACGCGCTGCAGGTCGAAGCCGGCCAGCACGGTGTGCTGGATGGCGCCGGTGGCGAATTTCGCTTCCAGCTGGGTGTCGGCCAGCAGTGTATCGAGCTCATTGTATTGCTGCACCAGGTCGCGGTTGATGGTGCGCTGGTCGGCGTTGAACACCGGGCGCGCCGGGCGGCCGGTGGCCGGCACGGCGGTGAAGCTGGTGTAGGCGGTGCGGTAGTCCACGCTGCTGTTCGACTTGCGTACCGTCTGGCGGATCTGGATGCCGTTGCGGAAGCGGTGGCTGACGATGTAGCCCAGGCTGCTCTGTTCGGTGTTGTAGGCGTCCCAGCCCGGTTCGCCGGTGAAAGTGCTGGCGTCGATCCTGCCGAACTTCGACGGCAGCAAGGTGCCTTGCCACGGGAAGAAGCCGATCAGCGAGCCGCTCTTGTCCTCCTGGCGCAGCGCCATCAGGGTCAGCTCGGTGTCGCCGTTGGGCGACCAGGTCAGCGACGGCGCGAACACGCGGCGGTCGTCGGCCACGTGGTTGACCTGGGTGCCGCTGTCGCGCGCGATGGCCACCACGCGCGCCATCCAGTGGCCGCGTTCGTCCAGCACCTGGTTGATGTCGGCCGAGACCTGCTTGCGGCTGTTGCTGCCCACCTGCACCTGCACTTCGCGCTGGTTGCTGGCCACCGGGCGCTTGGACACCAGGTTGACCACGCCGCCGATGCCGCCCTGGCCGTACAGCACGGACGACGGACCGCGCAGCACTTCCACGCGCTCCAGCGTGTACGGGTCGGGGCGGGTGGTGTTGTAGGAGCCGAAGTTCATCTGCACGCCATCCTGCAGCAGGGCGGGGTTGCCGCCGCGCGAGCTGATGGAGTCCACGCGGCTGTCGAAATAGGTGGAGACCAGGCCGGCGCTGTAGTTCACGGTCTGGCGCAGCGTTTGCGCGCCTTGTTCCTCGAAGCGCTCGCGCAGGATCACGGAGATGGACTGCGGGGTCTCGATCAGCGGGGTGTCGGTCTTGGTGCCCACGCCGGCACGGCGGGCGGCGTAGATGTCATCTTCCTTCTTGCCGTCGACGGTGACCACCGCCATCACCGCCGGTGCTGCTGATGCGGCGGCGCCTTCGGCGTCGCCGGCCGGGGCGGCGTAGGCAATCGGGGCGCCGCCGCCGAGGGCGGCCAGCATCAGGGCCGAGCGCACGGCGGCGCTCGGCGGCGAGAGGGACAAACGTGGGTGCGGCATCGGGCCATCCTTGAAGGTGGTGGCTGGCGACGCGCTGCGTTGGCTGGCTTAGTTGATGAGAATGATTCTCATTATACTATGGCTGCGCCCAAGTGGCTAGCATCAAGGATGGCTGGAATCAAAGATGCCGCGTTTCGGCGGGCGGGTTCTGCCAGTTGTCGTGGCGGCCGTCGGCGTAGTGCACCGGCGCGGCGATCAGTTCTTCCGGCGTCACGTCGTCCAGGCACGCCACCTGCACGCCCACATAGTGGCCGCCGATTTCCTCCACGTAGCCGCGCCCGAATGGGTGCACACCGCAGGTGCGGCAAAACAGGTGGTGGCCGCTCATGGTGTTGAATTGATAGTCGCTGAGCGCATCCTCGCCGGCCAGCAGCCGGAACTCGTCCGGCTTGAGGATGACGCCCCAGTTGCGGACCTTGGTGCAGATGGAGCAGTTGCACTTGCCGGTGCCGGCGCTCAGGTCGATATCGGCTTCAAAGCGCACGGCGCCGCAGTGGCAGCTGCCGGTGTAGGTTTTTTTCATGAAGGTCTCCTGATGGCCGGGCCAAATCCGGCCTGCGGGAAGTGTAGCGCGTCCTCCGGCGCGGTGCACGGATGCCTGCCGGATCAGCTTTCCGGCACGCTGCTACGCTCCTGCAAGTCGGCCGCCAGCAGCTGGTTCATGCGCTCGCTCGATTCGCGCAGCGCCACGGCGTACTTCTCGTCGTCGCCCCACACCTTGGCCAGCGCAGTGATCATTTCCTCGTCGTGGCGGCGGAAGCTGGCGCTGGCCTTGGCCGCATCCTCCGGCGCCACGCCCAGCGCGCGCAGCGCCTTCTCGCCGATGGACAGGCCGCCCTCGAAGGTTTCGCGCTCCACCACGTGCGCGCCCCGGTCCAGCAGGCGGTAGGCGTGGCGGCGGTCGTAGGCGCGGGCCAGGATGGTGAGGTTGGGGAAGTACTGCCTGGCGATTTCCACCAGCGCCTCGGCCTGGTCGCGGTCGTCGATGGCCACGATCAGCAGCTTGGCCTGGGCCGCCCCTGCGGCGCGCAGCAGGTCGAGCCGGGTGGCGTCGCCGTAGTAGACGCGGCGGCCGAAGCGGCGCACCAGCTCCACCTGTTCGGCGCTGGCGTCCAGCGTGGAGATGTTGAACTTGTTGACCATCAGCAGGCGCGCGGCGATCTGGCCGAAGCGGCCGAAGCCGGCCACGATCACGTCCGGCTCGTGCTCGAGCGCGCCCGCTTCCGGTTCCGGCTTGCTGGAGAAGCCGGGGCCGGCCAGGCGGTCGTACAGCATCAGCGCAAAGGGCGTGAGCGCCATCGAGATGGCGACGGCGGCCACCGTCAGCGCCGAGATGTCGGCCGCGATCACGCCGGAGGTGGAGGCAAGGCCCAGCAGCACGAAGGCGAACTCGCCGCCCTGGCTGAGCGCCGCGCCGGTTTGCGCCGCCGTGCGCGAGGGGATGCCGAAGGCGCGCATGATGCCGTAGACGACGGCGGTCTTCACCGCCATCAGGCCGAACACCATGGCCGCCAGCAGGCCGATCTGCTGCACCGCCAGCGCCAGGTTGACGCTGGCGCCCACCGACATGAAGAACAGGCCAAGCAGCAGGCCGCGAAACGGTTCGATGTCGCCTTCCAGCTCGCGCCGGAATTCGCTGTCGGCCAGCACCACGCCGGCCAGGAAGGCGCCCAGCGCGGCGGACAGGCCCACGGCCTGCATCAGCAGCGATACGCCCACCACCAGCAGCAGTGCCGCTGCGGTGAAGATTTCGCGCGAGCGGATCTTGGCGATATAGCGCAGCGCGGGCCGCATCAGGAAGCGGCCCACCACGATGACGATGAACACCGCGCCGATCACGGCGGCGGCGTGGACCCAGGCCGGATAGCCTTTCAGCAGGCCGGTTTCGGCGGCGCTGCTCACGCGGTCGTCGGCCAGCAGCGGCAGCGCGGCGATCATGGGGATGGTGGCCACGTCCTGGAACAGCAGGATGCCTTGCGAGGCGTCGCCGGTGGGCGTCTTGCGCAGGCCTTTTTCCTCCAGCGACTGCAGTACCACGGCGGTGGACGACAGCGACAGGATGAAGCCCAGCGCCACGGCGGCCTGCCAGTCCATGCCGAAAGCCAGGCCGATGGCGGCCAGCGCCAGGCCGCTGAGCAGCACCTGCAGGCCGCCCAGGCCGAAGAAGGCGGTGCGCATATGCCACAGCAGGGAAGGCTGGACCTCGAGGCCGATCAGGAACAGCATGATAACCACGCCGAATTCGGCGAAATGCATCACCTCGGCCGGATCGTGCACGAAGGCCAGCGCGGAAGGGCCGATCAGCAGGCCGGCCACCAGGTAGCCGAGCACCGAGCCCAGGCCGAGCCGCTGCGCCACCGGCACCGCCAGCACGCCGGCGGTCAGGTAGACCAGGGCCATCAAGAGGAGATTGGAGCCTTCCATCGCATATCCTTAGTTGTGTAAGGACGCAGTATGCGATGGCGTGGCGGATTTTACAATTGCGCGTGAGAGGGAGCTTGTTGGCGGCTTAGCGCAGCGAGATCGCGACCGTGCTGGCCGCGCGCCTGGTGGCCGGCACCTGTACCGTCAGCAACTGGCGCTTGGCGTCCCAGCCGAATTTCGCTGGTTTGCCTTCCAGCGTCACGCCGGCCGGCTTGGCGGCCACGTTGTGCACCGTGAGCGCCACGCTGCGTTCCGGGCGCTGGTACTGCTTGCCCACTTCCGAGTCCAGCGTGATGACCAGCTGCTTGCCGTTGCCACTCAGCGCGCTGGCGAAGCGCACGATCTCGTACTTGCCCTTGGCGTAGGCGTCCGGCGTTGCGCCGTCGTCGTCATAGAGCTTGCCGCTGCCCGACGATACCGCCGCGTCGTGGTAGTAGTGCAGCTCCAGCTTGCCGGTGCTGTAGTCGCGCGTGCTCTGCACCGGCGCCACCATCGGGATGAAGGCGCCTGCGCGCACGAACACCGGGATATGGTCCAGCGCCACCGGCACCACGGCCGTGATGCCGCCAGCGTAACGGCGGCCGTTGTTGAAGTCGAACCACGCCGGGCTGGTGGCCGGCAGGTAGACTTCCTTGCGGCGCGCGCCCGGTTCGGTGACCGGCGCCACCACGAATTCGCGGCCCCACAGATAGGACGACACCAGGCTGCGCGCCGCTTCGTTTTGCGGCTCCTCGTACAGCATGGGGCGCATCAGCGGCACGCCCTGCTGGCTGTTGTCGAAGCCCAGCGTGTAGTTATACGGCAGCATGCTGTAGCGCAGGCGGATGGATTCGCGCGCCAGCGCCTTGGTGGCTTCTTCGCGGAACACCGGCTCGGAAGGCACCTCCTGCTGCGCGTGCGGACGGAACACCGGCTGGAACACGCCGTACTGCAGCCAGCGCGTATACAGTTCATCGTCCAGGTAGGCGTTGGCGAAGCCGCCCAGGTCCGAGTGCATATAGCCCAGGCCCTGCATGCCCATCTGCACCGCGATCTCCGGCTGCGCTTTCAGTCCGCCCCAGCTGCGGTTCACATCGCCCGACCAGGGAATCAGGCCGAAGCGCTGCGAACCTGAGTAACCGGCGCGCATCAGGATGAACGGACGCTCGTTCGGGAAGTCCTTCTGGTAGCCTTCGGCGATCAGGCGCGCCCAGTCATGGCCGTAGGTGTTGTGCACCTGGTCGGCCGTGCCGGTGGCGTGGCGCACGGTGGATGGATGCACTTCCGGCTCGCCCAGGTCGCCCCACCAGCCGGCCACGCCGTAGTCGTTGCGCAGGCCTTTGTAGATATTCCAGAACCAGTCCTTGCCCTGCTTGCTATAGAGGTCGATCAGGCCGGTGTTCCCGAAGTAGAAGTCATAGCGCGCCGGCGCGCCGGAAGGATCGGTGGCCAGCGCCTTGCTGTCCACCGCGTCCTGCCACTTGCTGGACGTGGTCAGCACGAAGGGCTCGGTGATCAGCACCGTCTTCACGCCCTGGGCGCTGAAGTCCGACACCATCTTCTTCGGCGTGGGGAAGTTGTCCTTGTCGAAGGCCAGGTTGCCCATGGTGCCCTTGATGTCCTTGCCGAACCAGTACAGGTCGAACACGATGGCGTCCAGCGGGATCTTCTCGTCGGCGAACTTCTTCACCACGTCGCGCGCCTCCTGCTCGGTGTGATAGCCGAAGCGGCTGGCGAAATTGCCGAAGGCCCAGCGCGGCGGCAGCGGCTGGCGTCCGGTCAGGCTGGTGTAGCTGCCCACCACGTCTTCCCAGCTGTCGCCGGCGATCACCTGGTAGGTCTTGCGGCCGCTGATGGTCTCGTAGGCCAGCGTGTTGTCCTTCTTGCTGTCGAAGTCCAGGTGGCCGATGGCGGCGTTGTCGAAGTGCAGCGCGTACATCCTGGACGACATGGCCACCGGCAGCGTGAAGTTCAGCAGTTCGGAGCGGTCGTCGTAGCCGTAGTGCGCCTTGTTATACAAGGTGAAGCGGTTGCCGCGCCGGTTCATGCCCACCGCGCGCGCGCCGGCGCCGTACAGCGCCTCGTCCTTGTCCAGTTCGAAGTCGATCACTTCGGCGCCGTCCTTCCTGGCGTAGCCGCGCTTTTCCATCACCAGCGGCTTGCCCTTGTAGGCGTAGGCGATGCGGAACGGCGCCTTGGTCACCGTCACGCTGATGCCGCCCGCCACCGCGTATTCCAGCTTGCCGTCCGCGTCCTTCAGCGTGGCGCCGTCCTTGCCGGGCGCCAGCACTACAGCGTGCGAGGCCGGCTCGAACGCCTCGCCCTGCGGCACGAACGTGGTTTCCACGATACGCGGCGAGTACGGTTTGATGAGGTATTGTCCGTCGCTGGTAGTAATCTCCAGCTGGTTGCCGTTCAGCCTGGCGCTCTGTAGTTTGCGGTCGGCGTTCTGGGCCAATGCGAGGGGGCTGGCCAGCAGCAGGAGGGCGATCTTGGCGAAGGTGGGAGTGGTCATGTCGTTTTCTGTTATTTGACTACAAAACGGTGTCTCGAAGTGGGCTGGATGCGGCCTAATACGCTAATTCTACTATGAGTGGTTTGGATTGACACGGCATTATCAGCGTGTTACTTTACTACAAATTAACGCTTTACATCTCGTCCGGCATCCAGCCAGGACCACAAAAATCGGGGACAGGCAGGTATGCAATCACCATCCATCAAGCCCAGGCTGAGTTTCTGGCAGCTCTGGAACATGAGCTTCGGCTTTTTCGGCATCCAGTTCGGCTTCGCGCTGCAGAACACCAACACCAGCCGCATCTTCTCCACGCTGGGCGCCAGCGCCGACGACCTGCCGCTGTTCTGGCTGGCCGCGCCGGTGACCGGCCTGCTGGTGCAGCCGATTATCGGCTACCTGAGCGACAACACCTGGCATCCGCGCTGGGGCCGCCGCCGCCCCTTCTTCTTCATCGGCGCCGTGCTGGCGTCGCTGGCGCTGTTCCTGATGCCCAATTCCAGCGCGCTGTGGATGGCGATCGCCATCCTGTGGCTGATGGACGCCGCCATCAACGTCTCCATGGAACCGTTCCGCGCCTTCGTCGGCGACAAGCTCGATTCCTCGCAGCAGACCACCGGCTTCGCAATGCAGACCTTCTTCATCGGCTGCGGCGCGGTGATCGCCTCGCTGCTGCCTTACCTGTTCGCCGACGTACTGGGCGTGAGCAATGTGCCGGTGGACGGCGCCATTCCCGACAGCGTGCGCTACTCCTTCTACGCCGGCGGCGCAGCCTACTTCCTGGCCGTGATGTGGACCGTGCTGACGGCCGACGAGATCCCGCCCGAGAACCTGGAAGCGTTCCGCGCCGAGAGCAAGCCTGGCCTGAACCACGCCATCATCGAAATCCTGGGCGGCTTCATGAGCATGCCGAAGACCATGGTGCAGCTGGCCTTCGTGCAGTTCTTCACCTGGGTGGCGCTGTTCGCCATGTGGATCTACACCACCAACGCCGTGGCCGACAATGTGTTCGGCACCGCCGACGCGCAATCGACCTCGTTCCAGGAGGCGGGCAACTGGGTCGGCATCATGTTCGCGGTGTACAACGGCGTATCCGCGCTGGCCGCCTTCATCCTGCCCGTCTTCGCCCGCGCCACCAGCCGCAAGTTCGTGCACATGGTGTGCCTGCTGATCGGCGGCGCCAGCCTGATGAGCATCATGTTCATCCACAACCTGAACCTGCTGTTGCTGCCGATGATAGGCGTGGGCATCGCCTGGGCCAGCATCCTGACCATGCCATACGCCATCCTGGCCGGCGCGCTGCCAGCCAAGCGCATGGGCTTCTACATGGGCGTGTTCAACTTCTTCATCGTGATTCCGCAAATCGTCAGCGGCCTGCTGCTGGGCTTCGTCACCAAGCACTTCTTCGCCGGCCACACGGTGAGCACGGTGGCGCTGGGCGGCGCCTGCATGGCGCTGGCCGGGCTGCTCACGCTGTTCGTGCACGAACACGGCGCCAAGCGCGCCGGCGTGCCGGACGGCGCGCTGAAACAGCCGTCCTGACAGCCGCCCCGGTGGCCGTCCCGATGGTCGTCCTGATGGCCAGCCGCGCGCCGTTTTGCCGCCAAACGCGGTAAAACGGCGGTTGCGCCGCCGCCAGGCGGCAACGATCACCGACGCGGAGCGACCATGGCTATCCAGACTGTTACCACCCATCCCATCCCCGGCCAGCGGCCGGGAACCTCCGGCCTGCGCAAGAAGGTCCATACCTTCAGCCAGCCGCACTATCTCGAGAATTTCATCCAGAGCGTGTTCTACACGCTGGGCGACTGCGGCGGCAAGACGCTGGTGCTGGGCGGCGATGGCCGCTACCACAACCGCGCCGCCATCCAGACCATCCTGCGCATGGCGGCGGCGCACGGTTACGCGCAAGTGCTGGTGGGGCAGGGCGGCATCCTGTCCACGCCCGCCGTCAGCTGCGTGATCCGCAAGCGCCAGGCCTCGGGCGGCATCATCCTGTCGGCCAGCCACAACCCCGGCGGGCCGGATGGCGACTTCGGCGTCAAGTACAACATCGCCGCCGGCGGGCCGGCGCCGGAAAGCGTCACCGAGGCCATGTTCCACCACAGCGAAACCATCACCCAGTACCGCATCAGCGACGCCGCCGATATCGACATCGACACCATCGGCGCCTCGCAGATCGAGGACATGCGGGTGGAAGTCATCGACCCGGTGGCGGACTACGCGGAACTGATGGGCCGCCTGTTCGATTTCGACGCCATCCGCGCGCTGTTCGCGGGCGGCTTCACCATGCGCTTCGACGGCATGAGCGCCGTCTCCGGGCCGTACGCAAAAGCCATCCTCGAAGGCATGCTGGGCGCGCCGGCCGGCACCGTCATCAACGCCGTGCCGCTGGAAGACTTCGGCGGCCACCATCCCGACCCCAACCCGGTCAACGCGGCCGAATTGATCGCCCTGATGGCCGGCGAGCACGCGCCGGACTTCGGCGCCGCCTCCGACGGCGACGGCGACCGCAACATGATCGTCGGCCGCAAGTTCGACGTCACGCCGTCCGACAGCCTGGCCATCCTGGCGGCCAACGCCGACGTGGCGCCGGGCTATCGCGGCGGCCTGAAAGGCATCGCCCGCTCCATGCCCACTTCGCGCGCGGCCGACCGCGTGGCCGAAGCGCTGGGCATCCCCTGCTACGAAACGCCCACCGGCTGGAAGTTCTTCGGCACGCTGCTGGACGCCGGCATGGCCACGCTGTGCGGCGAGGAGAGCTACGGCACCGGCTCGGACCACATCCGCGAGAAGGACGGCGTGTGGGCGGTGCTGTTCTGGCTCAACCTGCTGGCCGCCACCGGCAAGGACGTTGAGCAGATCGTCACCGGACACTGGGCGCGCTTCGGCCGCCACTACTACTCGCGCCACGACTACGAGGGCATCGAGCCGGAAGCGGCGCGCCTGCTGATGGCGGACCTGCGCATCAAACTGCCCGCGCTGGCGGGCACAGTGCTCAACGCCCATACCGTCGACTTCGCGGACGACTTCGCATACACCGACCCGGTGGACGGCTCCAGCGTGCAGCAGCAGGGCGTGCGCATCGTCATGCGGGACGGCTCGCGCATCGTCTACCGCCTGTCCGGCACCGGCACCGATGGCGCCACCCTGCGCGTCTACCTGGAATTGTTTGAACCCGATTCATCGCAGCACCAACGTCCCACGCAGCAAGCGCTGGCAAGCCTGATCGCCGCCGCCGAAAGCGTGGCCAGCATCGCAATGCACACGGGCCGGGCCAACCCGACCGTGATCACATAAAACAACCACAGGACCGAACTGCATGAAACTATCTCCCATCGCATTGTCTTTGGCGCTGCTCGCGGGCAGCATGAACACACAGGCGGCGCAGCAGGCAAAGCCCGCGCCCAAGCCATTCCTGTGGGAGAACGCCACCATCTACTTCCTGTTGACGGACCGTTTCAACAACGCAGACCGCAGCAACGATCTGTCCTACGGCCGCAAGGCCGACGCGGCGCCGCAGCGCGGCTACATGGGCGGCGACCTGAAAGGCGTGACGGCCAAGCTGAAGGCGGGCTACTTCGACAGCCTGGGCGTGGACGTGCTGTGGCTCACGCCGCCCGTCGAGCAGTTTCATGGCTCGACCGACGAAGGCACCGGCAAGTCCTACGGCTTCCACGGCTACTGGGCGAAAGACTTCACTTCCGTCGACGCCAACCTGGGCACAGAGAAGGACTTCAAGGACTTCGTCGAAGCGGCCCATGCGCGCGGCATCCGCGTGCTGCTGGACGTGGTGATGAACCACACCTCGCCGTTCACGGACGCCGAGCCGGCATGGCCGTCGGACTGGGTGCGTCTCGACCCCGCCTGCACCTACAAGGACGTGGCCACCAATGTGGACTGCACGCTGGTGAAAGGCCTGCCGGACGTGCTCACCAGCAGCAACGCCAGCGTGGCGCTGCCGGACGCGCTGGTGCGGAAGTGGAAGAAGGAAGGGCGCTACGAGCGCGAAGTGAAGGAGCTGGACGAGTTCTTCGCCCGCACCGGCTATCCGCGCGCGCCGCGCTATTACCTGATGAAGTGGCATGCGGACTGGGTGCGCAAGTTCGGCGTGGACGGCTTCCGCGCCGACACGGTCAAGCACACCGAGCCGGGCATCTGGAAAGAGCTGCGCACGGTGGCGATCGCCGCGCATGAGGACTGGAAGCGCGCGCATCCAGGCAAGGCGCTGGGCGACGGCAAGTTCTACATGCTGGCCGAGGTGTACAACTACAACATCGCGCACGGCAAGCAGTTCGACATGGGTGGCGGCGCCATGACGGACTTCTACGACAACGGCTTCGACAGCATGATCAACTTCGGCCTGGTGTGGGATGCGAAGCAGGACTACGAGACCTTGTTCAGTAAATACTCGGCGGCGCTGCAAGGCCCGCTGAAAGGCTACTCGGTGGTGAACTACACCGCTTCGCACGATGACGGCAATCCGTTCGACCCGGCGCGCAAGAAGCCGTTCGAGACCGCGGCCAAGCTGCTGCTGGCGCCGGGCGCCGCGCAGATCTACTACGGCGACGAGACCGCGCGTCTGCTGGATGCGCCCGGCGCGCAAGGCGACGCCAAGCTGCGCACCTATATGAACTGGGACGACCTGGCGAAGAACGTGGCGCGCGACGGCTACAAGGTGGCGGACGTGCGCGCGCACTGGGCCAAGCTGGGGCAATTCCGCCACGCGCATGTGTCGGTGGGGGCAGGGCTGCATGAGAAGATCGCGGACCAGCCGTACACCTTCAAGCGCACGTATGAAAAAGGCGGCATCAGCGACAAGGTGGTGGTGGCGTTGGACGTGCCGGCCGCCGCGCGCAGCACCATCAAGGTGGGCGGGGTGTTCGCGGATGGGCAGAAGGTGAAGGACTACTACTCCGGCGCCAGCGCGGTGGTGAAGGACGGGGAAGTCACGCTGCCGGTCAAGGGCGGCATCGCACTGCTGGGCGAGGCCGCGCGCTGATTTTGCGGCGGCGCTGGCGGGTTGGCGGGCGAGGCCCGCGCAACCCGCCGCGCCTGCAGGCCGCTTACTCGACGAACACCACTGCGGTGCGCGCCGGAATCGTGAACCGGCCTGTTGCGCCGTCGTAGCGCGCTGCCTGAGCGCGCTGGTCTGCGGCGCTGCTGGCGGTGTGCACCGGATGCAGGCGGTAGCGTTTGCCCTTCTCCTCGTCCGCCACAATGCTCTGCTCAACCTTGTCCACGTTGATCAGATACGTCACCGTCTTGAACCCCGCCCCCGCGTAGCCTGCGCCGTCCATGCGCGCGGCAACCACCGTGGGCACCTGCGCCGATCCCGTATTCAGGAAATGCAGCCGCTGCTTGATATCGGCCGCAGTGCGCATGCGGAACAAGGTGCTGCTGGCGCGGATCTTCAACAGGTCGCGGAACGCGTCGCGTGCGAACGCGATGTCGGCCGGCGCCGGCTTGAGCGCCGCATTGGCCAGCAAAGGCTTCATCAGCGCATAGTCCTTGCCGTTGTCGGCCTCCGGCGGCAAGCCCACGCCGTAGTAGTTGTCCTGATACGTCCAATCCAGGCGGTTGAACCAGTCTCCCGATTCAAAGCTGTTCTTGTCCAGCGACTTGGAACGCAGGATATCGAAGCCCGCGTGGTAGTAGGCCACGCCCTGGCTGAAGGCATTGATGGCCGCACCCAGCATCTGCACCCGCGCGCGCTCGGCGCTGCTGGTGGCCAGCGGCAGGCGGAAGGCGTTCAGGTCGTACATGGTCTGGTTGTCGTGGTTCTCCACGTAGTTCACCACCTCGCCCGGCTCGCTGGCGTAGCCCGCAGGCTGGCCGCTGTAGTCGATGGCTTGCAGCTCCAGCACCTTGTCCTGCCAGGTCTTCATCGCGTAAGTGCGCACGCTGCCCGCCAGGCCCACGCGCACCAGGTCCGCCGCGCGCAGCAGGTCTTCCTTCGGTCGCTGGCCTGCATGGGCGTTGGCGTCGTACACCAGGCCATTGATATAGCCCTGCATGCTGAACATCTTCTCGCCCGAATCGCCGGCGCCGCCGCCGCGCACCGCGTCGCGGCCACGGTCGCTGAAGGTGCCGATGCCGCTGCCGTTCAAGGACAGCTGCGACGCCTGCACGAAGCGCGCGCCGTTCTCAACCTCCCCGAAGTTCCAGCCCTCGCCGATCAGCTGCACCGGCCGCCCGGCGGCCTTGTCCACGCGCGCCTGCAGCACTTCCATGGCGGCGCGCGGCTGGTGGCCCATCAGGTCGAAGCGGAAGGAATCGATCTTGTAATGGCGCGTCCACAGCTCGGCCGAGTCGATCATCAGCTTGGCCATCATCATGTTCTCGGTGGCCGTGTTGTCGCAGCAGGTGGAGCGTTCGATCACGCCCTTGGCGTTCAGGCGGTGGTAGTAGCCGGGCACCACGCGGTCCAGCACGGACTTCTCTTCTTGGCCGGCGCGGTAGGTATGGTTGTAGACCACGTCCATGCCCACGCGCAGATTGACCTTGTGCAGCGCCATCACCATCTGGCGGAACTCGACGATGCGGCGCGCGCCGTCGGCCGGGTCGGTGGCGTAGCTGCCTTCCGGGGCGCTGTAGTGATAGGGGTCGTAGCCCCAGTTGTAGCAGTCCTTGATGAAGGTGGACGCCACCAGCGCCTGCTGGCTTTCGCTGTCCGGCGCGCCGCCCGGCTGCGGGACCACGCAGCCTTTTTCCGGCACCGACCCGATGTCGTACACCGGCAGCAGGTGGATGTCGGTCATGCCCGCCTGGCTCAGGGCGGCCAGGTGCTTCATGCCGTTCGATCCGGTCTCGGTGAAGGCGGTGTATTTGCCGCGATTGGCGGCGCTGACGGTGCTGTCGTTGATCGAGAAGTCGCGCACGTGCAGCTCGTACACCGACATGTCGGTTTGCGCGGCGACCCGCTTCGGCGTCTGCGCCTTGTCCCAACCCGCCGGCTTCAGTTTGGCCGAGTCCAGGTCGGCGATGTAGCTGCGCAGCGAATCGGTGGTCAGGCTGATGGAATACGGGTCGGTGACCAGGTTGCGCACCAGCCCCTTGCTTGGCGCGACCACGTCCACCGCGTACTTGTAGTATTTGCCGGACATGTTGCTGCGGCGCGTGGCGGACCAGATGCCGGTGGCCGAGTCGAAGCGCATGGTGTCGACGCCGGTGGCTTTGCCGTAGCCGTTGTCGTAGGTGCAGACGGAGACTTGCTGCGCGGTCGGCGCCCACAGCTTGAAGGCGGTGTGACCCTTGGAGACGGAGGCGCCCAGATCCGCAGCCTTTCCGGCAGCCGCATAGGTGTCGTCCAGCGCGCCGGCGATCTGCAGCGTGGTGGCGTCGCGCACGGTGCCGTCGGCGTTTTCCTGCACCAGCACCAGCTGCTGCTTGAGCAGCGCGGGCAGCCTGGCCTGGTCGGCCTGCGCCACGGCCAGCACCGCGCCGCTGCCCACGTATTTGAAGCGCTGCGCCGCGTCGGGCGGGATCGCTGCGGTATGGATGGCCATCGCCAGCGCGCCATCGGCGCCGGAGACTTTGGCGCCGATGGCGGCGCTGACCTGGCCGGAGGCGGAGTGATAGAGCTTGAATGCGCCGCCGGCGTCCGCGCCGGGCCACTTGGCGAGCTGGCGGTTCAGCCATACCGCGCGGGCATCGAAGGTATTGGACTTGTGCAGCACGGTTTCGAACGGCGCATCGCATGCGCTCAACTGCACCGATGCCTGCGCCCCGAACGCCGCCAGCACCAGCGCCGCGCCGAGCGACAATTGCGCTCCCATCTTCCCAGCCATAGACTTGTCTCCAAAGTAGTTGAGCTACAAAATTGGCAATTGCAGCTTGGATTTGTCCGATATGGTAATCCAATTGCTGTAGCTTTACTACGAATTCTGCCTACTGTGCTTACTTTTTGCCAGTGCTGATCTGGTATTTTTTGAGCTTATCGTACAAGGTCTTGCGCGGGACGCTGAGGTTGTCGGCGGCGAGGGCGACGTTGCCGTCGGCGGCCGACAGGGCCTGTGCGATCAGGTCGCGTTCGAAGTTGTCGACTTGCTGGGGCAGGGAGGCGGTGTCGCCCATGGCGGCAGCAGTGGCGGCGGCGGGGACGCTGGCGGCGGCCGGTGCTAAGGGGGCCGAGGGCGCGGCGGCCGGGGCCAGGCCCAAGGCCAGGCGTTCGGCGAAGTTGCGCAGCTCGCGCACGTTGCCGGGCCAGTCGGCGGCCTGCCACGCGGCCATGTCCTGCGCGCTCCATTGCGGCAGCGGACGCTGGTAGCGCAGCGCGGCTTCCTGCACGAAGTGCGCCAGCAGCAGCGGAATGTCTTCGCGCCGGTCGCGCAGGCGCGGCAGGTCGATCGTCACCACGCCGATGCGGTAGTACAGGTCTTCGCGGAACAAGCCTTGCGCGCTCAGTTGCAGCAGGTCCGCCTTGCTGGCGGCGACCACGCGGCAGTCCAGCGCCACGCCCTCGTTGGCGCCCAGGCGCTCCAGGCGGCGTTCCTGCAGCACGCGCAGCAGCTTCACTTGCAGCGCCATCGGCATGCTTTCGATTTCATCCAGGAAGACGGTGCCGCCGTTGGCGTATTCAAGCTTGCCGATGCGGCGCTTCTGCGCGCCGGTGAAGGCGCCCGCTTCGTGGCCGAAGATCTCGCTCTCGAACACGGACTCCGGCAGCGCACCGCAGTTGATGGCGACGAAGTTGCCCTTGCGGCCGCTGGCCGCGTGCAGCAGGCGCGCCATCACCTCCTTGCCGGTGCCGGTCTGGCCGTTGATCAGGATGTCCACGCCGGCCGGCCCCACGTTGCGCACCAATACCTTCAGGTGCTCGATGGCCGGCGAGCGGCCGATCAGGTCCGGCGTGTCCGGATGCAGGGCGCGGGCGGCGCGCAGTTCGCGGTTCTCCAGCACCAGGCTGCGGCGCTCCTGCGCGCGGCGCACCGCGTCCATCAGGCGCTCGGAGGCGAAAGGCTTCTCGATGAAGTCGTAAGCGCCGCTGCGCATGGCGGCGACGGCCATGGTGACGTCGCCGTGGCCGGTGACGACGATGACCGGCAGCTCCGCGTCCAGCGTGGTCACCTGCGCCAGCAGCTCCAGCCCGGAGCGTCCGGGCAGGCGCACGTCGGTGACGACCACGCCGGGGAAGTCGGCGCGCAGCAGCGGCAGCGCTTCCTCGGCGCTGGCGCAGGCCTGCACGGTAAAGCCGCCCAGTTCCAGCGTCTGCGCGGTGGCCAGGCGCAGCGCGGCTTCGTCTTCAATGAGGATGGCTTGCATCTTTGCTTGCATCGTTGCTTTCCAATTGCAGCGGCAGGCGCAGCACGAATTGCGCGCCCCCGCCGGGAAGATTATGCGCCGTCAGCTGGCCGTTCATCGCCTGCACGATGGACGACGAGATGGCCAGGCCCAGCCCGAGGCCTTTGCCGGACGGCTTGGTGGTGTAAAAGGGTTCGAACAGATGCGCCGCCACCTGCTCCGGGATGCCGCCGCCGCTGTCGCTGATGCGCACCTCCGCGTGGCCGTCCACGCGCTCCAGCGTGATGGACACCTGGCGCTGCGGAGCGTCCTCCACCGCGTCCAGCGCGTTGCGCAGCAGGTTGATGAGCACCTGCTCGATGCGCACCGCGTCGCCCGCGACCAGCAGCGGGGCGGCGTCCGCAGCGGGAGCTCCGGTGTCGATGGCCAGCACTACGCCGTGTCGGCGGAACTCGCTCTCCATCATGAACGCCGACGCGCGCACGGACTTGGACAGCTCCACCGCGCATATCGATTCATCCTTGCGCGCAAAGCCCTTCAGCTGCGCGATGATGGCGCCCATGCGCGCGCTGGCGTCGCCGATGTGGCCCAGGTTGGCCTCGGCCTGCGCCGGCTGGCCGCGCTGCAGGAAGGTGCGGGCGTTGTCGGCGAAGGCACGGATGGCCGCCAGCGGCTGGTTCAGCTCATGCGTCACGCCCGCCGCCATCTGCCCCAGCATGGCCAGCTTGCCCGCTTGTACCAGCTCATTCTGCGTGGAGCGCAGCATCTGCTCGGTCGCTTTCAGGCGCGCGTATTTGTTTTCCAGATCCTGGTTGGTCTCGCGCAGCTGCTGCGTGCGTTCGACGATGCGGCTATCCAGTTCGCGCGCGGCCTGCTGCAAGGCCTGGCGCGACTCATGCCGTTCCTCCAGCCGGCGCCGGCGCTGGTGCAGCGCCCACCAGGTGACGGCCGCGCTGGACAGCAGCAGGAAGGCCGCCAGCGCCCATTGCAGGCCGGCGCGCATCACCCGCGTCTGCGCCGGGAACAGCATCAGCTGCCAACCCAGGCGGCCCACCGGCCGCGCCGCGAACTGGCCCGGATGCTCGGCCAGCGGCGTGACCGTCTGGCCCATGTACTGCTGCGTGTGCGCCAGCTCGCGCATGGTGGCCGCGCCCAGCGGCTGCAGGCTGCGGTAGCGCCACTGCGGCTGGTTGCTGAGGAAGATCACGCCATGCCGGTCCGCCAGCGCGATGGCGTGCTCGCTGCTGCGCCAGGTCTGTTCAAAGTCCGCCAGGCTGATTTTGGCCACCACCACGCCCGCCACCGGCCCGCCGGCCGTGCCGTTGCGGTACACCGGCTGCGCGATGAAGTAGCCCGCCTCGCTGGTGCTGGTGCCGATGCCATAGAACAGGCCCGCGCGGCCGTGCAGCGCTTCGTTGAAATAGGGGCGGTACGAAAAATTCTTGCCGACGAAGCCGAGCGGCTGGTCCCAGTTGCTGGCGCCGAGGGTCAGGCCGGTGCGGTCCATCATATAGATGGCGCCCACCTTGGCCTGCTGCTGGATGGTTTGCAGCGACCGGTTCAGGCGCGCGATGGCGGCGGCGTCGGTGGGGTTGGCCAGGGCCTGGATCAGGTCCGGCTGGAAGCCCAGCACGAAGGGCAGGGTTTCATACTTCTCCATGGCGGACTGCAGGTCCGGCGCCATCAATTCCAGCTGGCGCCGGCCCTGCTCCATCAAATCCGCCTGCGCGCGCAGCATGCCGGCCCAGCCGGCCGCCGCGATCACGGCGGCGGCGCCCAGCAAGGCCAGTACTCTGATCAGTTTTGCGCGCATGGAGCGATTTTACATCGGGGTCAGTTCCGGCATCGCGCCATGCCTGGCTGCATGGCGCGATGCCGGAACTGACCCCGTCTTTTAGTCGACGGCGGCCATGCGCATTTCGTCGTTGTGGTGACGCTGCTGCTCTTCCATCACCAGCATGCCGAGTTCGCGCTTGAGGGCGTTGAATTCGGCCGAGGACGGGTCGCGCAGGCGCGGCAGGTCGACCATGATGTCGCGCTTGACGGTGCCGGGGCGATAGGTCATCACCACGATGCGGTCAGCCATGTAGATCGCTTCCTCGATGCTGTGCGTGACGAAGATGATGGTCTTCTTCAGTTCGGCCCAGATGCGCAGCAGCTCGTCCTGCAGGTTGCGGCGGGTGAGGGCGTCCAGCGCGCCGAACGGTTCGTCCATCAGCATGATGGGCGAATCCAGCGCCAGTACGCGGGCGATCGCCACGCGCTGGCGCATGCCGCCCGACAGGTCTTTCGGGAAGCGGTGGCGGAAGTCGCTCAGCGACAGCATGTTGAGCAGCTTCGATACGATCTGCTCGATCTCGCCCTTGGACATGCCCTTGATTTCCAGGCCGAAGGCGATGTTCTTCTCCACCGTCATCCACGGGAACAGCGCGTATTCCTGGAACACCATGCCGCGCTCGGGACCGGGGCCGGTCACGATGCGGCTGTCGGCGGTGATCTCGCCGCTGGACGGCAGCGAGAAGCCGGCGATGGCGTTCAGCAGCGTGGATTTGCCGCAGCCCGATGGCCCCAGCAGGCACACGAACTGGCCCTGCGGGATTTCCAGGTTGATGTCTTTCAGGGCCACCACTTCGCGGTCGGTGCTCTTGAACACCTTGTTCACGCCGCGCACGGCGATGTGGCTGAAGTTCTTTTCCATTTTGCTCATCTCAGTTCTCCAGGCCACGGTGCCAGCGCAGCAAATGATTGTTCAGTTTATTCATGCCGATGTCGATGAACAGGCCCAGCAGGCCGATGCTGATCATGCCGGCGATGATTTTGTCGGACCAGAAGTACTCGCGCGCTTCCAGGATGCGGAAACCGAGGCCGTTGTTCACGGCGATCATCTCGGACACGATCACCACGATGAAGGCGGTGCCGATGCCGATCCGCACGCCGGACAGGATGTAGGGCACGGCCGCCGGCAGCATCACGCGCACGAACATGGTGCGCTGGCTCACGCCGAGGTTGCGCGCGGCGCGGATGTAGATGCCGTCCACCTGGCGCACGCCGGCGATGGTGTTCATCAGCACCGGGAAGAAGGCGCCGATGGCGATCAGGAACACGGCCGGCGCGTTGCCCAGGCCGAACCACAGGATCGACAGCGGAATGTAGGCGATCGGCGGGATGGGGCGCAGCAGCTGCATCAGCGGGTTGAACCAGGAGTAGGCGCGCGGGCTGGAACCCATCATCAGGCCGAGCGGCAGCGCCAGGCCGGCGCCGACCGCGAAGCCGACCACCACCCGGTACATGCTGCCCAGCGTGTCCATCCACAGTTCGCCCGACATGGCCCACGACAGCCACGAGGTGGCGGCCGGGTCGTACGCGGTGAGCGGCAGCGCGTACTCGATCAGCTTCTGCACCACCGCCACCGGCGACGGCAGCACCTGCGGATTGACCCAGCCCAGCATGGCGCTGGCTTGCCACAGCAGGACGACGACGGCGGGCACCACCAGCCCGGTGCCGATTTCATGCCAGTTCAGTTTTTTCATGATGTCCCCGCTTTATTTGATGTTCAGGCTTTTCTTCGCTTCGTCCAGCAGGTCGGTCTTGACCCACTCGGTGGCCACCGGCGGCTTGCGCATCTTGCCCACGCCGGTCTTGGCCATCACGTCCGTGGTGATCTGGATGTGCTGCGCGGTCACGTCGTAGCTGTAAGGCGAATTGCTGATGGCGTCCTGGAAGTCGTCGGCCGTGATCTGGTTCTTGAAGATCACTTCGCGCACGTACTTCTCGGCGGTCGGCTTGCTGTCGATGAAGGTCTTGGTGGCCTGCACGAAGCAGTTCATGAACTTGGCGGCGGTGGCGCGGCGCTCCTTGTAGAACTTCTCGCTCATCACCATGGTGCGCACCGGCTCGCCGATCGGCGTGTCGTAGGGCTTCATCACTTCCACGCCGAAGCCCTTGTTGATGGCCTGCGACGATTGCGGCTCCGATTGCATGATGGCGTCCAGGTTCTTGCCGAGCAGGGCCTGGTTCAAGTCCGCAAACGCCAGGAAGATCAGCTGCACGTCCTTGCCCGGCTGGTCGGAGAAGGTGATGCCGGCCTGCTGCAGTTCGGCCGCCAGCAGCACCTCGTGGATGCCGCCGCGCGTGACGCCGACCTTCTTGCCCTTCAGGTCCCTGATGGACTTGATGCCGCCGTCGGGGCGCGCGACCAGGCGCGCGCCGCCTTTTGCGAAACCGGCCACCACGTAGATGGGCGCACCGTTGGCGCGGCCCTGGATCGCCGCTTCGGAGGCGGTGGCGCCTACGTCCAGTTCACCGGCCAGGATGGCCTGCATCACGTCCGGGCCTTTGGCGAAGATGTGTTCTTCCACCTTGATGCCGCACTTGGGCGCGATCTCCTTGATGTACGACACGGCGCCGTAGTGCGCGAATTTGAGGTTGCCGAGGCGGACCACTTCCTGCGCCTGGGCGCTGGTGGCGGAAGCGGCGAATGCGGCTGCGATGGCGAAGGGAATGGCGCGGGTGATGTTCTTGCTGATGCTCATGTTCGTCTCCTGAACGGGTTTGTTGTAAGGAGCTATTGAGCAGAAACCGTGCCACGCAGGCCGAAAAAGCCAAGTGCTTGATTTGATTCGTTTGGTGCGCTGCCGCATGGCGGCGGACCGGAAGCGGGCCTGGCGAAAACCCGGAATCCGCGCCATGCCTTGTGCGGATTTCCGCCGAAATGAAAACAGCCCGCACGGGGCGGGCTGCAAGGATTGCAAGGACTGCTAATGCGGCCGGATTACGTGGCCTTTGGCTCCGGCGTGCCGTAGCACGGATTCGGCTCGGGCTCCACGCGGTAGTTGTCCACCATTTTGTAGCGCATCGCATAGAGCGCGAAGGCGAGCGCGGTGAGCATGGCGAAGCCGGCGAAGAAGAACATCTGGAACGCGATCACGCTCAAGCCGCTGTTGGCGATATGGCCCAATACCACGTCGTTCTTCACGCTGGAGTTCACGATCAGCACCCACAGGTTGCCGACGGTGACGGCCAGGGTCCAAAAGCTCATGATGGAGCCCTTCATCGATGGCGGCGCCTGGCTGTAGGCGAATTCCAGGCCGGTGGCCGACACCAGTACTTCGCCCAAGGTCAGCAGCGCGTACGGCAGCAGCTGCCACAGGATGGACATCGGCGTGCCGCCGTCCATCATCACCTGCACCCAGCCGATCACGATCCATGACAGCGAGGAGATGGCGATGCCCGCGCCCATGCGGCGCAGCGCGGTCGGTTCGATGCCCATCTTGCGTATCATCGGGTAGACCACCAGGTTGTTGAGCGGGATCAGCAGCATTACCAGCAGCGGGTTCAGCGCCTGCATCTGCGCCGGCAGCACCTTGAACTCCCAGCCGAAGATGGACAGCAGGGGGCTGGTCATGGAGTTGGCCTGCACGATCCAGGTGGAGGCCTTCTGGTCGAACAGGGACCAGAACGGCGTCACCAGCGCGAACACCACCAGGATGCGCAGCACGGCGCGCACGCCTTCCACCGCTTCGTCCGGGTGCTGGCCGCGCGCGCGTTCCAGCTGCATGGCGGTGCCGACGCCGCCGAACGCCAGCAGCAGCACCAGCGCGAAGCAGGCCGATATGACGAAGCCCCAGGACGGCGCCATGCACAGCGACACCACCGCGCCCAGGGCGCCGATGACGGCGATGGCCAGGCCGGGACGCGACTGGCCGGGCAGCTTGGTCATCAGCGCGGTGCGGGCCACGCGGGTAAACGAGTCCGGGCTGGGCGCGGCGGGCGGCACGTGCACATAGCGCTTGCGGCCGAGGTAGAAGATGACGGTGGCAATCAGCATCAGGATGCCGGGAATGCCGAAGGCGATGGCCGGGCCCAGGTTCTTCAGGAACAGCGGCATCAGCAGCGAGGCGAAGAAGGAGCCGAAGTTGATCATCCAGTAGAAGGCGTCGTACACGGTCTTGGCGCGGTTCTTGTTGGTCTGGTCGAACTGGTCGCCCACGAAGGCCGACACCAGCGGCTTGATGCCGCCCGCGCCGAAGGCGATCAGGAACAGGCCGAAGTAGAAGCCCTGCAGATTGTCTTCAAATATGGCAAGGCAGGCGTGGCCGCAGACGTAGACAAGGCTCATCCAGAGGATGGTGTTGTACTTGCCGAAGTAGCGGTCGGAGATCCAGCCGCCCAGCAGGGGGAAGAAGTACACGCCGATCACGAAGGTGTGGAATACGTGCTTGGCCTCGCTCACGCGGTCCGCCATCGGCACGAACAGCAGCAGGGTGCTGATCAGGAATGGCGTGAGGATGTTGCGCATGCCGTAAAAGCTGAACCGCTCGCATCCCTCGTTGGCGATGATGAACGGTATCTGCCGAGGCATCGGGCCGTTGCCCGTTTGTAGATCAGCTTGCGCCATTTGGTCTCCCTGGATTTAACTGATCGGGATGCTATGCCGAACCCGTCCTGTTTGGCAACTGGTATATGCAAGTTGCGTTCTTCTTCGGGCATGGCCGGCGTTGCGCACGATTGACAAATGATAAAGGCGCTGCCGGGTAGGAATGCCAGCATGCAGTAGTGCCAAACTGCGGCACGCACCGAGGGGGATATCATGAAACCGTGGAAAATTGCTTTTTGTTCAACTATCTGCTTGGTACTGTCTGCGCCGCTTGCCGCGCTGGCGGTGGAGAAGATCTCCAATGGCGGCTTCGAGTCGGGCGCTATCAATGGCGGCTGGCTGAAGATTAACCGCGACGGCAGCTATGGAGATTGGTATATCGACGGTTTCCCCCCGGCGCACAGGGAAACTATCGGCCCGGCCTCCGGGAAGTATTTCGCGGTGACGGACCAAGGCGGGCCCGGCAGCCTCGGATTGCTCCAGCCTTTCCAGCTCGCGCCCGGACTGTCCAGTGTGGTGCTGTCCTTCGACATGTTCCGCACGAACTTTGACGGCGCCGCCGCGTCGGTTCATCCCGCCGGACTGGACCACAATTTCTATCCCAACCAGCATGCGCGGGTTGACATCATCAACGCTGCCGCAACGGACTGGCTTTCGACCGCCCCGGGCGACGTGGTGGTCAATGTTGTGGCGCCCGGTGTCGACCCCGGTACCGGCCCCCAGCCCTATATCCACTACGAATTCGACCTGACCTCCGCGCTGAGTGCAGGCGGCGCCTTTTATTTGCGGTTCGGCGAAGTCGACAACCAGCAGCCGCTTACCGTCGGCGTCGACAATGTCAGCCTGCTCGCGGTGCCCGAGCCCGAGACCTGGCAGGCGCTGACGGCCGGCCTGTTGCTGCTGTTGGCGTTTGGATGTAGGTCAAAATATGTAGTTTAACTACGTATGTATGGCTGGTATGTTGGTTGATATTCGACTAGTCTATTGATTTTAAAGGATATATTCTTAATATCAACCTCAAGTGATGGGATTGAAAGAAATAATACGATCATGTATATTGTCTACAAATTCATCACTTGGATACCGACATGAGCAAACAATTGTCCCCGAACTGGTGGCGCGAAGCGATCATCTACCAGGTTTATCCGCGCAGCTTCAAGGACAGCAACGGCGATGGCGTGGGCGACCTGCCCGGCATTACCGCCAAGCTGGACTACATCGCGCAGCTGGGCGTGGACATTGTCTGGATCTCGCCGTTCTTCAAGTCGCCGATGAAGGACTTCGGCTACGACATTTCCGACTACTGCGATGTCGATCCCCTGTTCGGCACCCTGGCCGACTTCGACGCCCTGATCGCCAAGGCGCACAGCCTGGGCCTGAAGATCATGATCGACCAGGTGATGTCGCACACGGCCGAGGACCATCCGTGGTTCGCCGAAAGCCGCCAAAGCCGCGACAACCCGAAGGCCGACTGGTACGTCTGGTCCGACCCGGCGCCGGACGGCTGCCCGCCGAACAACTGGATGTCCGTGTTCGGCGGCTCGTCCTGGCAGTGGGACTCGCGCCGCAAGCAGTATTACATGCACAACTTCCTGGTCAGCCAGCCGGACCTGAACTTCCACAACCCGGAAGTGCAGCAGGCGCATCTGGACGCGCTGCGTTTCTGGCTGGAGCGCGGCGTGGACGGCGTGCGCATGGACGCCTGCAATTTCCACTTCCACGACCGCCAGCTGCGCAGCAACCCGCCGGCGCTGGTGCGCGACACGTCCACCGTCACGGACGTGAACCCGTACGGCATGCAGGCCCACATCCACGACAAGACCCAGCCCGAGAACGTGGCCTTCCTGCGGAAGCTGCGCAAGCTGCTGGACGAATACGGCGCGGTCGCCATCGGCGAAGTGGGCGCGGACGATTCGCTGGCCGTGATGGCCGAATACACCGAAGGCGGCGACAAGCTGCACATGGCCTACAGCTTCAACCTGCTCACGCCGGTGTGCTCGGCCAAGCATATCCGCTCGCAGGTTGAGCAGTTCGGCGCGCGCGTGAAGGACGGCTGGGCCTCCTGGTCGGTGGGCAACCACGATTCCATCCGCGTGATGACGCGCTGGGGCGGCGACAACCCTTCGCCGGAAATGGCCAAGCTGGTGCTGGCCATGCAGCTGTCGCTGAAAGGCACGCCGTGCCTGTACCAGGGCGACGAGCTGGCCTTCACCGAGGCCGACGTGCCTTACGAGCTGCTGCAGGACCCGTACGGCATCACCTTCTGGCCGGAATTCAAAGGCCGCGACGGCTGCCGCACGCCGATCGCGTGGAGCCAGGACGCCAACGGTGGCTTCACCAGCGGCAAGCCATGGCTGCCGGTGGACGAGCAGCACATCGCCCGCGCCGCTTCGGTGCAGGAAGCCGACGCCGCCTCGCCGCTGGCGTTTGCGCGCAAGATCATCGCCTGGCGCCGCACCATGCCGCAACTGAGTCGCGGCGACGTGGTGTTCTTCGATACGCCGGAACCGGTGCTGGCGCTGCGCCGCGACCTGGCGGGCGAACGCAGCGTGCTGGCCGTGTTCAACCTGGGCAAAGAGCCGGTGACGGTCGCCTTGCCGCAGGCGGCCGGCGCCGAAACGATCGCCGCGCCGGGGCTGCCGGGCGAGGCGGGCGCGGACGGCAGCGTGAAGCTGCCAGCTTACGGAGCGTGGTTCGGCTACGCGGCATAGCAAATGTAACGCCCGCGATGCGGGCGTTTGCTTTTATACATCGCGTATTTCGGGTATCCTTGCCGCCTTCCGGGCGTAACTTCCCAACACGACAAAATCGACGATGAGACAAGCTGAAGTTGACCAAAAAACCAGCCGCACGGCTTTCGCGGACGGTCCGCGCCTGCTGGCGGACATTGGCGCCACGCATGCGCGCTTCGCGCTGCAAACCGGCCCGTCCGAGTTCCGCGCCGTGCGCGTGCTCAAGTGCGACGACTTCACCGGCATCGTGCCGCTGCTGCGCACCTATCTGGCCGACCATGCGGACATCACGCTGAACCACGCCGCGCTGGCGGTGGCCAACCCGGTCAGCGGCGACTACGTGCGCATGACCAACCGCGACTGGGAATTCTCCACCGACGAAGTGCGCCGCGCCCTGGGCCTGCACACGCTGCTGGTGGTGAACGACTTCACCGCGCTGGCCATGTCGCTGCCGGGCCTCAAGCCGGCGGACCTGATGCAGGTAGGCGGCGGCGCCCCGGCCAGCAATTCCGTGATCGGCGTGCTGGGGCCGGGCACCGGCCTGGGCGTGTCCGGCGTGATCCCGACGGTGGACGGTTTCGTCACTCTCGGCTCGGAAGGCGGCCACACCAACTTCGCCCCGGCCGACGAGCGCGAATACGCGATCCTGCAGTACGCGTGGCAGACCTGGCCGCACGTGTCGACCGAGCGCCTGATTTCCGGCCCCGGCATGGAGATCATCTACCGCGCCATCGCCAAGCGTAACGGCCGCAACGTGAAGGACCTGAACGCGCAGGAGATCATGGCCGGCGCGCTGACCGACAAGGATCCGCTGTGCCTGGAAGTGCTGGAGTGCTTCTGCGCCATGCTGGGCGGCGCCAGCGCCAACCTGGCGGTGACGCTGGGCGCTTTCGGCGGCATCTTCATCGGCGGCGGCATCGTGCCGCGCATGGGCGACTGGTTCGCCACCTCGCCGTTCCGCGCGCGCTTCGAAGCCAAGGGCCGCTTCACCACCTATCTGTCCGAGATTCCCACCTACGTCATCACCACGCCGAATCCGGCGTTCTACGGCGTGGCGACGATTTTGTCCGAACACCTGCGCGGCCGCAGCGGCGCCAATACGCTGATGGAGCGCGTGCAGCATCTGCAGCACGAGCTCACGCCGGCCGAGCAGCGCGTGGCCGCGCTGGTGCTGGAGCAGCCGCGCCTGGTGCTCAACGAGCCTATCGCCGACATCGCGCGCCTGGCCGAGGTGAGCCAGCCGACCGTGATCCGCTTCTGCCGCTCGCTGGGCTTCTCCGGCCTGGCCGACTTCAAGCTGAAGTTCGCCAGCAGCCTGACCGGCGCGATCCCGGTGCGCCACAGCCAGGTGCGCGTCTCCGACAGCACGCACGACCTGAGCGCCAAGGTGATCGACAACACCGTGTCCGCCATCCTGAAGTTCCGCGACCAGCTGGACGTGCGTTCGCTGGACAAGGCGATTGCGCTGGTGGCCAAGGCCAAGCGCATCGAGTTCTTCGCGATGGGGAATTCGCGCGTGGTGGCGCTGGACGGCCAGCACAAGTTCTTCCGCTTCCGTATTCCGACCGCGGCTTACGGCGACTCGCACCTGTTCGTGCTGGCGGCCGGCCTGCTGAAGCCGGGCGACGTGGTGATCGCCATTTCCAATTCCGGCAAGCTGCCGGAGCTGCTGGACGCGGTGGACGCGGCGCGCGCCGCCGGTGCGGACGTTATCGCCATCACCAGCAGCCAGTCGCCGCTGGCCAAGCGCGCCTCGGTGTGCCTGGCGGTGGACCATTCGGAGGACAGCACCACTTTCCTGTCGATGATCTCGCGCATCCTGCAGCTGCTGCTGATCGACATCCTGTCGGTGGGCATTTCGGTGGACGCGCAGAACGCCGAGCTGGTGCTGGAACGCAAAGCGGGCGAGGGCGTGGAAGCCGACAGCCGCCGCCTGCTGATCTCGCACCTGGACAGCTAGTCATTTTTGGCGGCGGCTCAGACCACGCTGAGTTGCCGCTGCCCCGCCAGCTGATGTTCCATCAGCTGGTAATACAGCCCCGTTTCATGCTGCATCAATTCCCGGTGCGAGTCCTGCTGCACCACGCGGCCCTGGTCCAGCACCAGGATGCGGTCCGCCTTAACGATGGTGGAATAGCGATGCGCGATGATGATGGTGGTGCGGCCTTCCATCAGCCGGTCCAGCGCCTGCTGCACTTGCAGCTCGCTGGCTGAATCGAGCGCGCTGGTGGCTTCGTCCAATATGAGTATCGCCGGGTCGCGCAGCAGCGCGCGCGCTATGGCCACGCGCTGCTTCTGGCCGCCGGACAATTGCACGCCACGGTCGCCGACGATGGTCTGGTAGCCGTTCGGGAAGGCGGCAATGAAGTCGTGCGCATGCGCCGCCCTGGCGGCGCGTTCCACCTCGGCCAGGCTGGCTTCCCGGTCCGGCACGGCGAAGGCGATGTTCTCGTAGATGCTGCCCGAGAACATGGACGGTTCCTGCTCCACGATGGCGATATTGGCGCGCACCGCCGTGCCGCCCAGCGTGGCGGCGTCCACGCCGTCGAAGGAGATCTTGCCGCTGTCCGGTGCGTAAAAGCCCAGCAGCATCGCCGCGATGGTGGACTTGCCCGCGCCGGACGGGCCGACCAGCGCAATCTTCTCGCCCACTTGCACCGTGAAGCTGACGCTGTCCAGCGCGCGCCGTTCCGGCCGCTCGGGGTAGTGGAAGCTCACGCCGCTGAAGCGGATATGGCCTGCAAAGCGGCCCGCGCCTGCGGCTGGCAGGGGCGGCTTGCCGCCACTGGCGCCGCCGGCCCCGGCCCCGCTGCCGGCATCGCCCATTATCTCGAACACCCGCTCGGTGGCGCCGATGGTGCGCATCCAGTCGCTCCAGG
The DNA here is from genome assembly GCF_059567845.1 of Massilia sp. BGA-UO-ETr-WB1. Classification (NCBI taxonomy): domain Bacteria; kingdom Pseudomonadati; phylum Pseudomonadota; class Betaproteobacteria; order Burkholderiales; family Oxalobacteraceae; genus Massilia; species Massilia sp. BGA-UO-ETr-WB1. The sequence goes on along the minus strand of NZ_JCAQOT010000013.1, from coordinate 251,769 downwards.
CGTCGCTCACCGCGCCGGCAGATTCGGACACCATGTTGGCGTACACCAGGAAGGCTGTCAGCTCGCCTATCGTCAGCTCGCCCCTGCCTATCATGCGGGCGCCGAACCACAGCGTGGCCAGCAGCGCCAGGTAGACCAGCATGGACGACATTCCGCGGAACGCGGCGAACATGCGCGTGGCGGACACCGATACCTGCAGCGACCGTTCGCTGGCCGTGAAGTAGCGCGCGATGGCGGTGCGGTGCTGGTTGAAGGCGCGCACCAGGCGGATGTTGGCGAAGTGCTCATTGGCCACCTTGCCGCATTCGGCCTGGCTGCCCTGGATGTCGCCGGACAGGCCGCGCAGGCTTTTGCCGCCCCACTTGGCGAGCAGCATGGTGGCGGGCACGAAGAACACCAGGATCAGGCTCAGTGCCGGCGAGATCGTCAGCAGCATGACGGTGCCGCCAATGAACACGAAGAGCGACCGCAGCGCGATCGGCAGGCCGGTGCTCAGCGTGTCGTGCAGCACTTCGGCGTCCGCGCTCAGGCGGCTGGTCAGTTCGCCCACGTTGTGCTTGTCGTAGAAGCCGATGGGCTTGTGCATCAGCGCGCCGTACAGCAGGCGCCGCGCGCGCGTGACGATCATGTAGCCGGTGGTTTCGAACAGGTAGTAGCGCAGCGTGCTGGCGGCGGCTTGCGCGGTCAGCACCGCCAGCATGGCCAGCGCCAGGCTGGTGTACCACGCGCTGCTGCGCTGGGTATTGACGTTGTCGATGAAGTAGGACAGCGCGCGCGGGTAGATCAGCTGGATGGCGACGGTGACGGCCATCACGCACAGGGCCGCGCACAGCCTGGGCGCGAAGGGGCGCAGCAGTTGCAGGCGCTGGAGGTGGGGATTCACGCGGCCTCCCGCTCGCCTTCGCTGGCGGGCATGCCGTGCAGCTGGTCCTGGAAGCTGCTCCAGTTCTCGTCGCCGATGATGCCGCCGGCCTGCATGCGCGCATGTTCGTCCAGGAAGACGTAGTAGGGCGAGGTCATGGTGGGGTTGAGCGCCTTGTAGCCCTTGGTGCCGACGCGCGCGGCGACGGCGGCCAACTGCGTGCCGGCCAGGAAGCGCCGCAACCGCCAGGCCGGCTCGCGGCTCACCAGGCGCAGGTCCACGCCTGCTTGCTGCGCCAGCGGCAGCAGGGCGGCGATCTCGGGCAGCTTGCCACGGCACTTGGGGCAGGTGCTGGACAAGAACAGCAGCACCGACGGCTGTCCTTCGCCGTCCAGTGCCAGCGTGGCGCCGCCTTGCAGGCTGCGCGCGTGCACGGGCGGTATGCGTTCGCCTTCGGGCAGCGTGAACGGCGTGTTGGCCGCAGCGGCGGCGTTGCGGCTGGCGTTGAGCACGGACAGCGTCAGTTTCAGGTTCAGCGCCAGGCCGAAAGCCAGTACGCCGAGGATAAGGTAAAGGGTGTTGGTGTCCATCAGGCCAGTCCTTCACCGGAGTGCGCCAGCAGCATGGCGATTTCGTGGAACTCCACGGCCAGCACGGTGAGGAACGCGGCCAGGCCCGCCGCCAGGAACCAGGCTTCGCTGCTGAGGGGCGCCGTGGCGACGCCGCCCATGCCCGTGCCCGCGTAGGCCAGGTAGAAGGCGATGCAGGCCATCACCAGCACGTTGCGCAGCAGGTCGAAGGGCGACACCGAGCGTCCCGCTTCGCCGAAGCAGCTGCAGCGCACGATGCCCTCCTGGACGTACTTGCGCGCCACCAGCGCGGTGAACACTGCAAACATCGCCAGCGCCGCCGCCATCGCGGCATAAGCGATTCCGCCGCCAGTGCCGATCCCGCCGCCCAGCGCGATGACGGCGGCGAGCAGCAGCTCCGTGGCGGCAACGGCGGGCGCCAGCACCCTGGCGGCGCGCGTGCCCACGCCGAAGGACTCGGTGAGGTTCTGCCGGAACTCGCCCAGCGTGCGCAGTTTGCCCACCGCCGCCACGAGCAGCAGCATGGCCGTAAAGCAGCGGAACACTTCCGCCATATAGACGCCCGCCGTCATGCCGTCTTCGCCCCCAACTCGCGCCACGGCGACACGAACCCGCCACTGCGCTTGCTGCGCACGCGGGTGCCGTCGCGGGTGGCCAGCAGCGCGTCATGCCACGGCTGGTCCGGCGTCTCGCACACGCCGCGTCCCACCAGCGCATGCAGCGCCTGCGAGATCTGCCACGCGTGGTCCTCCACCGCCTCGTGGCGGCGCACCTTCAGTCCCATGCGTTCCAGCTCGCCGCCCGTGATGGCGTAGTTGTGCGAGTGGTAGCCATACATCAGCTGCTGCACGACGGCCTTGCGTTTCGCATCGTCCTGGCCCGGCAACTGGTGGCGCAGCAGCTCCCCTGCAATCTGTTCCACTTCCTGTGCGCTGCGGTAGAAAGCCGTCAGCGTGGGCGGGAAGATGCTGCCGCATAGCAGCGACAGCGCCTGTTCCTGCGCCTGCGCCGATTCGGCGCCGAACCAGTCCTTGCTCATGTCGCCGAAGCGCCTGATATCCAGGCAGGACAGCATGGAGTCCCCATCCCCGCCGGCGCCGCCGTGCAGCTGCGGATCGATGGGCGAGAAGATGGCCAGGTCGCCGGCGATGATCTCGTCCGCCGCCAGCGCCATCAGCGTGGCCGACGATTCGCAGTAGTGCGGCACGATGAAACTCAAGTGATGGGTGAACTGGCGCAGCAGCAGGGCCAGGCGGCGCGCGCCGTTGACCACGCCGCCACGGCTTTGCAGCAGCACGTCCAGGCGCCGGGTATGGCCGATATCGCGGCACTGCTGGTACAGCGCGGGCAGCAGTTCGATTTCCAGCGTGGACGCGGCCAGCACCAGCACGCGGCTGTCGCGCAACTCTTCGATGGCGGTGATGTGATTCAGTGCGGGAAATTGCTCTGCCTGCGGCATTCCGCCTCCATGATCAGCCGGCCCGCAAGCGCTTCCAGCATTTTAAATTCGGGTATCAGCTGCTGGACATACCAGAACTGGCCGCCGGGATTGTTTTCCAGGAAAATATATTCGCCGTCCGGAGTCACAATAAAGTCCAGGGCGCCGTAATTCAAGCCATAACTGCTGATAAATTGCAGGCAACGCCGCTGCATATCGTCCGGCAGCGTGCACGCCTCATATTGAATGGGCGCCGACATATCGCGCGAATCGATTGCGGTGCGGGCGTCGTCCTGGCTGTTTATCTTGGCCGCGAATACCTGCGAGCCGATGATGGTCACTCTTAATTCATATTGTTTCGGTATATATTCCTGAAAATGGCAAGCCAATTCGCTCACCGCGTCCAGGCTATCCATCATGTCGTCGGTAATGATGGTGGTGCCGATGCCGGCGGAGATGCGGTCCTCTTCGGCCACCTGGTCGGCGCCCAGCAGCGGGCTGGACATAGATTTGAATACCAGGTCGCCCGCGATGGACGCCTTGAAGGCGCGCACCTGGTCCGGCGAATTGGTGACCAGCGAGGCCGGCACACGGAAACCCATGCGCCGCGCGCGAAGTAACTGCTCACCTTTCCATTGCGCGCCGCGCACCGCCAGCGGGTGGCTCATCCAGTAACAGTCCATGCTGTACAGCAAGCCAAATAGCGCGTGTTCGGTTTCCTGCTCGGCGTAAGCCCGCTCCTGCGGCGCCAGGTCCGCGCTGGGGAAGACGAATTCGCCGGCCTTGCGCAGCCAGGTCGCGCCCACGGTATCGAGCTGCACGGCTTTGCCGCTGGGCAGGTGGACGATGCCGGCCTGCATGCCGCCGGCGTTGAAGGTTTGCTGGATCTGGTAGTCGCGCGGAAAGGCGTCGAGGTTCAGGCGGAAGTGGGGGCGGTCTTTGGCGGACAGGTGGGAAACGAGCAGGTCCGCGTGCAGATCGGTACTGTTGGTGACGATCAGTATCATCGTGAGCAAGGCCTTGCCCAAAGGCAAGGCCTATCGCTGCTGATTAGCAGTACACGCCGGAGTCGCCGCCAGCGCCGACGGAATAGCGCTCGGACGGGAAGGAGCAGCCGGCGGCGGCTACGCCGTCACGGGATTTCCATTGCGCTTCCGGCTTGGCCTGGGTTTCGGTTTTTTTCTCAGCCAGTTTAAATGCAAACAGCTTTTTCTCTTGTTGATTATTCATTTGCTCGTCTTTCTCTGTGTAGGTGAAAGAAAACATGGTTGCCGTCATGCGGCAGTAAAAATGTATCGCATGGCTTGCTTATGCGTCAAGCATATATTTAATTAAATAATAACTTCAATCTGGCAAGTTAATTAATTGCGATATGAAAGTAAAAAAGCCCCTTGCGGGGCTTTTGCGGGCTTTCGAATTCGGAGCGCGGCGTATTTATTCGCTGGCCTGGCGCACCACCAGGTCCAGCAGCGCCTGGGCGCTCTGGATCGCCGAGGAGGCGCGCGCGTCCTTGGCCAGGGTTTCGAAGGTGCCTTGCGTGAAGTACAGGCCGTCCGACGCCAGGAAGCCGATGCGCAGGTGGCCGGGGCCCGGCGGCGGCATGCGGCCGCGCGCGGCCAGCGTGGCCTGGCGCAGCGCCGGCTTGGCGGTTTCCACCAGCGCCTTGGCGCTGGCCGCCACCGCGTCCGGCGCGCCTTCGAAGACGGCGAACTTGCCGGTCTGGTTGATGTAGCGCACGGTGCCGTCCGCATACGCGGCCAGCACGTCCAGGCCTTCGTCGAGCGGCACTTCCACGATCACGCCCAGCAGCTCGTGGGCAGGCACCGGATGGCCGTTTTCGCGCAGCCAGTTGCAGGCCAGGATGCGTACGCGGCTTTCCTCGTCGTGGTCCTCGGCGATGGTGCGCACCACGGAGGCGTCGGCCTGTTCGCCGAACAGCGCCGTCTCCGTACCCTGCGGTTTGTAGAGCGACGTTTCATCGCAGAACAGCAGGTTGTAAATCAGATTGAGCTCGTCCTGCTTGTAGGGAGCGCTGAGAGCAGCAGGGCCGGCTGGCGCCGCTGGGGCTTTTTTTCCGAAGAGGGCTAGTAGTTTTTTGAACATGGGACAGGACAACGGGACAGAGCTTGCATGATACGGCAATGCGGGAAATCAGGTGGCACAAAAAAATCTTGAAATTTAGAAAAAACTGGTTAAGATATATCTTAGCTCGATATATCTTATGGAGAATCCCATGTTCCACTTTTTCAAAGGCCACCACCGCTTCCACCCCCACATGCACGGCCACGGCCACCATCGCGGCGGCGGCGGGCGCGGTCCCAAAATGTTCGATGCCGGCGCCATGCGCTACGTGGTGCTGCAGCTGATCGCGGAGAAGCCGCGCCACGGCTACGAAATCATCAAGGAGCTGGAGCAGCGCACCGGCGGCAGCTACTCGCCCAGCCCGGGCGCGATCTATCCGCTGATGGCCATGCTGTACGACATGGGCCACGTGTCGATCAGCCATGACGGCCCGAAGAAGCTGCACACCGTCACGCCGGACGGCCAGGCCTTCCTCGATGAAAACCGCCAGATGGTGGACGCCATGATGGCGCGCCTGGGCGAGCCGGCCGAGGCCGGCGGCGACCTGCGCTCGCTGATGCATGAACTGAAGGAAGCGGTGATCCGGCGCGCGCGCGACGGTTCGGCGGACGAAACACGGCTGCAGCATATTCGCGCTATCCTGCGCAAAGCTGCCGCCGACATCAACCAACTCGATTGAACGGAAGCCTATGACCAATGTCTCCCCTGTTTCCCCTGTACCCCCGGCAGCGCCGGTATCGGCCACGCGCGAGCGCCTGATCCTGTGGCTGCTGGCGCTGACCCAGTTCACCGTCATCATGGACTTCATGGTGATGATGCCGCTGGCGCCGCAGCTGATGCAGGCCTTCGGCAAAACGCCGGCCGCCGTGTCGGGCGCGGTGTCGGTGTATTCCTGGTGCGCCGGCCTGTCCGGCCTGCTGGCCATGACCTATATCGACCGCTTCGACCGCAAGCGCCTGCTGCTGGCGATGTTCTTCCTGTTCACCGTATCGAACCTGGCCTGCGCGCTGGCGCCGAACTTCCACGTGCTGGTGCTGTCGCGCGCCTTTGCCGGCTTGACCGGCGGCGTGCTGGGCGCGATCTGCATGGCCATCATCGGCGACCTGGTGCCGCCCGAGCGGCGCGGCGCGGCCACCGGCATCGTCATGACCTCGTTCAGCCTGGCCGCGATTGCCGGCGTGCCGGCGGGCGTGATGATGTCGGCCCATTTCGGCTGGCAGTCGGCGTTCTATCTGCTGGTGGGCTTCTCGGTGCTGATCTGGTGCGTGGCGCTGCGCGCGCTGCCGTCCATGTCCGCGCACCTGGCGGCGGCGCCAGTGCCGGTGGCGCGCATCCTGCCCGAGCTGGTGGGCATGTTCCGCGTGCCGGCGCACTTGCAGGCCTTCGCGCTGTCGGGCATGACGATGATGTCCGGCATGCTGGTGATCCCCTTCATTTCCCCGGTGCTGGTGGCCAATTACGGCGTGCAGCCGGCCGAGATCACCTGGATTTACCTGGCCGGCGGGCTGGCCACGCTGTTCAGCGCGCGCCGCATCGGCGCCTGGGCGGACCGCGCAGGCAAGCAGCGCGTGTTCCGCTGGGTGGCGGCGTTTTCCATCGTGCCGCTGATGCTGATCACGCACTTGCCGCATTTGCCGCTGATCGGCCTGGTGTTGATGTTCCCGTTCTTCATGACGGCGCTGTCGGGCCGCAGCGTGCCGCTGCAGGCCCTGATGACGACGGTGCCGGAGCAGTCGAAACGCGGCGCGTTCCTGAGCGCCAATTCGGCGGTGCAGCAGATGGGGACGGGGCTGGGCGCTTTCGTCGGCGGGCTCTGGCTGAGCACCGACGCGGGCGGGCACATTGCAGGCTACGGCTACAACGGCTGGGCCGCCGCCGCGCTGACAGTGATGGCGATACTGTGGATCAGCCGCGTGCAAAGCGCAGCGGTGGCGGCGCCCGCCGCAGCGCGTTCCGCCGCGTAAGCCGCCAAAGATCAGTCGCCCGGGCCGCTGCGCAGCAGCGGCTTTTTCTCTTTGCGCCACTGCTCCAGCGTCATCGGTTCGCCGCTGACATCGTCATCCACCAGGATCTCGCCGTCGGACTGCGCCACCAGGAAGCTTTCCCAGCGCTGCGCCGCGTCGCTGCTGTTCTCGACAAAGCTCAGCTGGTAATACTGCTTGCCTTTCACGGTGCGCAGTTGCGCGTCGTACTCCATCAGCGCGCCGCGCGCCTGGCCTTTCGATTCCGTCTCTATCCTGTCCGCCCACGCCTTCAGCTCCGGCAGCGCCATCAGCGCCGCCACCGCCTGTTCGCGGCTCAGCGCGCCCTTGGCGGCAGGCGCTTGCAGCGCGGCGCTGCCCGCGCTGGCGGCACTGGCCACGGCGGCGGCCGGCGCTGCGGGTTGCGCCTCCTGGCGCGTCGAGTACAGATAATAAGCACCCAGGCCAGCCGACAGCAGCCCGGCCAGCGTCCCGGCAATCGCGGCGGTTTTGGAATTCGAAGAGCGCGGTGCCATCGGATGAGAGCCTTGTCATGGAGAGAGGAAAGTTGCGGCCATACTAAACCAAGCGAACCCGCGCAGCAACTTGCTTATTGCGGCTTTGGCGGCGAGGCAAGCGGCGTCCGGCTGACCTTGGGCAAATAAAAAGCCCGCAAGGCGCGAACCTTGCGGGCTTGTCAGCGATGAACCGGTGCGGTTCGGCGCGGAACGGCTATTACATCATGCCGTCCATGCCGCCCATGCCACCCATACCGCCCATGCCACCCATACCGCCGGCTGGCTTGTCTTCGTTGATTTCAGCAACCATGCAGTCGGTGGTCAGCATCAGGCCAGCGATCGACGCTGCGTTCTGCAGAGCCGAGCGGGTTACTTTGGCTGGGTCCAGCACGCCCATTTCAACCATGTCGCCGTAGGTGCCGTTCGACGCGTTGTAGCCGTGGTTGCCGGAACCGGCCAGCACTGCTGCAACCACCACCGATGCTTCTTCGCCGGCGTTTTGCACGATCATGCGCAGAGGCTCTTCCATCGCGCGCAGAACGATCTTGATGCCAGCTTCCTGGTCAGGATTGTCGCCTTTGACGGTCAGGGCTGCACGGGCGCGCAGCAGGGCCACGCCGCCGCCTGGCACGATGCCTTCTTCAACCGCAGCGCGGGTGGCGTGCAGTGCATCTTCCACGCGGGCTTTCTTTTCTTTCATTTCAACTTCGGTGGCAGCACCGACTTTGATCACGGCAACGCCGCCGGCCAGCTTGGCTACGCGTTCTTGCAGTTTCTCGCGGTCGTAGTCCGAGGTCGCTTCTTCGATCTGCACGCGGATCTGCTTGACGCGCGCTTCGATGTTGGAACCGTCGCCGGCGCCATCGATAACGATGGTGTTTTCCTTGCCCACTTCGATGCGCTTGGCCTGGCCCAGTTCCGCCAGGGTGATTTTTTCCAGGGTCAGGCCGATTTCTTCAGCAACAACCTGGCCGCCGGTCAGCACGGCGATGTCTTCCAGCATGGCTTTGCGGCGGTCGCCGAAGCCTGGGGCTTTCACTGCGCAGGTTTTCAGGATGCCGCGGATGTTGTTCACAACCAGGGTCGCCAGCGCTTCGCCTTCGATGTCTTCAGCGATGATCAGCAGTGGACGGCCAGCTTTGGCAACTTGTTCCAGTACCGGCAGCAGGTCGCGGATGTTGGAGATTTTCTTGTCGCACAGCAGGACGAATGGATTGTCCAGGATGGCAACTTGCTTCTCCTGGTTGTTGATGAAGTATGGCGACAGGTAGCCGCGGTCGAACTGCATACCTTCAACGATGTCCAGCTCGTCGTTCAGCGACTTGCCGTCTTCCACGGTGATAACGCCTTCCTTGCCCACTTTTTCCATCGCTTCAGCGATGCGCTCGCCGATCGAGTAGTCGGAGTTGGCCGAGATCGCGCCAACCTGGGCGATTTCCTTGGTGGTGGTGCATGGACGGGCCAGGATGGCGATCTGCTCGACGGTGGCAGCAACTGCCTTGTCGATGCCGCGCTTCAGGTCCATCGGGTTCATGCCGGCGGCAACGAACTTCATGCCTTCGCGCACGATAGCCTGGGCCAGCACGGTCGCGGTGGTGGTGCCGTCGCCGGCGTTGTCGCTGGTTTTGGAAGCAACTTCCTTCACCATTTGCGCGCCCATGTTCTGCAGCTTGTCTTTCAGTTCGATTTCTTTGGCGACCGATACGCCGTCCTTGGTAACGGTAGGGGCGCCGAAGGAGCGCTCCAGCACCACGTTACGGCCCTTAGGACCCAGGGTAACTTTGACTGCGTTGGCGAGGATGTTCACGCCTTCAACCATCTTGGCGCGCGCTGCGTCGCCGAATACTACGTCTTTAGCTGCCATGTTCGAATTCTCCTGAAATTATTTCTAATTACTTGTTAACAACGGCCATGATGTCTTCTTCGCGCATCACCAGCAGCTCGTCGCCGTCGACTTTGACAGCTTGGCCGGAATATTTGCCGAACAGAACGCGGTCGCCCACTTTCACTTCCAGCGGACGCACTTTGCCGTCGTCCAGCACTTTGCCATTGCCCACTGCCAGGACTTCGCCCTGGTCTGGTTTTTCGGCGGCTGCGTCAGGAATGATCAGGCCGGATGCGGTTTTGGTTTCCTGGTCGAGACGTTTGACGATGACGCGATCGTGCAAAGGGCGAAGGTTCATACAAAACTCCTTTATCAATGGTTGTCGTGCTGAGAGGCTGCGGTCAGAATGTTTCTGCATCGCAACCTCAGTATTCTTGTTAGCACTCTCGGCTAACGAGTGCCAATTATAGGGACGCTTATGTCCTATTTCAAGACAGGCATGAACTTATTTGATTGCCGCCTATGAAAGGGCGCCGTTCTTTGCGCTGGCTCAAGCATCCTTCAGTGACTTAAATGACAATCTTTTATTTAAGTCAATGTGGCGACCCGAACTATCGGGGCGTCAACATCAAGCGGCGCGACGCCTCGGTGCATGCCGATCCGTTCGACTGGCGGGTGGCGGCGGGAAATAATGTAAACGATTTATATGGTTTCTTCGATTGGCTGACCCGCGCACGCGCAGCCGCAGCGCGCAGGCCAGGTCGCGCCCGCAGTCCCGGATGTTCTCAAGCACCACTCCTTGCACCTGCGCATAGCCGTCCGGCTGCACGCGCAGTTCGTCCTGGACGGGCGCCGTCAGCACCGGCAGCGGCGCCGTTAACGCGCCCAGCAAGCCTGGCATTTTTTCCATAGTCTGAGGAGTGCCCCTAAATATGTGCGTCATGCGCGTGTACCTGTTGACGCGGCTTCCCTAGCCATCCTATAGTTGCGGGATGATTTCAGAATTCCAAGAACTTTCCGATAAGATCGACCAGCTCGCCGAGATGAGCCTGGCGCTGCGGCGTGAAAACGCCCAGCTGCGCCAGGTCAATGCGGCCCTGGTGGCCGACAACATGGCTTGCCAGCGCCGCCTGGCCGAAGCGCACGCGCGCGTGTCGGCGCTGCTGGAAAAGATTCCCGCCATCGCCACCGAGGCCGCTCCGGCCCCGGCACAAGAGGACGTGCAATGATACATCTGGACGTGAGCATCATGGGCCAGCCGTACCGCCTGGCGTGCAAGGAAGAAGAAGAGCGCGCGCTGCGCGAAGCGGCCAGCTTCCTCGACAAGAAAATGACGGCCATCCGCGACGCCGGCCGGGTCAAGGGCAACGACCGCATCGCCGTGATGGCGGCGCTGGGCATGGCGGCCGAATTCCTGTCCGCGCGCGCGCCGCAAGGGCCGCTGTCGGACATGTCGGTGCTGGACATGCAGGACAAGATGGCGGCCATGCACAAGGTGCTCGACAGCGCGCTGACGCCGCAAGAAAATCTTTTTTAACGACGAAAGGCCTTTCCCTGGCGGCGATAGAGGAGTAAACTCCGTGTCACCCTGCAGTGTTCGCGGATGCCATATATTCCTTGAACCATTTGTATGCAACGGTCGCGGAAATTTGTTTGATGGGAGTGAGCGTCGCTAGCCCGATGAACCCGAAATTGAACTAACTGTGACCACCTGAGCCACCAGGTTCGGGATGCCGGCATAGCGGCACAGGCGGGGCTTCATTCCCAAAAGAGCGGTTGTTAGCACCTTGGTGCGCAGCCGCTTTTTTACGTCCCTAGCTTTCATACGAAGGAGCGCCATGGCTTACTGGCTGATGAAGTCCGAACCGGACGAGATGAGCATCGACGACGTGCTGGCCGCAAAGGGCCACACCGTACCCTGGTTCGGCGTGCGCAACTACCAGGCCCGTAACTTCATGCGCGACGCGATGAAAGTGGGCGACGGCGTGCTGTTCTACCACTCCAGCTGCCCGCAGCCCGGCATCGCCGGCATCGCCGAAGTGGCCAGCGGCGCCTATCCGGACGATACCCAGTTCGATCCCGAGAGCCACTACTACGATCCGAAGTCCAAGCCGGAGGAGCCGCGCTGGCAGATGGTGGACGTGAAAGCGCTGCGCAAAACGCGCCTGCTGTCTTTGGCCGAGTTGCGCACCATCCCCGCGCTGGAAGACATGGTGCTGCTGCAGAAGGGCAGCCGCCTGTCCATCACGCCGGTCACGCCGGCGCAATGGAAAACCATCCAGGCCCTGCTCAAGTAGGCTAAGCCGGCGCCGGGGCGGTGGCGGAGATGTTGCGCTTGTAGGACCACAGCAGCAGCACGATGGCGCCGACGATCATCGGCAGCGACAGCATCTGGCCCGACGAGATGGTGAAGCCGAGGAAGCTTACTTCGTAGTCCGGCGTGCGGAAGTATTCGGTGAAGAAACGCGCGCAGCCGTACAGCAAGGTGTACATGGCGCCGACAGCCAGCCGCGGCCGCGCGTGGCGCGCGAACATCCACAGGATGATGAACACCAGCAGCCCGTCCACCAGCGCCTGGTAGATCGGCGACGGATGGCGCGGCATGGCGTCCACGTTGGGCCAGATCATGGCCCACGGCAGCGACGGGTCCGCATAGCGCCCCGGCAGTTCGGCGTTGATGAAGTTGCCGATGCGCCCGGCCGCGTAGCCCAGCGGCACCAGCGGCGCGATGAAGTCGTACACGTCCAGCACATTGCGCCCGGCCTTGCGCGCCCACAGCCACATGGCCAGCATCACGCCCAGGAAGCCGCCATGGAAGGACATGCCGCCGCGCCACACGGCGAAGATCTCCAGCGGATTCTGCAGGAAGAAGTCGAAGCGGTAGAACAGCACCTCGCCCAGCCGTCCGCCCAGCACCACGCCCAGCATGCCGTAGAACAGCATGTCGTCCAGGTCCTTGTTCTGCCAGCCCAGCTTGGCGATGTGCGGCTGCTTGATGCGCACCCTGCCCAGCGCCACGAACAGCGCGAACGCCAGCACGTACATCAGCCCGTACCAATGGACTTTGACCGGGCCTAGCGAGAAGGCGATGGGATCGGGCAGCGGGTGTATCAGCATTGCGTGTTCTTTCTTAATAGTTCGAGGAAGCCTTGCAGCACCGGCGAGGGATTGTCGCGGCGCCAGGCCAGCCCGGTCTCCACCAGCGGCGTGGAGTCGAGCAGCGCGCGGTATTCTACCCCCGGGCGCTTCAGGTTCGACACCGATTGTGGCACAAGTGCGAGGCCCATGCCAGCCGACACCAGGCTGACGATGGTCTGCATCTGGATCGCTTCCTGCCCTATGACGGGCGTGATGCCGGCCGCGTGGAACACGCCCAGCACCGCGTCGTACAGCGCCGGCGAGATCGCGCGCGGGAAGATAATCAGCGGCAGCGCCGGCAGCGCGTCCAGGGCCACCTTGCGCTTGCCGTGCAGCGCCGCCAGCCCGGCCGGCGCGGCCAGCACCAGCGGCTCCTTCAGCACCGGCAGATAATCGAGTTCCCCGCGCGCGCGTTCCGGCAGCGGCGGGATCAGCAGGCCGGCGTCGATGCGCCCGTGCAGCAGGTCCTCCAGCTGCAGGTCCGAGGTGGCTTCCTGCAGCGCGATCTGCACCTGCGGGAAGGCCGCGCGGTAGGCGCGCAGGAAGGGCGGCAGCACGCTGTAGTCGGCCGACGAGACGAAGGCCAGCGCCAGGCGTCCCACTTCGCCGGCGGCGGCGCGCTGCACCAGCTGCGGCAGTTCCTGCGCCTGCGCCAGCATGCGGCGCGCCTCCGGCAGCAGGGCCGCGCCGGCCGCCGTCAGCGCCACGCCGCGCCGGTTGCGCTCGAACAGCGGCGCGCCCAGCAATTCCTCCAGCGCCTGGATCGCCTGCGACAGCGGCGGCTGCGTCATGTGCAGGCGCTGCGCGGCGCGGCCGAAGTGCAGTTCCTCGGCCACGGCGGCGAAGTAGCGCAGCTGGCGCAATTCGAGGTTCATATGGAATCCTATGGTATTTCGTTGCTGTGATATGTGTAGCGTATCACAGCAGCCGGAATCTTATATTTGACATGGCAGTGCGGGCAAGGCACTCTGCTAGCACATCATAGGAGTAAGCCATGCCCCAATACCGTTCCCGCACCACCACCCACGGCCGCAACATGGCCGGCGCCCGCGCCCTGTGGCGCGCCACCGGCATGAAGGACGGCGATTTCGACAAGCCCATCATCGCCGTGGTCAATTCCTTCACCCAGTTCGTGCCCGGCCACGTGCACCTGAAAGACCTGGGCCAGCTGGTCGCGCGCGAAATCGAAGCGGCCGGCGGCGTGGCCAAGGAGTTCAACACCATCGCGGTGGACGACGGCATCGCCATGGGCCATGGCGGCATGCTGTACTCGCTGCCTTCGCGCGACCTGATCGCCGACTCGGTGGAATACATGGTCAACGCGCACTGCGCCGACGCCATGGTGTGCATCTCCAACTGCGACAAGATCACCCCCGGCATGCTGATGGCCGCCATGCGCCTGAACATCCCCGTGGTGTTCGTCTCCGGCGGCCCGATGGAAGCGGGCAAGGTGGTCAAGGTGGTCAACGGCAACCAGAAGATCATCAAGCTGGACCTGGTGGACGCCATGATCAAGGCCGGCGACAGCACCGTCTCGGACGCCGACGTGGCCGAGATCGAGCGCTCCGCCTGTCCCACCTGCGGTTCCTGCTCCGGCATGTTCACCGCCAATTCCATGAACTGCCTGACCGAGGCGCTGGGCCTGTCCCTGCCCGGCAACGGCACCATCCTGGCCACCCACTCGGACCGCAAGGAACTGTTCCTGAAGGCCGGCCGCCTGGTGGTGGAACTGGCCAAGCGCTACTACGAGCAGGACGACGCATCGGTCCTGCCGCGCAACATCGCCACCAAGGCCGCGTTCGAGAACGCCATGGCGCTGGACGTCTCCATGGGCGGCTCCACCAACACCGTGCTGCACCTGCTGGCCGCCGCGCACGAGGCCGAAGTCGAGTTCACCATGGCCGACATCGACCGCATCTCGCGCAAGGTGCCCTGCCTGTGCAAAGTGGCGCCGATGACGGACAAGTTCCACATCGAAGACGTGCACCGCGCCGGCGGCATCATCTCCATCCTGGGCGAGCTGGCGCGCGCCGGCCTGCTGGACACCTCGGTCTACAGCATCCACGCGCCGACCCTGGGCGACGCCATCGAACGCAACGACATCAAGCGCAGCGACGACCCGGCCGTGCACCAGTTGTTCCGCGCCGCGCCCGGCGGCGTGCCGACCCAGACCGCGTTCTCGCAGTCCGAGCGCTTCGCGTCGCTGGACCTGAACCGCGAAACCGGCTGCATCCGCGACAAGGCGCACGCCTACTCGCAGGACGGCGGCCTGGCCGTCCTGTACGGCAACCTGGCGGAAAACGGCTGCATCGTGAAGACGGCCGGCGTCGATGAGAGCATCCTGAAATTCAGCGGCAAGGCGCGCGTGTTCGAGAGCCAGGACGCGGCGGTGGAAGCCATCCTGGGCGACACCGTGCATGAAGGCGACGTCGTCATCATCCGCTACGAAGGTCCGAAGGGCGGCCCGGGCATGCAGGAGATGCTGTACCCGACCTCCTACATCAAGTCCAAGGGCCTGGGCAAAGCCTGCGCGCTGTTCACCGACGGCCGCTTCTCGGGCGGCTCGTCCGGCCTGGTGATCGGCCACGCGTCGCCGGAAGCGGCCGAGGGCGGCGCCATCGGCCTGGTGGAGGAGGGCGACATGATCGACATCGACATCCCGAACCGCAAGATCAGCCTGCGCATCGACGACGCAGAACTGGCCGCGCGCCGCGCCGCCATGGAAGCCAAGGGCGCCGACGCCTGGCAGCCGGTCAACCGCGACCGCTACGTGTCGCAAGCGCTGCAAGCCTACGCCGCGCTCACCACCTCCGCCGACCGCGGCGCCGTGCGCGACCTGTCGCAGCTCAAGCGCTAAATCGGCGCGCCAGAGCAAAAAGGGAGGATCCTCGGATCCTCCTTTTTTTATTTCTTCTTGTCAAAACTCTGCTTCACGCGGTCCTTGCGGCGCTGCTCGTCCACGTTGTGGGCCTTGCGCTTGTCCAGGCCCAGCATCGGTTCCAGCACCTCGAACCAGGCGAAAGCGAACACCATCAGGCCGACGATCCACCACCAGGACACCTCGGCAAAGCGCCACACTTCGAAGTAGCGCAGCCCGCACAGGGCCAGTATCAGCAAAATCAGCGGCATGGAAATTCTCCTTTACATCATCTTACAAAAGAAACGCCTATACCGGGGGTGATATTGTGGGGGCCGTCAACCCGGGCTATCATGCCAGCGTTGTGGAAAGGCGTTAGAATGAATGTAGTTACTATGGAGAAAACGATGAAACGATTTCTGATGTTGGGTATGGTGGCCGTATCGGCTTTCGCAACGCAATCCGCAATGGCGAACGCTGACCTGGCCAAGGCCAAGAATTGCATGGCTTGCCACGCGGTAGCAAACAAGCTAGTCGGTCCTGCGTTCAAGGACGTGGCGGCGAAGTACGCCGGCCAGAAGGACGCCGAAGCCAAACTGGCAGGTAAAGTGGTGAAGGGCGGTTCCGGCGTGTGGGGCGCGATCCCGATGCCAGCCAATCCACAGGTGAGCGAGGCGGAAGCCAAGACCCTGGTGAAATGGATACTGACCCAGAAATGATGTAAAAAAAGGAGCCGAGGCTCCTTTTTTATTGCCGAAGCAGTTACCTGACTACTTCGATCAGCTGGCGCTTGCCGTCCTTGTAGCCGTACAGCGTGAGCGCGCCGTTGTTGATGTCGCCATACTTGTCGAAGCTGATCGGGCCGGTAATGCCCTGGTACTTGATCTTCGCCAGGAAGGGCAGGTACTTGGCAGGGTCGGCCGACTTCGCTTCGGCCATCGCGGCCGTCATCGCCATCACGGCGTCGTAGGCGTACGGCGCGTAGATCTGCACTTCCGAGTTGTACTTGGCCTTGTAGCGGGCCGAGAACTCGTCCAGCGCCTTGCGCTGGTCGGGCTGGATGCCGCCCGCTTCGGCGCAGGTGACGATGCCGTCCGCGCCGCCCGACAGTTTCGGCAGCGCTTCGGTGCACACGCCGTCGCCGCCCATGAAGTGGGCCTTGATGCCCAGCGCCTTCATCTGGCGCAGCAGCGCGCCGGCGATGCCGTCCATGCCGCCGAAGAACACCAGGTCCGGGTTCTTGGCGCGGATCGAGGTCAGGATGGCGGTGAAGTCGCTGGCGCGGTCGGTGGTGAATTCCTTGGCGACGATCTGCGCGCCCTTGGCACCCTTGATGAACTCGCCGGCCACGCCCTGGCCGTAGGCGGTGCGGTCGTCGATCACGGCGATGCGCTTGGCGCCCAGCTTCTGCACCGCGTAGCGGCCCAGCGTGCCGCCCAGCTTGTTGTCGTTGGCGACAATGCGGAAGGCGGTGTTGAAGCCCTGGCGCGTGTACACCGGGCTGGTGGCCGAGGCCGAAATCTGGGCGATGCCGGCGTCGTAATAGATTTTCGAGGCCGGGATCGAGGTGCCGGAGTTCTGGTGGCCGATGATGCCGTTGATCTTGGCGTCCACCAGCTTCTGGGCGGCGGCCGTGCCCTGTTTCGGGTCGCCCGCGTCGTCTTCCGCCAGCAGCACGAACTTGACGGCTTTGCCGTTGATCTTGAAGCCTTTGGCGTTCAAATCCTCCACCGCCATGCGGGCGCCGTTTTCGTCTTCCTTGCCCAGGTGGGCCGACGGGCCGGAGGTGGCGGCTACGTGGCCGATCTTGACGACTTCCTGGGCCGCTGCTACGACCGGCATGCCGCCGGTAAATGCCAGCGCGAGCGCCGCAGCGATGTACTTTGTTTGCATTGTGCGTTCCTTAAAATGAAAAAAGGCCGTCCAGCGCTGGACGGCCTATGGCAATTATCGCCGATTTATCGCCGATTATTCAGGACAAAATTCGGAAGAAAGCTTATTTGATTACTTCCGTTTTGGTTTTTACGCCGTTCTTGTAGGTGAACAGGGTCAGCGAACCGTCCTTGATGTCGCCCTTCGAATCGAAGGAAATCAGGCCGGTCACGCCCTGGTACTTGATGTTGGCCAGGTAAGGCAGGTATTTCGCCGGATCGGCCGATTTGGCGTCCATCATGGCTTGCGCCATCAGCATCACCGAGTCGTACACGTACGGCGCGTACAGCTGGACTTCCTGGTTGTATTTCTTCTTGTAGCGGGCGCGGAAGTCGTCCATGTTCTTCTGCAGTTCAGGGCCGACACCGCCGGCTTCGGCGCAGGTGACCACGCTTTCCGGCGCGTTGTCGCCGGACAGGCGCGGCAGCGCGTCGGTGCACAGGCCGTCGCCGCCCATGTACTTGGCGTTGATGCCCAGCGCCTTCATCTGGCGCAGCAGCGGGCCGCCCACGGAGTCCATGCCGCCGAAGAACACCAGGTCCGGGTTCTTGGCCTTGATGGAGGTCAGGATGGCGTTGAAGTCGGTGGCCTTGTCGTTGGTGAATTCCTTGGCGACGATCTGCACGCCAGGCTTGGCCTTGGTCGCGCCTTTAACGAACTCGTCCTTCACGCCCTGGCCGTAGGCGGTGCGGTCGTCGATCACGGCAATCTTCTTCGCGCCCAGCTTGTTCACGGCGTAGGCGCCCAGCGTGCCGCCCAGCTTGGCGTCGTTGGCGACGATGCGGAAGGTGGTCTTGAAGCCCTGCTGGGTGTATTTGGTCTGGGTGGTGGCTGGCGACACCTGCGGAATGCCGGCGTCCGAGTAGATCTTGGAAGCGGGGATGGAGGTGCCGGAGTTCAGGTGGCCGACCACGCCGTTGACGTGGGCGTCGACCAGCTTCTGCGCCACGGTGGTGCCTTGCTTCGGATCGCTGGCGTCGTCTTCGGCCTGCAGCACGAATTTCACCGGCTTGCCGTTGATCTGCGGGTTCTTTGCGTTCAAGTCCTCGATCGCCATGCGGGCGCCGTTTTCATTGTCCTTGCCGAGGTGGGACGAGGGACCGGAGACTGGGCCGACGTGGCCGATCTTGATAATTTCCTGTGCGCCTGCGCTGCCTGCGAAAGCCATTGCGATGGCAAATGGAATCAACTTGGTGTTGAACTGCATGAACATTCTCCGATGGATTAGTAACGGCAGCGTCTCATGAACGCCACTTCTGGTTCTGCTGCACGAGAAGGTACAACAAATTATCGGCTACGCAAAGCAGGAAGCAATGGATTTGTGCAATTTGACTAAATTGATACTATTTTTTCTGCGCCTGCAGGTGCGTCAGCTCCTGCGCCACGGCGCGGGTGACGATCTTGGACAGCGTATCGTGCAGGCCGCTGCGGATCTCGGCGGTCAGGCCGCGCAGGGCATGGCTCAGCACTTCTTCCATGCTGTCCTTGATGCGCTGCTCCAGCACGAAGTCCACGCGCGCCTGCAATTGCTGCAGGATGCGCTCGGACAGCTGGCGCTCCAGCACCTCCCATTCGGTGGGCTGCGGCGCTGCGGCAGGGGCCGGCGGCTCCGTTGCGGCCGCCGCCGGCTCGTCGTCCAGCACTTCGGTCAGGACGGGAATGGACGCATCAAACGGATGGGCGGGACGGGCTGGGCTCATGATTTGTTGGCGACGAAGTGGGTGGGTTGGTATTCCTGCTGTTTGTACGACACGTAGCGCTTGCGTCCGGCCGCCGCGTCGGTCTCCTCGGACGACACTACCTCGATCACGCGCTGGAAGCGCGGGAAGATGGCCGGCGTGCGGCGCGACAGGTTGACCAGCAGGTCGCTGTGCGGCAATTCCGCGTCGTCGCTGCAGGCCAGCACGATCGGCGTTTCCGGCGCCAGCGGGTCGTTGCTGAGCACGTGCGGCAGGAAGTCGGCGCCGGAAAATCCCCACAACGCCTCGTCAAGATCGGCCAACTGCTCCATATCGTCGGTCATCAGCACGACGCGGTTGCGCGCGGCATAGGCCTTGCGCACCAGGCGGCAGGCGTAGGCGATCTTGTCTGGAACGTTGGTGTGGAAGTCGATACGGGTCATGGCTGGACTGGCAATACGAATGTCGGTCCAGCATTTTAACCGTAGCGCAGCGTTAGAACCGGAAATCCGGCGCAGCGTTGATCGGCGGCAAACGTCGTTCACGTTGCACTTGCTCGGCAGCAGCTTTTGAGGCAGCCAATTCGCGCTCCTGCTCGCTCGGGCCTGGCGGCGGCGCGGCAGCCACCGGCGCCGGATTGCTGTAGCCTGCCGGCAGCATGGGCTGGGCCGGGTAGCCGGCCTCGGACAGCAGCGTGCCCCAGGTTTCGGCTTCAAAGCCGATTTGCTTGCCGCGCCCGACCAGCAGCAGCGGCAGCTGGCCAACGCTGCCCGCGCGCTTCAGCGCTTCGTGGTCTTCCACGCTGTTGACGGTTTTCTCGGTGTAGGGGATGCCGCGCGCCTGCAGCAGGGTGCGGCCCTGGTCGCAGCCGCCGCAGTTGGCGGTGGTGTACAGGGTCACCGGGCGGCTGCGCGCGGCGGCGGCCAGTTCCGCCGGCAGCGCCGGCTGGCTGGGCGCGGTGCTGAAGGACTTCAGCGGCACGGCGTTGGCGGGCGGCGGCGTGTCGCTGTAGTGGATGACGCCCTTGGCGTCCTTCCACTTGTACACCTGCGCGCTGGCGGCGCCCGCGCACATCAGCAACGCCAATGTCCATCCCGCTGCCAGCCGCGCTTTCATGCTCTCTCTCCTTATGCCGTCATGCCGCCATACCACTATGGCGCAGCAGTGCGTCGATGCTCGGTTCGCGGCCGCGGAAGGCCGTGAACGATTCCAGCGCCGGGCGCGAACCGCCAACCGACAGGATCTCGCGCAGGTACCGCTTGCCGGTTTCCGACACCGCGTCCTCGCCCAGCGCCTGCGCTTCCTCGAAGGCGGCGTAGGCGTCGGCGGAAAGCACTTCGGCCCACTTGTAGCTATAGTAGCCCGCCGCGTAGCCGCCGGCAAAGATATGGCCGAAGGAATTCTGGAAGCGGTTGAACGCCGGCGGGATGACGATGGCGAAGCGCGCGCGCACCTCGTCGATCACCTGCTGCACGGACTTTTCGCCGTCTGGCGCAAAGTCGTAGTGCAGGTGCATGTCCAGCAGCGAGAATTCCACCTGGCGCAGGGTCTGCATGCCGGACTGGAAGTTCTTGGCGGCCAGCATCTTGTCGTACAGCGCGCGCGGCAGCGCCTCGCCGGTGCTCACGTGGGCCGTCATGTGGCTCAGCACTTCCCATTCCCAGCAGAAGTTTTCCATGAACTGCGACGGCAGCTCCACCGCGTCCCACTCCACGCCGGAAATGCCGGACACGCCCAGCTCGTTCACCTGCGTCAGCATGTGGTGCAGGCCGTGGCCGAACTCGTGGAACAGCGTGATCACTTCATCGTGCGTAAACAGCGATGGCTGCACTTTGCCGTCGATGACGGCAGGTTCGGTGAAGTTACAGGTCAGATAGGCGACCGGCGTTTGCAGCTGGCCGTTCGCGCCCAGGCGGCGGCCGCGCGCGTCGTCCATCCAGGCGCCGCCGCTCTTGCCGGCGCGCGCGTACAGGTCCAGGTAGAACTGGCCCACCAGCTTGCCGTCGCGCTCGATGCGGAAGAAGCGCACATCCTTGTGCCACGCAGGCGCGTCATCCGGCGCGATGGTGACGGAGAACAGCGAGGAAATCAGGCGGAACAGGCCGTCCACCACCTTGTGCTCGGGGAAGTACTGCTTCACTTCCTGGGCCGAGAAGGCGTAGCGGGCTTCCTGCAGTTTTTCGGACGCGTAGGGGATGTCCCAGGCTTGCAGCCGGTCTATGCCCAGCTCGTCCCTGGCGTAGGTGCTCAGCTCGGCGAAGTCCTGCTCGGCGAACGGCCGCGCGCGGCGCGCCAGGTCTTCCAGGAAGGCGATCACCTGCTCGGGGTCTTTCGCCATCTTCGGCACCAGCGACACTTCGGCGAAGTTCTTGTAGCCCAGCAGCTTGGCTTCCTCGTCGCGCAGCTTCAGCAGGGTGACGATGTTTTGCGTGTTGTCCCAGTCCTCGCGCTTGCTGAACGCGTCGCCCAGCTCGGAAGCCTTGGTGGCGTTGGCGCGGTAGACGGTTTCGCGCAGTTCGCGCTTGTCGGCGAATTGCAGGATCGGGTAGTAGGAAGGGAAGTGCAGCGAAAACATCCAGCCGGCCTTGCCCTCTTTTTCGGCCAGCGCCCTGGCGGCCTGCTTCACGTCGTCCGGCAGGCCGGCCAGGTCGGCCTCGTCCTCGACCGTCAATTTATAGTCGTTGGTGGCGTCCAGCACGTTTTCCGAGAAGCGCGTCGAGACCGCCGCGTGTTCTTCCTGGATGGCGGCGAAGCGCTCCTTCTGTTCGGCCGGCAATTCCGCGCCGCCCATGCGGAAGTCGCGGATGGCGTTGTCGATGATGCGCTTGCGGGCCGGCTCCAGCGCGTCGAACGCGGCGCCGGCGCGCAGCAGCTTGTACTTGGCGAACAGCGCCTCGTTCTGCGCCACGGCGGTGCCGAACTCGGTCATCTTCGGCTGGTTCTCGTTGTAGGCCGCGCGCAGCTCGGGCGTATCGACCACATTGTTCAGATGGCTGACCACGCCCCAAGCACGGCCCAGCAACTCCGAGGCGTCTTCCAGCGGCGCCACGAAGTTGTCCCAAGTTACCTCGTCCGTCGGCGCTTCCAGCGACGCGACCACGGCGTAGCTCTTTTCCAGCAGGTGGTCGATGGCCGGCGTCACGTGCTCTGCCTTGATGGCGTCGAAACGCGGCAGGCCGGAGAAGTCCAGCAGGGGGTTTTGGCTTACGTCGGTGTTCGTTGCGTCAGTAGTCATAGTCTGTCCAATGTGGCCGTGAAGGCTGGTTTATTTACGCTCGGCCGACTCGATGGTGTTCATCAACAGCATGGTGATGGTCATCGGACCCACGCCGCCCGGTACCGGCGTGATGTGCGACGCCACTTCCTTGATGTTGGCGAAATCCACGTCGCCGCACAGTTTGCCCGCGTCGTCGCGGTTCATACCCACGTCGATCACGATGGCGCCCGGCTTCACCATATCAGCGGTGAGCGTGTTGCGGCGTCCGACTGCGGCCACCACCACGTCGGCCTGGCGGGTGTACAGGCCCAGGTCCGGGGTGGCACTGTGGCAGATGGTGACGGTGGCGTTCGCTTGCAAGAGCAGCAGCGCCATCGGCTTGCCAACCGTGTTGCTGCGGCCGATCACGACAGCGTGCTTGCCGCGCAGGTCCACGCCGGTGGACTCGATCAGCTTCATGCAGCCGTACGGCGTGCACGGGCGGAAGCCTTCCAGGCCGGTCATCAGCTCGCCGGCGCTCAGCACCGAGTAGCCGTCCACGTCCTTCGAAGTGGAGATGGCTTCGATCACCTTGTGCGGGTTGATGTGCTTGGGCAGCGGCATCTGCACCAGGATGCCGTGGATGGCCGGGTCTTCGTTCAGCGCGGCGATGCGCTCCAGCAGGGCCGCTTCGCTCAGGTCGGCCTCGTACTTCTCCAGCACCGAATGGAAGCCAACGTCGCCGCAGGCTTTCACTTTGTTGCGCACGTAGACCTGCGAGGCCGGGTCTTCGCCGACCAGGATCACGGCCAGGCCGGGCTGTTTGCCCTGGGCGGTGAGCTTGGCGGCGCGTTCCGCGATTTCCGCGCGCAGTTTTTGGGAGAGGGCGATACCGTCGATCAGTTGAGCAGACATGGTTTTGGAGAGGTGGGAAGGAAAACCAGAATTATAAGGCCGGAGCGCACTCCGCGACCCCGCCCCGCAGCGAGGAAAATACGTACATTCCATAATATGAAACGTTTTATCGTAATTTGAAAAATCGGAAAATCGCTGTTAGAATCTTCACACTAATCCGAAGTCTTAGTAAATAATCACGACGCACCGTCCGATAGCGATCCGGGCATTCACACTAGGAGACTCACCGCATGGCACCTCAACTTGACCAGGTCACGGCACTCACGGCCAACGATTCTGATAAGCAAGAAACCAAAGAATGGCTGGAGGCGCTACAAGCCGTCCTGGAAAATGAAGGCCCGGACCGCGCGCACTATCTGATGGAACGGTTGATCGACCTGGCCCGCCAAAGCGGCTCGGACATCCCGTTCTCGGCCAACACCGCCTACGTCAACACCATCCCCGCCCACCTGGAGCAGCACTGCCCGGGCAATCTGGAATACGAAGAGAAGCTGCGTTCGTGGATGCGCTGGAACGCCATGGCCATGGTGGTCAAGGCCAACCGCGTGGACGGCGACCTGGGCGGCCACCTGTCCTCGTTCGCCTCGCTGGCCAACATGCTGGGCATCGGCTTCAACCACTTCTGGAAAGCGCCAAGCGACACCCACGGCGGCGACCTGCTGTACATCCAGGGCCACTCCTCGCCGGGCGTGTACGCCCGCGCCTTCCTGGAAGGCCGCCTGACCGAAGAACAACTGACCCATTACCGCCGCGAAGTCGACGGCAAGGGTCTGTCGTCGTATCCGCATCCGAAACTGATGCCGAATTTCTGGCAGTTCCCGACCGTGTCGATGGGCCTGGGCCCTCTGATGGCGATCTACCAGGCGCGCTTCCTGAAATACCTGCACGCCCGCTCCATCGCCGACACCACCGGCCGCAAGGTCTGGGCCTTCTGCGGCGACGGCGAGATGGACGAACCGGAATCGCTGGGCGCCATCGGCATGGCCGCCCGTGAAAAACTGGACAACCTGGTCATCGTGGTCAACTGCAACCTGCAGCGCCTGGACGGCCCTGTACGCGGCAACGGCAAGATCATCCAGGAACTGGAAGCGGACTTCCGCGGCGCCGGCTGGAACGTGGTCAAGGTCATCTGGGGCCCGGGCTGGGATGCCCTGCTGAAGCAGGACAAGGAAGGCATCCTGCAAAAAGTGATGATGGAAACCGTCGACGGCGAATACCAGAACTACAAGGCAAAAGACGGCGCCTACGTGCGCAAGCACTTCTTCGGCAAGCATCCGAAGCTGCTGGAAATGGTCGCCAACATGACCGACGACGACATCTGGCGCCTGACCCGCGGCGGCCACGATCCGCACAAGATTTATGCCGCCTTCAAAGTGGCGCAGGAACACCAGGGCCAGCCTACCGTCCTGCTGGTGAAGACCATCAAGGGCTTCGGCATGGGCAAGCACGGCGAGGCGCGCAACACGGCGCACAACACCAAGAAGCTGACCGACGAAGCCGTGCGCGAAATGCGCGACCGCTACTCGATCCCTATCCCGGACGACCAGCTGGCCGACATCCCGTTCTACAAGCCGGCTGACGACGCGCCTGAAATCAAGTACCTGCACGAGCGCCGCGCCGCGCTGGGCGGCTACCTGCCGCAGCGCCGCATGCAAGCGGACGAGAAGCTGACCGTGCCGCCGCTGTCGGCGTTCCAGAACGTGCTGGACGCGACCGCCGAAGGCCGCGAAGTGTCGAGCACCCAGACCTTCGTGCGTATCCTGACCACGCTGCTGAAGGACGCCAGCATCGGCCCGCGCATCGTGCCTATCCTGGTCGACGAATCGCGCACCTTCGGTATGGAAGGCCTGTTCCGCCAGGTCGGCATCTTCAACCAGCAGGGCCAGTTGTACGAGCCGGTCGACAAGGACCAGGTGATGTACTACCGCGAAGACAAGGCCGGCCAGATCCTGCAAGAGGGTATCAACGAAGCCGGCGGCATGAGCTCGTGGATCGCCGCTGCGACCTCGTACTCGACCAACAACCGCGTGATGATCCCGTTCTACACGTACTACTCGATGTTCGGCATGCAGCGTATTGGCGACCTGGTATGGGCCGCCGCCGACATGCGCGCCCGTGGCTTCCTGATGGGCGGCACCGCCGGCCGCACCACGCTGAACGGCGAAGGCCTGCAGCACGAAGACGGCCATAGCCACCTGTTCGCCGCCGCTGTGCCGAACTGCATGCCGTACGATCCGACCTTCGGCCACGAAGTGGCAGTGATCATCCAGGACGGCCTGCGCCGCATGGTGGAAAACCAGGAAGATGTGTTCTACTACATCACCATCATGAACGAGAACTACCCGCACCCTGGCATCAAGCCGGGCCAGGAAGAGGGCATCCTGAAGGGTATGTATCTGCTGCAGGAAGGCGACAAGTCGCTGAAGCAGCGCGTGCAGCTGATCGGCTCCGGCACCATCCTGCGCGAATCGCTGTTCGCACAAGAGCTGCTGAAGAACGACTGGAACATCGGCGCCGACGTGTGGTCCGCTCCATCGCTGACGCTGGTGGCCCGCGACGGCCAGGACGCCGAACGCTGGAACCTGGTCAACCCGACCAAGGAGCCGCGCGTGCCGTACGTGGCGCAGCTGATGAAGGACACCACCGGTCCTATCGTGGCGACCACCGACTACATGCGCGCCTTCGCCGAACAGATCCGCGCCTTCATCCCGAAAGACCGCACCTACCGCGTGCTGGGCACCGACGGTTTCGGCCGCTCGGACACCCGCGCCGCGCTGCGCGAGTTCTTCGAAGTGAACCGTTACTACATCACGGTCGCTGCGCTGAAATCGCTGGCTGAAGAAGGCAAGATCGAGGCGTCCGTGGTTGAACAGGCAGTCGTCAAGTACGGCCTGAACCCGAACAAGCCAAATCCGGTGACCCAATAAATAGAATACGGAGCAAACGCTATGAGCATTGTGGAAGTTAAAGTCCCGGATATCGGCGATTTCAAGGAAGTTGAAATCATCGAGCTGATGATCAAAGTCGGCGACACCATCAAGGTAGACCAGTCGCTGATCACCGTTGAATCGGACAAGGCCAGCATGGAGATTCCTTCGAGCGCCGCCGGCGTGGTCAAGGAAATCAAGGTCAAGGTAGGCGACAAGGTTGCCGAAGGTTCGCTGCTGCTGTTGCTGGAAGCCGACGGCGCCGCCGCAGCTCCTGCTGCCGCGCCGGCTGCTGCTGCCCCTGCTGCCGCCGCTCCGGCCGCCGCTGCCCCGGCCGCGCCGGCTCCGGCCGCAGCGCCGGCTGCCGCCTCCGGCCCCGTCGAAGTCAAAGTGCCGGACATCGGCGACTTCAAGGAAGTGGAAGTCATCGAAGTGATGGTTAAGGTTGGCGACACCATCAAGGTGGACCAGTCGCTGCTGACCGTTGAATCGGACAAGGCCAGCATGGAGATTCCATCGTCGCACGCCGGCGTGGTCAAGGAAGTCAAAGTCAAGCTGGGCGACAAGGTTGCTATGGGCACGGTCGTGCTGGTGGTGGAAGCTTCGGGCGGCGCCGCTGCTCCTGCTGCCGCCGCCGCTCCAGCCGCCGCAGCACCGGCAGCCGCCGCAGCCGCCCCGGCTGCCGCTGCCCCTGCAGCAGCTCCTGCTGCCGCAGCCCCGGCATCGCAAGGCTCGGTCACCACCGGCAAGCTGGCGCACGCATCGCCATCGATCCGCAAGTTCGCCCGCGAACTGGGCGTGGACCTGGGCAAAGTGCCGGGCAGCGGTCCGAAAGGCCGCATCACCCAGCAGGACGTGCAGAACTTCGTCAAGGGCGTGATGGCCGGCGCGGTGGCCGCGCCCGCAGGCGCCGCATCGCCCGCTTCCTCGGGCGGCGGCAACTTCAACGTGCTGGCATGGCCGTCGCTGGACTTCAGCAAATTCGGCGAAACCGAACTGCTGCCGCTGTCGCGCATCAAGAAGATCTCCGGTCCCAACCTGCACCGCAACTGGGTACAGATCCCGCACGTCACGCAGTTCGACGACGCGGACATCACCGACCTGGAAGCATTCCGCGTCGAGACCAACAACGCCAACGCCAAGAACAAGGACGCCGCCAAGCTCACCATGCTGGCCTTCGTGATCAAGGCATCGGTCGCCGCGCTGAAGAAATTCCCGACCTTCAACGCCTCGCTGGACGCAAACGGCGAAAACCTGATCCTGAAGAAGTACTACAACATCGGCTTCGCAGCCGACACGCCGAACGGCCTGGTGGTACCGGTTGTGAAGAACGCCGACCAGAAGTCCGTTTCGCAGATCGCCCGCGAAATGACCGAACTGTCGCTGCAAGCGCGCGAAGGCAAGCTGAAACCGACCGACATGCAAGGCGCCACCTTCACCATCTCCTCGCTGGGCGGCATTGGCGGCACGCACTTCACGCCTATCGTGAACGCGCCGGAAGTGGCCATCCTGGGCCTGTCCAAAGCGTCGATCAAGCCTGTGTGGGACGGCAAAGCCTTCCAGCCGCGCCTGATGATGGGTACGTCGCTGTCCTACGACCACCGCGTGGTCGACGGCGCGATGGGTGCCCGCTTCTCCGTGTACCTGAGCGAAGTGCTCGGCGACATGCGCAAAATTCTGCTGTAAGGAGTGACTATGAGCACAGTGGAAGTCAAAGTCCCCAACATCGGCGACTTCGCCGAAGTTGAAGTGATTGAAGTGATGGTCAAGGTCGGCGATACGATCAAGGTCGACCAGTCGCTGATCACCGTCGAATCGGACAAGGCCAGCATGGAAGTGCCTTCGTCGCACGCCGGCGAGGTCAAGGAGCTGAAGGTCAAGCTCGGCGACAAAGTGAAGGAAGGCGTTGTGCTGCTGGTGGTTGAGGAAGCCGCCGGCGCAGCCGCTGCCGCACCTGCACCTGCTGCGGCGCCTGCGGCCGCGGCTCCGGCACCGGCCGCGGCAGCGGCTCCGGCGCCAGCCGCGCCAGTTGCTCCGGCCGGCGTCGCTCCTGTCGGAGCGACCTACGCCGGCCAGGTCGACATCGACTGCGACATGATGGTGCTGGGCGGCGGCCCTGGCGGCTACTCGGCTGCCTTCCGCGCTGCGGACCTGGGCATGAACACGGTGATCGTCGAGCGTTATGAAACGCTGGGCGGCGTGTGCCTGAACGTGGGCTGCATCCCGTCGAAAGCGCTGCTGCACGTGGCATCGGTGATCGACGAAACCGCGCACATGTCCAAGACCGGCGTCACCTTCGCCAAGCCGACCATCGACATCGACCAGGTACGCGCCTACAAGGAAGGCGTCATCAAGAACATGACCGGCGGCCTGGCCGGCATGGCCAAAGCCCGCAAGACGCAAGTCGTCACCGGCGTCGGCCAGTTCCTGAGCGCGAACCACATCGAAGTCACCGCCAAAGACGGCAGCAAGAAAGTGGTGCAGTTCAAGCAAGCCATCATCGCCGCCGGTTCGGCGGTCGTGAAGCTGCCGTTCGTGCCCGAAGATCCGCGCATCGTCGACTCGACCGGCGCGCTGGAACTGCGCCAGATCCCGAAACGCATGCTGGTCATCGGCGGCGGCATCATCGGCCTGGAAATGGCTACCGTCTACTCCACCTTCGGCGCGCGCATCGACGTGGTCGAAATGATGGACGGCCTGATGCAGGGCGCGGACCGCGACGCGGTCAAAGTCTGGCAGAAGTTCAACGAGAAGCGCTTCGACAACATCATGACCAAGACCAAGACGGTCGCGGTCGAGGCCCTGCCGGAAGGCATCAAGGTCACATTCGAAGCGGCGGAAGCCGGCGCCACCGCGCCAGCCCCGCAGGTCTACGACATGGTGCTGGTGGCAGTTGGCCGCAGCCCGAACGGCAAGAAGATTGCCGCCGACAAAGCCGGCGTGATCGTCACCGACCGCGGCTTCATCAACGTGGACAGCCAGATGCGCACCAACGTGCCCAACATCTTTGCCATCGGCGACCTGGTGGGCCAGCCGATGCTGGCGCACAAGGCGGTGCATGAAGGCCACGTTGCCGCAGAAGCGGCAGCGGGCCAGAAGTCGCACTTCGACGTGAAGGTGATTCCATCGGTGGCCTACACCGATCCGGAAGTGGCATGGGCCGGCATCACCGAAGACGAAGCGAAAGCCAAGGGCATCAAGGTCGAGAAGGGCCACTTCCCTTGGGCAGCGAGCGGCCGCGCCGTGGCCAATGGCCGCGCAGAAGGCTTCACCAAGCTGCTGTTCGACGCTGAAACGCACCGCATCATCGGCGGCACCATCGTCGGCACGCACGCCGGCGACATGATCGGCGAAATCGCGCTGGCCATCGAAATGGGCTGCGACGGCACCGACATCGGCAAAACGATCCACCCGCACCCGACCCTGGGCGAGTCGATCGGCATGGCCGCCGAAGTGTACGAAGGCGTCTGCACCGACCTGCCGCCACCGCGCAAGCGCTAAGCAGCAAACGCCAGGCAGCAACCGAAAAACCCGCCACGGCGGGTTTTTTTACGCCATCGCCGAGGCGGGCAGGCCGAACACGCGGTCGAAGGTCCAGCTGAAGATGAAGGTATAGACCATGAAGAAAATCACCAGCCCCAGGTCCAGCACGAAGGCGTCCCACAGCGACATGTTCAGCCACCAGGCGAACAGCGGCACCAGCACCAGCACCAGGCCGCCTTCGAAGCCCAGCGCGTGCGCCACCCGGCGCGCTACGCTGCGGCCGCGCGTGGCCTGGCGCGCTTCCCACGCTTCGAACAGCGAGTTGTAGATCAGGTTCCACACCACCGCCGTCAGCGACGAGCCCACGGCGGCTACCCCCGCGTGGCCGGCGTCATGCCCGCCCAGCAGCATCAGCGCGCTGCTGGTGAGGCCGACGGCGATCAGTTCAAACAACGACACGTAGACGACTTTTCGTTTGATTCCTTGCATGGCATTTCCGGTTTGATTCAATGGCGCCATGGTAGCGATGTTTTTTTGATTGAAAAAGTCGACAGCTATCAGTTTTTCTGACAGCATGCCGATATGGCTTTCTCCAGCGACAACGTCGCCATCTTCCTCGCCGTGCTCGATCACGGTTCCTTCTCGGCGGCGGCGCGCGCGCTGGGCCGGGTGCCGTCGGCCGTCAGCATGGCGGTGGCGCAGCTGGAAGCGGAGCTCGATCTGCAGCTGTTCGAGCGCAGCTCGCGCAACGCCCGCCCGACCGAGATGGCGCGCGCGCTGGAGGCGGAGGCGCGCCAGATGGCCGGCCAGCTGCGCCGCCTGCAGGCGCACGCCTTGTCGCTGCACCGTGGGCTGGAGCAGCGCCTGACGCTGGCGATTGCGCCGGAACTGCTGTCGGCGCCGTGGAGCCATCCGCTGGCGCGGCTGGCCGAGGAGTTTCCGTCGCTGGAGGTGGAGGTGCGTTCGGCGCCGCAGGCGGACGCGCTGCGCATGCTGCACCAGGGCGAGGCCCAGCTGGCGCTGATCTACGAACGCCAGCGGGTGGACGAGCGCGAGGATTTCCAGGAGTTGGGCAGCGAGGTGCTGGTGGCGGTGATCTCGCCGCAGCATCCGCAGGCGCGCGGACGCAACGGCAGCTTCCGCTGGGAAGACCTGGTCGATATCCGCCAGATCGCCATCGCCAGCCGCGACACGCAGGCGCAGGACGAGCGCATCCTGATCTCGCGCAAGGTGTGGCGCACCGACAGCCACCTGGCCACGCTGGGACTGGTGCAGGCGGGACTGGGCTGGGCGTATCTGCCGAAACGGCTGGCGGCGCCGCTGGTGGAGGCGGGCGAGCTGCTCGGCATCGGCTTCGAGCACATGAGCAACCAGGTGCGGCTGTGGGTGGATGTGGTGTGGCTGAATGACAAACCGCTCGGCCTGGGGGCCAAGCGGCTGATCGCCCTGATGAAGGATATCTCGGGGCTGGAGGCGCGCCCGGCGCAGGAGTAGGCCGGGCGGAGGCGCAATTACTGGGTGCGGTATTTCTCGAAATTCACTTCGAAGTCGCCGAAGTTATCGTTCAGCATCTTCTCGTGCTGCTCCTTGTAGTACTGGATGGCAGCGTCCTTCTGCTGGGCGAAGGCTTCCTGGTTGCCGGTCGAGACAGCCAGCATGTAGGCGTTGAAGCGGGTTGCCGCGAACAGGATGGCCGGGCCGATGGTGTTGCGGTCCAGGGTCTGGGCCTTGTCGTTGGCCAGGCTGATGAAGGCGTCGACAAGCTGCCAGAATTGTTCGTCGGAGGTAGGGGTGGTCATGGATGTCCCAGGGATTAATTTAAACGAGTGGGCATCCTGCCACGAATCGGCGTATTAGTCGAGCGGCGGCGCGCACCGGCGCCGCCTGGAGACTGAAGGTGTGGCTGCTTAGCCGTATTTCACCGAGCAGCCGTAGGGCTGGGTCACCGGTTTGCTGACTGGCTTGCCCGCCGTGGCCTCGTCGATGGCCTGCACCACGTAGTTGCTGGCGGTGGGAATGTCGGCCGCATTGGCGCTCGGCTTGCTGTCGATGGCGCCGGCGTAGACCAGCTTGCCGGCCGGGTCGATCAGGTACATATGCGGCGTGGTGCGCGCGCCATAGGCGCGGCCGATCTTGCCGCTGTCGACCAGGATGGCGTTGGCCGTGGCCTTTTTCTCCTTGGCCCAGCTGGACAGCGACGCCGCCGCTTTCGGATCGCCGTCCGGCGCGGCGCTGGTGCTCACCGACAGCCACACCACCTCCTTGCCGGCAGCGTGCTTTTGCGTGTTTTGCATATTGCCGCTGTTGTAGTGCTTTTGCACGAAGGGGCAGTCGGGATTGACCCATTCGAGCACCACGTATTTGCCTTTCAGGCTGCTCAGCGACACCTGCTTGCCCGCCGTGTCCACGCCGGTGAAGACCGGGGCCGGCTGGCCCACCACCGCTTGCGCCATGGCCTGCGCGCTGCCCGTCAAACCTGCCACCAGTGCTGCCGTCAACATCAGAGTTTTCATTTGATTTCCTTTCAGGTCAGAGTTGGTTCAATGCCGTCCTTACTTGTTCCACCGTCAGCAGTTCGGACAGCAACTGCGGCGGGGCGTCGCCGGGGGCGTACAGCGCGTACACCGGCACCCCGTTGCGGCCCAGCCGGGCCAATTGCTGCGTGATGGCCGGATCGCGGCGGGTCCAGTCTGCGCGCAGCAGCACCACGTTTCTGGCGTCGAAGTCCGCCAGCAGGCGGGCGTCCGCCAATGTCGCCCGCTTGTTGAACTGGCAGGTGACGCACCACGCGGCGGTGAAGTCGACGAACACCGGCTTGCCCGCCGCGCGCGCCTGCGCCACCGCCGTTTCGGACCAGGCGGACCAGCGCGCGCCTGCCTGGGATGCGTTCTTCGCACCGGTCGCCGCGCTGCCGCCATCGCCGCCGGCGAGCAAGGGACCCGCGGTGCCGACTGTGGCCGCCAGCGTCAGCAGGCCGGCGCCTCCCAGCAGCACGCGCGAGCGGCGCCGGCGCACCGGCGTGCCCAGCGTCCAGGCGGCGAAGGCCAGCGCCACCAGCATGGCCAGCGCGGCGGTCATGCCGTCGATGCCGGTCTGCTGGCCCAGCACCCAGGCCAGCCACACCACGGTGGCGAACATGGGGAAGGCCATCAGCACCTTGAAGCGCTGCATCCACGCGCCCGGTTTCGGCAACATGCGCGCCAGGCCGGGCCAGCAGGATGCC
This sequence comes from Massilia sp. BGA-UO-ETr-WB1, assembly GCF_059567845.1. NCBI lineage: Bacteria > Pseudomonadati > Pseudomonadota > Betaproteobacteria > Burkholderiales > Oxalobacteraceae > Massilia > Massilia sp. BGA-UO-ETr-WB1. Next base: position 219,143 of record NZ_JCAQOT010000013.1, on the reverse strand, counting down.
GCCAGGTAGGGCGCTGCCATGCCGAGGCCCAGCACCACGAAGATGGCCAGCGCCTTGGGGGCGGACTCGGTCAGCGCCGCGCCCATGGCGGCGCCCATGAAGGGCGCCGTGCAGGGCGATGCCACCGCGACCGCCAGCGCGCCGCTCAAGGCGTCGTCCAGCAGGCGGTTGCGGGCGCGGAAGCTGGCCAGCGCGCTGGGCAGCATGGTGCCGAATTCGAATACGCCGGCCAGGTTCAGGCCGATCAGCGTGAACAGCGCAGCCAGCAGGAATACCACCAACGGCGACTGCAGCTGGAAGCCCCAGCCCAGCTGCTCGCCGCCCGCGCGCAGGGCCAGCAGCAGGCCGGCCAGCGCGGCGAACGACAGCACCACTCCGGCAGTATAGGCAATGCCGCCGGCGATCGCCTGATTGCGCGCCTGTTTGCGTTCGCTGGCGTGCTGCGCCAGGCTGACCAGCTTGAGCGACAGCACCGGGAACACGCAGGGCATCAGGTTCAGGATGGCGCCGCCGATGAAGGCGAACAATAGCGTGAGCAGGAAGGCGGGGGCGCTGCCGGCCGATGCCGGGACTGTGGCGCGCGCTGAGCCGTTCGGCGTGGCCCCTGTGCCGGCCGTGCCCGCGTCGTCTGTCGCTGCGCCCGTGCCCGTGCCGCCGGCACGCGCTGGGGAGGCCGCCGCCGCGCCGGCCGCACCAGGGGCGCCAGGGGAGGGCCAGCCACCGGCGATGGCGACCGGCAGCGCCCATCCTGCGGGCTGGCCGGACGCTTTCAGCACCACTTGCAGCGCGGCCGGGCTTTCGCTGCGCTGCGCCGACAGCGGCACGCGCAGCGCGAGCACGCCGCCCGCCCAGCGCTGGTCCACTTTGGCGGCGTAGTCGATCACGCCCACGTCTTCCACCATCAGGCGCAGCGGCTGGCCTTGCGCGGCGGCGGGCAGGCCGCGAATTTCCATGGCCAGCGCATTGCCGTCGACGCGGGCGCTGGCGCTGGCCTGGGGTACGGCCGCCGGCGCGGCGGCGCGCGCGGCGTCGAACAGCGCCTGGTGCGCGGTGACGGGGGCGGCGGTGGGAATGGTGATGTGAAAGTCGCCCGATTCGGGCAGGCAGATCTCCTTGCACACCAGCCATTCCGCGTGCAGTTTGACGTCCAGTGTCTTGCCCGTATAGCCGGCGGGAACAGTCACCGGCACCGGCAGCAGCACCCGGCCTTCGTAGCCGTAGTTGAGCAGCGGGCCAAGCGGCAAATGCTGCGGCGTCGGCCACGCGATCTCGCCCGCCGCGAAACCGGCCGGCAGCGTCCATGCCAGCGTGGTCGGCAAGCCCGAGTCGCCCGGATTCTTCCAGTAGGTGTGCCAGTGCGGCTGATGCGCGATGGCCAAGCCCAGCCACAGCGGCTTGCCGGGCTGCACGCCCTGCGGCGCGTGCGCCAGCAGTTCGGCCCGCACGTGCTCGGTCACCACGGCCGCTGCGGCAGCAGTGGCGCTGCCTGCGGCAGCGGCGTGGCCCGGCAGCATGGCGGTCAGGGTGGCTGCCAGCATGACAGTAATAAACTTTGCGCTACGCATCAAGGCGCGAGCCCTCCGTCACAACAAGTTCAGCGTCATATCAATATGGCTGGCGACCGGCGCGCTGTTGACCAGTTCACGCGCGCGCAGCATGGCCGCCTGCGCGTCGCTGTTGCGGCCCAGGCGCTTGAGCAGCATGCCGCGTACGCTGAAATAATACGCGTAGCCGGATAATTCCGCCGCCAGCGGCTCGATCAGCACCAGCGCCGCCGTCGGCCCGCGCAGTTTGTCCACCGCCACCGCCCGGTTCAGGGTCACGATGGGGGAGGGGTGCACCACTTGCAGCACCGCGTACAGGCGGTCGATCTCGGCCCAGTCGGTGTCGGCGGCGTTGTCCGCCTGCGCGTGCACCGCCGCCACCGCCGCCTGGATCTGGTACGGCGTCAGTTCGCGGCAATGCAGCGCCGTGTCCACCATCGGCAGCGCCTCGCCGATCAGCGCCTGGTTCCAGCGCCGCCGGTCCTGGTCGTCCAGCAGGATCAGGGCGCCCTTGGCGTCGACCCGCGCCCCGGCGCGCGCGTGCTGCAGCATCAGCAGCGCCGCCAAGCCGAGGGTGCCGCCGTCGTGCGGGAACATGCGCGCCAGCAGCCGCGCCAGGCGGATCGCCTCCTCGCACAGCTCCATGCGGATGTACTGCCGCCCGCTGCTCGACGCGTAGCCCTCGCTGAACAGCAGGTAGACCATGGCCAGCACCGTCGTCAGCCGCTCCGCGCGCTCGTGCGCCGCCGGCTGCTCGAACGAGGTGCCGGTTTCGGCCACGCGGCGCTTGGCGCGCGCAATGCGCTGCTCCATGGCCGGTTGGCGTATCAGGAAGGCGTGCGCAATCTGCTGCACGCTCAGGCCGCACACCGCGTGCAGCAGCAGCGCGATCTGGTAGGACGGCGGCAAGCCCGGATTGGCGCAGATGTAGAGCAGGCGCAGCGTGTCGTCGCGGAAGGGAATGAAGTCCGTGTTGCGCTGGATGCCGGCGTTGGCGTCCACGCTGTCGGCCACGTAGTCGGGATCGGACAGCCCCCGGCCCTGCACGCCCACCGGCGCCAGGCCGGCATTGCGGCCGCAGGCCACCAGCCATGCCAGCGGATCGCCCGGCAGGCCGTTGCCCGGCCATAGCAGGCGCGCGCGCATGGCCGCGTCCTGCCAGGCGCCCAGCGCCAGGTCCAGGTCGCGGAAGGTGCGCAGCAGCGCCGCCAGCGCTTGCGGGCGGTAGATGGACAGCAGTTGCGCGATGGTGTCGGTGTCGGGTGGTGCCACGTCGGCTCGGGAAAGGTTGTGCGCAAGGGCTTAGCTTACGGCAAAGCGCGCGGCAGCGCCTAGTGGAGGGCGTAAAAAAACCGGGAGGAACTCCCGGTTGGGTGCCGCCCTCAGGGGCGCTGGTGTGCTGCGCGCTTAGCTGGCTATGAAGCGCGAAGGAATCTCGATGCCGCCCGCCCGCGCAGCCTCGGCGTAGGCGCGCAATTCGTCGATGGCCGCGTCCAGTTGTTCTTTGCTGGGGTTCGCCTGGAAGCCCTTGATGCGCTCATTCAGCGCGGCGATTTGTCTGCTCCACTCGAGCCGAGAGAACTTGCTCATACAACCTCCTCATTGAAAGGCACAGCATGCTCCGGATGAGGTATTTGCTCAGTGCGCCAGCGCACACAAGCTCGTCGGCTGGGACTCAGTCCGGCCTGCGCAGCGCGCCGCCGAGGAACAGCTCCACGCCCAGTTCCACCTGCTGGCGCACGTCCGGCATGGGCGCGGTGGCGTTGATGACGAACAGGTAGCGTTTCAGCTGGTCGCCCATGATGCAGTTCAGCAGATGCACGGTCAGCGTTTCGGGCTGCATGTCCTCGCGCAGCTGGCTGCGGATGTCCGGGCGGGCGAAGAAGCGCTGCAGCGCCTCGCGGGTCTGGCGCGGCCCCGCGTCGAAGAAGGCCTGCGCCAGTTCCGGGTTGGAGATCGATTCGGCGATCACCATGCGGTGCACCGCCAGCACCTGCGGCGAGGCCACCAGCTGGCCGAAGCGCAGGCCAAAGTCCAGCAGCACTTCGCGCAGCGGCCGCACCGACGTTTCCATGTCGTGCATGGTGGCGAAGAAGTGCTCGCAGCCGGCGTTGATGATGGCCGTAAACAGCCCGGCCTTGCCGCCGAACTTCACGTAAATGGTGCGCACCGCCACGCGCGCCTGCTTGGCGATCATTTCCAGGCTGACCTTGTTGTACCCCTTGTCCAGGAACAGGCGGGCGGCGGTCTCCATCAGATCCTGGGTGCGCGCCTCGGCTTCGGATGCGCGCGGCCGGCCGGCCGTCTTGGCAGGGCAGTGGGACACGCCGAAGAACGTGACTTCTGGCAATAAGGGCAACTTTTCTGGACTGGCGGACGTCATGGCGGCTTGCTGTCTAATTAATCGGCATCTTAACAGATGGGGACTGTAGTCCCAAATAAAATGAAATGCAATCGTTTCATTTCTTGACTTGACGCTGGAGTTGCCGAATAATGCTCCTATCCCATTTCATTATTCCGGAGCACCACATGTCCAACCAAGCAGAGCAAAAAATGCTGAGCGCCGCGCCCGGCCAACCCGCGCAGCCGGCCGCCCCGGCCGCCGCGCCAAACCGCCGCGTGCTCGTCATTGCCGGCCTGATCGCCCTGGCGGCCATCGGCGCCGGCGCCCGCATGTGGTACCGCAGCCATCACTTCGTCGAAACCGAAAACGCCTACGTGGCCGGCCATGTGCACCCGGTGTCGGCCCGCATTTCCGGCGTGGTGACCAAGGTGCTGATCGAGGACAACCAGGTGGTGAAGCAGGGCGACGTGATCGCCGAGCTGGACCCGTTCGACCAGCACGTGAAGGTGGAGCAGATCGAAGCGCAGATCGCCACCGCCGAGCAGCAGGTGCTGCAGGCCGAAGCGCAGATCGCGCAAGTGCACGCGCAGGCGTCGGCCGCCGCCGCGCAGGTGGCGCAGTCCGAAGCGCAGCTGCTGCGCGCCCGGCAGGACGCCGAGCGCTACGGCCAGCTGTACAACAGCCAGATGAAAGCCGTCTCGAAAGCCGAACTGGACGCCGCCAACGCCGGCCGCTCCAGCGCCACCGCCGACCTGGCCGCGCGCAAGGACAGCGCCGCCGCCGCCAAGGCCCAGACCACCGCCGCCACCGCCGCGCGCGACGTGCTGAAGGCGCAAGTGAACGTGCTGCGCGTGCAGCTCAAGGACGCCCGCCAGCAGCTGGCCTACAACCGCATCCTGGCGCCGGTGGACGGCCGCATCGGCAAGCGCTCGCTGGAAGTGGGCCAGCGCGTGCAGCCGGGCCAGCAGCTGACCGCCATCGTGCAGGACAACGTCTGGGTCACCGCCAACTTCAAGGAAACCCAGCTGGCCGAACTGAAAGTGGGCCAGCCGGTGCATGTCACCATCGACGCCATGCCGGGCAAGGTCCTGGTGGGCCGAGTGGACAGCTTCGCGCCCGCCTCCGGCGCCCAGTTCGCGCTGCTGCCGGCCGATAACGCCACCGGCAACTTCACCAAGATCGTGCAGCGCGTGCCGGTCAAGGTCACCTTCAAGCCGGAAGACGTGAAAGCGCTCGGCGGCCGCCTGGTGCCCGGCATGTCCGCCATCGCCGAAGTGGAACTGTAAGCCTGCCATGAGCAGCACCTCTATCAACACCGTCAACCAAGCCCCGGCGCTGCCGCAGAACGGCCAGAAGGTCGACCTGCGCACCTGGATCGCCGTCGGCGCCGGCATGCTGGGCGCCTTCATGGCGGTGCTGGACATCCAGATCACCAACGCCTCGCTGAAGGACATCCTCGGCAGCCTGTCGGCCACCCAGGAAGAGGGCTCGTGGATCTCCACCGCCTACCTGGTGGCCGAGATCATCGTCATCCCGATGACCGCGCTGTTCACCCGCGTGTTCGGCGCCCGCACCTACATGATGGGCACCACCGCCCTGTTCCTGCTGTTTTCCACCCTGTGCGGCGCGGCCTGGAACCTGGAAAGCATGATCGTGTTCCGCATGGCGCAGGGCTTCACCGGCGGCGCGCTGATCCCCATGGCGTTCACGCTGGTGATGCTCAAGCTGCCGCCGTCCAAGCGCGCCGCCGGCATGGCCATCTTCGGCCTGACCGCCACGCTGGCGCCCTCCATGGGCCCCACGCTGGGCGGCTACCTGAGCGAGATCTACGGCTGGCCGTCCATCTTCTACATCAACTGGGTGCCCGGGCTGCTGCTCATCGCCGGCATCGCCTATGGCCTGGATTCGGAAAAGACCAAGTGGGGCGACCTGCTCAAGACCGACTGGATCGGCATCGGCTTCATGGCGCTGGGCCTGGGCTGCCTGACCATCTTCCTGGAAGAGGGCAACAGCAAGGACTGGTTCGACTCCGGCTTCATCATCGCCTTCGCCTCGCTGGCGCTGGTGGGCTTGCTGGGCTGGGTGGTCACCAGCGCCACGCGCGCCAGCCCGTTCGTCAACCTGGCCCTGTACGGCCAGCGCAACTTCCTGGTGGCCACCGCGCTGTCGGGCGTGTTCGGCATGGCGCTGTACGGCTCGTCCTTCCTGCTGCCGCTGTACCTGGGCCAGATCGCCGGCTACTCGCCGATGCAGATCGGCGAAGTCATCATGTGGGCCGGCCTGCCGCAGCTGTTCATCATGCCTTTCGTGGCCAAGCTGTCGGGCAAGGTGGACAACCGCATCCTGTGCTCGTTCGGGCTGCTGCTGTTCGGCCTGTCCTGCCTGATGAACGCCTACATGGACGCCACCACCGGCTACGACCAGCTGCTGGCGTCGCAAGTGGTGCGCGCGCTGGGCCAGCCCTTCGTGATGCTGACCCTGTCGAACTTCGCCATGCAAGGCATCCCGCAGAAGGACGTGGCCTCCGCATCGAGCCTGTTCAACATGACGCGCAACCTGGGCGGCTCGATCGGCATCGCGCTGCTGGCCACCTCGCTGTCGCAGCGCGAGCACTTCCACTCGCAGCGTCTGGGCGAAGCCATCAACTCCTTCGCGCCGGCCGTGCAGGAGCGCATCGCCGCGCTCACGCAGTCCTTTATCGGCAAGGGCTACGAGGCGTCCATGGCGGCCGACCAGGCGCTGAAGGCGATCGACGGCATCGTGCGGCGCGAATCCTATGTGATGGCCTACAACGACGGCTTCTTCATCGTCGCCGCGATCCTGCTGGCCTGCATACCGGTGCTGTGGATGTCCGACAAGGTCAAGTCCCCCGGCGGTGGCGGCGGCGCGCATTAATTTAAAAGGTATAAACGATATGTTCAGTTCATTCAACAAGATCACGCTGGCCGCAGCCGTTGGGCTGGCGCTGGCAGGCTGCAGCACCGTGGGTTCCGATTTCAGCGCGCCGAAGAACGTGGCCGACGCCGGCTTCCGCCACGCCCCGGCGGACGGGCAGGGCGCCGCGCGCCTGCCCGCGCAATGGTGGACCATCTACGGCGACGACACGCTGAACCGCCTGGAACAAAGCGCGCTGCGCGACAACCCCAGCGTGAAAGCCGCCGCGCAGCGCCTGCTGCAGGCGCAGGCGCAACTGGGGCTGGCGCGCGCCAGCGAATCGCCCTCGCTGAGCGTGAACGGCGGCGTGTCGAACACGCGCACCTCGGCCAACACCTCGCAGGGCATCGCGCTGGGCAACCGCTCGATCCACGGCAACAACTACTCGCTGGGCGCCTCCATGTCCTACGAAGTGGACCTGCTGGGCCGCGTGCGGCGCATGGTCGAAGCGGCCGATGCGCAAGCGCTGGCCGCCGAGGCGGACCGCGACGGCGTGCTGCTGCTGTTGTCCTCCCAAGTGGCCACCACCTACTGGCAGCTGCGCGGGCTGGACACCGAGATCGCCATCCTGAACGGCGCGCTGGACAGCCGCCGCGAAACGGAACAACTGGTCAACGCGCGCTTCGACGCCGGGCTGTCGAATGAGCTGGACACCTCGCGCGCCCGCATCGAGCGCGCCAACGCCGAAGCGGACCTGCAGGAAGTGCAACGCCAGCGCAACACGCTGGAACACAGCCTGGCCACGCTGACGGGCGCCTCGCCGTCGGCCATGCAGCTGCCCGCCGCCGCCGTGGCCAGCCTGCCGCAGCCGCCGGCGATACCGGTCGGGCTGCCGGCCAGTTTGCTGTCGCAGCGTCCCGACCTGGCGGGCAGCGTCGCCACGCTGCGCGCCGCCAATGCGCAGATCGGCGTGGCCGAAGGCGCGTTCTACCCGTCCATCAGCCTGACGGGCAACTTCGGCTTCGCCTCCGAGAGCCTGAGCGAGATCGCCAAGGGCGGCTCGCGCCAGTTCAGCATCGGCCCGTTGGCGTTGTCGCTGCCGATCTTCGACGGCGGCCGCAACCGCGCCAACCTGGCGCTGGCCAAAGCGCGCTACGAAGAAGCGTTGGCCAACCACGAAGGCAAGTTGCTGACGGCGCTGCGCGAAGTGGAAGACGCGTTATCGGACGTGCAGCAAAAGCAGAAGCAGGAGCTGGTGCAGGCGCAATCGCGCGAAGCGGCCGCGCGCGCCTACCTGGTGGCGCGCGCCCGCTACGAGCGCGGCGTCTCGACCTATCTCGACGTCACCGACGCCCAGCGCAGTTCGCTGGCCGCCGACCGCGCCGCCGCGCAAATCAACACCCAGCGCCTGCTCGCCACGGTCGCCGTCGCCCGCGCCCTCGGCGCCGGCTGGCAGCCCCAAGGCGCCCTCGCCACCGTCGCCTCCCGCTAAGCAAGCCAATCAGGCCAAGCAAGCCAGGCAAGCTGAGCCGCATTCGGGGTCAGACCCCGAATGCGGCTCAGTTCGGCTTATTGATTACGGGGCCGAAGCGGGACAGCATGAAGTCGATGAAGGTGGTGAGCTTGGGCGTGGGTTGGCGGTCGCGCGAGTACACGAGGTGCATGGGGCGCGCCGCCGGGACGTAGTCGTGCAGCACCGGCACCAGCCGTCCGGCGGCGATGTCCTGCGCCAGCATGATTTCGGCCTGCATCACGATGCCGAAGCCGTGCAGCGCGGCCACCCGCAGCGCGTGGCCGTTGTTGGAGCGGAAGCGGCTTTCGCGCACCTTGCTGGCGCCGGGCTGGTCCTTCAGCCGCCAGCGGACCTGGTGCGTCCATTGCATGAAGTCCAGGCATTCGTGCTGCGCCAGGTCTTCCGGCGTGCGCGGCGTGCCGGCCCGCGCCAGGTAGGCCGGCGAGGCGCAGATCAGCATGCCATAGGGCCGCAGCGCGCGCGCCACCAAGCCCGAGTCTTCCAGCACGCCGATGCGGATGGCCGCGTCGTAGCCTTCTTCCACGATGTCGGCCATGCGGTCGTTCAGGTTCAGTTCCAGGCTCACTTCCGGATGCAGCGCCAGGTATTCCGTCATGGCGGGACTGACCCATTCGCTGCCGAACGATACCGGCGCGGTGATCTTCAGCTTGCCGCGAGGGGCGGCGCGCATCGCTTCGGCGCCCGATTCGGCAGCGCTGATCTGGGCCAGGATGGCGCGGCACTGCTCGGCATACTGGCGGCCGATCTCGGTCAGGCTCTGGCGCCGCGTGGTGCGCGCGAGCAGGGCGGCGCCGAGCCGTTCTTCCAGGGCGCGGATGTGCTTGCCCACCATCACGGGCGAGATGCCGAACGCTTCGGCTGCAGCCGTGAAGCTGCCCCGGTCCACCGCCGCCACGAACACTTCCATGCTGCGCAGTTTGTCCATATTCCGAACCCGGAGTTAGTAATGTTGTTCATTCTAGTGCATTTATTCCTGCGGTGAAGGAAGCCATACTGGCTGCACTTAACCAACAGGAGAACAGCATGAAAATCATCGTCATCGGCGCAACCGGTACCGTGGGCAAGGCCGTGGTGGAGCAGCTTGGCCTGCGCCACGAGATCGTGGCCGTGGGCAGCAGCAGCGGCCAGTACCAGGCGGATATCGCCGATATCGCGCAAGTGCGGGCCGTGTTTGAAAAAATCGGCAAGGTGGATGCGGTGGTGGTGGCGGCCGGCAACCTGGCCTTCGCGCCGCTGGCCGGGTTCACGCCGGAGCAGTTCCGCGTGGGCCTGGACAGCAAGCTGATGGGACAGGTGAACGTGGCGCAGGTGGCGCAGGAGTTCCTCAGCGACGGCGGTTCCATCACGCTCACCAGCGGCATCGTGGCGGACCAGCCTATCCGCAACGGCGTCAGCGCCAGCATGGTCAATTCGGCGGTGGAGGGCTATGCGCGCGGTGCGGCCATCGAGCTGCCGCGCGGCCTGCGCATCAACGTGGTCAGCCCGACCTTGCTGACCGAGTCGCTGGACAGCTACGGGCCCTTCTTCCGCGGCTTCGAAACCGTGCCCGCCAGCCGCGCGGCGCTGGCCTACAGCCGCAGCGTGGAGGGCGCGCAGACCGGGCAGGTGTACAAGGTCTGGTGATCGGTTATACCATGGGCGCTTTCCGATCAACCATCGTTAAGACCCATGAAAAATATCCTGATTCCTCTGGTGCTGGCCTTCGCGGGCGCTGCCACCGCAGCGCCCGCGAGCGTCGATGAACTGAACAAGATGGCCAGGCGTTTCGCGCCGGTCGAGCTGAAGGCCGATGCCTCGAAGCTGTCGCCCGGCGACCGGAAGGCCATCGTCAAGCTGATCGAGGCGGCCAGGATCGTCGACGTGCTGCAACTGCGCCAGCGCTGGGAGGGCAACGAGGCGCTGTGGTCCGCGCTGCAGAAGGATAGGTCGCCGCTGGGCAAGGCGCGGCTGGACTACTTCTGGCTGAACAAGGGGCCGTGGTCCATCCTGGATGGCAACGTGTCCTTCCTGCCGGCCGAGGTGGCCGGCATCAAGGTGCCGCAGAAGAAGCCGGAAGGCGCCAACTTCTATCCGTCCGGCGCCGGCAAGGCGGCCATCGAGGCGTGGATCAACAGCCTGTCTGGAGCGGACAAGGAGCAGGCGCAGTGGTTCTTCACCACCATCCGCGCCGACGCGGCCGGCCATTTTAAAACCGTGAAGTATTCTGAGGAATACAAGCCGGAGCTGGAGAAGCTGGCCGCGCTGCTGCGCGAGGCCGCCGCCGCCACCGATAACGCGTCGCTGAAAAAATTCCTCACCTTGCGCGCGGACGCTTTCCTGTCCAACGACTACCTGGCGTCGGACTTCGCGTGGATGGACCTGGATTCGCCGGTCGATGTCACCATCGGCCCGTACGAGACCTATAACGACGAGCTGTTCGGCTACAAGGCCGCGTTCGAAGCCTATGTGAGCATCCGCGACCAGAAGGAAACCGAGAAGCTGAACTTCTTCGCGCAGCACATGCAGGAGCTGGAGGACAACCTGCCGCTGGACCCGCAGTACCGCAATCCGAAAGTCGGCGCGCTGGCGCCCATGGTGGTGGTGAACCAGGTCTACGGCGCAGGCGACGGCAATATGGGCGTGCAGACCGCCGCGTACAACCTGCCGAACGACGAGCGCATCATCAGCCAGCGCGGTTCCAAGCGCGTGATGCTGAAGAATGTCCAGGAGGCGAAGTTCAAGTCCACGCTGACGCCGATCTCGAAGCTGGTGCTGAAGCCGGCCGACCAGAAGGACGTGGATTTCGATTCCTTCTTCACCCACATCCTGGCGCATGAAATCATGCACGGCCTGGGACCGCACGCCACCAAGGTGAACGGCGTGGCCTCCACGCCGCGCCAGGACTTGAAGGAAACCTACTCCACCATCGAGGAAGCCAAGGCCGACATCACCGGCCTGTACGCGCTGATGCACATGATGGACAAGGGCCAGCTGAAAAACTCCCTGGGCCAGGGCGAGGCGGCCGAGCGCAAGCTGCACACCACCTTCCTGGCCTCGGCCTTCCGCACGCTGCATTTCGGCCTGGCCAGCTCCCACGCGCGCGGCATGGCGATCCAGGTGAACTACCTGCTGGACAAGGGCGGCTTCGTGTCGCACGGCGACGGCATCTTCTCGGTGGACTTCAAGAAGATCAAGCAGGCGGTGCTGGACCTGGACCGCGAGTTCCTGACCATCGAGGCCACCGGCGACTACGCCCGCGCCAAGGACATGATGACCAAGTACGTGGTGATCCGCCCCGAGGTGCAGCAGGCGCTGGACAAGATGAAGGCGGTGCCGAACGACATCCGCCCGGCCTTCAGCACGGCCAAAGCCTTGCTGAAAAAATAAGGCGGCGCTGCGGCGGGTCTGGCAGGGTTTGACCCGCCGCAGCCTCTCTCTTAGTCGGCAAGCAGAAATGTCCCGTCCGTGTTAAATTTTCCTATTATTTCCAATAGTCAATAACAGGAACCGGGACACCAACATGGACATTGAAAGCACTAAAATCAGCACCCGCCTGGCCACCGGCTTCGGCCTGGTTTTCCTCCTCCTCATCATCGTCACCGCGCTCGGCATTAACCGGGTGCAGAAGATCGACACCATCCTCACCAATATCAGCGACGTGAACAACGTCAAGCAGCGCTACGCGATCAATTTCCGCGGCAGCGTGCATGACCGCTCCATCGCGCTGCGCGACGTGGTGCTGGCGGCCGATGCCGGCGCGGCCGCGCCGCACATCGAGCAGATCAAGACGCTGGCCGACCACTACGCCAAATCGGCCGCGCCGCTGGACCAGATCATCGCGGCCGGCAAGGGCGTCACGCCGGAAGAGAAGAGCGCGCTGGAAGGCATCAAGGCCAGCGAGGCCAAGGCCCAGCCGCTGATCGCCAAGGTGATCGCGCTGCGCGCGGCGGACCAGCTGCCGGAAGCGACCGCGCTGCTGCAGCAGCAGGCCGCGCCGGCTTTCGTCGAGTGGCTGGCGTCGGTCAACAAGCTGATCGACCTGGAAGAAAAAATGAGCATGGAGCAGGCCAACAGCGCCACCAGCGTGGCGCGCAGCTTCTTCGTGTTCATGGTGGTGCTGTGCCTGATCGCCATCGGCGTGGGCGTGGCGGCGGCGTGGTTCATCAGCCGCGGCCTGCTGCGCCAGCTGGGCGGCGAGCCTGAATATGCGGCCTCCATCGTGGCCTGCATCGCGTCGGGCAACCTGGCGGTGCAGATCGACACCAAGCCGGGCGACAGCAGCAGCTTGCTGCACGCCATGCGGGGCATGCGCGACAGCCTGGTGAACATTGTCAGCCAGGTGCGCGCGGGCACGCAGACCATCGCCACCAATTCGCGCGAGATCGCGGCCGGCAATATGGACCTGTCCAGCCGCACCGAGCAGCAGGCCGCCAACATCGAGGAAACCGCCTCGTCGATGGAGCAGCTCACCGGCACCGTCAAGCAGAACTCCGACCACGCCTACCAGGCCAACCAGCTGGCGCTGTCGGCCTCCGAGGTGGCGGTGAAGGGCGGTGCGGTGGTGAATGAAGTGGTGCACACCATGGCCTCGATCAACGAGTCGTCCAAGAAGATCGTGGACATCATCGGGGTGATCGACAGCATCGCCTTCCAGACCAACATCCTGGCGCTGAACGCGGCCGTCGAGGCGGCGCGCGCGGGCGAGCAGGGCAGGGGCTTCGCGGTGGTGGCCACCGAGGTGCGCAACCTGGCGCAGCGGTCGGCCGGCGCGGCCAAAGAGATCAAGAGCCTGATCGACGATTCGGTGGAAAAAGTGGACGCCGGCGCCAAGCTGGTGGACCAGGCCGGCGCGACGATGCAGGACATCGTCAATAGCGTCAAGCGCGTCACCGACATCATGGGCGAGATCTCCACCGCCAGCGCGGAGCAGACCTCGGGCATCGAGCAGGTGAACGAGGCGGTCGGCAAGATGGACCAGGTGGTGCAGCAGAACGCCGCGCTGGTGGAGCAGGCCGCCGCCGCCGCCGCGTCGCTGCAGGACCAGGCGGGCAATCTGTCGCAGGTGGTGAGCATCTTCAAGCTGGACGAGTCCCGGCTGCCGGCCATGTCCGCCATGCCGGCCGCGCGCCTCGCAGCCAGCGTCAGCCCATTGGCCGGCCGTGCCGCGCCCGCCCGGCGCGCCGCCGCGCTGCCGGCGGCTAAGCCTGATGCAAAGCCTGCCCCCAAGAAAGCCGCCGCCAGCGCCGGCCCGGATGACAGCTGGGAAGAGTTTTAAAAAAGCGACAATTTTTTGTTTGGCAAATATGCGATTTCGCCAATCAAATATTTTGTAACAGCTGTTACGAGTTGACTTGTGGCATGTATTATTACCTCTCCGAGGGGTAAAACATGCCTAAAGTCATCTTGCCAATTTTGTCCGCCGCGCTGCTGTCCTTGCCGGCTTTCGTTTCGGCGGCGCAGCTCACCGACGTGGAATCGCGCTGGCTGCAAGCCGGCGCTTCCGTGCTGGCTTACGCCAAGCAACAGCAGCTGCCCATCGACATCATCGTGCAGCCGCAAGCCCAGCCGGGTGCGGTGCCGCTGGCCATGGGCTTCGACGGCGGCCGCTGCAAACTGGTGCTGACCATGCGCGGCAACCCCGCTGCGGAAGACGTGTTGCAGACCGTTCCGGCCGCGCAGCGCGCGCTGATGATAGAGGCCATGACGGCGCACGAAGTGGCGCATTGCTGGCGCTACGCGCAGGGCGCCTGGCACTCGGTGCCGAGCGGCTTCCAGGAGCGCACGGCGGACGCGGCCCAGCCCCCCGAAATCCGGAAACTGACCCAGGAACTGCGCGACACCCGCCGCGAAGAAGGCTTTGCCGACCTGGTGGCGCTGGCATGGACGCAGCGCAGCCATCCCGGCCAGTATGCGCAGGTCTACAATTGGCTGCAGCAGGTGCGCGCGGCGCAGCCGGATAATCACGTGTCGCATGATACCGAGGCCTGGCTGGCGCTGGCGTCCCATGGCGCCGCCTTCGCGGACGGCGCCACGCCGTTCGAGCAAGCCCGTTCCTTGTGGAAGCAGGGCTTGCAAGCCACGGAGTAGGCTGTATCGGCTCCCGCCGATTTGATGAGTCTTGTGTTGGTTAGCGTACAGAGTGGATTTCGCCACAGGCGTTTAATCACTACGCTAACCATCACTTAGGGGGACTTATCATGAACAAACTCGTAATCCTTGCACTGGCAGGCGCCATCAGCAGTGGCTATGCCGTGGCCGACAACGATCCGGTTGCCTACAAGGCCATGAAGGACAAGGCCGCCGCTGAGTACAAAGCCGCCAAGGCGCAATGCAGCAGCCTGAAGGCCAATGCCAAGGACATCTGCCAGGAAGAGGCGAAAGTGGCCAGGGCCAAAGCCGAAGCCGACGCTGTGGCCCAGCACAAATCCGACGCCAAGGAAATCCGCAAGGCCCGCGAAGATGTGGCCGATGCCGAGTATGAACTGGCCAAGGAAAAATGCGACGACATGACCGGCAACGCCAAGAGCGCTTGCAAGCATGACGCCAAGGCTGCCAAGGATACGGCCATTGCCGACGCCCGCCGCGCCGATCCTACGCCTACCGTAGCCGAGCGCACCGCCGCCGCCACCGACACCATGCGCGACCGCACCGCCGCCACCACCGACAATATGCGTGACCGCACCGCCGCCACCACCACCACGGCTGCCGACACCACCCGCAGCGCCACTGCCGCCGCCGGCGACGCTGTCAGCGACACCGTCATTACCACCAAGGTGAAAGCCGACCTGGCTGCCGATCCCGGCGTGAAAGCCATGGACGTGCACGTGGAAACCGTGAAGGGCGTGGTCATGCTGAGCGGCTTTGTGCCTTCCAAGGCGGAGGCCGACAAGGCCGTGCAACTGGCTCGCGGCGTGAAGGGTGTGAGCGAAGTGAAAAGCTCCATCCAGGTGAAAAGCACCAAATAAATAAACGGCGCCGGGACAGGCCCGCCGGGCCGTCCCGTTCGCCCGGCCCGCGTCCGCGCGGGCTTTTCTTTGCTTGCTTAAATTATGATCGTAATTTAAAATCCTGTGGAATGCAGCATTGATTAACATTCCCCGAGGCCGCTTATGTTCGCTCACCCCCTCTCCGCCTGGCTCGCGCGCCGTGGCTGGCACTACTCCTGGGTCATCGTCGCCCTCACTTTCCTTACCGCACTGACCTCATCGGCCGCGCTCGGCCTGCCGGGGGCGCTGCTGCAGCCGCTCAGCAAGGAGTTCGGCTGGGACGTGGACCAGATTTCGTCCGCGCTGGCGGTGCGCTTCGCGCTGTTCGGCCTGATGGGGCCGTTCGCCGCCATCCTGATGGAGCGCTTCGGCCTGCGCAACGTGGTTGTGACGGCGCTGGGCCTGGTGGCCGCCGGCCTGGTGCTGGCCACCCGCATGAGCGAGTTCTGGCACCTGGTGGCGCTGTGGGGCGTGATGCTGGGCGTGGGCTCGGGCATGACGGCGCTGGTGCTGAGCGCGGTGGTGGCCAACCGCTGGTTTGAAACGCGGCGCGGCCTCATCATCGGCCTGCTGACGGCCAGCTCGGCCACCGGCCAGCTGGTGTTCCTGCCGCTGGGCGCCTGGCTGATAGAACGCTATGGCTGGCGCATGGCGCTGCTGCCGGTGTTCTTCGCCTGTTCGCTGGTGGCCGTGGCGGCGTTCTTCCTGATGCGCAACCGGCCGTCCGACGTGGGCCTGCTGCCGTTCGGCATGGACCCGGCAGCCGCCGCTGCCGCGCCGGCGCCCGCGCCGATGAAAATCACCTTCGGCACGCCGTTCGCCGTGCTGCGCAGCGTGTCCGGCAACCGCAGCTTCTGGATCCTGTTCGGCACCTTCTTCATCTGCGGCCTGAGCACCAACGGCCTGATCCAGACGCACTTCATTTCGCTGTGCGGCGACGCCGGCCTGTCGGCCGTGCCGGCCGCGTCGGTGCTGGCCATGATGGGGGCGTTCGACCTGATCGGCACCATCGGCTCGGGCTGGCTGTCGGACCGCTACGACAACCGCAAGCTGCTGTTCTGGTATTACGGCCTGCGCGGCCTGTCGCTGCTGTGGCTGCCGTATTCGGAATTCACCCTGTACGGGCTGTCGCTGTTCGCCATGTTCTATGGCCTGGACTGGATCGCCACCGTACCGCCCACCGTCAAGCTGGTTGGCGCCACTTTCGGCAAGGAGCGCGCGGGCATGGTGTTCGGGTGGGTGTTTGCCGGCCACCAGCTGGGCGCGGCGGTGGCGGCTTACGGCGCGGGGCGGGTGCGTACCTTGTGGTTCACCTACAACCCGGCGCTGTTCGCGGCCGGCGCGGCCTGCCTGGCGGCGGCGCTGCTGGTGCTGGCGATACGGCGGCAGCAGGCTGCCGCTGCTGCGGCGCCGGTCAAGGCCGCCGCGTAGTGCAAGGAAATCAGTTCGAGCCCGACACCTGGTGCAGCGCCGCCTCGGCCTGGCGGGCGTGCTTGGCTGCCGGGTAGCTGCGGTCCGCCATCAGGTTTTCCCAGAAATCGCGTTCCACGCGGTTGGCTGCCAGCTTGCCGTAGGGCTGGCCGTTGCTTTGCGCCACGGTCGCCTTCACCCATGCTTCATGCCGCGCCTTGACCACCTGGTAGTCGTGCGCGGAAGCCACCATGTCGTCCACGCCCTGGCGCTGGGCGGCGCTCAGGCGGAAACAGGCGCGCCACTCGCGCAGGGCTTTTTCCACCAGGCGCACGCTTTCCAGCGTGGTGGAGCGGACGGGAAAGTTCGGCTGCGCGCACGGCGATTTCTGCTGCGGATCGGTTTCCGCGCCGTGGGCGGCGCCGGCAAAAATCACGAACAAGGCAGCGTACAGCTGTTTCATTGAGATTCCCGGGTTAGTGAACTTGCACTTATTGTAACTTGCTCCTAGGGAAGTAGTATATATTTTTGTAACTTTTTTGCCACAGCGAATCGGCGTGGTGCTGTGGCTGTTTCGTCACTATACTGTGGGGAACAACAACAGTACTGGAGACGTGGTGGAGATGCATACATGAGCCGGTCCGGTTTCTTCGCGGCAGCCAGCCTGCTGCTGCCCGCGCTGGCGGCTGCGCAAGCCGATTATCCGAACACCTCCGCCATGGGCAGCGTGGCCGACCGCAACGCCGCCTGGTACCGCCAGTGCCTGAGCGTGCAGCATGTGCAGCCGCCCGCGCGCGAGCTGCCGCCGCCCGGTTCCCTGCATGGCCTGCGCCAGTGCGGCGCCGAAAACCTGTATTACGACACCCGCGCCCGCGCCGGCGCCACGCCGTCCGACTGGCAAAAGGTGCGCCACTGCGCCTACGCGGAAAGCGACGCCAGCGTGCTGATGATGCTGTACGCGAACGGCTACGGCGTGTCGCGCAATTACGACCTGGCCGTGCGCTACGCCTGCTCGCTGCCGGCCGCGCCGGCCGAAATGGACGGCCGCGTGGCGCACTTGAACGAACGCATGCAGCACCACGAGCCCCAGCCCTTCGACCAGTGCGACGACATCACCAGCGGTTTCATGGGCAACCAGTGCGCGGCCATCGAGCAAAGGCTGGACAGCAAGGAGCGCAGCAGCAAGCTGGCCGCGCTGATGAAGGGATGGCAGCCGGCGCAGCAGGCCGCCGCCGCCAGGCTGCAGCAGGCGCTGGAGCAGTTCGCGTCGCGCCGCGCCGACCAGGAGACCGACATGACCGGCACCTTGCGCGGCGCGCTGGCCATCGAGGCGCACGGCGTGGAGCTGGACCTGTTCGCGCACGACCTGCAGGACGCGGAGAAGGGCAAGCTGCCGCGCTATACCGAGCAGCAGTTCCAGCAGCTGGACAAGAAATTGAACCAGGTCTACCAGCGCCTGATGCAGCTGCCGCAGAAGGATGGCGAGCGGGGCTTCGGCTATGGCACGGTGACCAAGGAAGGGGTGACGGTCACGCAGCGCGCCTGGCTGGCCTACCGCGACGCCTGGGTGGCGCTGGGCGCGGCGCGCTACCCGGGGGTGGCGCCGCACGCGTGGAAGGCGCTGCTGACGCAGCGCCGTATCGAACAGCTGGAGGAGTTCGAATCCTGATTATTTCAGGTACTTCGCCAGCCAGCCGTGCACTTCGTTGTAGAAGTAGCGGCTGTTTTCCCCCTTCAGCACCCAGTGGTTCTCGTCCGGGAACACCACCAGCTTGCTCGGCGTGTTCAGGCGCTGCTGCGCGGCGAAGTTCATCAGCGCATTGTTGACCGGCACGCGGTAGTCCAGCTCGCCCACCGTGATCAGGATCGGGGTCTTGAAGCCCGTGCCTTTCTCGTGGTTACCGGCCTGCATGATCGGGCTCTGGTCGCGCCACACCGGCAGGTTGCTCCATACCGGGCCGCCGCTGTTCACCTCACGGCCGTACACGCTGTCGCTGGTACCCCATTGCATCACCAGGTCCATCTCGC
This sequence comes from Massilia sp. BGA-UO-ETr-WB1, assembly GCF_059567845.1. Lineage (NCBI taxonomy): Bacteria > Pseudomonadati > Pseudomonadota > Betaproteobacteria > Burkholderiales > Oxalobacteraceae > Massilia > Massilia sp. BGA-UO-ETr-WB1. The sequence continues at coordinate 200,444 of NZ_JCAQOT010000013.1, read as the reverse complement.
CGGCGTGCGACACGATGGCCTTGTAGCGCGTGGTGGTGGCCTGCAGCCAGTTGGCCAGGTGGCCGCCGTAGCTGGCGCCGCCGGCGGCCAGCTTGCTGCCGTCGATGAAGCTATACTTGGCGATGGCTTCGTCCACCGCCTGGTTGATCTCCTCGCCCGGGCCTTTCAGCGGGTCGAACTGGATCGAGCGGGCGAATTCCTCGCCGTAGCCGGTGGAACCCTTGTAGTCGGTCAACAGCACGATGTAGCCCGGCTTGGCCAGCAGGTGGTAGTTCCAGCGCAGCACGAACTGGTCGCGCCACATATTGGCGGCGCCGCCGTGGATGACGGCGAACAGCGGGTACTTCTTGTTCGGGTCGAAATTGGCCGGCTTGACGATCATGTTGTGGATCTGGCGGCCGTCCGGCGTCTTGAACCAGAAGTGCTCGGGCGCCTGCCAGTCGATGCTGGCGGCTTTCTCCACGTTGAAGGAGGTCAGGCGCTTGGGGGCTTTGCCATTGAAAGCAAACACCTCGGGAGGGTTGATGGCCGACTCCCACACGCCCACCAGCGCCGTGCCGCCCGCGTTCAGCGAGTTGATGCTGCCGGTGGCAGCCGACGCTTCCGCTTTCACCTCGCCGCCCGCGTAGCCGATCGAATGCAGCTGCTCCAGGCCGGCGTGCTCGAAGGTGAAGTAGATGCGCTTGCCGTCCGACGGCAGTGCAAAGCGCGACACCGAGCGGTCCAGCGCGGCGGCCAGGATTTTCGGCTGCGGACTCGCGCCGTTGATGGGCCAGGAGAAGCTGGCCAGGCGGTCCAGGTCGTACACCTTGCCTTCGGTTTCGGCTTGCGTCAGGCACAGCAGGGTTTTGCCGTCCGGCGAGAACTTCAGGCTGCTGTAGCTGTGCTTGTCCGCCGTGAGCCTGGTGGCTTCGCCGCCGGTGGCTGGCAGCGAGAAGATCTGCGTGTAGGCCGAGGCGCGCGCCAGTTCGTCGCGGTTGGTCGAAGCGCTGAAGACGACCGACTTGCCGTCCGGCGCCCAGATCGCGTCCAGCGACTGGCCTTCGTCGCCCTGGCCGCCGCCGAAGCCCGGCATGGCCGCCAGCTTGCTGCCGGACAGGATGTCCTTGGGCTTGGCGCCGATCTGCGCGTCCATCACGAACAGGCGCACCAGCTTGTCGTCCAGCCACTTGTCGAAGAAGCGCGGCGGGAAGGTTTCGTAGGCGCGCGCGCTGTATTTGCGGTCCTTGCGTTCCTTGAAGGTTTTCTTGACCGATTCCTCGTCGGTGTTGCCGGGGAAGATGTCGCTGACGAACAGGATCTGCTTGCCGTCCGGGCTGAACTTGGGCGAGCGCGCGCCCAGGGTCAGGGTGGTGAGGCGCTGCGCCTCGCCGCCGCCGGCCACGTCGATGCGGTAGATCTGGCTTGCCTCGTCGCCGTCGCGCTTGGCGACGAAGATCAGCTGCTTGCTGTCCGGCGACCAGTTCAGGGCGCCTTCGCCGCCCTTGGAGAAGGTCAGGCGGCGCGGCGCGCTGTCGTCGGCGAGGGACTTGATCCACAGGTCGGACCATTGCTCCTTGCTGTCGTAGGCGGTGTCGGTGACGGCTAACACGGCCCACTTGCCATCCGGGCTGGGCACGGGCGCGCCGACGCGCTTCATCAGCCACACGTCTTCGTGGGTGATGGCGTGCTTGGCGGCGATGCCGGTGCTGACGGTCGCCGCTGCGGCCGGCGCGGTAGCGTCGGCGGCTTGGGCGGTGTGCGCCGCGCCGAAGCTGGCGGTAGCCAGCAGCAGGGCGGTCAGGGGATGGAGCAATCGGGTAGAGGTCATGTGCTAAGTCCGGCTTGGTGGATCGAAGCAGTAGATGGTGGGCAAAACCTTTACCTCTGTCAATCAGCCAATTGTTTCTCCAATGTATCCGCCGTGCCGCCGCAGGGGGCGCCACGGGCTGGCGCGGCGGCCAGTATCATGTCCGCTGCCTTTTCGGCAATGGCCACCGTGGGGGCGTTGGTGTTGCCGCCGATGAGGGTTGGCATGATGGACGCGTCCGCCACGCGCAAGCCTTGCAGGCCGTGCACGGCCAGCGTGTCGTCCACCACTGCCATGGGGTCGTGCCCCATTTTGCACGTGCCCACAGGGTGGTAAATGGTTTCCGCCTTGCGCCGGATGAAGTCGCGGATCTGGTCGTCGCTTTGCACCTGCGGGCCGGGCTGGATCTCGGCGCCGCGGTAGGGATCGAAGGCCGGCTGCGCGAGGAGGGCGCGCGCCGCTTTCACGCCGCGCACCAAGTTCTCCATGTCGTCCGGGTGCGACAGGTAATTCGGTTCGATCAGCGCATGCGCCATCGGGTCCGCGCTGTGCAGGCCGATGCGGCCCCGGCTTTTTGGACGCAGGTCGCACACGTGCAGGGCGTAGCCGTGGCCCAGCATGGTGGCCTTGGCGTGCGCCAGCGTGCGGCCGTGGCCGTCCAGCGTGGCCGGCGTGAAGTGGAACTGCAGGTCGGGCACGTCCAGTTCGGGGCGGCTCTTGACGAAGCCGCCGCCCTCGGCCGAGTTGGTGGTGTAGGGGCCACGGCGGCGGAACAGGTAGTTCAGCGTGTGCGCCGTCTGCGCCAGCAGGTTGCGCCACGAGATGCCGAGCGAAATATGCTGCGTGCTTTTCTGCACCAGCAGCACGTCCAGGTGATCCTGCAGGTTCTGGCCGACGCCGGGCAGTTCGTGCAGCAGCGGGATGCCGTGCCGCGCCAGCTCCTCCTTCGGCCCTATGCCGGACAGCATCAGCAGCTGCGGCGAATTGATGGCGCCGCCGGACAGGATCACTTCGCGCGCGGCCAGCGCCTCGTGCTGCCGGCCGTTCTTCAGATACGCCACGCCGCGCGCGCGCTTGCCGTCCATCAGCACCTTGGCGGCGTGCGCGCCGGTGATGACGGTGAGGTTGGGGCGCTGCAGCACCGGATGCAGATAGGCGCGCGCCACGCTCCAGCGTTCGCCGTTCTTTTGCGTCAGGTGGTAGCGGCCCAGGCCTTCCTGGCTGGCGCCGTTGAAATCGCCGTTGGCCGCATAGCCGGCCGCCAGGCCAGCGTCCAGGAACACTTGCGTGAGGGGATTGGGCGAGCGCTGCGCGCACACGTTCAGCGGGCCGCCGCTGCCATGGTAGTCGTCGGCGCCCGGCTCGTGGTGCTGCGAGCGCTTGAATAGGGGCAGCAGGTCTGCGTAGCTCCAGCCGCGGTTGCCGAGCGCGGCCCAGTGGTCGTAATCGCTGCGGTGGCCGCGCGTGTAGATCATGGCGTTGCTCGAGCTGCTGCCGCCCAGCGTTTTCCCCCGCGGCCAGAACAGCTGGCGGCCGTTCAGCTGCGCCTGCGGTTCCGTGTGGTAGCGCCAGTTCAGGGTCTTGCTCATCATCAGGAACAGTATGCCGATCGGCATGCGGATGAAGGGGCTGCTGTCGCGCGCCCCCGCCTCCAGCAGGCAGACCTTGACGGCCGGATCGGCAGACAGCCGGTTCGCCAGCACGCAGCCGGCCGACCCCGCGCCGACGATAACGTAGTCATACATATTCCGCTCCCTCATCTTTCCCATGCGCCGCAAGGCGGCCACCCCAGTGTTGCACACCCCGCCCGCCGCCGCAATTGCCCCAGGAGCCAATCTGCTGGCGCCGGATATTGACGCTGCTCAACCGGCGGTATGCCGAGGGATGGGGAGCTAGGACTGGGGCGCTACACTTGCGGCTATCGCGGCCATGCTGGCGGCGCTGGACAAGCATGGCGTGAAGGCGGCGCTGTTCGTCACGGCGGGCAACGGCGCGGACCGGCGGCTTCGAAATCGAAGCCTGGAAGCAGCAGTCTGCCCAGCCGCCTCAGCTGAATTAAGCCGAATTAAGCCAGCTTGCGCTGGCGCTGGATGCTCATCAGGATGCCGGCGCCTATGCCCAGCGTCATCAGCGCGGTGCCGCCGTAGCTGATGAAGGGCAGCGGCACGCCGACCACCGGCACGACGCCGCTCACCATGCCGATGTTGATGAAGGCGTAGGTGAAGAAGATCATGGTGATGGCGCCGCCCAGCAGGCGCGCGAACTGCGTGGTGGCGCCGGCGGTGATGGCCAGTCCGCGCGCGATCAGCAGGAAGTACAGGGAGAGCAGCACCGCAATGCCCAGCAGGCCGAATTCCTCGGCGTACACGGAGAAGATGAAGTCGGTGGTGCGCTCGGGCACGAAGCCGAGATGGCCCTGTGTGCCTTGCAGCCAGCCTTTGCCGTCCAGCCCGCCCGAGCCGATGGCGATGCCGGCCTGCTTGATCTGGAAGCCTTTGCCCAGCGGGTCGGCCTCGGGATCGAGCAGGGTCAGCACGCGCTGGCGCTGGTAATCGTGCAGCAGCGGCCAGGCGATGGGGATGCTGGCCGCGCCCGCCGCCACCAGCGCGGCCATGGCTTTCCACGACAGGCCGGCCAGCACGATCACGTAGCCGCCGGCCGCCAGCACCAGCAGCGCGGTGCCGAGGTCGGGCTGTTTCATGATGAGGGCGGCCGGGATCAGCAGCAGCACGCCGGCCACCGCGAAGGTCTTCCAGCGCTTCAGGCTGGCGTACTGGTGGAAGAACCACGCCAGCATCAGCGGCATGGCGATCTTCATCATTTCGGACGGCTGCATGTCGAAGCCGATATACAGCCAGCGCCGTGAACCCTTCTTGATCTCGCCCACCATGAACACCGCCAGCAGCAACAGCACGCCGGCCGCGTAGATGGGCGCGGCGTAGCGCATCAGCGTGGGCGGCGGCACGCTGGCTACCGCCCACATGATGCCCAGCGCGATCAGCACATTGCGCAGATGCAGGACGAAGCGGCCGGGGAAGTCGGCGCCGGCCGAGTACATGGTGAGCACGCCGGTGGCCAGCAGGAGCACGATGCACAGCGTGAGCTGCGGGTCCAGCACGGCGAACAGCGCCTTGATACGGCGCGGCATCAGAGCATGCCTTGCGCGCCGCGCACCGCCTGCAGCCAGATCAGGCGCCCAGCCAGGGCCAGCAGACCCACCAGCGCAATGGCGGCGAGGATGCGCAGGCGGCGGCGGAAACGGCGGTCTTCTTGTTGCTGGCTCATGGTTGTTCTCTCTTGGAAAGATGTTATTTTAACATGTCGGGAAATTTTACAGCGTTTGCGCGCCCATTCCCGCCGTAAGCCGTATTTTCCTTGAGGTAATTCAGTTTCCCTGTCGGAAAACTTTACACCCAGCACTTGCTCCCCCGGGGAAACATGGCGGCATGCAATTTGCTTGTTTTATGGTAATAACTTATTCTTCATGGAAAAATATATGACCGCTCTGAAACGCTGCCTCGCCCAACTGTGCGTCTGCCTGCCCCTGCTGTTCGCCGCCGGCGCCAGCCACGCCACGATGATCGGCCAATGGACCTTCGAAGGCAGCAACGTGCTGGCCGACTCGACCGGCAATTTCGGCAACCTGCAACTGCGCGGCAACGCCAGCATCGCCAACGGCAAGCTGACGGTCGACGGCAGCGGCACCAGCGCACTGGGCTGGGCACGCACCACCGGTTATAACGGCGCCGCCATCACCAGCAAGACGCTGGTCGTGTGGGGCCAGCTGACCGGGCTGAGCAACGCCGCCAACGCCGGTTCGCTGATGACCATCGACAAGATCGGCAGCGACAACTTCGACGGCATCATCTTCGGCGAAAACCAGGCCAATACCTGGATGAACGGCAGCAGCAACGGCTGGCGCAACAACCCCTTCAACCCGGGCTACACGGAAAACTCGATCAACAACCTGATCCAGATGGCGATCAGCTACCAGGATTTCGGCAACGGCTCGCTGCGCATCACCGGCTACCGCAACGGTGTGAACATCGGCAGCTACCTGGCCAATAACGCCGCCAGCTGGACCGCCAACGACACCGAGATCCTGTTCGGCATCCGCCACGCCAATGCCGCCGCTTCCGGCCCTGGCGGTCTGGACGCCGTCATCAGCGAAGCGCGCATCTACAACACCGCGCTGAGCCAGGCCGAAATCCAGGCGCTGCGCATGAACGCGGTGCCGGAACCGGGCACGCTGGCCATGTTCGGCCTGGGCATGGGCCTGCTGGCGCTGGCGCGCAAACGCCGCGCGCGCAAGTAAGCAGCAAGCCGCTCAGGCAAACCGTTCGCGGTATTCGCTGGGCAGTACGCCCAGCTGTTTTGCGAACGCGCGGCGCAGGTTGTATTCGGTGCCGAAACCGGACAGCCGCGCCACCTGCTTGACGCTGCAGCCGGCCGACTCCAGCAGCCGGCAGGCAGTTTCCATCCGCACCCGCGCCAGCAGCTGCGCGGGCGAGGCTCCGGTCTCCTCGCGCAGGCGGCGGTGCAGGCTGCGCGCCGACAGCGCCATCGCCTCCGCCATCCTTTCCACATCGATTTCCTCCGCCGCGCGCGGCCGCAGCCACTGCGTGAGCTGGTGCGCCAGGCCGCCGCCGCTGGACTGCGCCAGCAGTTCCGCGCTGAACTGGCGCTGCCCGCCGGGCCGCTTGTGGTACACCACCAGCCGCTTGGCGGCGCCGATGGACGCGGCGCGGCCCAGGTCTTCCTCCACCAGGCTCAGGCAAAGGTCGATGCCGGCCGTGATGCCGGCCGACGTGTAGACCGGCCCGTCCTTGACGTAGATGGCGTCGTCCTGCACCTGCACTGCGGGGTATTCGCGCCGCAGGCTGTCCACGTCCTGCCAGTGCGTGACGGCGCGGCGTCCCGCCAGCAGGCCCGCCTCGGCCAGCAGGAAGGCGCCGGTGCAGACCGAGGCGCAGCGCCGCGCCACGCGCGCGGCCGCCGCCACCCAGTCCACCAGCGCCGGCTCGGCGAGCGCAGCGCGCACGCCGCGTCCGCCGGAGACGATCAGCGTGGCGCCTTGCAGCGCGGCGGGCGGGGGCAGCGGGGCGGTCATCACGGCCGCGCCGGAGCAGGACGCCACCGGCCCGCCGTGCAGCGACACCAGTTCGACGCCGTAGGCCGGCGGACTGCCTGCGTCGCGGCAGCCGTCGTTGGCGGTGGAAAAGACCTGCGCCGGCCCGGTGGCGTCCAGCAGCAGGAAGTCGGGGAAAACCATGATCCAGACCATGGCCGGAGCCACGGCGTTTGGCGGTTTTTCAATGTTCAATGTCATGAATGCCAAGTCTAGCACGGCTACACTGGCCGGACATTCACCCACTGGAGTAACCATGCTGGAACTGAGACCGGGCTGCGAGCACTGCGATAAGGACCTGCCGCCGGCAGCGCCCGACGCGCGCATTTGCAGCTACGAATGCACCTTCTGCGCCGATTGCGTCGAGGGCGTGCTGGCCAATGTGTGCCCCAACTGCGGCGGCGGCTTCGAACGGCGCCCGGTGCGGCCGGCGCGCAACTGGAAGAACAACAATTACCTGGGCAACGATCCGGCGCGCACCGAGCCGAAGCACCGCCCGGTGGACGCGGCGGCGCACGCGGCTTTCGCCGCGCAGCTGGCCGCGATAGCGCCGGCGGAGCGTTAGGAGCGCTGGGCGCGTCGGCGGCGTACTAACGCCAGCGCCAGCAGGCCGCCGCCCAGGATGGCCACGGTGCCCGGTTCCGGCACCGAGTTGGCGTTGGCCACGCGCGCGAACACGTCCAGGCCGCCGTGGCTGATGCTCAGGGCGCCGTGCAGGCCGCCTGCGCCATAACTGGCTTCGCCCCACAGGATCTCTTTGCAGTTCTGCGCGCAATGTATGCCTTCCAGCGTGATCCACGGGTCTTCAGGGTAGGCGCCAGCGCGCGACAGTACGTTGCCGACAACGGTGCTGCCCAGGTCGACGCCGTCGCGTCCCGCATTGAGCCAGCGCAGGTTAGGATTGAAATTGCGGCCCCGGGCTTGCACCAGGCCGAAAATCTCCGCATAGGAAGCCAGGCCCCAGGTCTTGCGGTCGCCGGTGATGAACAGGATCTCGGTGGCGCCGGGCAGGGCTTTCCAGAAGTCGGTGGCGTCGCTGAAAGTGCAGCTGCCCGACAGATTCAAGTCGCACTGGCCGTTGAAAATGCCGTTGTCGGAACGGCCCACCTGGGTCCAGCCACTGAGGATGGGGGAGGCGGCGGCGCTGGATAAAAGGCCGGCGGAGGCGAACAGCACGCCGATGAGGCGGGACTTGAAAGTCTTAAGCATACGTATATATTTCCTGGTTATTATTACTGGTTACAAAAAATGCATTGTAAAACTATTATATCCACAGTGCAATTTTAATGTTCATAAAGTAACTTTCATGAGGATAGCCGGTGCGTATGTCTGCGTCTTTAATTTGTCTGGCTGCAGTGCTGCTGGCCGCGGCGCTGCCGGTGGCGGCGCAAACGGCATGCGAAGCCGAAGCCGTGCCCGCGCCGCTGCTGGGCGCGCCCCTGGTGGTGCTGGGCGAAGTGCACGGCACGGAACAGGTGCCCGCCTTCCTGGCACGCTATGTGTGCGCGGCGGCGTCGGGCGGCAAGCCGGTCAAACTGGCGCTGGAAATACCGGCCGAGGAACAGGCGCGGCTGGACGCCTTCATGGGCGGCGCCGGCACGGCGGACGAGCAGGCGGCGCTGCTGGCCGGGCCGTTCTGGCGGCGCCCCTTCCAGGACGGGCGCTCCAGCCAGGCCATGCTGCGCATGCTGGAAGCGGTGCGCAAGATGCGCGCGGCGGGCGCACCGGTGGACGTTATCGCCAATGACAGCGGCGGGGCAGGGCGGGAAGCCGGCATGGCGCAGCAGCTGCGCGCTGCCATTGCGCGCCACAGCGGCAGCGCCTTCGTGGTGCTGACCGGCGGCTTGCACGCCACTCGCACGCGCGGCAACCGCTTCAATCCCAATTTTGAATCGATGACTTATCTGCTGGCCGACCTGAAGCCGCTGTCGCTGACGGTGGTCACGGACGGCGGCAGCGCCTGGGTCTGCACCGGGCCGTCGGCGGCGGCCTGCGGCGCGAAGAGCTGGACCGTCAACCTGGGGGCGCGCCCCGCGGCGGGCAGCGTGGCGCTGGACGCGCCCACGCCGCAATTCGACGGCAGCTTCCACGTGGGCGCAACCACCGCTTCGCCGCCGGCGGTGCCGCTGTGAAGCGTTACCGGTAGCCTACTCCTCGGCGGCCGGAGTGATGCTCGTGCTCACTTTTCCGGCCTCGTCCAGCATCTGGATTTCAGCGCCGAACGCGGACAGGTCATCCAGGTACCGCAGCACCTTGTTGACGGACGAACGCACACGACGCATGCCGGCCAGTTCGAACTTGCGCATGAATATTGCAGAATTTTTAAGGAAAGGGCGTGCAAGCCCCCGGTTGCAGCAACAAGCCAGTAACCAAAGGTGACAACAAGAGAGCTTGTTGGTGGAATAGCTGGCAGTGGCGTCAGTGGCCTCAACGCTTGCCATCTGGACTGGCAACGCCGCTGGCCGCGCTGCTGGCGCGCGCCAGGCTTGAGCGCGCGCCGGCCACTGCCTGCAGGCGTTCCTGCAGGTAGTTGCTCAGGCGCGGATGCTGGCTGAACGCGACGTTGAAGCGGATGTGCCGGTCCGGCGTGTCGTTCGCCGAGAAGGCGGCGCCGCGCATCAGCAGGATCTTGTTGCGGTAGGCGTCCTGCACCAGCAAGTCCACGTCCAGGCCTTCCGGCATGGTGCCCCACAGGAAAAGGCCCGCGTCCCCGGGCTGCTCGAACAGCACGCCCGCCGCGCTCAACTGGCGCGTGCTGGCGTTGCGCGCCGCCATGATCTTGCGCTGCAGGCGGTCCAGATGTTTGCGCAGGCCGCCGGCCCTGAGCACTTCCAGCAGCACGTATTCGTTCAGCGCCGGCGTCGTCATGATGGAATGGATCTTGGTGCGCATCAGCACCTTGAGCAAGGCCGGCGCGGCGGCCAGGTAGCCCATGCGCAAGGCAGGACTGAGCGCCTTGCAAAAGCTGGAGTAGTAGATCACGCCGTCCAGCCCGGACAAGGACGCCAGCCGCGTGCTGTGGCCTTGCTGGAAATGGCCGTGCACGTCGTCCTCGGCGATCAGGAAACCGTACTGCTGCGCCAGTATCAGCAGCTTGTGCAGATTGGCCGCGCTGCTGCTCCAGCCGGTGGGGTTGTGCAAGGCCGTCTGCACGAACAGCAGGCGCGGGCGGTGCTCGCGGCAGGCGGCCTCCAGGGCGTCCAGGTCCAGGCCATCGGGGCGGCGCTTGATCGGCACCAGGCGCATGCCGTCCTGGCGCAGCCTGCCGAACATCAGGAAGTAGCCGGGGTCCTCCACCAGCACGGTGTCGCCGGGCTGCAGAAAACTGCGGCAGATCAGGTCGATCGCATGGGTGCTGCCGAAGGTGGTGAGGATATGGCCGGCGTCGAAGGACGCGCCGATGCCGCGCAACAGCAGTGCGATCTGCTCGCGCAGTTCCGGCAGTCCCTGGGGCGGACAGCGCGAGGCCATGCCGGCGGCGCTGCGCGACAAGGCCTTTTGCACGGTGGTGGCGGGCACCGCGTCCTGCAGCCAGGTGGGCGGCAAGGCGCCGCTGCTGGCCAGCAGGATGCCGCTGCGCTGATCGTTCGACTGCTGCGCCAGCCATACCGGCTCCTGCTCCTCGCCCGCTTCCAGCGCCACCTCGTCGGGAATCGACCTGGCGGCGTCGTTCGTGGAGCAGACGAAGAATCCCGCCGTGCCATGCGTATCGATCACGCCTGCCGCCACCAGCCTGTCGTAGGCCGCCACCACGGTATTGGTGCTCACTGCCAGCTGGGTGGCGAGCTGGCGTATCGACAGCAGCTTGGCGCCGCCGGGCAAGGCCCGGCTCTCGACCATGTGGCGCAGCTTGGTCTCAATCTGCTTGGACAGGGCGATGGGGGAGGAGCGGTCGATGGAGAACATGGCCAGAGTCTAGCGCAAAAACATCACGGCCAGCACCAGCAGGGTTGCGCCCATGGTCAGATTGAACACGCGCTGCTTGCGCGGGTCTGTCAGCAGGCGGCGGATCGAGACGCCGAACAAGGCCCACATCGCATTGCAGGGCATGCCCACCAGCGTGCCGATCACCGCCACCAGCAGCGCACCGGTGAGCGGGTTGTGCCCCGCAGGCATGAACACCGATGCCACGGTGATGGCCTTCATCCAGCTCTTCGGGTTCAGCGCCTGCAGCGCCGCAGCCTGGGCGAACGACACCGCCTTCGGCGCCTGCGCGCCATTCACCGAAGTGCCGCTGAGCTTCCACGCCAAAAACACCAGGTACAGCGAGCCGGCGATGCGCAGTACTTGCTGCGCCAGAGGGTAGGCCACGAACACGCTGCCCAGCCCGGCGCAAATCAGCATGGTCTGCACGAACATGCCGGCCTGGATGCCCAGGATGGCCGGCAGCGCGCCGCGCCCGCCGAAGTTGGCGCCGGTGGCCGCCAGCATCACGTTATTCGGCCCGGGAGTGGCCGACATCACTAGGCAATAGCTCATCAAGGGAAGGAGTTCGGTCATGGTGTGCAATCCGCAGCGTGGAGATGGCACAAGTCTAGAAGCGCGGCGGGGAGGGGACAAGGCACAAGGCCGAGGGCGCAGATGCATGCTGTATCAGCCGCTGGACAGCTACAGTTGCCACATACCGTTGCCACGGCCGCCATGGACGCAAAAAAGGCTTACGCGCCGGAGCGGGTAAGCCTTCATTGGTACTGCTGTATTCGTGGTAGGCCGTGCGGGATTCGAACCTGCGACCAACGGATTAAAAGTCCGCTGCTCTACCAGCTGAGCTAACGACCCGAAAGAGGCCGTATTATATACAGGTCGATGCGGGCTTGCAAAGGTTTTTGCGCGCCTTTTTTCTTCAGGCCAGCGCCGAGGTCACTTTCAGCACCTCCTCGGCGCTGGTGACGCCCTCGGCGATCTTGTAGGCGCCGGCGATGCGCAGCGGCTTCATGCCGTCGGCGATGCTCTGGCGGCGCAGCGCGGCGATGTCGGTTTCTTCCTGCACCTGCTGGCTGAACGCTTCCGTCACCGTCAGCAGCTCGTAGATGCCGGTGCGGCCCCGGTAGCCGGTTTGGCGGCACTCGGGGCAGCCCAGCGGGCGGTACACGCGCTCCGGCTTGGGCAGGTTCCAGGCGCCGCCTATGCCTTGCCACACGTCGTCGGCGATCTGGCCGTCCGGCGATTTGCAGTCCGGGCACAGTGTGCGCACCAGGCGCTGCGCCATGATGCCGATCAGCGTCGCTTCCAGCAGGTAGTGCGGCACGCCCAGCTCCAGCAGGCGCATCACGGCCGACGGCGCGTCGTTGGTGTGCAGCGTGGACAGCACCAGGTGCCCGGTCAGCGCGGCCTGGATCGCCATCTCGGCGGTGGCCAGGTCGCGGATCTCGCCCACCATGATGATGTCCGGGTCCTGCCGCATCAGCGCGCGCACGCCGTCGGCGAAGGACAGGTCGATGCCGGGCTGCACCTGCATCTGGTTGAAGGCCGGCTCCACCATCTCGATCGGGTCCTCCACCGTGCACACGTTGACTTCCGAGGTGGCCAGCGCCTTCAAGGTGGTGTACAGGGTGGTGGTCTTGCCCGAGCCGGTGGGGCCGGTCACCAGGATGATGCCGTGCGGGCGCTTGGTGAGCGCGTCCCAGCGCGCCGCGTCCTCCTCGGGAAAGCCCAGTTCGGGCAGGGTCTTGACCACCACTTCGGGGTCGAAGATGCGCATCACCAGCTTTTCGCCGAAGGCGGTGGGCAGGGTGGACAGGCGCAATTCGATCTCCTGGCCGCCGGCGGTGCGGGTCTTGATGCGGCCGTCCTGCGGGCGGCGCTTTTCAATCACGTCCATGCGGCCCAGCAGCTTGATGCGCGCCGTCATGGCGATCATCACCACCGCCGGCACCTGGTACACCTGGTGCAGCACGCCGTCGATGCGGAAGCGTATCGTGCCCAGGTCGCGCTTGGGCTCCAGGTGGATGTCCGAGGCGCGCTGCTCGAAGGCGTACTGCCACAGCCAGTCGACGATGTTGATCACGTGCTGGTCGTTGGCGTCCACCTGGCGGTTGCTCTTGCCCAGCTCCACCAGCTGCTCGAAGTTGTTGCGTAGCGCCAGGTCCTGGCCGTTGGACTTGTTGGCCTTCTTGATGGACTTGGCCAGCGCGAAGAATTGCGAGGTGTACTGCGCGATGTCGAGCGGATTGGAGATCACGCGGCGCACCACGCGGCGCGAAATCTTGGCGATCTCCGCTTCCCACTCGTGCGCGAACGGGTCGGCGGTGGCCACCACCAGCGTGTCCATGCTCATCTCGACGGGCAGGATGTTGAAGCGCGCCGCGTAGTTGGCGGACATCACGTCGGCCACCTTGGTGAAGTCGATCTTCAGCGGGTCGATGCGGTAGAAGGGCAGCTTGGCGTGGCCGGCCAGCCATTCGGTCAGCATGTCCAGGGTGAGCAGGCGGTGCGGCGGCTGGGCCGACAGCAGCTTGCAGTGGGCCACCGCGCACAGCGGATGCATGGAGCCGACCGTGTTCTTGAGGATGCCCTGGGCCTGCGCGTAGGAGGCCTTGACATTGGCCTTCTCGACCAGGCCATCGGCCAGCAGCCAGGTGAAGATTTGTTGCAGGTCTAGTGCTTTCATCTGGCTGGGGTCCCGGGTCTATTTTTTCAGCGCTTGCTCGATGCCCTTGACCCAGGACTTGGCAGGCAGCTTGGTGTCGGCCACGATCTGCGCGGCGCGCGCCTTCAGCGCTTCCAGGTCCATCGGGCGGGCCTGTTTGAAGGCGATCGCCACCACGTTGCCATCATGCACCTGCGGCAGGCACACCACCTGGGCGAAGGCGAATTTCATCGCCTTGATGTTCTTGGCGTAGCTCGGATGGTCGCCGAACAGGTTCACCGTCATCACGCCGCCGTCGGCCAGGCAGGCGTTGCAGGCCTGGTAGAACTCCGGCGTGTCCAGCACCGGGCCGCGCGCGGTGGCGTCGTACAGGTCCACCTGCAGCGCGTCGAGCGCGCCGTGGTTGGCCTTGTCGTTCACGAAATCCAGCGCATCCATTTCCAGCACCTGCAGGCGCCCGTCGTTCTCGGGCAGCTTGAACATCGATTCGCAGATGGCGATCACCGACGGGTTCAGCTCGATCGCGGTGACATCGGCCTGCGGAAACTGTTTATAGCAAAACTTGGTCAGCGCCGCCGTGCCCAGGCCCAGCTGGGCGATGCGCTGCGGTTGTTCGATCCACAGCATCCACGCCATCATCTGCTGAGCGTACTCCAGTTCCGGCCAGTCCGGCTTGCGGATGCGCATGGCGCCCTGCACCCACTCGGTGCCGAAGTGCAGATAGCGCACGCCGTCCTGTTCCGACAGGGTGACCGGCGCGTACTTCACCTTGCGCGGCGCTTTCGGCGCGGCGGCAGCAGTGGCAGGGCGCGAGGATTCTTCTTTTTCGATGGACTTACGTTTGATCAGCATGAGAGGGGCAGCCTGGAGGTGAGCATCTATTATCCCGCGCCTGCTTCCCGCAAAGCAAGATGCGCAGATGCAAAATGGGGTCAGGGTTAATATTCCCGAACGGGAATATTAACCCTGACCCCATTTGGGGGTACGGAAATAATCAAATAATCAGTTTTGCATCGGTTCGACGGAAACGCGCAGGCGCACGCGCTGGCCGGGGTCGAAGGACATGATGCTGGTGTAGTTGCGGCCGCGGTAGTCGTAGGTCACTTCGTAGCCGTTGGTGCGCGATTCCCAATGGTCCACGGTGCGGCACTGTTTCACCGCCTGCTCGCTGACCGCGCCCGGCTGGGCGTTCTGGTTGTCGACGCGGTCGCCCACCACGGCGCCGGCAATGGCGCCGGCCGCCGTCGCGGCAGTGCGGCCGTGGCCGCCGCCGATCTGGCTGCCCAGCAGCGCGCCGGCGATGCCGCCGACGATGGAGCCGCCCGCGCTGCGCTGCGCCGGCTGCTGCACCTGCACGTACTCTGTGCGGCACTCCTGGCGCGGCACGTTGACCTGCTCAACCTGCGGCTGCACACGCACCACGCGGCCGTAATCCTCGAATTCCGTGGCTTGCGCGAATGGCACCGCGCACAGGCACAGGGCCGACAGCATCAGTTTGGATGGCATGTTCATTTGATACCTCTTGTTTGTGTTGGATAGTCCGGGTATGCAATCCACACGGATAGGGATGGCTGTTGCTATGGTAATCCTGCCGCCCCAGCCAAAACAATGCTCATGGCAACAATTTGTAACAGCCCCCGAATCCAGGCGCAATACCGATGAAATGTTCTATTTCTTACAAAACTTGCGTTAGACATCACTTACGTGTTGATTCGCAGGATACAACACGTTACCCTAACAACCGTATGGGATCAGATTGACATAGAGAAACGCGACTCGCCGCCGGCGCAATGACCCGCCCGTGGCCTCCATGTATAGGTAACCACTATAGCGAAAAGCAAACCGTACATTAACAGGTCGATTTGAGGGAAAAATGAGTTTGTTGATAACTGTGCCGCCCAACCTTGTCCAGTCTATTCGCGCATTTCGTGTCACCGATCTGCAAGACGAGGCAGCCCGCCTGGGGCAGCACTTTTTATACGCGCATTGCAATGCCGGCCTGACCAAGCAGCAAGTGCTGGGCATCATCGCGGAGTCATTTCTTTTCCCTAAGCCGTGCGGCAAGAATTTCGAGGCGCTGCGCGTCACCCTGACCGACACCATGGCCAAGGCCGGCGAGCAGACCGGTTTCCTGATCGTGCTGGAGCAGCTGCCGAACACCCAGAAATTCGACCGCGAGGCGCGCGAGTGCCTGCTGGACGTGTTCCGCGACGCGGCCGACTTCTGGGCCGAGAAGAAAGTGCCGTTCCGCGTCTTCTATTCCTTCGAATAAAGACCCACCTCGCCGCGCAGGTATAATAGCGGGCTATGAAAAATATCGTCATCCTCATTTCTGGACGCGGCAGCAATATGGAAGCCGTGGTCCGCGCCGCGCAAGCCGAGCAATGGCCGGCCCGCATCGCGGCTGTCATCAGCAACCGTCCCGACGCGCTGGGTCTGGCCTTCGCCGACGAGCACGGCATTCCGACCGCCGTTGTCGCCAACAAGGCATTTCCGACCCGCGAGGCCTTCGACGCCGCGCTGCAGGAAGTCATCGACGGCTTCAAGCCGGACCTGGTGGTGCTGGCCGGCTTCATGCGCATCCTGACCCCGGCGTTCACGGCCCACTATGAAGGCCGCATGCTGAACATTCACCCGTCGCTGCTGCCGCTGTTCCCCGGACTGCACACGCACGAGCAGGCGCTGGCGGCCGGCATGAAGGAACACGGAGCGACGGTGCATTTCGTTACCGCCGAACTCGATCACGGTCCGATGGTGGACCAGGCCACGGTGCCGGTGCTGCCGGACGACACGCCCGCCACGCTGGCTGCGCGCCTGCTGGTGCAAGAGCACCAGCTGTATCCGCGCGCCATCCGCTGGTTTGTCGAAGACCGGCTGACGATAGTGGACGGCAAGGTCATCGTTGACCACAACAAGTAATTAACCAAGGAATTCCATGAGATTGCCACCAGCGATCCTCGCCAGCACCGAAGAAGTGCTGCGCGAGATTTTGCGCTTTACCGCCCCCGCCGACAGCACCCTGTCGCGCTATTTCAAAGACCATCCCCGCCTCGGCGGCCGCGAGCGCGGCGCCATCGCCGAGGGCGTGTACGCCGTGCTGCGCAACCGCGCCTTCTTCACCGACCAGTCGGAAGCGGGCAGCGGCGCCACCATGCGCCGTTTGACCCTGCTGGGCCTGGCCGACGCCGTGGGCGCGGACTCGCTGGGCGGCGTCACGCCGGAAGAGCTGGAGTGGATCGAGCGCGTGATGCAGATCGACCGCAAGCTGATGCACAAGTCGATGCGTTCGAACATGCCGAAGTGGCTGTTCGAGAAGCTGGTGGCCCAGTTCGGCGAGGAAGAGGCGCTGCTGCTGGCCGACGCGCTGAACACCCCGGCCCCGCTGGACCTGCGCGTGAACACCATGAAGTCCGGCCGCGACGAAGTGATCGCCGAACTGGCGCAAGCGCCGATCGCCGCCGATCCGACCCCGTACGCGCCGCTGGGCCTGCGCGTGCACAAGAAGCCGCAGCTGCAGAACCTGCCGCTGTTCAAGAGCGGCGCCATCGAGGTGCAGGACGAGGGCAGCCAGGTGCTGGCCCAGATCCTGGGCGCCAAGCGCGGCGAGATGGTGGTGGACTTCTGCGCCGGCGCCGGCGGCAAGACGCTGGCGCTGGGCGCGCTGATGCGCAACACCGGCCGCCTGTACGCGTTCGACGTGTCCGAAAAGCGCCTGGCCAAGCTGAAGCCGCGCCTGGCGCGCTCCGGCCTGTCCAACGTGCACCCAGTGCAGATCGCGCACGAGCGCGACGCCAAGATCAAGCGCCTGGCCGGCAAGATCGACCGCGTGCTGGTCGACGCGCCGTGCTCGGGCATGGGCACGCTGCGCCGCAACCCGGACGTCAAGTGGCGCCAGGCTGAGAGCGCCATCGGCGAAATGCACGACAAGCAGATCGCCATCCTGGCCGGCGCCGCGCGCCTGGTCAAAGGCGGCGGCCGCCTGGTGTACGCCACCTGCTCGTTCCTGAACGAAGAAAACGACGACGTGGCGGCCGACTTCCTGGCCAATCACCCGGACTTCGAACTGGTGCCGATGAGCAAAGTGCTGGCCGAGCAGAAGATCGCGCTGGAGATGGGCGACTACCTGAAACTGCTGCCGCACAAGCACCAGACCGACGGCTTCTTCGCCGCCGTGTTCGAGCGCAAGCCGATGCCGAAGAAGGCCAAGCCCGAGCCGGAAGCTGACGCAGGCGACGCGGACAGCGCAGACTAAGTAAGATGGGGCCGGCCGCTGAGCTGGCCCTTTTTCCATCTACCCGTGAGAACGATGAAGCAAGAACCCCTGAAGAACCTGATTACCGACCTGTTAACCGACCTGCGCGACCCCGGCCTGATGTGGCAGATGGGCGCGCTGGTGCTGGCCATCGTGCTGGGCTATGTGCTGTCCGGCCTGCTGCGCAAGCGCATCACGGCGCACGAACCGGCCACCGGCATGGCGCGCTTCGGCGTGGAAAGCTTCAGCCGCGTGATCGGCCCGCTGGCCATCGCTTGCCTGATCTTCATCGCCCAGGTGGTGCTGGCGCGCTACCAGAAAGTGCATCTGCTGAAGGTGGCGCTGCCGATCTTCGGCTCGCTGGCGGCGATCCGCTTCGTGTTCTTCCTGCTGCGCCGCGTGTTCGCGCGGCGCGGCGGCGAAATCGGCGCCACCATGCTGACCTTCGAGAAGATCTTCCAGTTGCTGGTGTGGGCCTGCGTGGCCATGTACATCACCGGCTTGTGGGACGACGTGTTCTTCTACCTCGAGCACACGGTGCTGCCGCTGGGCAAGAACAAGGTGTCGGTGGCCGACATCCTGCAGGCGGCCATCTCGGTGGCGGTGCTGCTGATGCTGGCGCTGTGGGCCGGCGCGGCGCTGGAAGAACGCCTGATGGGCTTGCAGACCGTGCACTCCAGCCTGCGCGTGGTGCTGGCCCGCTTCGGCCGCGCGCTGCTGATCGTGGTGGCGGTGCTGGGCAGCCTGTCCATGGTGGGCATCGACCTGACCGTGCTGTCGGTGTTCGGCGGCGCGCTGGGCGTGGGCCTGGGCCTGGGCTTGCAGAAGATCGCCAGCAACTACGTGTCCGGCTTCATCATCCTGCTGGACCGCAGCCTGACCATCGGCGACATGATCACGGTGGACAAATACAGCGGCCGGGTAACGCAGATCAACACCCGCTACACCGTGCTGCAGGGCCTGGACGGCGTGGAGTCCATCGTGCCGAACGAAATGCTGGTGTCGGGCGCGGTGCAAAACTCCTCGCTGTCGAACAAGAACCTGTGGCTGACCACCAAAGTGTCGGTCGCATACGACACCGACGTCGACCTGGCGCTGGGCTTGCTGGAGCAGGCTGCGCTGTCGATCGAGCGGGTGGTGAAGGACAAGCCGCCGTCGGCTTCGCTGGTCAATTTCGGCGCCGACGGGCTCGACCTGCAGGTGGGCTGGTGGATAGCGGACCCGGAAAACGGCCGCGGCGGGGTGACTTCGGACGTCAACCGCGCGATCTGGAAAGCCTTGCAGGAACACCAAATCTCGGTGCCATTCCCGCAACGGGAGATGCGCATCATCGGTCCAGTACCGTTACCAGAAGATACAGAAACGCCTAAAAAATAGTCAAGCGCTGCTGGCTGGCCGCTCAAACGAGGGGTGTTTCAGCGTACAATGACGCACAACAATAGATGTTCCGGCGGGTTACAGCAAGCCGCGCCGGCGCATGGGACACCCTCTCTGGAGTAGTAATGACTTTTAGTTTACAAGCAGTTCTCGAGTTCTTGAGTAATGGCATCACCGGCGCATCGGGCTGGCAAGTATTTGCCTTCACCATGATCGTCACCCATATCACCATCGCCAGCGTCACCATTTATCTGCACCGCCACCAGGCGCACCGCGCGCTGGAGCTGCACGCCATTCCGAGCCACTTCTTCCGCTTCTGGCTGTGGCTGACCACCGGCCAGGTGACCAAGGAGTGGGCCGCCATCCACCGCAAACACCACGCCAAGTGCGACACCGAGGAAGATCCGCACAGCCCGGTCACGCGCGGCATCAAGAAAGTCTTCTGGGAAGGCGCTGAGCTGTACCGCGCCGAATCCAAGAACCTGGAGACCATGGAGAAATACGGCCATGGCACGCCGACGGACTGGATCGAACGCAACCTGTACACCAAATACAGCTGGATGGGCGTGGTGCTGATGGCCGTCATCGACCTGGCGCTGTTCGGCGTGATCGGCGCCACCGTGTGGGCTGTGCAGATGATGTGGATCCCTGTCACCGCCGCCGGCATCATCAACGGCATCGGCCACTACTGGGGCTACCGCAACTACGATTGCGCCGACGCCGCCACCAACATCATTCCGTTCGGCATTATTATCGGCGGCGAAGAGCTGCATAATAACCATCACACCTTTGCCACCTCGGCCAAGCTGTCGTCCAAATGGTATGAGTTCGATATCGGCTGGTTCTATATCCGCACGCTGGAAACCGTGGGCCTGGCCAAGGTAAAGAAAGTGGCGCCTGCGCCGAAATTCCAGCACGGTAAATTGGAAGCCGACCTGGAAACGCTGCAATCGGTGATCGCCAACCGCTACGACGTGATGGCCAAATATGCCAAGTCGATGAAAAGCGCGTGGAAAGAAGAGCTGGAGCATTTGAAAGACAAAGCGCAGCTGGAAGCGCGCTTTCTGAAATCGTCGCGTAAATTCCTGACGCGTGAACCGGGTAAGCTGGAAGCGCCGCAAAAGCAGCAATTGGTGGAATTGTTCGAGCACAGCAAAGCGTTGGAAACCATGCACAATATGCGCGTGGAATTGGGCGTGATCTGGGAACGTTCCCATTTCACCCGCGACCAGCTACTGCACAAGCTGCAAGACTGGTGCAACCGCGCGGAAGCATCGGGCATTAAATCCCTGCAGGATTTCTCGCTCCGCCTGCGCAGCTACGCATAAATCAGTATCGCCCCACAAAAACGGCCCGCTCGGGCCGTTTTTTTATTCCCTTTCGATTTGTATCCAGTTCCCTTACTGCTCAATTTATTGAATGGTGGATAGCGTCTTTGCTTTCCTTGCGCAGGCATTGGCCGAGGGACATGTCGTTTCATGCCAGTTTCTGGCATATTCATGCTAGAAGCGGGCTCGATCGGCTTGCGGCGCACTGACGATGAAGGCATTCATTTCTGCTGGCCGCTGGCGCAAACCATGCATTTGGTCGGCGTGGCGATTGAAAAGGGCGAAGGCGAGGGTGATGCCGCTTCCAAGGATTTGCAGACGGTTAAAGCCAAGGTGGTATTTAATTATTATGTGCGGCAGCATGCGTCAGTAACCGTATAACATAAGCTGGGCAATCAGCCCGGCGAGCGCATTGTCGTGCCAGTCGTGCATGAAGCGGTAAAAGCCGTCACGGCACGTTATACCGCCGAGGAATCGTAAGCTTTAATTTCAGTAAAACCTTCGACGAGGCAATTGAAGCCAAGACCACGGCCGAGCAATTAAATTACCGGCCACAATGGCGGGCGGGGCGGGGCGGGGCCGTTTATCAGTCTGCCGACCAGGCAATAAAAAAGGCCGCTCAGTGAGCGGCCTTTTTATTTGAAACAAGGATCGATTACTTGATCTTGGTTTCTTTGTACAGAACGTGCTTGCGTGCCTTAGGATCGAACTTCATGATCTCCATTTTGGTAGGCATGGTGCGCTTGTTCTTGTCGGTGGTGTAGAAGTGACCGGTACCTGCGGTCGATTCCAGCTTGATTTTGTCGCGGCCAGTTTTTGCCATGATAGTGACTCCCTATTAGACTTTTTCGCCGCGGGCACGCATGTCGGCCAGGACGGCGTCGATGCCGACCTTGTCGATTACGCGCAGACCGGCGTTGGACAGACGCAGGGAGACCCAGCGATTTTCAGATTCAACAAAGATACGACGGTTCTGCAGGTTAGGCAGGAAACGACGTTTAGTTTTGTTGTTTGCATGGGAAACATTGTTGCCGACCATCGGCTTCTTCCCAGTGACTTGGCAAACACGTGCCATGGCGCACTCCTTGAATAGATTCCACAATTGGAAAAAACAAGAGTATATAGAAAAAACTGAGCTTTTTCAACGACTTGCGAAAAACAATTGTGTCTTGAACTTGTGCATAAATTTAACAATTGTAAAATCCGCCTCCAAACCCTTGTTTTTCATAGGTAAACTGCTAGCGGAGGCTGTGGTTTTCAGAGCTGGCCGTGCTCGGCGAAGGAGTGCACCTGGTGGCCGGCGACGACGAAATGGTCGAGGATGCGTACGTCCACCAGCGCCAGGGCCTGCACCAGCGCCCGCGTCAGCACCAGGTCCGACTCGCTGGGCTCGGGCGCGCCGGACGGGTGGTTGTGCGCCAGCATCACGCTGGCGGCGTTGCGCGCCAGCGCCTCGCGCACCACTTCGCGCGGATACACACTGGTGTGGGACAGGGTGCCGCGAAACAGCTCGCGCGAGTCGATCAGGCGGTTCTTCACATCCAGGAACAGCACGTGGAAGGATTCGTAGGGCTGCGAGCCCAGCGCCAGGCGCAGGTATTGTTTGACGGCGGCGGGCGAACTGAGCGTTTGCCCGGCCTGCAACTGCTCGCCGACCGCGCGCCGCGCCAGCTCCATCACCGCCTGCAGTTGGGCGAATTTGGCCGTGCCCAGGCCGGGGATGGCGGAAAAGTCGTGCAGGGTGGCCGCGAACAGCCCTTGCAGCGATCCGAAATGGACCACCATGTCGCGCGCCAGCTCCACCGCGTTCTTGCCGCGCACACCCACCCGCAGGAACACCGCCAGCAGTTCGGCGTCGGACAGGGCGGTGGCGCCCTCGCGTATCAGGCGCTCGCGCGGGCGCTGATGCTCTGGCCAATCGGCAATTCCCATGCTGGACCTCGCTGCGCCGGGAACACCCCGGCCTGGTCCAGTATTGTTGTCGGATTGTTAGCGGCGGCGTTTGTCCCGGCGCAAGCCGGGGCCAAGTATTTAGTCTGTGGGCGGCTCAGCGCGCCAGTGCGAAGGCGCCGGCGGCCACCAGCACCATGCCCAGCATGCGGGTGGCCGTCATGGCCTCGCCCAGCACGGCATAGCCGATCAGCAGCACAGTGGCCATGGTAATGGCCGTCATCAGGGGATAGGCCAGCGTCATCGGCAGCTTTTGCAGCGTAATGGTGTAGCAGACGAAGCCCAGCCCGTACACCGTGCAGGCGGCGCCCAGGTAGGCCAGGCGCTGGATGCTCCAGCCGTCGCCGGCCCCATGCGACAGCTTAATAAGGAAGGTGGCGCCGGCGCTGGCCAGCGAGGCCAGGGCGCACCAGAAGTAACCGTTCAGTACAGGATTCATATATAAAGGATAAAAGCGGGCGAATCCTTCAGAATATCACGCGGCGGCGCGCAGTTCCTCCGGCTCGGCGGCGGCGCTGCGCTCCAGCCAGGGCCGGCAGGCGGCGACGGCGAACGGTATCAGGAACGGGTACAGTCCCCAGATGGCGCGGCCATCCACCCGTACCGACAGCGCGGCATACAGCGGCGGCAAGGCCATGAGCAGCAGCAGGCGCTTGAACGGCCGCAGTTGCGGCAAGGTTTGGCGCATGCCCAGCAGGGCCAGCGGCAGCACCAGTCCGGCCGCCAGCGCGATCGACGCCAGCGAGCGCCGGTCGCGCAGCGCCTCGGCCACGCGCGCCAGGCTGGGCACCCAGGTGTAGCTGGGCAGGCCGCCGATGATCCACCAGCGCACCGCCAGCATCCATGCCAGCGCTGCCGCCAGCGCCAGCAGGCCGGCGCGCCAGCCGATCTGGCGCGCAATGAGCAGCCAGAACAGCAGGACGATGTTTTCTTCACGCACGCCGCTGCCGATCACGCCGGCCAGTGCCGCCAGCCAGGGTTGGCCGGACACCAGGGCCAGCACGAAGGCGGCACGGGCGCATACCGAGCCGGGGTCGACCAGCAGGTAGGGCGCGTACCAGAAGGTGGGTACCGAGCACACCAGCAGCAGGCCGGCGGCGACCGCGCCATCGCGGCCCAGGCCCAGGCGCTGGACGCTCAGCGCCGTCATGCAGGCGGCGGCCGACACCAGCAGCCAGTTCAGCAGCGCAAAATTGTTGCGCACGTCGCCCGGGATGGCGGCGGCGGCGGCGGGTACCAGCAGGCGGTAGGGGAAGGGCGCCACCAGCTCGCTGAAAGGTATTTCACCGCGCAGGTAGCGCGCGGTATTAAAGTAGTGCAGAGAATCCTCCACGGTGCCGCCCCAGCGCCACCACATGACGGCAAGGGCGAGCGCGGTAAAGCCGGCGACGGCCAGCAGCAGGGGCCGCCACTCGAGGCGGACGGTGGTTTTCGGATAGGCGTACGGCACGGGGAAGAGGAAATTAATCATGGCGGCGCATTCTATGCGATTTCAGCGGAAAAATGGCGTTTCTATCAACATGTGCCCGCGGATGCGGAGTGGCTTACAATAGCGTTTTCAAGTTTTCTGCCTATCATGTCCAACGCACAACCCCCAGTCGTCACCGCTTCGGCCTACCTCACGCTGCATTACCGCCTTGCCACCGTGGACGGCACCGATATCGTCACCACGTTCAACGGCACCCCCGCCACGCTGATGCTGGGCCAGGGCCAGCTGGCGCCGGTGCTGGAACAGCTGCTGCTGGGCCTGCCGGAAGGCACGCACAAGACTTTCGACCTGGAGCCGGGTGTCGGCTTCGGCCCGCGCAACCCGGAGCTGGTGCGCCCCGTGTCGCGCGCCACGCTGGACGCCAACTCGGTGCCCGGCGCCGACTATAAAGTGGGCGACCTGGTGGACTTCGCCGCCCCGGGCGGCGGCCGTTTCGCCGGCGTGCTGCGCGAACTGGGCGAAACCGAAGCGCTGTTCGACTTCAACCACCCGCTGGCCGGCCAGCCGGTGCGTT
Organism: Massilia sp. BGA-UO-ETr-WB1; assembly: GCF_059567845.1. Classification (NCBI taxonomy): domain Bacteria; kingdom Pseudomonadati; phylum Pseudomonadota; class Betaproteobacteria; order Burkholderiales; family Oxalobacteraceae; genus Massilia; species Massilia sp. BGA-UO-ETr-WB1. Next base: position 176,028 of record NZ_JCAQOT010000013.1, on the reverse strand, counting down.
TTGAAGTGAACCTCATTTCCGTGCTGTAAAGGAACCGCCATGGACAAGGAAATCCTGCTGGCCCAGCCGCGCGGCTTCTGCGCCGGCGTCGACCGCGCCATTGAAATCGTCGAGCGCGCGCTGCAGCAGTTCGGCGCGCCGATCTATGTGCGTCACGAAATCGTGCACAACGCCTACGTGGTGGCGGACCTGCGCAGCAAGGGCGCGATATTCATCGAAGACCTGGCCGACGTTCCGGCCGGCCAGACGCTGGTGTTCTCGGCGCACGGCGTGTCGAAAGCGGTGCGGGCCGAAGCGGACGCGCGCGGCTTCAGCATTTTCGACGCCACCTGCCCGCTGGTGACCAAGGTGCACGTTGAAGTGGCCAAGATGCGCAAGCAGGGCTGCGAGATCGTCATGATCGGCCACGACGGCCACCCGGAAGTGGAAGGCACCATGGGCCAGACCGACGAGGGCATGCACCTGGTGGAAACCGTGGCCGACGTGGCCAAGCTGAACGTGGCCAACCCGGACGCGCTGGCCTATGTTTCGCAAACAACGTTGTCAGTTGACGACACCGCGGACATTATCGAGGCCCTGAAACAAAAATATCCCAACATTATCGAGCCGAAAAAAGGCGACATCTGCTACGCCACCACCAACCGCCAGGAAGCCGTGAAATTCATGGCGCCGCAAGTGGAACTGGTGATCGTGGTGGGCAGCCCGAACAGCTCCAATTCGAACCGCCTGCGCGAAGTGGCGGAGAAGAAGGGCACCCCGGCCTACATGATCGACAACGCCTCGCAGATCGACCCAGCCTGGCTGGAAGGCAAGCTGCGCGTGGGCGTGACGGCTGGCGCGTCGGCGCCGGAAGTGCTGGTGCAGGCCGTGATCGACCGCCTGAAAGAGCTGGGCGCGCGCAGCGTGCGGGCACTGGACGGCGTGCAGGAAGCGGTGACTTTCCCACTGCCGAAAGGACTGGATGGTCCCAAAGATGGCGCAACAATCGCAGCTAACGTCTGATATCTCGGAATCGCCGCGCCGGCGCCTGAATTAAATTCGGTGAACTTAATTTTTTTTCGATATTAGTTTTCGTTAAACATCGCTATTATTGCGAACGCTTATAGTTGCAGCAAGTTGCAGCATCGGTTGCAGCATCATCCAACGGCGGCACTGCGGAGTATCCTCTCCGGGTGCCGTTTTTGTTAATTCAAGAGGCTTCCCACGATGGATACATTTATCCAACAACTTATCAATGGCCTGGTGCTGGGCAGCATGTATGCGCTGATCGCCCTCGGCTACACCATGGTGTACGGCGTCCTGAACCTGATCAACTTCGCCCACGGCGACGTGCTGATGGTGGGCGCCATGGCCGGCCTGACCATCCTGAACCAGCTGAACCAGCATTTCCCCGACATGCCGGGCTATCTGCAGCTGGGCATTGCCATCCTGGGCGCCATCCCTGTCTGCATGGCCGTCAACGTGCTGATCGAGCGCGTGGCCTACCGCCGCCTGCGCAACGCGCCGCGCCTGGCGCCGCTGATCACCGCCATCGGCGTGTCCATCCTGCTGCAAACCTTCGCCATGATGATCTGGGGCCGCAACCCGCTGCCGTTCCCGCAGCTGCTGTCGTCCGACCCCATCATGCTGGGCAATTCCGTCATCACGCAAACCCAGGTGCTGCTGCTGGTGCTGGCCGCCGCCGCCATGTTCGGCTTGGTGATGCTGGTGGAGAAAACCAAGATGGGCCGCGCCATGCGCGCCGTCGCCGAGAACCCGCGCGTGGCCGGCCTGATGGGCGTGGACTCGAACAAGGTCATCGTCGCCACCTTCGCCATCGGCGCGGCGCTGGCGGCCGTGGCCGGCGTCATGTGGGGCGCCAACTATGCCTCGATCCAGTTCGCCATGGGCTTCGTGCCAGGCCTGAAAGCCTTCTCGGCCGCCGTGCTGGGCGGCATTGGCAACATCTACGGCGCCATGATAGGCGGCATCGTGCTGGGCATTATCGAAAGCCTGGGCGCCGGCTACATCGGCGACCTGACCGGCGGCTTCCTCGGCTCCAACTACCAGGACATCTTCGCCTTCGTGGTGCTGATCCTGGTGCTGACTGTGCGTCCGTCCGGCATCATGGGCGAACGCGTGGCCGACCGCGCATAAGAGAGGACTGATATGGCACTGTTGAACTTCGACGTCCAGAAGGACGCGAAAAAAGCCTACACCAGCATGGCCATCGTGCTGGTGCTGATGATTGCGTTCCCCTTCGTGGCCGCGCCCTTCGGCAATTCCTGGGTCCGCATCGTGGACCTGGCGCTGCTCTACATCATGCTGGCCCTGGGCCTGAACATCGTGGTCGGCTTCGCCGGCCTGCTGGACCTGGGCTACATCGCGTTCTACGCGGTGGGCGCCTACATGACCGGCCTGCTGGCCTCGCCGCAGTTCGCCACCCTGCTCGAATCGCTGGTCAACCTGCACCCCGGCATCGGCGAGGCGCTGGTGGCCGTGATGGGCGAAGAAATCCGCACCAACGGCATCCACCTGTCGGTGTGGTTCATCGTGCCGATGGCGGCCGCGCTGGCCGGCCTGTTCGGCGCGCTGCTGGGTGCGCCGACCTTGAAGCTGCGCGGCGACTACCTGGCCATCGTCACGCTGGGCTTCGGCGAGATCATCCGCATCTTCATGAACAACCTGAACGAGCCGATCAACATCACCAACGGCCCGCAGGGCATCAACCTGATCGACCCGATCCGCGTGTTCGGCACCTCGCTGGCCGGCGAGGCCGGTTCGCGCGCCACCGTCTTCATCGGCGGCTACGGCATGCCGTCGGTGAACGCCTACTACTTCCTGTTCCTGTTCCTGACCATCGCCGTGGTGTTCGTCACCAGCCGCCTGCAGCATTCGCGCCTGGGCCGCGCCTGGGTGGCCATCCGCGAAGACGAGATCGCCGCCAAGGCCATGGGCATCAACACCCGCAACGTCAAGCTGCTAGCCTTCACCATGGGCGCCTCCTTCGGCGGCGTGGCGGGCGCCATGTTCGCCTCCTTCCAGGGCTTCGTGTCGCCGGAATCGTTCTCGCTGACCGAGTCCATCGCCGTGCTGGCCATGGTGGTGCTGGGCGGCATCGGCCACATCCCCGGCGTCATCATGGGCGGCGCGCTGCTGGCGGCTCTGCCGGAAGTGCTGCGCCACGTGGTCGAGCCGCTGCAGGAAAAGCTGTTCGGCCACGTCATCATCGAAGCCGAAGTGCTGCGCCAGCTGCTGTACGGCCTGGCCATGGTGCTGATCATGCTGAACCGTCCGGCCGGCCTGTGGCCCGCGCCCAAGCATGAAGACCGTCCCGACGCGGACAGCGACAGTAAAAATCAATCGTCCGGCGTCATGCCAGCTTGAGGTAGAAGATGAGCGAACAAGTCATTTTGAACATCGCCGGCGTCAATAAGCGCTTCGGCGGCTTGCAGGCGCTGACCGATGTCGGCATCAAGATCATGAAGGGCCAGATCTACGGCCTGATCGGCCCCAACGGCGCCGGCAAGACCACCTTCTTCAACGTCATCACCGGCCTGTACCAGCCGGACACCGGCACCTTCGAGCTGGCCGGCAAGCCGTACTCGCCGTCGGCGCCGCATGAAGTGGCGAAAGCCGGCATCGCGCGCACCTTCCAGAACATCCGCCTGTTCGGCGAGATGACCGCGCTGGAGAACGTCATGGTGGGCCGCCACGTGCGCTCGCACCAGGGCGTGTTCGGCGCCGTGTTCCGCCATAAGGCGGCGCGCGAAGAGGAGGCGGGCATCCGCAAGCGCGCGCAGGAGCTGCTGGACTTCGTCGGCATCGGCGCCTTCGCCAACCGCACCTCCAAGTTCCTGTCCTACGGCGACCAGCGCCGCCTGGAAATCGCCCGCGCGCTGGCCACCGACCCGCAGCTGCTGGCGCTGGACGAACCGGCGGCCGGCATGAACGCCACCGAAAAGCTGGCCCTGAAAGAGCTGCTGATCAAGATCAAGGCCGAAGGCAAGACCGTGCTGCTGATCGAGCACGACGTGAAAATGATGATGAGCTTGTGCGACCGCATCACGGTGCTGGAATATGGCAAGCCGATCGCGGAAGGCCTGCCCGCCGAGATCCAAAGCAACAAGGCGGTAATCGACGCCTACCTGGGAGGTTCGCACTGATGAGCGAGAATGTATTAAAAGTCGCCGGCCTGAAGGTCGCGTACGGCGGCATCAAGGCCGTCAAGGGCATCGACCTGGAAGTGAACAAGGGCGAGCTGGTCACGCTGATCGGCGCCAACGGCGCGGGCAAGACCACCACGCTGAAAGCCATCACCGGCACGCTGCCCGACTGCAAGGTTGAAGGCACGGTGTCCTATATGGGCCAGTCGCTCAAGGGCAGCAAGTCCTTCCACCTGGTCGAGCAGAAGCTGGCCATGGTGCCGGAAGGACGCGGCGTGTTCACCCGCATGACCATCACCGAGAACCTGATGATGGGCGCCTACACGCGCGACGACAAGGCCGGCATCGAGGCCGACATCGCCAAGTGGTTCGACATCTTCCCGCGCCTGAAAGAGCGCGCGGCGCAGCTGGCCGGCACCCTGTCCGGCGGCGAGCAGCAGATGCTGGCCATGGCGCGCGCGCTGATGTGCCACCCGACCCTGCTGCTGCTGGACGAGCCGTCGATGGGCCTGTCGCCCATCATGGTCGACAAGATCTTCGAGGTGATCCGTAATGTCTCCAAGGAAGGCATCACCATCCTGCTGGTGGAGCAGAACGCCAAGCTGGCGCTGCAGGCGGCGCACCGCGGCTACGTGATGGACTCCGGCCTCATCACCATGACCGGCAAGGCCAGCGACATGCTGGACGATCCCCGGGTTAAGGCCGCCTACCTAGGCGAATAAGTCCAGGGGGATTTGGCCGACACCGCCCCGCGGTGTCAGCCTCCCCGGGTTAAGGCCGCCTACCTAGGCGAATAAGTCCAGGGGGATTTGGCTGACACCGCCCCGCGGTGTCAGCCTCCCCGGGTCAAAGCCGCCTACCTTGGCGAATAGCAAAATGGGGTCAGGGTTAATTTTGCCGAGATGGAAAACTAATTCTGGCCCCATTATGATTTACACTGGTGGCTCCTGTATACGGAGCCACCCGCATGAGCGTCAAATCCCTGCCTGAACTGGTCACACTGGAACAGCTGATCGAGGACGGCGGGGACTTGCTGAAGGCCAGCGTGGCCTGCATGGTGGCGGCCGACAGCCAGCAGTTCCCGGTCTATCTGCTGACCATGGGCAGCAGCGATCCGGCCGCGCCGGCGCTGGGTTTCTTCGGCGGCATCCACGGCCTGGAGCGCATCGGCACCCAGGTTCTCCTTTCCTTTCTTCAAAGCTTGGTGGCGCGTTCGCGCTGGGACCACGGCCTGCACCACTTGCTGGAGAGCGTGCGTCTGGTGTTCATGCCGCTGGTGAATCCGGGTGGCATGTGGCAGGCCACGCGCTGCAATCCGCAAGGCGTCGACCTGATGCGCAACTCGCCGGTGCAGGCCAGCGAGCGCGTGCCGTTCCTGCTGGGCGGGCAGCGCGCCACGCCGATGCTGCCGTGGTACCGCGGCGCGTTCGGCGCGCCCATGGAGGCCGAGAGCCGCGCCGTGTGCGAGGTGGTGGAGCGCGAGCTGCTGCCGCGCCAGTTCAGCCTGAGCCTGGATTGCCATTCCGGCTTCGGCCTGCGCGACCGCATCTGGTTTCCGCACGCGCACACCCGCACGCCGATCGCGCACTTGCCCGAGATCGCGGCGCTGGAAGAGCTGTTCACCGCCAGCTATCCGCACCACAATTACACCTTCGAGCCGCAGAGCCTGCAATACCGCACCCATGGCGATCTGTGGGACCACCTGTATCTGAGGTTCGAGCGCGGCGGGGGCGGCAGCGAGGCCGAGGGGCATGACCGGGTGTTCCTGCCGCTCACGCTGGAGATGGGCTCGTGGCTGTGGGTGAAGAAAAATCCGCGCCAGCTGTTTTCGCGCCTGGGCGCCTTCAACCCCACCGCCGCGCACCGCCTGCAGCGCGTGCTGCGCAGCCACCTGGTGTGGTTCGAGTTCCTGATGCGGGCGGCCAATGCGCACGCGCGCTGGCTGCCGGACGCGCCGGAGCGGCTGCATCAGCGCAAGCGCGCGCTGGCGCGCTGGTATGGACTGGGAGCGTCCGCATGAGCTGGGTCTTTTTGCGCGGGCTGATGCGCGAGAGCCGGCACTGGGGCGAGTTCCCGGAGCAGTTCCGCGCCGCATTGCCGCAGGCGGACATCGTCACGCCGGACCTGCCGGGCAATGGCGCCAACTTTCGCCTGCCCAGCCCGCTGTCGGTGCAGGGCATGGTGGACGCCTGCCGCGCCGACCTGCGCGCGCGCGGCAAGCAGGGACCGTACAGCCTGCTGGCGCTGTCGCTGGGGGCGATGGTGGCGGTGCAGTGGCAGGCCAGCTATCCGGACGAGGTGGCGCGCTGCGTGCTGCTCAACACCAGCATGCGGCCGTTCAGCCGCTTTTACCAGCGCCTGCGGTGGCAGAACTATCCGGCCATCGTGCGGCAGCTGGTGCTGGGCGGGGCGCGGCGCCAGGAGCAGCTGGCGCTCAGGCTCACCAGCGCGGTCCACGGCGGCGACACGCGCGACAGCGAACTGCTCAAGCGCTGGGTGGATTATCGCAACGAGTTTCCCGTGTCGCGCCTGAACGCGCTGCGGCAGCTGGCGGCGGCGGCGCGCTTCCATGCGCCGCAGCGCAAGGGCGGCGGGGCGCCGCTGCTGGTGCTGGCGGGCGCGCGCGACGGCCTGGTCGATCCGCTGTGCTCGCAACGCCTGGCGCAGGCGTGGGATGCGGAGTTCCGGCTGCACCCGGAAGCAGGGCACGACCTGCCGCTGGACGACGGCCCGTGGGTGGCGCAGCAGGTGGCGCAGTGGCTGGGAGCGGGCAGCGCCGAGGGGCAGGGACGAAAAAAAGCCCCGGACTAGCCGGGGCTGATGAAGGACATCCGCCAGAGAGGACACCACGGATGCCGAGGAGACCTAAGCGGAGCCGGTCCCAGGGGAGACCGGCGCTTCACTTATTACTTCTTTGCAGCTGGGGCAACCTTGGAAGCGGCGGCGGCGAACTGGTTCACGGCGGCGTTCAGGTTGGTTTCGATAGCCTCGCCAGCTTGCTTGGCGGACTTGGTGAACTGCTCGTAGCCGGCGCTGGCATTGCCCAGGGTCGATTTCAGCAGGGCGATCGCGTTTTCCGAACCGGCAGGCGCGTTCTTGCTCACTTCGTCAACCAGCGAGATCACTTTGCGGTTGGTTTCGGCGATTTGCGTTTCAGCGGCGCGGCTGAATTCAGCCTGGGTGCCGGAAGCGATGGCTGCCAGGTGACGGCCGTAGGCGATGGTTTTTTCTGCGTTTGGCTGAACTTGGGCAGCAGCCAGCGAGAAGAATTCTTGTGGATCCTTAGCCGACAGCAGCTGCTTGGCGGCAACCGAGGACTCTTCCAGCGATGCCTTGGCAGCGGTCAGGTTCAGGTCGACCAGCTTTTCCACGCCTTCGAAGGCTTTGGCGGTCAGCGACGAGAAGATGGCGAATTGGCTCTCAAAGTTGGCTTTGGTCGCATTGGAAAATTGCTCAGGGATAGAAAACATGTAAATCTCCAGTCTTGAAGTGATTTAATCGATTAAGCGTTAGATGCTGCTGAAAGCTACCTGCAGTAAAACGATGACGCGATTCTTTCAGGCCGAACAACAAATTGTGCAACGCAACAAACCCGATTTTACGGACTTAAATATTTAAGTCAAGCGATTTTTGTGCGTTGCACAAAGGAACCCACTCCGCCCCGTTTGCCCTGTATTGCCGGGCGGAACGGCAAAATTGATATGGATCAACTTTGCTGCAGTTGCAGCAGGAAAGCGGGCCGCCGGGGATGCCAAATTCGGGCTCGTGTTAGACTCTATATCTTTCGTGCAACATCCACTGGCTGGCTGGGCGCGTCCGATACTTTTGGTAGCCAATATGCCCAAATCCGCTTCTTTCCTGTCACCCATCCCGCTGTTTTTCGTGTTCCTGTGGAGCACAGGCTTCATCGTCGCCAAGTTCGGCCTGCCGTACGCGCCGCCGCTGATGTTCCTGCTGCTGCGTTTCCTCGGCGTGCTGGCCATTTTGCTGCCGCTGGTGCTGCTGATGCGCGCGCCCTGGCCGCATGGCAAGATCAAGGAAGTGGCGCTGGCCGGGCTGCTGATGCAGGCAGGCTACCTGGCCGGCGTGTGGTGCGCCATCAAGCTCGGCATGCCGGCCGGGCTGACCGCGCTGATCGTCGGCATGCAGCCCATCCTCACCGCCATGGCGGCGCCGCTGATCGGCGAGACGGTGCGTCCGCGCCAGTGGCTGGGCCTGGTATTCGGCCTGGGCGGCGTGGCGCTGGTGGTGTACGCCAAGATCACGCTGGTGGGCCTGTCGTGGCAAGCGATCGCGCTGTGCCTGTTCGCGCTGCTGTCGATCACCGCCGGCACCATGTACCAGCGGCGCTATTGCCCGCAGTTTGATTTGCGCACCGGCACCATCATTCAGTTCGCGGCATCGTTTGTGGCCGTTTTGCCATTTGCGCTGTATTTTGAAAGCTTTACTGACATACAATGGACTGTGCGCTTCGTCGGCGCGCTGGCCTGGTCCGTGCTGGCGTTGTCGATCGGCGCGATTTTCCTGCTGTTCGCGCTGATACGCCGCAGCGACGCCACCCAGGTCACCAGCCTGCTGTACCTGACGCCGCCCACCACCGCCGTCATGGCCTGGCTGATGTTCGGCGAAGCGTTCAGCCTGCTGGGCGTGGCCGGCATGGCGCTGGCGGTGCTGGGCGTAGTATTTGTAGTGAAGCAACCGAAATAAGTCCTAGGAAGCGAGCCTCATGATCACCACTCCAGACCAGCAGGCGGTGGATGCCGCCATCACTTCGCGCCGCTCGATCCGCGCCTTCCTGCCCACGCCGCTGCCGCGCGAGGACATCGAGCAGCTGCTGCAAGTGGCTGCGCGCGCGCCGTCCGGCACCAATACCCAGCCGTGGAAGGTGTACGTGCTCACCGGCGAGAAAAAACAGCTCTTGTCCGAGCGCATTTTGGCCGCACATACTGATCCAGAGCAGGCCAAATTACATACCGAGGAATACGCCTATTACCCGCGCGAGTGGGTGTCGCCATATGTGGACCGGCGCCGCAAGGTGGGCTGGGACTTGTACGCGCTGCTGGGCCTGACCCGCGAGAACAAGGCCGGCATGGCGGCCCAGCACGGCCGCAACTACGCCTTCTTCGACGCCCCGGTGGGACTGATGTTTACGATAGACCGCATCATGGAGCAGGGGTCGTGGCTGGACTACGGCATGTTCCTGCAGAACATCATGGTGGCGGCGCGCGGGCGCGGGCTGGACACTTGCCCGCAGGCGGCGTTCACGCAGTATCACAAGATTATCCGCGAAGTGCTGGAATTGCCCGATAATGAAATGGTCGTGTGCGGCATGTCGCTGGGCTATGCGGACCCCGCCCGGGTTGAGAATACTTTGATAACCGAACGCGCGCCGGCTGCCAGTTTTGTTAAATTTGTAGAGTGAACAAGCTGTGGTTTTACGGTGCAATGCGGGATGGAATTCGCTTGCGCCCCTGCGGGGTTTTGCTACACTGCAACAAGAATAGTCTCACTGCATTGGGGAACTGAAATGGTTAAATTTACCTTGGGCGCGATACTCGCCTTGCTGTGCGTCTCGCTGCCTGCTTCGGCGGTCCATGCGGGAGAGAGCGCGCGCAAGCCCGCAGTGAAGAAAAACAAGGCCATGCCGCGCCGCCAGACCATGGTGCTGCGGGCGGTGGCTTCCGTGCCGCGCGAGCGCACCGTGCGCCGCGTGATGGTGGTGAACGGCAAGCGCAAGATCGTGTACCAGCGCGTCACCAACGTGGGCGAGGGCCTGGCGCGGCCGACCATGGGCGACCTGGCCGGGCTGCACCTGACGCGCGATCCGCTCGACCTGAAATCGAACGTGGCCTTCGTGCTGGACCAGGCCAACTCGGAAATCCTGTTTGAGAAGAACGCCGGCGTGGCGCTGCCGATTGCCTCCATCACCAAGATGATGACCGGCCTGGTGGTGGTGGAAGCCAACCAGGACATGAACGAGATCCTCACCGTCACCGAGGAGGATGTCGACCACGCCAAATTCAGCAGCTCGCGCCTGCGCGTGGGCTCGCAGCTGACGCGCGCCAACATGCTGCATATCGCGCTGATGAGTTCGGAGAACCGCGCCGCATCCGCGCTGGGCCGCCACTATCCGGGCGGCTTGCCGGCCTTTGTGGACGCGATGAACGCCAAGGCGCAGGCGCTGGGCATGACGGACACCCATTATGTCGATTCCAGCGGCTTGTCGAAAATGAACGTGGCCAGCGCGCGCGACCTGGCCAAGCTGGCCATGGCGGCCTACCAGCATCCGGTGCTGCGCGAGTATTCCACCGACGCGAAAGCGGTGGTGGAAGCGAATGGCCGGCCGATGCAGTTCGGCACCACCAACCGCCTGATCGCCACGCCGGGCTGGGAAATCGGCCTGCAGAAAACCGGTTTCATCAATGAAGCGGGCCGCTGCATGCTGATGCAGGCGGTGATCCAGGGCCGCGCCGTGATCATGGTGCTGCTGGACGCCAAGGGTTCCGCCGCGCGTGCCGCCGACGCCGGCCGCATGCGCAAATGGCTGGAAGCGCTGAAGCCGGCCGGTTTGTCGACCGATGTGCTGGGCGGTGGCAGCGGCGGCGCCATTAGCGGTGGCACCATCGGCGCCACCATCGGCGGCAGTAGTGGCGGTGTCGTCAGCGGCGGCATGAGCCCCGCTGTGGCCGCCGACGCGAACGGCGGCGCCGCGCCGGTTTATTCGGCCGGCATGTAACCCAGGGTGGCGGAAATCTGGTTGGCGGTCGTCACCAGGTCTTCCAGCCATTCTTCCTGCAGGCGGTCGGCCGGCGCCGAGATCGACAGGCCGGCGATCAGCTTGCCGCTGTCGTCCCGGATGCCTGCCGCCATGCAGCGCACGCCCAGTTCCAATTCCTCATTGTCGCGCGCATAGCCGCGCGCCCGCACCAGGCTCAGCTCGCGCTCCAGCTTGGCCAGATCCGTGATGGAATTCTTGTTGTGCCCGGCCAGCCCGGTGCGCGTGGCATAGGCGCGGATGGCTTTCGGCTCGTCCACCGACAGGAACAGCTTGCCGGTCGAGGTCAGGTGCAGCGGGCCGCGGCCGCCGATGGCGCGCACCACCTGCATGCCGGAGCGCTCCGAGAAGGCGCGGTCGATATAGACGATTTCGTCGCCCTGGCGCACCGACAGGTTGATGGTCTGCTGGGTTTTCTTGTGCAGCGAGCGCATGAACTCCAGCGCCGCCTCGCGCACGGACAGGCGGCTCTTCACCACATTGCCCAGCTCCAGCAAGCGCATGCCGAGGCGGTAGGTGCCCGGTTCGATGCGGTCGACGAAGCGCGTGAGCACCATGTCGTTCAAAATGCGGTGCGCGGTGGACGGGTGCAGCCCGGAAACCTTGGACAGTTCTTTCAAGCTCACCGGGTCGGGGTACTTGGCCAGCGCGTCGAGCAGGGCCACCATGCGTTCGATCACTTGGATGGTGGTTTTTTGCTCCGGGACGGATTCGATTTTCATGATGTGGTTGGTGCAGTGCAGTATCTAGTCTCTACTTTATACCATGATGTGAAAAAAATGGGAATTCCGGCGCGCATTTCCTCTATGGCGAGGGCATAATGACGCAGCGTATCAATCCTGGACAGGCATATGGAACAACCAGTTAGCGAATTCAAAAGCAAAAGCGGCATCAAACGGATCTTCTCGGCACTGTTGTATTCCTTCGACGGCCTGAAGACGGCGTGGCGCCATGAGCACGCTTTCCGGCAGGAGCTGATGCTGTTCGCGGCCGGCGCTGTGGTGGCACTGCTGCTGCCGGTGTCGGCTTTCCAGAAGCTGGCGCTGGTGGCACCGCTGGTGCTGATGCTGATCGTCGAGCTGATCAATTCGGCGATCGAAGCGGTGGTGGACCGCATCTCGCTGGAGCGCCATCCGCTGTCGAAGAACGCCAAGGACCTCGGCAGCGCCGCCGTGCTGCTGGCCGGCCTGCTGGCCGCGCTGACCTGGAGCGTGGTGCTGGTGCAGCGCTTCTGGTAAGTCCATATGCAATCCAAGCATATGAAATCTCAAATTACTTCGTTCTCAAATATATAGCGCGGCGATAACCTACAGCTTCTGAGGTCCTAACTACAACGGGGTATCCTGATGCTGTCCAAAAAAATTATCGCTGCAACTGTTTTCGCTGCAACCGCCGCCGCAACCGCCTTCGCTCCGGCCATCGCTGCCGAATTCAGCCTGCTGAACGTTTCCTACGACCCGACCCGCGAGCTGTACGCGGACGTTAACGCCGCCTTCGCCAAGGACTACAAGGCCAAGACCGGCGACACCATCAAAATCAAACAATCGCACGGCGGCTCCGGCAAGCAGGGCCGCGCCGTCATCGACGGCCTGGAAGCGGACGTGGTGACCCTGGCGCTGGCCTACGACATTGACGCCATCGCCGAGCGCAGCCTGCTGAACAAGGACTGGCAGAAGCGCCTGGGCCACAACAGCACCCCGTACAGCTCCACCATCGTGTTCCTGGTGCGCAAGGGCAACCCGAAAGGCATCAAGGACTGGAACGACCTGGTGAAGCCGGGCGTGGCCGTCATCACGCCGAATCCGAAAACCTCGGGCGGCGCGCGCTGGAACCACCTGGCGGCCTACGGCTACGCGCTGCGCCAGCAGGGCGGCAGCGACGCCACCGCCAAGGAATTCCTGAAGAAACTGTACAAGAACGTGCCGGTGCTCGATTCCGGCGCGCGCGGCGCCACCACCACCTTCGTCGAGCGCGGCATCGGCGATGTGCTGATCGCGTGGGAAAACGAAGCCCTGCTGGCGATCAAGGAGCTGGGACCGAACAAGGTCGAGATCGTGGCGCCGTCGGTCAGCATCCTGGCCGAGCCGCCGGTGGCCGTGGTCGACAAGGTGGTCGACAAGCGCGGCACCCGCAAAGTGGCGGAAGCCTACCTGAACTTCCTGTACACCGACGAAGCGCAGGAACTGATCGCCAAGAACTACTACCGTCCAAGCGTGGAGAAGGAAGCGAAGAAATACGCGGCCCAGTTCCCCAACGTGAAGCTGTTCACGCTGGCCCAGGTGGCGGGCGACTGGAGCAACGCGCAGAAGGTGCACTTCGCCGACGGCGGCGTGTTCGACCAGATCTACGCCCCGGGCAGCAAGTAATTCGCCGGTGAGCCCAGGAGCGCGGCGATGGCTGGCTTGTTGTCGAAGTTTCGCGTGCTGGTCGCTCCCGGACTGCACGGCAGCGGGCCGGAGCACTGGCAGAGCCGCTGGCAGCGCCTGTATCCGTCCTTCGAACGGGTGGAGCAGGACCACTGGGACCAGCCGGACCTGGCGGTGTGGTCGGCGCGTGTCAGCCGGGTGCGGCAGCAGGACCGCCGGCCCACGCTGATCGTGGCGCACAGCTTCGGCACGCTGGCCACGGTGCACAGCCTGGCGCGCGATCCGGAGCGGGTGGCGGGCGTGCTGCTGGTGGCGCCGGCCGACCCGGACAAGTTCGGCGTGGCCGCGCAACTGCCCAGGGAGCGCCTGCCGTGCCCGTCCATCCTGCTGGCCAGCAGCAACGATCCCTGGATGACGGCGGAGCATGCCGCGCTGTGGGCGCAGCGCTGGGGCAGCGAATTCATCAATCTCGGCGCGCTGGGGCACATCAACGCCGAGTCCGGGTTGGGCGACTGGCTGCAAGGCCAACGCTACTTGCAAAATTTGGCGGAACAGGCGCACAATGAACAGATCGTCAATGTTTTCTAGCCAACCACACCGAACAAGGAGATCTTTATGACACTACGTTTGGGCGACACCGCCCCCGATTTCGAGCAGCAATCCTCCATCGGCCCGATCAAGTTCCACGAATGGGCGGGCAACTCCTGGGTGGTGCTGTTCTCGCACCCGGCCGACTTCACCCCGGTGTGCACCACCGAACTGGGCCTGACCGCCAAGCTGAAGCCTGAGTTCGACAAGCGCAACGTGAAAGCCATCGCGCTGTCGGTCGACCCGGTGGAATCGCACGCCGCCTGGATCAAGGACATCGAAGAGACGCAGAAAACCGTGGTGGGCTTCCCCATCATCGCCGACGCCGACAAGAAGGTCGCCAACCTGTACGACATGATCCACCCCGAGCAGTCCGCCACGGCCACCGTGCGCACGCTGTTCGTGATCGACCCGAACAAGAAGATCCGCCTGTCCATCACCTACCCGATGAGCACCGGCCGCAACTTCGACGAAGTGCTGCGCGTGATCGACGCCCTGCAGCTGACCGACGGCTACACCGTGGCCACGCCCGGCAACTGGAAAGACGGCGACGACGTCATCATCCCGCTGACCGTGCAAGACCCGGACGTGCTGAAGCAGAAGTATCCGAAAGGCTTCAAGGCCGAGCGCCCTTACCTGCGCGTTACGCCTCAGCCGAACAAGTAATTCATCGAACTGATGGCTCCGCCGTCATTCGGCGCATAAGCAAATAGTATTTTCGTTGTTTGCATTCACGGCAAGTCTGTATACCCTTGCGTTTCTTAAGGGGAATCTATGGACTTGTCGTTTGTTGCATCGGGTTTTGGCGTCGGCCTGCTGGTCGGCATGACTGGCGTGGGCGGCGGTTCGCTGATGACGCCCATCCTGACCCTGCTATTCGGCGTTTCCCCTTCCGTGGCCGTGGGCACCGACCTGGCCTTTGCGGCCGTGACCAAGACCGCCGGCACCTTCACGCACCGCCTGCGCAACACCGTGCGCTGGGACATCGTGCGCCTGCTGTGCCTGGGCGCCGTGCCTGCCGCCGTGGCGGCCGCCATTGCCCTCAAGCAGTTCGGCTCGCTCGACAAGGAAATCGGCCAGATCATCCGCTATTCCATCGCCGGCTCGGTCCTGCTGACCGTGGTCGCCATCCTGTTCCGCAGCAAGATGCTGGCCTGGATCAACGCCCACCCCGAACGCCAGCTGCACGGCCGCGCACTGGACAGCGCCACCGTGGCGTCGGGCGCCGTGCTGGGCGTGCTGGTCACCATTTCCTCCATCGGCGCCGGCGCCATCGGCGCCACCTTGCTGGTGATGCTGTATCCGCGCCTGAGCGCGGCCGAAGTGGCGGGCACCGACATCGCCTACGCCGTGCCGCTGACGGCGGTGGCCGCCTTCGGCCACTGGTGGCTGGGCTCGATCGACTGGATGCTGCTGCTGACCCTGCTGGTCGGCTCGGTGCCGGGCATTACCATCGGCTCCTGGTTCGCGCGCGCCGTGCCCGAGCGCGTGCTGCGCGGCCTGCTGGCCGCCACGCTGACGGCGGTCGCGGCCAAGCTGCTGGCCTGAGCCGGGCCGATAGCACACTGCCAAAACCACATCTAAGCAAATGACAATTGCGTCGTTTGCTTCATAACTCCTCTATGCGATTATCCGGGCCTAAACTCGGAATTGTAATAAGAGGAGTATTCATGTCTGCAGTCGCCATACCGGCAGCACCGCCGGTGACCTTCCAGCCCCGCAGCGCCCCATTCAGGGTGATGCCGGGCTTTAAGCTGTCGCTGGGCTTCACCATCTTCTACCTGTCGCTGATCGTGCTGATCCCGCTGTCGGCGGTGTTCCTGAAAACCTTCACCATGACGTGGGACCAGTTCTGGAACGCGGTCACCTCCGAACGCGTGATGGCCTCGTACCGGCTGACCTTCGGCGCCTCGCTGATCGGCGCCTTCATCAACGCCATCTTCGGCTTCATCGTGGCCTGGGTGCTGGTGCGCTACCAGTTCCCCGGCAAGCGCATCGTGGACGCGCTGGTGGACCTGCCGTTCGCGCTGCCCACCGCCGTGGCCGGCATCACGCTGACGGCGCTGTATTCGTCCAACGGCTGGTTCGGCACCTTCCTGGAAGGCACGCTGGGCCTGAAGGTGGCCTTCACGCCGCTGGGCGTGGTGGTGGCGCTGACCTTTATCGGCTTGCCCTTCGTGGTGCGCACCGTGCAGCCCGTGCTGGAGGACGCCGAGCGCGAGCTGGAAGAGGCCGCCGCCAGCCTGGGCGCCAGCGCCCTGCAGACCTTCGTGCGCGTGGTGTTCCCCACCGTGCTGCCGTCGCTGATGACCGGCTTCGCGCTGGCCTTCGCGCGCGCCACCGGCGAATACGGCTCGGTCATCTTCATCGCCGGCAATATGCCCATGGTGTCGGAGATTACGCCGCTGTTCATCATCACCAAGCTGGAGCAGTACGACTACGCGGGCGCCACCGCGATCGCCGTCGTCATGCTGCTGATCTCCTTCGTGCTGCTGCTGTCCATCAACCTGCTGCAAGCCTGGGCTCGCGGAAAGTCGGGGAAATAAGATGAGCGCTCCAATTCCATCCGTGCCACGCCGTGGCGAACTGGCCTCGGCGCCGAACATCCTGGAACCGCTGTGGGTGCGCGGCATCCTGATCGCCGTCGCGCTGACGTTCTTGACGCTGTTCCTGTTCGTGCCGCTGGTGGCCGTGTTCGCCGAAGCGCTGAAAAAGGGCTGGGACGTGTACGCCTCCGCCATCGTCGAGGACGACGCGATCTCCGCCATCAAGCTGACCCTGATTACGGCCGCCATCGCCGTGCCGCTGAACCTGGTGTTCGGCGTGGCCGCTTCCTGGTGCATCGCCAAGTTCGAGTTCCGCGGCAAGAGCTTTTTGCTGACGCTGATCGACCTGCCGTTCTCGGTGTCGCCGGTGATCTCGGGCCTGATCTACGTGCTGCTGTTCGGCGCGCAGGGTTGGTTCGGCCCCTGGCTGGCCGAGCACGACATCAAGATCCTGTTCGCGGTGCCGGGTATCGTGCTGGCCACCATCTTCGTCACCTTCCCCTTCGTGGCGCGCGAGCTGATCCCGCTGATGCAGGCCCAGGGCAGCGAGGAAGAGGAGGCCGCCATCGTGCTGGGCGCGTCGGGCTGGCAGACCTTCTTCCGCGTGACCCTGCCCAACATCAAGTGGGGGCTGCTGTACGGCGTCATCCTGTGCAACGCGCGCGCCATGGGCGAGTTCGGCGCGGTGTCGGTGGTGTCCGGCCACATCCGCGGCGAGACCAACACGGTGCCGCTGCAGGTGGAGATCCTCTACAACGAATACAACTTCGCGGCCGCGTTCGCGGTGGCCTCGCTGCTGGCACTGCTGGCGCTGGTCACCCTGGCCCTGAAATCCTTTATTGCCTGGCGTCTGCATGAAGACTATGCCGGCGTGAACAACGAACATTAAGCGGAGTACAAGCCATGACGATCGCAGTCAAAAACATCAACAAGCGTTTCGGCGACTTCACCGCCCTGAACAATGTGTCGCTGGACTTTCCCACCGGGGAACTGACCGCGCTGCTGGGCCCGTCCGGCTGCGGCAAGACCACGCTGCTGCGCTGCATCGCCGGCCTGGAGCACCCGGATTCGGGCCAGGTCCTGCTGGACGGCAAGGACGCGTCCGACCGCCACGTGCGCGAGCGCCAGGTGGGCTTCGTGTTCCAGCACTACGCGCTGTTCAAGCACATGACGGTGTTCGAGAACGTGGCCTTCGGCCTGCGCGTGAAGTCGCGCGCCGAGCGCCCGTCCGAAGCGCAGATCAAGAAGAAGGTCATGGACCTGCTGGGCCTGGTGCAGCTGGACTGGCTGGCCGACCGCTATCCGCCGCAGCTGTCCGGCGGCCAACGCCAGCGCATCGCCCTGGCGCGCGCGCTGGCGGTGGAGCCGCGCGTGCTGCTGCTGGACGAGCCGTTCGGCGCGCTGGACGCGAAAGTGCGCAAGGAACTGCGCCGCTGGCTGCGCCGCCTGCACGACGAGCTGCACGTGACCAGCATCTTCGTCACCCACGACCAGGAGGAAGCGCTGGAAGTGGCGGACCAGGTGGTGCTGATGAACAAGGGTAACGTCGAGCAGATCGGCGCGCCGGACCAGGTCTACAACCATCCCGCTTCGCCGTTCGTGTACGGCTTCCTGGGCAATGTGAACATGTTCCACGGCCGCGTGCACGAAGGCGTGATCACCACCGGCGGCGTGGCGCTGGACCTGCCGTCGCACGGCGAAACGCAGGACAGCAAGGGCATCGCCTACGTGCGTCCGCACGAGCTGGACGTGGACCGCTACGCGCCGGGCGCGGAAGGCATCATCGTCAAGCTGCGCCGCGCGCACGCCATCGGCCCGCTGGCCCAGCTGGACCTGGAGCGCGCCGACAACGCCGAGATGATCGAGGCGGTGATACCGAACGAGCGCTACAGCCAGCTCGGCCTGAAAGAGGGCGAGACCCTGGTGGTGCGTCCCAAGCGCCTGCATGTATTCGTCGATGAAGGAACCGCCATATGAACTTCCAGCAACTGCGTTCCATACGCGAAGCGGCGCGCCGCAACTACAACCTGACCGAAGTGGCCAATGCGCTGTTCACCTCGCAGCCCGGCGTGAGCCGCCAGATCCGCGAGCTGGAAGACGAGCTGGGCGTGGTCATCTTCGAGCGCAACGGCAAGCGCCTGACCGGCCTGACCGACCCCGGCAAGGGCATCCTGAAGATCATCGACCGCCTGCTGGTGGAGGCCGAGAACCTGCAGCAGGCCAGCCTGGAATACACCGGCCAGAACAGCGGCACGCTGACCATCGCCGCCACCCACACGCAGGCGCGCTACGCGCTGCCCAAAGTGGTGCAGAGCTTCCGCGCGGCCTTCCCGGACGTGCGCATCGCCCTGCAGCAAAGCTCGCCCGAGCACATCGCGGAATGGGTGTTGTCGGGCAAGGCCGACATCGGCATCGCCACCGAGGGCCTGAGCCAGTTCCCGGACCTGGTGTCCTTCCCGTGCTACCGCTGGAGCCACTTGATCGTGGTGCCGGACAACCACCCGCTGCTGGCGCGCACCAACATCCGCCTGGAAGACCTGGCCGAGTTCCCGCTGATTACCTACGACGTGGGCTTCACCGGCCGCGGCCACCTGGACGACGCCTTTGCGCGCGCCGGCGTGCGCCCGGACATCGTGCTCACGGCCATGGATTCGGACGTCATCAAGCAGTACGTGTCGCTGGGGCTGGGCGTGGGCATCGTGGCCTCGATGGCCTTCGACCACGGGCGCGACAAGGGCCTGCGCGCGGTGGAAGCGTCGCACCTGTTCGCGGCCAACACCACGCGCCTGGCGGTGCGGCGCGGCGCCTATCTGCGCACCTACGCGCAGGAGTTCATCTTGCAATTCGCGCCCGAGCTGCGCCGCAGCGATATCGAAGTAGCCCTTGCCGGCGCTGAGGCGGCGTAAAGACGCACTTTGTTGCGGCGGAAAAACAGGGCAACTATTTTTCCGCCAGTCATTGCTATTTAGCCATATACTGAAACTCACTGTCAGCCGTATTGCACCGATTTTTGAAACATTGTTTTAAACTTCAGGGAGCGTCAAATGGGGATCGGTAACTGGAAGATAGGCACGCGCCTGGCCGGCGGACTGGGGCTGTCGCTGGTGTTCATGGTGGGCATGTCGGTGGTGGGCATCGGCAACCTCGGCAAGCTCAACGACGGCACCGACGACCTGGCGGCCGACAAGGTGCCCAAGGTGATCGAAGCCTACGAGGCGGTGGGCGGCGTCAACGACATCGCGCGCGCCATGCGCAACGCCATGCTGTCCACCGACCCGGAAACCGTGCGCAAGGAACTCAAGCGCGTGGAAGACCGGAAGGTTGAAATCGCCGGCCGCCTCGACAAACTCTCCAAGCTCATCTCGGACGACACGGATGCCGAAAGCAAGGCCAGACTGAAGGCCGTGCTCGAGGCGCGCGAACGCTACGAAGTGGTGCAGACGGCCTTCGTCGCCAAGTCGGCCGACGCGGCCAAGCGCGACGAGAACGTGGTCTACCTGCTGACCACGGTGCGCAAGGAACAGACCGCCTATCTCAATTCCCTGACCGAGCTGGTCAAGTATCAAACCGAAGCAGTGGCCAGGGCCAGCACGGAGGCCAAGGCCGCCTATGTGAGCGCGCGCAACATGATGATCGCGCTGACGGTGATTGCGGCCGCGCTGGCCGCTGCCGTGGTGTACTGGATCACGCGCAGCATCACGCATCCGCTGAACCGCGCGGTGGGCGTGGCCGAGGCGGTGGCCAGCGGCGACCTGACCCAGCGCATCGAGTGCGACACGGCCGACGAAACCGGCCAGCTGCTGCGCGCGCTGAAGAACATGAACGAGAGCCTGGCGCGCACCGTGGGCCGGGTGCGCTCAGGGTCGGACACCATCTCCACCGCGTCGAGCGAGATCGCCAGCGGTAACCTGGATTTGTCTTCGCGCACCGAGCAGCAGGCCTCCAGCCTGGAGGAAACCGCGTCCTCGATGGAGGAGCTGACGTCGACCGTGACGCAGAACGCCGAGAACGCTCGGCAGGCCACCACGCTGGTGGTGTCGGCTTCCGAGTTCGCCACCAAGGGCGGCAAGGTGGTGGGCGAAGTGGTGATCACCATGGGCGCCATCAAGGAGAGCTCGAACAAGATCGTGGACATTATCGGCGTGATCGACGGCATCGCGTTCCAGACCAATATCCTGGCCTTGAACGCGGCGGTGGAAGCGGCGCGCGCGGGCGAGCAGGGCCGGGGCTTTGCGGTGGTGGCGTCCGAAGTGCGCAACCTGGCGCAGCGTTCGGCGGCGGCGGCCAAGGAGATCAAGGCGCTGATCGGCGAGTCGGTGGAAACGGTGGATGCGGGCGCGCGGCTGGTGGACGAGGCGGGCGCGACGATGGACGGCATTGTCAAGGCCGTGCGGCAGGTGGCCGACATCATGACCGAGATCAGCGCGGCCAGCCAGGAACAGAGCTCCGGCATCGCGCAGGTGAACCAGGCCATCGTGTCGATCGACGACGTGACGCAGCAGAACGCGGCGCTGGTGGAAGAGGCGGCGGCGGCCGCGCAGTCGATGCGCGACCAGGCCGAGATGCTGGCCGAGGCGGTCAGCGTGTTCCGGCTGGCGGAGCAGCAGTACCAGGCGCACGCGGTGCAGTCCGCGCCGCGCAAGGTGGCACGGGCCGCGCTGCCCAAGCCGGCCGCCAAGGCGGCCCCGCGCACCGCCAGCACCGCCGGCGAGGATTGGGAAGAGTTCTAGCCGGCGCCTGGCGGCTTACCAGCTATAGCCGGCCTTCGCGTAGTAGTAGCGCCCATTGAAGCCATTGGGCGCAAAGCCGCTATACGGGTTGATGCCGTTGTTGTTCAGGTTGTTCAGCGACGTCACCTGGTCCGGATACTTGTCCGTCACATTGTCGATGCCCGCGCTCAGCCTCCAGTTCTTGCCCAGCTTGACGCTGCCCGACACGTCCAGCACCCACTGCGGGCTGTACACCTGGTCCTGCGCGGCCACGTTCTGCGGCACCGTGAAGCTGCCGTAGCGCGTGACCAGGCCGCGCGCGGTCCAGATGCCGGCCGTGTAGTCGGCCGCCAAACTCAGCTTGTCCTTCGGCGAGCCCACCGTGGCGCGGTTCACCGTCTGGCGGTCGATCAGCAGCAGCTTGTTCGCCGTCAGCACCGCCGGATTGGCGGCCACGCGCACCACCTCGTTCTTGTTGTGGTTGTAGGCCAGCGTGAAGTCCACGCGGTCGCGGTTGGCCAGGTCGACGCGGTAGGTGCTCACCAGGTCCACGCCCTTGGTGCGCGTGTCCACTGCGTTGGTGAAGTAGCGCGCGGCGCCCACCGGTGCGCCTTGCGCCGCCAGCGCGGCTTTCAGCGCGTCCGGCAGGATCAGGTTGGCCGAGAACAGGATGCGGTCGTCGATGTCGATGCGGTACACGTCCACCGTGGTGCTGAAGTTGCGGAACGGCTGCAGCTGCAGGCCCAGGCTCAGGTTCTTCGCCTTTTCCGGCTTGAGTGGCTGCGAACCCAGGGCCAGCGCGGCTGCGCTGTTGACCGCGAAGGTGCCGGTTTCAATCGGCGTGTTCACGCCGTTGATGATGGAGAAGTTGGTGGTGGTGATGGTGTAGAACTGCTGCGCCAGCGACGGGGCGCGGAAGCCGGTGGAAGCGGTGCCGCGCAGCGAGACCGCGTCGCTGAAGGCGTAGCGCGCCGAGGCCTTGGCCGAGGTGGTGGTGCCGAAGTCGCTGTAGTTCTCGTGGCGTGCCGCCAGCGCGCCGGAGAACTGCCTGGTGAACGGCGCCTCCAGGTTCACATAGATGGACTTGTTGTTGCGGCTGTTCTTGCCCGCGTTGACGGGGCGGAAGCCGCTGAAGCCCTGCGAGCCGCTGCCGCTGTAGGACGCCGCGTCGCCCGCTTCGATCTCGTAGCTTTCGCGGCGCGCTTCCACGCCGGTGGCCAGCGTCAGCGGGCCGTCCAGGCCCGGCACGGCGAACTCGCGCGCCAGGTCGAAGTTGAACACGGACTGGGTGTTGGTCAGCTTGCCGAGGTGGAAGCTGGTCGGGCTCTTTTCCCTCAAGTCCTGGTTCACCGTGTTGTGGATGTTCAGGTCGAAACGGTTGCTGCCGTAATCCAGGCTGGCGTCCCAGCGCCATGCGCCGGCCGCGCCGCGCAGGCCGGCCGTCAGCGACTCGTCGATGGAGGTGCTGTCCTGCAGCGGCAGGAAGCCTTCCGGGAACAGGGGGCTGCGCTGCGCGGTGCCGTTCAGCGCGGTGCGCCAGGTGGCGGCGGCCTCGGTCTTGCGCTGGCCGAAATTGCCGAAGGCGTAGAAGTCGGTGTCGTCGTTCACGCGCAGCTGGCTGTTGAAGAACAGGTTGCGCGGCTTGGTGTCCGGGTCGCCGTAGCGCTGGTTCACCTTGCCGTAGCGCGGCTCGGCCTTGTTGCGCAGGTCGGGACCGGCGCGGTTGGTCGGGTCGCGGTCGGCCGCTTCGGCCGCCAGGCGCAGCCAGTTGCCGTTGCCCAGGTCGAAACCGGCCGAGGCCTTCAGCGTCACGCTCTGGCCGTCGCCTTCCTGGTACTCGCCGTAGCCGATTTCCGCTTCGCCGCCCTTGGCGCCTTTTTTCAGGATGATGTTGATGACGCCGGCGATCGCGTCCGAGCCATACTGGGCGGCGGCGCCGTCGCGCAGCACTTCAATGCGGTCGATGGCGGCGATGGGGATGGCGTTCAGGTCCACCGGCGCGGAGCCGCGTCCCAAGGTGCCGTTCACGTTGACCACGGCCGAGGCGTGGCGGCGCTTGCCGTTCACCAGCACCAGAACCTGGTCCGGCGACAGGCCACGCAGCTGCGCGGGGCGCACGGCGTCGCTGGCGTCGGCGCCGGACGGGCGCGGGAAGTTCACCGACGGCAGCACGCGGCCCAGCACCGTGGCCAGTTCCGTCGAACCGGATGCCTGCAGTTCGCGCGCGCCGATGATGTCGACCGGCGATTCTGAGTCGGTGATGCGGCGGTTCTTGGCGTAGGTGCCGGTCACCAGCACGGACTGCAGCTCGGGCTCGGCCGCGCTGGCGGTGCCTGGCGAAGTCTGCGCCGCGGCGGGCATGCCGAGCGAGGCGGCCAGGCTGAAGGCCAGCGCTGCGCGGCCGGGATGCGGGTGGGAATGGCGGAAACTCATGGCTGACTCTCTTGCTTGTAGAAAGCCGAGAGCTTAACCATGAGTTGTTAAAGAAGGAACGAATGCTTATTGCTAAGCTTATGTTCCTCCAACATATGAACCGATTGGCAGCGTTACTGGCAGCGTTACTGGCAGCGTTACTGGCCGGGATTCGGCAGCCGCGCGTGGATCGCGTCGATCTGCTCCGCCAGGCCGGGCGGCAGCACGGTGCCCAGCGCGTCGATGTTTTCCTTCAGCTGCGCCAGCGTGGTGGCGCCGATGATGGTGGAGGCCACGAACCAGCGCGTGTAGCACCACGCCAGCGCCATCTGCGCCGGCGTCATGCCGTTGGCGCGCGCCAGCGCGGCGTATTGCGCCACCGCTTCCAGCACGGCCGGGCGCAGGTAGCGCGGGCTCCAGCTGGGCGGGAAGATGGTCAGGCGGCCATGCGCTTTCGGGTTGTCCAGGTACTTGGCGCTCAACTGGCCGAAGGCCAGCGGGCTGTAGGCAAGCAGGCTGACCTGCTCGCGGTAGCAGGTCTCGTTGAGCAGGCTGGTTTCGTAGTGGCGAGCCGTGAGGTTGTACAGGTTCTGGATGGTGGCGATGCGCGGCAGGCCTTTCATCTCGGCCTGCTTCACGAACTCGCTCACGCCCCAGCACGATTCGTTGGACACGCCGATGTGGCGGATCTTGCCTTCCTGCTGCAGTTCGCCCAGCACGGCCAGCGTGTCCTCGATCGCCACGCAGGCGCGCTCGTTGGCCGGATCGAACACCGACGCGCCGAAGATCGGCACGTTGCGGCTGGGCCAGTGCAATTGGTACAAATCGATATAGTCGGTTTGCAGGCGCTGCAGGCTGGTGTCGACGGCGGCGCGGATGTTGGCCGCGTCCAGGTTGTTGCGGCCGCCGCGCACCCAGTGCATGTTCGGGTTCGGACCGGCCACCTTGGTGGCCAGCACCACGCCGGCGCGCTTGCCGCTTTTCTTCAGCCAGCTGCCGATATGGCGCTCGGTCGAGCCTTGCGTTTCGGCGCGCGGCATCACCGGGTACATCTCGGCGGTGTCGATGAAGTTGATGCCGCGCTCGAGCGCGTAATCGAGCTGGCTGTGCGCGTCGGCTTCGGTGTTCTGTTCGCCGAAGGTCATGGTGCCGAGGCAGATCTTGCTGACCTTGACATCGGTGGCGCCCAAGGTGGTGTATTCCATGCGTGCTCCTTATGTGCGGCCGGGTTTAGCGGCGGATGGCGTCCGCGCAGTCGCGCACCAGCGCGGGACCGGCGTAAATCAGGCCGCTGTACAGCTGCACCAGCTGCGCGCCGGCGTCCATTTTCACCTTGGCGTCCGCGCCGCGCATGATGCCGCCCACGCCGATGATCGGCAGCGCGTCGCCCAGTTCGGCCTTCAGCAAGCGGATCACCTGGTTGGACAGCTCGAACACCGGCGCGCCGGACAGGCCGCCCGCCTCGGCGCCGTGCTGCATGCCTTCCACGGCGGTGCGGCTCAAGGTGGTGTTGGTGGCGATCACGCCGTCGATCTTGTGGCGCAGCAGCGCATCGGCGATGTTCTTGACCTGGTCGCCGTCCATGTCCGGCGCGATCTTCAGGGCCAGCGGCACGTAGCGCTTGTGCTGGTCGGCCAGGCGCTGCTGCGCTTCCTTCAGCTGGGCCAGCAGGCCGTCCAGCTCGGAGCCGCCCTGCAGCTGGCGCAGGTTCTTGGTGTTGGGCGATGAGATGTTCACCGTCACGTAGCTGGCGTAAGGGTAGACCTTCTGCAGGCAGTGCAGGTAGTCGTCGGCGGCGCGCTCGATCGGGGTGTCGGCGTTCTTGCCGATGTTCAGGCCCAGCACGCCCTCCTTGTTCTGGTAGAAGCGCGAGGACTGCACGTTGGCCACGAAGGCGTCCACGCCGCCGTTGTTGAAGCCCATGCGGTTGATGATGCCGTGCGCGGCCGGCAGGCGGAACATGCGCGGCTTGGGGTTGCCCGGCTGCGCGCGCGGCGTGACGGTGCCCACTTCGATGGAGCCGAAGCCCAGGTCGGCCAGCGCGTCGATGAAGGCGCCGTCCTTGTCCAGGCCGGCGGCCAGTCCGACCGGATTCTTGAACAGGATGCCCATCACGGTGCGCGGGTCCGGCGCGGGGGCGCGCACGAAGGCGCGCGTCAGGCCCAGTTTGGAGGCCTTCTTGAGCGCCGGCAGCGTGAAGTGGTGGGCGGTTTCCGCGTCCATGGAAAACAGGATGGGGCGGGCGAGGGAGTACAGGAATTTGTCGGACATGGCGGGGGCTGGCTGAAAAAGTAGCCCGTATTCTACCTTGCCATGACGCTCCACTGACCCTTGATGCGCGCCTCCAGCGGCTGGAAATTGATCTTGTAGGACATTTTCGGACTGTCCGCGATCCAGTAGCCGAGGTAGACGTAGGGCAGGCCCAGCTCGCGCGCCTGGGTGATCTGCCACACGATGTTGTAGGTGCCGTAGGAGGCGCCTTCCACGTCCGGGTCGAAGAAGGTGTAGACCGAGGACAGGCCGTCCGACAGCACGTCGATGATGCTGACCATGCGCAGCGTGCCGTCCGGCTCGCGGAACTCCACCAGGCGCGTGTTGACGCGGCTTTGCAGCAGGAACTGGGCGTACTGGTCGCGGCTGTCCTGGTCCATGCCGCCGCCGGCGTGTCGCGTGCTCTGGTAGCGCAGGTACAGGTCGTAGTGCTCGTCCGAGAACGACAGCGTGGCCACGCCCGCCGTCAGGTCGCTGTGGCGGTTCCAGGCGCGGCGCTGGCCGCGCGTGGGCTGGAAGCCGGCCGCCGCCACGCGCACCGGCACGCAGGCCTGGCAGCCGTCGCAGTACGGGCGGTAGGTGAAGATGCCGCTGCGGCGGAAGCCGTTGCGCACCAGCTCGGAATACACGTCGGCATTGATGAGGTGCGAAGGAGTGGCCACTTGCGAGCGGGCCTGGCGTTCATCCAGGTAGCTGCAAGGGTAGGGCGCTGTCGTGTAGAACTGCAGCGTTGCGAATGGCAGATCGTTCAGGTGCGTCATGCGCGTCCCAGGGCAAAAATGGTTCGTGTGCTGGTGTCCGTAGGCATATCATAGCGCAGAAACCGGCGAACTTTGCACCCTAATCGGGCGCATGCGGGAACGGCGGCAACGGCGTCCACCCGGCGATGGCTGGCAGGCCGATATTGGCGCGCAGATGCTGCAGGAACTGGGCGCGCGGAATGGGGGACGCGCCCAGCGAAGCGAGGTGGCCGGTCTCCTGCTGGCAGTCGACCATGGCCACGCCGTGGTGTTTCAAAAAATGCACAAGGTAGGCCAGCGCAATCTTGGAGCCGTCCGTCACGCGCGCAAACATGGATTCGCCGTAGAACATGCGGCCGATGCACACGCCGTAGGCGCCGCCCACCAGTTCGCCGTCCAGCCACAGCTCGGACGAATGGGCGTAGCCCAGCTGGTGCAAGCCGGTGTAGCCGGCGATGATGTCGTCCGAGATCCAGGTGCCGGGGCCGTCGCGGCGCGGTGCGGCGCAGGCGCGCATCACGTCCTCGAAGGCGGTGTCGAAGCGCACCTGCCAGCGCCCGGCCGGATCGGCGGCGCTGCGCTGCACTTTCTTAATGGCTTTTTTCAGGCTGTCCGAGACGCGGAAGCGTTCCGTCATCAGCACCATGCGCGGGTCGGTGCTCCACCACAAGATGGGCTGGCCTTCCGAGAACCAGGGGAAAATGCCGCGCTGGTAGGCCGCCAGCAGGCGCGCCGGCGACAGGTCGGCGCCGGCGGCCAGCAGGCCGGGCGCGTCGGAGGTCAGCGCCTGGGAGACGTCGGGGAAGGGGGTGTGGGCATCGAGCCAGGGGATCATACGTCGCTGCGCATGGGTTTCGTGATGTCCTGGGTGTGGAAGCCGTAGCCGCCGCCGCTGGCGCGCATGCGCGCGCGGTCGGCGAAGAACAGTTCCAGCGTGGTGCGGATGGTGGGGAAGGCCAGGTCGTCCCACGGGATTTGCTGTTCCGTGAACATTTGCACCTCCAGGCTTTCCTCGCCGGGCGCGAAGTCGAGGTTGCGCAGCGTGGCCAGGTAGAACATATGCACCTGGTGCACGCGCGCCACGTTCATCAGCGAGAACAGCGGGCCCAGTTCGATATTGGCGCCGGCTTCCTCGATGGTTTCGCGCACGGCCGCTTCGGCGGTGGTTTCGTTGTTTTCCATGAAACCGGCGGGCAGGGTCCAGTAGCCGTAGCGCGGCTCGATGGCGCGCTTGCACAGCAGGACCTGCAGCTGTCCGTCACGCTCCCATACCGGGATGGAGCCAAGCACCATCTTGGGGTTTTGATAATGGATGGCGGTGCAGTGGGTGCAGACGTAGCGGGGGCGGTTGTCGCCGGCGGGGATGGTCAGTTCGACCGGGTTGGCGCATTCGGAACAGAATTTCATGGGGAGGCGTTCTAGTCAGCGGTTTCTCGTCACAGTAGTGCTTACTTTACACCGATTGCAGGCCCTGCGCGTAGCGCGAACGCAAGCTATGCGGGCGTCTTGATGGATAAATCGGCTCTATCATCGATGATTTTGGGATTGATATTGCCTAAAGTCTCCAGTTGCCCTATAATACGTTCATACAGACGCGGGGTGGAGCAGTCTGGCAGCTCGTCGGGCTCATAACCCGAAGGTCACAGGTTCAAATCCTGTCCCCGCAACCAGATACAGAAAGCCGTTGAATTCGAAAGAGTTCAACGGCTTTTGCGTTTGGGCGCTTATTTTTTCAGGAAGGGCAGCGCGTACAGCATGATGAGGTTGAAGATGACGCCGCCTACGATCATGAAGACGCCTAGCCGTAGTGTCAGCTTGCGCCGGTTTCCGGGCTTTCCATGTATTCCGCAAACCACTTGATCATAGTGCCCTCCGCCAACAGAAGCGACCCGGCAAGGTAATGAGTGAAAGAATAGCTGGCAGCCGTTATCACTGAGACCGCAATTGATATTAGCACCAGCGGCGCCAAGGTGCCTTCATCGCCCGCGCGGGGCGTCAAAGTTGCCTCCGTCGTGCTGACTGTGACGAGTACGGCAGATGCAACAATGAACAGGACATGCCAGCCGATTGCAAGCCAGGCTAGAACTGCGCTCTGCGCGCGCGCCGGCTCTGCGATGATGCCGGCCGCTTCGTGGCAAGCAGCGGCGCAGATGGCTCACGGGCCAGTACGGCTGACCGTCCCGAATTGCCCACTTGATCAGTATCACGACTCGTCCGCGATGCAAGCGCTGACGGAACGCAAAGGGTGGCGGGTTTCCATTATGATGTCGGGTATGCAACGCTTACTCATCTTTCTGCTCGCTTGCGTGGCCTGCTCGGCGCTGCGCGCGGATGGCCAGGCCGGTCTTCCGGGGCATCCCGCGCTGGCGCAGCTGCCTGCGCGCATGCTGTGGGCCTGGGAGCGGCCGGAGGATTTACGCTGGCTGCCGGCCGATGTGGGCGTGGCCTACGTGGCCTCCACCATCCTGCTGCGCGGCGGGGACGCGCTGGTCCATCCGCGCACGGCGCCGCTGCTGCTGGCCGACGGCGCGGCGCTGGTGCCGGTGCTGCACGTGGGTGCGTCGTGGCGCGAGCCGCCGGTGCTGAGCGCGCAGCAGTCCGCGCGCATCGTGCAGGAGCTGCTGCGCGTGGCGCGGCGCGGCAACCGCAGCGTGGTGCAGCTCGACTTTGAAGTGCGCCGCTCGCAGCGGCCCTTCCTGGCGCAGACCATGGCCGAGATCCGCCGCCAACTGGACCCGCGCATCGCGCTGTCGGTGACGGCGCTGGCCTCGTGGTGCATGGATGACGCCTGGCTGCCGGCAGGCGTGGCCGACGAGGTGGTGCCGATGGCGTTCCGCATGGGGCCGGGCCAGGATGCCTTGCGCCAGCGCCTGCACCGCCAGGGTTTCACGCAACCCGTTTGCCGCGCCGCCGCAGGCTACGCCAGCGACGAGCCGCCGCTGCGCAGCGTGGCCGCGCGCGGCTATTACTTTTCTCCCCGTTCGTGGACCGCCGCAAGCTGGCGCGCCATGCGGCGAAATACCACGCCGGACACTTCTCCAGACTCTTACTCAGCCTATCCATGAAACGATTCCGCATCCTTCCTTCCATCATTGCCGCCGCGCTGCTCGCGGCGCTGCCGCAGCCTGCGCTGTCCAGCGGCGGCGACGGCTTCAGCGCCAACCGCTTCGCATCCGAATTCCAGGTGGCGCCCGGCGTGCTGTCCCAGTTCGCGGGCGGCAATCTGGGCGTGCTGCCGGGCACCTACTGGCGCGTCTATCAATACCTGGCGTACCAGGCCGCGAAAGGCCGGCCGCTCACACCGCAGCAACTGGCCGCGCTGGAACTGGACCGCTGGCACGTGGGCAAAGGCAGCGACTGGGACTACAGCTATGAAGCGGAGAAGAACGGTTCCGGCGCGTGGTTGAAGGAGCGCGCGGCGTACGCCAGGCAGTGGGGCCTGGCCGATGTCAAACTCGACGTCATGGCGGACGTGGATCACGCCAGCTACGTCAACTGCCACGCCGACGCGTTCAGGCAGGCGGCGCTGACGTTGAAGGCGCGTGCGCAGCTCGGCGCGGGAGGCAAGCCGGATCAATGGCACAAGGCCTGGCTGCAAGGGCAGGATGCGGTGTTTGCCAATTGCGAGGAGCCAGCCTACCAGTACGGCTCGCCCCAACCGAAGCGCGTGGTGCAGCTGCCGCCCGCCGTGCCGGCCAATGCGCCGGACTGGCTGAAGGCCGACCAGGCTTACCAGTCCGCTGCCGCGCATTTCTACGCCCGCAATTTCGACGCGGCGCGCAAGCAGTTCCAGGCCGTTGCGCAGGACGGCAAATCGCCTTGGCGCACGCTGGGCGGCTACCTGGCTGCGCGCAGCCTGATACGCAGCGCCACGCTGGAGCAGGACGGCAAGGCGCCGGACCGCGCGGCGAAGCTGACGCTGGCGCGCAAGGAACTGGAGGCGCTGGCGCCGGCCTACGCGCCGGCCAGGCAGATGATCTCGCTGGTGGACGCGCGCCTCGATCCGGTGGCCCGCATCGCAGTGCTGGCGCGCAGGCTGGAGCAGGAGCCGTTCAGCGCCGAGACGCCCAGGCTGCTGAGCGACTACCTGGTGCTGCTGGACCGGCAGCCGCGCAGCGCCATGATCACGGCTCAGGAGCCGCTGACGGCGTGGATAGGCAGCATGCAGGCGGAGGCGCCGCTGGACGTCTACGAAAGCCCGAACAGCAAAGACGTGCAGCAGGCGCGCGCCCAAGCCTTGTCGACCTTGCGCGCGCGCTGGCTGAAGCACAAGGACGATAGCGCCATATGGCTGGCGCCGCTGCTGACGCTGGCCCATGCCGGAGACTTGAGCGAGGCCGAGAAGAAGGCCGCCGCCGCCGTGCCGGCCAAGCACCCGCTGTACCTCACGCTGCAATACCACCTGGCGCGCCTGGCCATCGCCGAGAAGCAGGCGGCGCAGGCCGACAAGGACATCGACCGCTTGATGGCCAGCCACGGCAAGGCCATGTCGGTCGCCACCAGCAACCGTTATCTGGCGCTGAAGATGTTCTCGGCAGGGAGCATGGATGAATTCCTGAAAGCCGCACCGCGCAGGCTCGACCCGGTCGAAGTGGGCGAGGCGATCGACAGCAAGCCGGCCGAAGGCGAAACCGACGAGGACTTCGGCCGCAGCGTGTACCGCCATTTCCCCACCAGCGAGCTGCGCGCCCTGCTGGCGCATCCGCGCCTGCCGCAGCAGTGGCACCGGCAGTTGGAGGAAACCATGCTGGCGCGCGCGCTGATCTTCAACGACGAGGCAACCGCGCTGGCGCTGCTGGACAGCGTGGCGCAAGGCCGCAAGACCACCGAGCATCTGTACGCGCGCTACCGCAAGGCGGCCAGCGGCGCGGAGCGCAAGCTGGCCGGGGCGCTGATCCTGGTGAATACGCCGGAGCTGAACCCGTCCGTGATCGATGCGCAAGGCCGCAGCCGCAACTGGGGCTGCCGTTCGGGCGGCATGGAGCAGCCCTTGGCCGATCCGGCGCAGCCGCCGCGCTATCTGAGCGCGGAGCAGCGGGAGGCGGCAAGCAGGGAGCAGCAGGTGCTGCTGAAGCTTCCGCTGCGCACCGAGTTCATCGCGCCCACCTTGCTGGCGTGGGCGAAGCAGAAGCCGAACGACGAGGAAGCGCCGAAGGCGCTGCATTTCCTGGTGGCGTCCACCCGCATGGAGTGCCCGTACGGCACCGACAAGGAAGAGAAGGAGCAGCTGCGCGCACAGTATTCGAAGGAGGCCTTCAACCTGCTGCACAAGCACTACCCGAACAGCAAGTGGGCCAGGCAGACCAAGTACTTCTTCTAGTCAGTCTTCCTGGCGCGGGTGCAGGCTGGCCCACAGGTGCGCCGCCGCCATGGTGCGGTGGGGCGCGTAGCGCTTGAGGATTTCTTCGGCGCGCGGCATGTCCGGCTTGCTGTCCTCGCCCAGCAGCGCTTGCAGCGCGGCGCGGATGGCGACGTCGCCGTGCAGCGAACAGTCGGGATAGCCGTAGCCGCGCAGCAGGCCGTAGTTGACGGTCCACGGGCCGATGCCTTTGACCGCCAGCAGCGCCTTGCCGATGTCTTCGATGCTGTTGCCGGGGCCGGGTTGCAGATCGAGTTCGCCGCCGGCCACCAGCGCGGCGAAGCGCAGCAGGGTTTCGGCCTTGGCGCGCGAGAACTTGCGGCTGGTGAGGTCTTCCACTTGCAGGCGCGCGGCGCTGGCGGCGTCCGGGTAGCACCACAGGCCGCTGCTGTGCTGCGTGCCGGCCTGCAGGATGAAGGTGCGGCGCAGCGAGATGGCGAACGGCAGGTTGATCTGCTGGCCGATGATGGCCCAGGTCAGCGCTTCGAACACGGTGGCCGACTGCACGATGCGCAGGCCGGGCTGGCGGCGCGACAGCTCGCCCAGCAGCGCGTCCTGCGCCGCGAAGTCGAGGAAGGGCCGCGGATCGATGCGCAGGCCCAGCACGTTCAGCACGGCGTCGCGCGCTCGCGCAGCCAGCGCGGCCGGCAAGCCTGCCGGCGCGGCGGGCAGGTCGGCGTGCACCGTATAGTCGGCGGCCGCGCTGCCCAGCGCGATATCGAGCACCAGCGGCACGCCATCCATCACCACGCCCTTGCGCAGCCGTTCCGGGCTGATCTGCTCGGCCACGCTTTCCGCGTCGCGGCTGTGGAAGGCGAGGACGTCGTGCAGGCGGTAGCCGTGCGGCAGTTCGATCCGGTGCTTCATGCGGAGGCCGATTTGCGCAGCCAGCTGAAACCCGGCTTGAAGCCGGTCACCAGGGCGGTGCCGACGATGACGATGGCCGAACCGACAATGGTGTACCAGCCCACTACTTCACCCAGGAACACGGTGCCCAGCAGGATGCCGAACAGCGGGCTGAGGAAAGTGACGGTCAGCGCCGAGGTGGGGCCGACGTCGCGGATCAGGCGGTAATACAGCAGGTAGGCCACGCCGCTGCACACCACGCCCAGCGCCAGTGCCGCGCCCATGATGCCGGCGGTGGCCTGGCCCGGCTGCGGGAAGAAAGCCAGCGACGGCAGCACCAGCAGCGAGGCGGCCCACATGCTGCCGTGCGCGTTGGCGAACGGCTCCACGGTCCTGGCCGACTTGGCGTAGGTGCTGGCGATGCCGTAGTTGAATGCCGCGAACAATGCGGCGGCGATGGCCAGCCCGGCGCCTTCGCGCGAACTGGCATGGTCGAAGCCGACCAGCAGCGCCACGCCGCCGGTGCCCATGACCAGGCCCAGCATCACGCGCGCGGACACCATCTGGCGCTGCCACACGGCGCCGATGACGGCGCCCCAGATCGGCGCGGTGGCGTTCAGCACCGCCATCACGGAAGCGGACAGGGTGCGCGCGGCGTAGGCGTACAGCAGGAAGGGCAGGGCGGAGTTGAAGAAGCCCAGGATCAGGTAGTGCTTCCAGTTCTGGCGCAGGTCGAGCGGCTTTTTCATCAGCAGCGCCACCGCCAGCAGGAACAGCGAGGCGAACACCACGCGGTATTCGATCAGCACCGCCGGCCCGAGCACCGGCGCGGCGATGCGCATGAAGAGGAAGGAGCCGCCCCAGATGGCGGCAAGCAGGATAAGGCGCAGCAGGTTGGCAGTGCTCATGGAGGGCTCGGTCTAAAGGGTGGTCAGGCGGCGCCATTGTGCGGCCGGCGCCTGGTAGGCGCCAGCCGGTTCTTGCTTTTGAATTCGTTCAGGTAACTACGCAGGCGTTCGGCGCGTCCGGCGTGGACGGCGCTTCCGGCGAGGCGGCGTGCTTGACTTGCAGCGCGGCCGGCACGCCGTTCTTCACCGCCGTCATTTCGGCCAGGATGGAGATGGCGATTTCGGCCGGGGTCTTGCTGCCGATGTACAGGCCGATGGGGCCGTGCAGCTTGTCCAGCTGCGCTTCGGTCACGTCGAACTGCACCAGGCGCTCGCGGCGCTTGGCGTTGTTCACGCGCGAGCCGATGGCGCCGACATAGAAGGCGTCCGACTTGAGCGCTTCCATCAGCGCCAGGTCGTCCAGCTTGGGGTCGTGCGTCAGCGCCACCACGGCGCTGCGGTGGTCCAGGCGCATCTCCAGCACCAGGTCGTCCGGCATGGCGTGCACCAGCTGCACGCCGTCGACCTGCCAGCCGGCGCGGTATTCCTCGCGCGGGTCGCACACGGTGACGTGGTAGTCCATGGCGGTGGCGATCTGCGCCAGGAAGCGCGACAGCTGGCCGGCGCCGATGATGAGCAGGCGCCAGCGCGGGCCGTGCTGGGTGACCAGTTCCCCTGCGCCCAGCTCCAGCACATTGCCGGCGGTGGTGTGCGCCAGCTGCACCGCGCCGGTGGCCAAATCCAGGCGGCGCTCAACCAGCTGGCGCTGCTCCAGCATGTCCAGCAGCTCGGCGATGCGGCTGTGCGCGCCCAGCGGCTCGATGGCCAGTTCGATGGTGCCGCCGCAGGGCAGGCCGAAGCGGTGCGCCTCGTCGGCGGTGATGCCGTAGCTGACCACTTCCGGCGCGCTGCGCGTGATGCCCTGTTCGCGCACGCGGGCGATCAGGTCGTCCTCGATGCAGCCGCCCGAGACCGAGCCGACCACGCGGCCGTCGTCGCAGATGGCGAGCGTGGCGCCGATCGGGCGCGGGCTGGAGCCCCAGGTTTTGATGACGGTGACCAGTTCGGCGCGGTGGCCGGCGGCCACCCAGGCGGCGCTGGTTTTGAGTACTTCGAGGTCTATGCTGTCCATGGCCTTAACTATACTACGGCGCGAGCGGATGGGTGTCCCTGGCCCTTGTTGCATTTTTAGTTGGTCTGCGGTAAAAGTAATTCCCTTTTTGGCATCCAATGGTTGGGAAAACATGACTGGTCTGGTTTGGCTTCATATCTCCGATATCCACTTTCAGAAGAAAGGCGGTTGGCGGGAAGTCCCGGCAAGAACGTCCTTGCTAAGTTTTCTCTCGTCGAAGTTCCGGTCGGGCGAAATGACGCTTCCACATCTCATTTTTTGCACCGGAGACATCGCATTCGGTGAGGTCGGCAATGCCGCGATGACCACGCAATACGAGCAAGCTGAAGAATTTTTTAATGATTTGCGGCAGTGCTGCGGCGGACTGGCGCGGGAGCGCGTGTTTTTTGTGCCCGGAAATCATGATGTCAACAGGAAAAAAATCAACCGCCATGCTCAGGAAGAGTTGATCAACAAGTCCAGGGATGCGCGACGCCACGAAAGTGCTATTAATCAGGAGTTTGACGAGAAGGACTTCTCCTATCGGCAAAATATGGAGCGGCTGGCTGATTACGGAGAATTTATCAAACGGGTTGCTCCGCACCAGTATGATGCCGAATCACATGTTTACACCA
Source organism: Massilia sp. BGA-UO-ETr-WB1 (assembly GCF_059567845.1). Taxonomy (NCBI): domain Bacteria; kingdom Pseudomonadati; phylum Pseudomonadota; class Betaproteobacteria; order Burkholderiales; family Oxalobacteraceae; genus Massilia; species Massilia sp. BGA-UO-ETr-WB1. The sequence continues at coordinate 140,638 of NZ_JCAQOT010000013.1, read as the reverse complement.
GTTTGCTGGAGATCGACGGTGTATCGGTCGGTGTGGCTGGGTTTAATTCGGCATGGAGCTGTGCCGGGGACGAGGATGATCGGCACCTTTGGCTGGCAGGGCAGTGGCAGTTCAACAAGGCTAAGGCGGCGTTGAAAAATGCCCAGCTCCGCATTGGTTTGATACACCATCCGATCGACTGGTTGAATCAGGCCGAGCAGGATCTCGCCGGCAGGAGAATTGACAGCGGATTCAATTTCTGGTTGAACGGCCACAAGCATAACAGTTGGGTGGAGGAGGGGCGCTGCATTAAAGTCAGCGCGGGTGCTGTCGGAGCGATGCAGGAAGACGAGTTCGGGATTAATTCCGTTGAATTCGATTCGCAGACGGGGGCGGCGAACATCAAGTTGTTTACCTATAAACCGCGCGACGATTATTGGGCCAAACATGTGATGCCGCCCAAGGCGCCGGATGGAATTTGGCCGGTGACTGTTGACGGATACGATAGGCCGCCGGCGCCGGCGCCGGAAAGCGCGAAACGGAGCCTGGCCGAGCCTGCGTTCAGTCTGGAAAATCGGTCCGCAGCGACGGGGAAATTGTATGGGCGCGATAAACTGCTGGCCTCGGTGAACGAGGAGTTGAAATCCAAGTCCGTGCTGGTGCTGTATGGCATGCGGGGCAACGGCAAGACTTCCTTCATCAGAAGACTGGCCACCGAGCCATCTTTGCAGGGGAAAGAGTTGTTCCGGATAACGGCCGGCGTGGGCTATGACGCGGATTACCTGTTCCGTCAGCTGGTTCCCCTGCTGCGCGATACGACTGAGCAACCGGTCGCGCCGACGGGCGATGTGCCGGCCATGGCGGGGCAGTTGGCCAGCCGATATCAGAATGTCCAGCCTGCATGTATCTGGATCGACATGGCACATCAATGGTTCAATGCAAATGGTTGGCGCGACCCATCGCTGGGCAAGCTCTTTTCCGCACTGCGGCAAGCTTTCGGAGCCCGCTGGCGCTGGATTTTTGAATTGCGCGAACGGCCGAGTCCCACCGTGTTTGCGGCGAATTGCTGCCAAGTCGAGTTGCCGGGATTGGACCGCCCGACGCTGTCCCATTGGCTGAGTGATGTGGCGCCGTCCGGCAGCGAGGCCGAGTGGACGTATAGCGGCAACAAGCTGCTTCAGCTGTATCAGTGGCTGGGTGGCGGGCAGGGAGAGCAAGCTCATCCGCAAGCGATTCAGCTGATGATTGAAGTGGCGAAAGGCCTCGGCGTTACGCCGCTCGATGTCCGGCAGCGGTACATTAATGCGGCAGAGGAACGCGTAGAAGACTATTTGTTGCGGGATCTTTTTGATTCGGTGCTCTCGCCGGTCGAGCGCGATTTGCTCAGTGCGCTCGCTTTGTATCGCGATGAAATACCGCATGATCATGCCGATCTGCTGGAAGAGAAATTGTCCGTGTTGGGCGCTTGGGACGGGCTGGATAAAAGGTGCTTGCTGCCGAGCGATGCCAGCCAGGGCAACTACTATTTGCACGGCTTCATATCCGCCTGGCTGCGCGGGAGGATGGGGTACGGGGACTCCAGTAGCGATGAAGAGCTTGTGTATGTCAAGAGTGTCAGCGACGCTCAAATCGCCAAGCTGCAAAGCCTGCACGGCACCATTGCCGAGTGCTGGCTGAATCAGCTGGGCCACAGCAGCCGGGTTACGCATCCGAACGTCAGGCGGGCGCTCGAGGCATTCCATCACCTGCTATCGGCCGGCGACATCCACGGCATGGACCGGATAGCCCACAAACTGCTGAGCGGAACGTCCCGATGGACGATCGAACGGCTGTGGAGCCATGATGAGAAATTGCGCCAGAGCCGTGCGTCGGCGACGCAACGGGTGCAGGTACTGAGACTGATTACCAAACTGGACCCGCGTGATCATATGGCGTGGCGATTCCTGGGCGAGCGGCTGCAGAAGGAAGGCAGCGGAGCGCCCGAGGAGGTGTTGTCGGCTTTCGAGAATGCGCATAAGCTGCGACCGGATTTTCCGCCGTACTTTGCCAATCTTGGTAAGGCCCTGCTGTTGCAGGGCAAGCATGGCGCCGAAGATTTTCTGCGCCGGCTTGCGGAGGCCCGCGAATTGTATCCGACCGCAGTGGATGCAATCGTCCAGTCCATCGAGGCGGACTGTCTAGCTGTCATAGGCGATGTGGCCGGAGCGTCCGTCCTGCGCCAGGCGCGGATTCGCGAGCGCGCGGGAAACCCGGCTTTTTATACGGCCGAGGCGTCCTATCAGCTGCAGAGCGGTAATTTTGACGGCGCGCTTTATTATCTGGACTTGGCCGTGTCGCATGGGAATGCCGACTCCTATACCGAGTTCACCCGCGCGGAGGTGCTGGAAGCCAAGGGGGAGAAGGTGGCTGCATCGGCGCTGCGCAACCTGTGGATCGACCGCGGGGACGCCAGCGTGACGTTTTACAACTCCGAGGCCGATTATCAAATTGAAATCGGAAATTTGAAGAAAGCTGGAGCGATTATCGATTTGGCTGTGCAACGCGGCTGCGCGAATGGCTATACGGAATCGGCGAGATACCGCCTGCTGGATGCCCGAGGCAGAAGCGATGAAGCATCCATGTTACGGCAAGAGAGAATCATGTCCGGGGAAAGGAATACATTTTTATACAACTCGGAGGCTGATTACCAATTCGGGCTGGGCAATTTTGCAGCAACCAGAGACCTGCTGGATCGCGCGGCAGAACTGGGATGTTCGGATCACTATAGCGGCGCGATCAGGGACAAACTGTCCGGAAAAGTTGATTGAGGCCAGGCCGCCGCGCTTTAGCGCAGCTTGCGGCGGCACACGTACTTGAGGGCGGTTTCGGTGTGGCTGCCGGGAGCCGGCTTTTCCGCGTCGTACTGCTCGTACTTGAAATTGCCGACCGCCTCGCCGCGCGCCAGGGTGGCGGGGTAGAAGGTCTGCGCCAGCAGCGTCACGCTGCGCTCCTTGCAGGAGTACAGGTACTGGGCTTTCAGGGAGCGGTAGGTCTTGCCGTCGGCGGACATTTGCGGCTTGCTGTGGGAAACCAGGGTCCAGGCCTTGCGGGCGTCTTCGCCGGCGTCCTCCACCCTGGCCACGCTGGCCTTGTCGATGTAGAGCGTGGCCGCGCCGTTGCCGGACAGCTTGCTCCAGTTGGCGCCTTGGGCCGACTGGGCCGCGACCGGGAGGAGCAGCGCCGCCAGCAGCGGCAGGGCGGCGCGCTGCATTACGGCACCAGCGGCTTCTTCGCCACCAGCTTGGCCTTGATCTCGGCCACGCCCTTGTCGATGGCGGCAAAACGGGCGGAAGTGGAGGGATGCAGGGCGGTGTAGCCGTTCAACACCGAGGCCGGGTATTGCGACGACAGGCGCTGCCAGAACGGCTTGGCGCGCTCGATGTTGTAGCCGGCGCGCGCCAGCATGTACAGCGCCAGGTTGTCGGCCGCCGTGTCCAGGTCCTGCGGCACCGGCTTGATGCCGCCGCTGCCGATCAGCAGCGACAGGTCCGGCTTGGTGCGCACCAGGTTGTCGATCATGCTGCCAACGGTGGCCGAATTGCGCATGGCGCCGGCGTGGCCCAGCACGTTGTGGGCGATGTCCTTGGCCAGCACATAGGCGATGGCCTCGTCGCTCTGGGCGAAGTTCATCATGCCGCGCGTGATCAGCACGCGCTGGCCGTCGGCATAGGAATTGATGTTGTCGGCGTTGCCGAGGTGGACGCGGATGGCGCAGGCGCGCGTGACGGGCACCTTGAGCGTCTGGTTGTTGCCGTTGCGGGCGATGGTCATGTCCAGCGCGGCCTGCTTGCCCACCAGCGGGCCAAGCACTTCGGCCGCCTGCGATTCGGCGTCCGGGCCACCCGGCAGGGACTTGCCTTCCACCGCCACCAGGCCGTCGCCCTTGCGCAGGCCGGCGCGCGCGGCGCCGCTGCCGGCCAGCACGGAACTGACCTGCAGGCGTTCGCCGTAGCCCAGCACGGCGTGCGCCGCGTCCGAGAATTCGCCGGGGTAGGAATAGCGGTTCTGCGCGGTGAAGCCGAGCAGGTTGCGCGCCATGCTCTTGCACAGGTCGGCATTGTTGATCAGCAGCGGGGCGGACACGCGCGACAGGCGGTCCTGCAGGTTCACCATGACGCGCAGCGCGTCCTGCGCGGCGGCCATCCTGGCGGTGACCACCGGCTGCTGCGGTTCGGCGGGCGCCGGCACGGCGGGGCCGGGCTGCGGCGCGCTGGTTTGCGGCGCAAACGTGGAGCAGGCCGACAGCAGCGCCACCGCCAGCGTTGCCGCGGCGGTCGCCAGCGTCCTGCCCACCGGCCTGCCTGCTGCCTGTTCCGTCACCATTGCGTTTGCCGATGCGTTTGCCAATGCTTGCGCCTTGCCTGCCATTCGAATTTCCTTAGTGTTTGCCGGTGCTGCCGAAGCCGCCTTCGCCGCGTTCGCTGCCGCCGAATTCTTCCACCACGTTGAAGCCCACCTGCAGCACCGGCACGATAATCAGTTGCGCCAGGCGTTCCATCGGGTTCAGCGTAAACGTGTTTTGACCCCGGTTCCAGGTCGATACCATCAGCTGGCCCTGGTAGTCGGAGTCGATCAAGCCTACCAGATTCCCGAGCACGATGCCGTTCTTGTGGCCCATGCCGCTGCGCGGCAGGATCATGGCGGCGTAGCCCGGATCGGCGATGTGGATGGCCAGGCCGGTGGGCACCAGCACGGTCTGGCCGGGCTCGATGACGATGGGCGCGTCGATGCAGGCGCGCAGGTCCAGGCCGGCGCTGCCGGGGGTGGCGTAGGCCGGCAGCTGGTCTTTCATGCGCGGGTCGAGAATTTTTACGTCTACGTTTTTCATATGTCCTATTGGAACAGCGAGTGCTTGTCGATGCGTTTGGAGATTTCGGAAATCAGCTGGCGCGCCAGCGTGAGCTTGTCGGCGCGCGGCAGGATGGTGTGGCCGTTTTCGTCGAACAGGATAATGGTGTTGTCGTCCTGGCCGAAGGTCTGGTGGCCGATATTACCGACCAGCAGCGGGATGCCCTTCTTCTCGCGCTTGGCCGCGCCGTATTCGAGCAGGTTCTCGGATTCGGCGGCGAAGCCCACGCAGTAAGGGTAGCCGGCCAGGTTGGTGCGGGTGGCCACGGTGGCCAGGATGTCCGGGTTCTGCTCGAACTTCAGGTCCGGCACGGTGCCGTCGCCCTTCTTCTTCATCTTCTGCGTGCTGGGATTGGCCACGCGCCAGTCGGCCACGGCGGCCACCGAGATGAAGACGTGCTGGCCGTGCACCGCCGACAGCACTTCGTCGTGCATCTGCAGCGCGCTTTGCACGTTGATGCGCTGCACGCCGAACGGCGTGGGCAGGGCGGTGGGGCCGGAGATCAGCACCACGTCGGCGCCCGCTTCGCGCGCGGCGCGCGCCACGGCGTAGCCCATCTTGCCGGAGGACAGATTGGTGATGCCGCGCACCGGATCGATGGCTTCGAAGGTGGGGCCGGCGGTGATCAGGATGCGCTTGCCGGCCAGGACCTTCGGCTGGAAGGCGGCGATCAGTTCGGCCAGCAGCTGCTCGGCTTCGAGCATGCGGCCCAGGCCCACTTCGCCGCAAGCCTGTTCGCCGGCGGCGGGACCGAACACCTGCACGCCGTCGTCCTTGATCTGCTGGACGTTGCGCTGGGTGGCCGGGTTCTGCCACATTTCCACGTTCATGGCCGGCGCCACCAGCAGCGGCACCGTGCGCGGACGGGCCAGGCACATGGTGGAGAGCAGGTCGTCGCACACGCCGTGCGCCAGCTTGTAGATGAAGTCCGCCGAGCAGGGCGCGATCAGGATCGCGTCCGCGTTGCGGGTCACGTCGATGTGGGCCATGTTGTTGTCCACGCGCGGGTCCCACTGGCTGGTGTAGACCGGCTTGCCGGACAGCGCCTGCATGGTGACGGCGGTGATGAAGTGGGTGGCCGCGTCGGTCATCACCACTTGCACGGAAGCGCCTTCGCGCGTGAGCGCGCGGCACAGTTCCGCCGCCTTGTAGCAGGCCACGCCGCCGGACAGGCCGAGGACGATTTTTTTGCCGGTCAATTCCATCATGCTGCTCCTACTTGGTTTTACTTGTTCACCCTGCGCAGTTCATCCAGGATGAACAGCGCGGCGCCGACGCAGATGGCCGAGTCGGCGATGTTGAAGGCCGGGAAGTGGCCGATGCCCTTCCAGTGGAAGTCCAGGAAGTCCACCACGTGGCCGTACAGGATGCGGTCGATCACGTTGCCCACCGCGCCGCCCAGGATCAGCGCCAGGGCCCAGCAGAACATGCGCTGGCCGGCGTGCTTTTTCAAGAGGTAGACGATGAACAGCGCGGCGGCGATGCCGATGCCGGTGAAGAAGTAGCGCTGCCAGCCGCTCTCGTTGGACAGGAAGCTGAACGCCGCGCCCTTGTTGTAGGCCAGCACCAGGTTGAAGAAGGGCGTCACCACCACTTCCTCGCCCCAGCGGAAGGTCTTGTTGACGGTGATTTTCGTGATCTGGTCGAGCAGCAGCACGATGAAGGCAATCCCCAGCCATGGCGTCAGGCCGCCGGCGGAGGACTTGGAGGAGAAGCTTTTTGGTTTGGATGCCATGGAGGTCAGGATAGGGTTGCGTAGGGCGGGTCGGCGCAGCGATGCTGCGCCGACCCGCCGGGGAGTTTAAGCGAACTTGCGCTTCTCGCCCGCACCGAACAGATTGCTGTGGCAGCGGCCGCACAGGGTCGGGTGGTCGACGTGCGCGCCCACGTCGGCGCGGTAGTGCCAGCAGCGCTCGCACTTGGCGGCAGCCGATGCGGCCACGGCCACCGCTTCGTCGGCTTCGGCCGCCACTTGCACCGCCTTGGCCTGCGAGGTGATGAAGACGAACTTCAGGTCCTCATCCAGGCTGGCCAGCAGCTGGTACTTGTCGCCGAAGGCCTTGATCTCCAGCTCGGCCTGCAGCGAGGAGCCGATGGCGCCCGAGGTGCGCAGGTCTTCCAGCTGCTTGGTCACGCCGGTGCGCACTTCGCGCAGGGCGGCGTACTTGGCCAGCAGGGCTTCCGAGTCCGCCACGGCAGGCAGTTCCCACCAGGTTTGCGTGAAGATGGTCTCGTCGCTGGCCTGGTACGCTTCGGCGCCGGCGAACACCGCCCACGCTTCCTCGGCGGTGAACGACAGCATCGGCGACATCAGGCGCAGCAGGCTTTGCGTGATGTGCCACAGCGCGGTCTGCGCCGAGCGGCGCTGCTGCGAATCGACGGCCGAGGTGTACAGGCGGTCCTTCAGGATGTCCAGGTAGAAGCCGCCCAGGTCTTCCGAGCAGTAGTTCTGCAGCTTGGACACCACCGGGTGGAACTCGTAGTTCTCGTAGTGCCTGGCGATGTCGGCCTGCAGGCGCGCCATGTCGGCCAGCGCGTAGCGGTCGATCTCCAGCAGCTCGGCCACCGGCACGGCGTTCGCCTTGGCGTCGAAGTCCGAGGTGTTGGCCAGCAGGAAGCGCAGCGTGTTGCGGATGCGGCGGTACGATTCGGTCACGCGCTTGAGGATTTCGTCCGAGATCGACAGCTCGCCGGTGTAGTCGGTGGCGGCCACCCACAGGCGCAGGATGTCGGCGCCCAGCTTGTTCGACACGTCCTGCGGCGACACGGTGTTGCCGATCGACTTGGACATCTTCTTGCCTTCGCCGTCGACCACGAAGCCGTGCGTCAGCAGCGCCTTGTAGGGCGCGGCGCCGTTCAGCATGGAGGAGGTCAGCAGCGAGGAGTGGAACCAGCCGCGGTGCTGGTCCGAGCCTTCCAGGTACAGGTCGGCCGGGAAGGCGCTCTGCTCTTTATGCGAGCCGCGCAGCACGGTCTGGTGCGTGGTGCCGGAGTCGAACCACACGTCCAGCGTGTCCTTGTTCTTCTCGTACAGGGCGGCGTCGTCGCCCAGCAGGGTGGCCGGGTCGAGCGACAGCCAGGCGTCGATGCCGTTCTTCTCGATCAGCTGCGCCACCTGTTCCAGCAGCTCCGGGGTGCGCGGGTGCAGGTCGCCGCTTTCCTTGTGGATGAAGAAGGCCATCGGCACGCCCCACTGGCGCTGGCGCGACAGGGTCCAGTCCGGACGGTTGGCGATCATGCCGTGCAGGCGCGCCTGGCCCCAGTCCGGGAAGAAGCGGGTTTCATCGATGGCTTTGAGCGCGGTCTGGCGCAGGGTCGGGCCGCCGTCTTTCGGGTGCGCGTCCATGCCGGCGAACCATTGCGAGGTGGCGCGGTAGACGATGGGGGTCTTGTGGCGCCAGCAGTGCATATAGCTGTGGTCGAACATCTTCAGTTCGAACAGCGCGCCCGCTTCGCGCAGCGCGTCGCAGATCGGCTTGGAGGCCTCCCAGATGGTCAGGCCGCCGAACAGCGGCAGGGTGGACACGTATTTGCCGTCGCCCATCACCGGCTTGAGGATCTCGTCGTCCTTCAGGCCGTGCGCTTTGCAGGAGATAAAGTCGTCCTGGCCGTAGGCCGGCGCCGAGTGCACCACGCCGGTGCCGCTCTCGGTGGTCACGTAGTCGGCCAGGTAGACCGGCGACAGGCGGTCGTAGAAGGCGTCGCGCGCGTGCAGCGGGTGCTTGAAGCTGATGCCGGCCAGGTCCTGGCCCATGCAGGTGCCGATGGTGGTGCCGTCCAGCTTGTAGCGCGCCAGGCAGGATTCCACCAGGTCTTGCGCCAGGATCAGCAGCAGCGGCTGGCCGTCGCGTTCGGCCTGCACCAGCGCGTATTTCACTTCGGCGTGCACGTTCAGCGCCTGGTTGGACGGGATGGTCCACGGCGTGGTGGTCCAGATGACGATGAAGCCGTTCTGCGTCGGCAGGGCCGGCAGGTCGAAAGCCGTGGCCAGCTTGTCGAATTCATGGAAGGCGAAGCCGACGTCGATGGCCGGGTCGCGCTTGTTCTGGTATTCCACTTCCGCCTCGGCCAGCGCCGAGCCGCAGTCGAAGCACCAGTTCACCGGCTTCAGGCCGCGGTAGACGTAGCCCTTCTCCAGCAGCGTGCCGAGGGCGCGCAGCTCGTCGGCTTCGTTGGAGTAGTTCATGGTCAGGTAAGGGTTCTCCCACTCGCCCAGCACGCCCAGGCGGATGAAGTCCTTCTTCTGGCGCTCGACCTGCTCGTAGGCGTAGGCGCGGGCCTTGGTCAGCACGTCGGCGGTCGGCAGGTTCTTGCCGTGCAGTTTTTCGATCTGGATCTCGATCGGCATGCCGTGGCAGTCCCAGCCCGGCACGTAGGGCGCGTCGTAGCCGGCCAGGGTGCGGGCCTTGACCACCATGTCCTTGAGCACCTTGTTGACGGCGTGGCCGATATGGATGTCGCCGTTGGCGTACGGCGGGCCGTCGTGCAGCACGAATTTCGGGCGGCCGGCGGCGGCCTTGCGGATGCGGTGGTAGATCTTCTTCTCTTGCCAGTCTTTGACCCAGTTCGGCTCGCGCTTGGCGAGGTCGCCGCGCATCGGGAACGGGGTTTCGGTCATGTTGACCGGGTACTTGCTTTCAGCCTTCTTTGGTTTGTTGTCGGACATAGCGATCTTCAAGTTTGTGTATCTGTGTGCTTTGGGGGACCAGCGCTTGCTTGCAGCCGGCGGGCTGCGGCGCGGGTCAAATTCGGTCGGTGGCGTTGACGGCGCCGCTGCTGGTGCGCCTGGCGAACCAGGCGCGCGCCAGTTCGGCGTCGCGGTCGATGGCCGCCGTCAGGGTGGGCAGGTCGATGAACTTCTCTTCGTCGCGGATCTTCTGCAGGAATTCCACGCGCACGTTTTTGCCGTAGCAGGACTGGGCGTAGTCGAAGATGTGCACTTCCAGCAGCACCCGGCCGGCGTCTTCCACGGTGGGGCGCACGCCCAGGCTGGCCACGGCCGGCAGCGGGCCGCGGCTGTCGTCCAGGCCGTGCACCTGCACGATGAAGATGCCGCCCAGGGCAGGGCGGTGCGGCACGCGCAGGTTCAGCGTGGGATAGCCGATGGTGCGGCCCAGCTTGGCCCCGTGGATCACGTGGCCGGAAATCGAGTACGGATGGCCCAGCAGCTGCTCGGCGTGCCGGAAGTCGCCCTCGGACAGCGCGGCGCGCACGGCCGAGGAGGAGATGCGGGTCGAGCCCTTCATCACCGTGGGCAGCGTGTGCACTTCGAAGCCGTATTGGCGGCCGGCCTCGATCAGCATGGCCACGTTGCCGGCGCGGCGCGCGCCGTAGCAGAAGTCGTCGCCCACCATCAGCCATTTCACGTGCAGGCCGTCCACCAGCACGTTCTCGGTGAATTCCTGCGGCGTGAGCGAGGCGAAGGCATTGCTGAAATGCTCGACGATGACGCGGTCGATGCCGTTATTCTCCAGCGACTGCAGCTTGTCGCGCAGGTTGGCGATGCGGGCCGGCGCCTTGCTCAGGTCGCCCGCCTTGTGCGCAAAGAACTCGCGCGGGTGCGGCTCGAAGGTCATCACGGCGGCCTCCAGGCCCAGCTGGTCGGCGGCGGCGCGCACCTGCGCCAGCAGCGCCTGGTGGCCGAGGTGGACGCCGTCGAAGTTGCCTATCGTCAGCGCGCAGGGCGCGCGCGCCGCTGCATTGGGAAGTCCGCGAAATACCTTCATGGGAATCTGGAGCGAAAAACTGGGCTAAATGGGGGATTATACGGACTGTTGGCCGGATTCACATGGGGAAACACTGCTAATCACTGCGCTGCACCATAAAAAGCAAAAAAGCGCTGCGGGCGTGAGCCGGCAGCGCTTGCTTTCCCGCAGGGGGCAATTACATCGGGTGGTTGATCTGCATGATGTTGTAGCGGGCCAGTTCGGCTTCGCCTGCAGTGCCCTTGACCGACTTCAGCGTGGCGATGGCGGCGGCTTTCTTGCCGGCAATCGCTTGCGCCTGGCCGTAGTGCAGCTTCATTTCTTCAGGACGGCGCGCGGTGCCGAACTTGATGGCTTGGTCCATCAGTTTCAGGCCGGCGTCGCCCTTGCCTTCGCTGACCATGGCGTAGCCCAGGTTGGCCAGGCCGTCGGCGTCCTTGTTCTTGATGAACTCGGCTTCGGCGGCGGCGCGGTTTTTCACGGCTTCCGCTTCGGTCTTCACGGCCAGGTCTTTCAGGCGCTGGTGGCGGCCGGCGTCGGCGCCGGTGCCCAGGGCACCCTTCTTGTAGCCTTGCTCGATCACTTTCAGCGCTTCAGCCGGGTTGGCCACTTGCAGCGACAGCTGGCCCATTTCCATGTACTCGTTCGGCTTGGACAGCAGGCCCAGCGCCATTTTCAGGCGCAGCAGGTCCAGGTTCAGCGTGCTCGAGAAGCCAGGCTTGCCGGCCACGCGGTTCAGCAGGTCGGCCCAGTAGCTGGTTTTCGGGTAGTTGCCGGCCAGTTTTTCCAGCGTGGCCACGTAGCCGGCCTTGTCGTTCTGCTTCAGCTGGATGTTGGCCAGCATCTGCAGGTTGGACTCGGACTGCTTGCCGCCGGCTTGCAGTTCCTTGGCCGCTTCGGCGTACTTGCCGCTGATGTAGTAGGTCTGCACCAGCAGGTCGTGCATGGTGGCGTCGTTCGGGCTGTCCTTCAGCGCGCGCTGGATCCAGGTGATGGCTTTCGGGTAGTCCTTGGCGCCGTAGTACATGCCGGCCAGGCCCTTGGTGAAGTTGGCGCTTTCGCCGGCGGACAGGCGGCCGGAGTTGATCACGGCTTCGAAGGCGCGGATAGCGGTGTCGTTGTCGCGGGCGGCGGCGGCTGCGGCGGCGCGCACGCGCTCAATCTGGTATTTCTCGAATTCGGTTTTGCCGCCAACTGCGTCGGCTTCCTTCAGTTTGGCCAGCGCTTCCTTGTGCTTGCCGGAGCTCGTCAGCTTCTGTGCTTCCTGCAGCGGTTTGCCGACGGCGGCGCTGACGGCGTCAGCAGCGTAGGCGACCGAGGTCAGACCGGTCAACGGGGCGGCAGCGGTGAAACCGATGGCGGCCATCACCAGGCCGAGATGAGCGAGACGAAACTTGGTCATGAGGAAGTATTCTTTCTGTAAAAACGAAATAGGCAGGAAGACCTGCCTATCGCGGAAAATAGTACGGATTACTGGAACTGCTCGTTGCCGACCAGACCAATCTTGGTCACACCCAGACGCTGGGCCGAAGCCATCACGCCTGCCACCGATTTGTACGACACCAGCTTGTTGGGGCGCAGATGCACCTCGGGCTGGTCAGCTTGCGCTGCCACGGCGACCAGTTTCGATTCCAGGGTAGCGCGGTCAGGAACAACCTGGTTATCCCACAGAATCGTACCGTCGAAGTCGACGTCAATCGTAATAACCACTGGGTCCTTGGTCGGCGGTGGCGGGGTGCCCACCGGCATGTTCAAGTTCACCGAGTGATTAGCTTTCGGAATGGTGATGATCAGCATGATGATCAGTACCAGCATGACGTCGATCAGCGGCGTCATGTTCATTTCCATCATTGGTTCGGGATCCGCATCCGCTGCGGACGACGAACCGACATTCATACTCATGGTGTTTCCTTTGTAGAAGGTGACTGGACTTGCCCCGGCCAATACGGCCGGCCGGGGCAGAGTAGGGTCTGAGGCCTGCGCCCTTAGCCCTTGTCAGGCGGTTCGGTGATGAAACCGACCTTCTGGATACCAGCACGCTGAGTCGTGAAGATCACTTTGCCGATTGCTTCGTACTTGGTTTCTTGGTCACCACGTACGTGTACTTCCGGCTGCGGCAGTTTCACGGCCTCTTTTTTCAGAAAATCGAACAACTCATTCGTGTCCGCCATTTTCTTTTGATTCCAGTAGATGTCGCCATCCTTGTTAACAACGATGTTGACGTCTTCCGGTTTGGTCTGAATTACCTGGTTGGTCTCGGTCGGCAGTTGAATCTTCTGCAGCTTGAGAACGACCGGGCTCGTAATCAGAAAGATAATCAGCAGAACCAACATGATGTCCACGAGGGGCGTCGTGTTGATTTCTGACATTACCTGATCTTCTCCGCTATCGGAGCCTACGGACATCGACATGGTTATTATCCAATCTTTTTAGCGCCGCCAGCACGGATGGCCGAGTCAGCGGTCGACATTGCGCCCGAGATCAGCACCGAGTGCACGTCGGCGGAGAAGGCGCGCACGTCTTCCATTGCGGACTTGTTACGACGCACCAGCCAGTTGTAACCCAGAACGGCTGGAACTGCCACGAACAGACCGAAGGCGGTCATGATCAGTGCTTCACCCACTGGGCCTGCAACTTTGTCGATCGACGCGTTACCGGTCATACCGATGTTGATCAGTGCATTGTAAATACCCCAAACGGTACCGAACAGACCGATGAACGGCGAGGTCGAACCAACGGTTGCCAGGAACGACAGGCCGTCTTGCAGGCGCGACTGGACTTTGTCCACGGCGCGCTGGATCGACATGGTCACCCAGGTCGACAGGTCGATTTGTTCCAGCAGGGCGCCGTCGTGGTGCGCGGTGGCCTTGGTGCCGGTTTCAGCGATGAAGCGGAATGGCGAGCCGTCGGTCAGGGTCGCTGCGCCGGCGGCGATCGACGATGCTTTCCAGAACTTGGCAGCGGTTTCTTTCGACTGCTTGAAGATCTTGGCCTGGTCGATCAGCTTGGTAACGATGATGTACCACGAACCCATCGACATGATGGTCAGGATGATCAGGGTGGCGCGGGAAACGAAACCGCCGTCCCATACGGCTTTGAAGCCGAATGGGTTTTCAACTTCTTCGTGGCCTGCTGGTGCTGCTGCTGCCGGTGCTGCTGCGTCTGCTGCTGGAGCTGCTGCGTCTGCTGGAGCTGCTGGAGCTGCCGCTGCATCCGCTGGAGCCGCTGCTGGTGCCGAAGCGGCCGGGGCAGGCGCGTCGGCCATGGCTGGGGCGCTGACCAGAGCGGATGCTGCGGTCACCGAGAACAGCACAGCGGCCAGTACAGCGGACAAACGGGTATTCTTAAACATGCTTCCTCCAAATTGATAAAATAATCAGTTCGCTGAAATGTCAACGAAGTACTAAGTGGGACGGTGTTGCTGCCCCGGTTTTTATTCCAGCGTCCAGACGTATTGCATTTGCATCCACGCTTGCTCCGGCTTGCCGTCGGTCATGCCTGGCTTGAATCGGCACTTGGAGATGCCGGCGATCGCGGCCTTGTCCAAGTCCCTGAAGCCACTGGATTTCACTAATTTGGATTCGACGACATGGCCGTCTACACCAATCAGGAACGATAACGTGACCGTACCGGTTTCTTCATTGCGCAGGGAGGATTTAGGCCACTCTGGTTTTGCGCAAGTGTTGAAGTCGGCAACTGCAGGCACGTGTACCGATTTTGCAGGCGGCGCTGGCGGTGCTGGCGGTGCAGCTGGCGGCGCTTTCTGCAGTTCGTTCGTCGCAGGTTTCACGTTGGTCGCGTTAGCGATCACGTTTTGCTGCGGCGGCGGCTGCTGCACGTTCACCTCAACCGGAGGAATGAAGGGCGGTGGTGGTGCCTTCATCTCTGGCGGTGGTGGCGGTGGCGGCAGTTCTTTTGGAGGAGGTGGGGCCACCTCCTCGATGATCTTGGTTTCTACGGGTTCGATCATTTTGGCCACCAAGCGCTTGCCCAGTCCCGTGATGATTCCGTAAGCAACCAGGACGTGCAACAAGACCACGACGGTTATGCCAGTTAGATTCTTCTTGGCGTCCTTCTCGTTATGCGTGAAATTCATGCCTGCTTTCTCCAATACCAACTCTTTTGTACTACCTCGAACCCCGTTATGGCGACAAAAAGCTCCAGCCGCATCCGGGACGTCGGCGAATTATACATACGAATTCCTCAATTTACATAGAATTTTGCTTCCTAAAACCGGTTAAATTTCATGTGCTTAGCTGCGTTTTCCGGCCCGCCGCTGCACCGTTCTGGCACAAAAAGCAAGACTTCCCGGCACGTTTTTGGGGAGTATTTTTTCACCCCTTCACGATGTTTATTATTCCGCCGAAAAACGGAATTTAATTACGGCGTTGGCCTGACCAGCCGTGTAAAAGTTGGTCTCTACCGTTGCTTCCATGCAACTCAAGCACGCTGGCAATATGGATAGTATAGAAGAATTTTGCTGACGGGCGCCCGTTAAGGTGGTCTTAAAAATTGTTCTATCTATATGCGCCGCGCGGCTGGGGCGCGCGGCGCAGTGGGGGAATGGGGCGCGGCGCCCCGGTGGACTTCAACCGCCGCGGTTGCGCTTCTCGCGCTTGACTTCCAGGGTGTTGATAACATTGCCATGCGGATCGACTGTTTCCAGGTGGACATCGAAGCCCCACAGCCGCGCCACGTGCTTGAGCACCTCGTTGGCCTGCTGGTTCAGCGGGCGCCGGTTGAACTGGGTATGGCGCAAGGTCAGGGCGCGGTCGTCGCGCGTGTTGACCGACCAGACCTGGATGTTGGGCTCGCGGTTGCCCAGGTTGTACTGCTCGGCCAGCTGCTGGCGCACGTAGCGGTAGCCCAGCTCGTCGTGGATGGCCGACACGTTGAGCTTTTCGTTCTTGTCGTCGTCCAGCACGGCGAAGAAGTGGAACTCGCGTATCAGGCGCGGCGACAGGTACTGGGCGATGAAGCTTTCATCCTTGAAGTTGCGCATGGCGAAGTCCAGCGTCTTGCGCCAGTCGCTGCCGGCGATGTCGGGGAACCATTCGCGGTCCTCCGCCGTCGGGTTCTCGCAGATGCGGCGGATGTCGGTCATCATCGCGAAACCGAGCGCATACGGGTTGATCCCGCTGTAATAGGGGCTGTGCACCGGCGGCTGGAACACCACGTTGGTGTGGCTCTTGAGGAATTCCATCATGAAGCCCTCGGCCACCACGCCCTCGTCGTACAACTGGTTCAAGATGGTGTAGTGCCAGAACGTGGCCCAGCCCTCGTTCATCACCTGGGTCTGGCGCTGCGGGTAGAAGTACTGGCTGATCTTGCGCACGATGCGCACCATCTCGCGCTGCCACGGCTCCAGCAGCGGCGCGTACTTCTCGATGAAGTACAGCAGGTTCTCTTCCGGCTCGGGCGGGAAGCGCGGCATCGGCTTGTCGACCTCCTCCTCGTCGCGCCGCGGCAGGGTGCGCCACAGCTCGTTGATCTGCGACTGCAGGTAGGCTTCGCGCTCCTTCTGCTTTTGCTGCTCCTGGAACAGCGACAGCTTGGCCGGGCGCTTGTAGCGGTCCACGCCGTAGTTCTGGATCGCGTGGCAGGAATCGAGCAGCAGCTCGACCGCGTCGATGCCGTGGCGCTGCTCGCACTCGGCGATGTAGTTCTTGGCGAACACCATGTAGTCGACGATGGCCTCGGCGTCGGTCCAGGTGCGGAACAGGTAGTTGCCCTTGAAGAAGGAATTGTGGCCGTAGGCCGCGTGCGCGATCACCAGCGCCTGCATGGTCAGGCTGTTCTCCTCCATCAGATAGGCGATGCAGGGATTGGAGTTGATGACGATCTCGTAGGCCAGCCCCATCTGCCCGCGCTTGTAGCCTTTCTCGGTGGACAGGAAATGCTTGCCGAACGACCAATGGTTGTAGGAGACCGGCATGCCCACCGAGGTGTAGGCGTCCATCATCTGCTCGGCGGTGATGATTTCCAGCTGGTTGGGGTAGGTGTCCAGGCCGAAGTTCTGGGCCACGCGGCGGATTTCCTCGTGCGCCTGCTCGATCAGTTCGAAGGTCCACTCGGACTGCTCGGGCAGCGCGCGCGGATGCGGTTGGCGTTTGGTCATCTGGTTCATATCTCGCCTGCTTATATAGAAGGGTCTATTTCGGCTGCTTTTTGAACAGTTCGCGGAACACCGGGTAGATGTCGGCCGGCGTGACGATTTTCTGCATGGCGAAATGCGGGTGCAGGTCGGGCACCTGGGCGTACTGCTCCCACAGGTTCTGCGGCGGCCCGTCGGTGATCTCGACGTAGGTGTAGTACTGCACCTTGGGCATGATGGTGTTGACCAGCAGCTGCTTGCACAGCAGCGAGTCGTTGTCCCAGTTGTCGCCGTCCGAGGCCTGGGCCACGTAGCTGTTCCACTGGCCGGCGCCGTAGCGCTCGTCGATGATCTTGTTGAGCATGTGCAGCGCCGACGACACCACCGTGCCGCCCGATTCGCGCGAGTGGAAGAACTCGTCCTCGCTGACCTCGGCCGCCGCCGTGTGGTGGCGGATGAAGACCACTTCGATCTTGTCGTACACGCGCTTGAGGAACAGGTACAGCAGGATGAAGAAGCGCTTGGCGGTGTCCTTGCGGCTCTCGTCCATGGAGCCGGACACGTCCATGATGCAGAACATCACCGCCTGCGTCATCGGCTTGGGCACTTTCACCCGGTTGCTGTAGCGCAAGTCGAACGGGTCGATATAGGGGATGGCCAGCAGCCGCGTGTGCAGGTGGTGGATCAGCTTGCGCAGCTCCACCACGTAGGGGTCTTCCATCGGCGCGCCCGCTTCGAGCAGGGCCTGCAGTTCGCGCTCGGCTTCCAGCAGCCGCTTGCGCGAGCTGCCGCCGACGGCGATGCGCCGGCCCAGCGCGCCGCGCAGCGAGCGCAGCACGTGGATGTTGGACGGCGTGCCGGACACCGTGTAGCCGGCGCGCTGGTTCTTGAACTCGGTGGTCGCGGTCAGCTGGGTCTTGACCAGGTTGGGCAGTTCCAGGTCCTCGAAGAAGTAATTCATGAATTCTTCGCGCGACAGTTCGAAGATGAAATCGTCCTCCGAGGTCTGGTCGCTATTGCCGGCCTTGCCGCGCCCGGAGCCGCCGCCGCCTTTCGGCCGCGCGATCTGGTCGCCCTTCTGGTATTCCTGGTTGCCCGGGTTGATCACTTCCCACACGCCGCCATGGGCATGGCCGAACGACGGCTCGTTCACGTCCTTGACGGGAATGGAAACCTTTTCGCCATTCTCGACGTCGGTGATCGAGCGGCCCTTGATGGCCCGTCCCACCGCGTCCTTGATCTGGCCCTTGTAACGCCGCAAGAAGCGTTCGCGGTTGACCGCGGACTTGTTCTTGCCCTGCAAACGACGATCAATGAGGTAAGTCAAAGTGCCTCCTGCTGCTACATAGTATCCGGCGTCGGAAGAGGGCGGCATGCCGGCACGCCGGGCCCGCCCCTGTTCCGTATTATCGCACCGCCGGCTTGGTGTGGTGCGCAACACCACACTAGGATGACTTCCTCACGCGCAGATACCACTCGCACAGCAAGCGCACCTGTTTCGCGGTGTAGCCCTTTTCCACCATGCGCGCCACGAAGTCGGCGTGCTTGTTGGCGTCCTCGGCGCTGGCCTTGGCGTTGAAGGAGATCACCGGCAGCAGCTCCTCGGTGTTGGAGAACATCTTCTTCTCGATCACGGTGCGGAACTTCTCGTAGCTGGTCCAGGCCGGGTTCTTGCCGCCGTTGTTGGCGCGCGCGCGCAAGCCGAAGTTGACGATCTCGTTGCGGAAGTCTTTCGGGTTCGAAATCCCGGCCGGCTTCTCGATCTTCTCCAGCTCGTTGTTCAGCGATTCGCGGTCGAAGCTCTCGCCGGTGTCCGGGTCGCGGTATTCCTGGTCCTGGATCCAGAAGTCGGCGAAGGTCACGTAGCGGTCGAAGATGTTCTGGCCGTACTCGGAATAGCTTTCCAGGTAGGCGGTCTGGATCTCCTTGCCGATGAACTCCACGTAGCGCTGCGCCAGGTGCTCCTTGATATAGGAGAAGTACTTCTGCTCGGTCTCCGGCGGGAACTGCTCGCGCTCGACCTGCTGCTCCAGCACGTACAGCAGGTGCACCGGGTTGGCGGCCACTTCGGTGGTGTCGAAGTTGAACACCTTGGACAGGATCTTGAAGGCGAAGCGCGTCGACAGCCCGCTCATGCCCTCGTCCACGCCGGCGTAGTCCATGTACTCGTGGATGGACTTGGCTTTCGGGTCGGTGTCCTTCAGGTTCTCGCCGTCGTACACCAGCATCTTGCTGTAGATGGAAGAATTCTCCGGGTCCTTCAGGCGCGACAGGATGGCGAACTGCGCCATCATCTTCAGCGTGCCGGGCGCGCACGGCGCCTTCTCCAGCGAGGAGTTCACCAGCAGCTTGTCGTAGATTTTGATCTCGTCGGTCACGCGCAGGCAGTACGGCACCTTCACTATATAGATACGGTCGAGGAATGCCTCGTTGTTGCGGTTGTTCTTGAAGGCCTTCCATTCGGACTCGTTCGAGTGCGCCAGGATGATGCCGTCGAAGGGGATCGCGCCGAAGCCCTCGGTGCCCTTGTAGTTGCCTTCCTGGGTGGCCGTCAGCAGCGGGTGCAGCACCT
Source organism: Massilia sp. BGA-UO-ETr-WB1 (assembly GCF_059567845.1). Classification (NCBI taxonomy): domain Bacteria; kingdom Pseudomonadati; phylum Pseudomonadota; class Betaproteobacteria; order Burkholderiales; family Oxalobacteraceae; genus Massilia; species Massilia sp. BGA-UO-ETr-WB1. The sequence goes on along the minus strand of NZ_JCAQOT010000013.1, from coordinate 121,400 downwards.
TGATCGGGGCCTTGAACATCTCGACGAATTCCATCAGGCCCTGGTTGGCCAGGCACAGGCCGCCGGAATAGCTGTAGGCGTCCGGATCGTCCTGCGCGTAGTCTTCCAGCTTGCGGATGTCGACCTTGCCCACCAGCGAGGAAATGTCCTGGTTGTTCTCGTCGCCCGGCTCGGTTTTCGAGATGGCGATCTGCTTCAGGATGGACGGGTAGCGCTTGACCACGCGGAACTGGTTGATGTCGCCGTTGAACTCGTGCAGGCGCTTGACGGCCCACGGGCTCGGGATGTTGCGCAGGTAGCGGCGCGGAATGCCGTAATCCTCTTCCAGGATGGTGCCGTCCTCGGCCTCGTTGAACAGGCCCAGCGGCGACTCGTTGACCGGCGAGCCTTTCAGGCAGTAGAAGGGCACCTGTTCCATCAGCGACTTGAGCTTTTCGGCGATGGACGACTTGCCGCCGCCCACCGGGCCCAGCAGGTACAGGATCTGCTTGCGCTCCTCCAGGCCTTGCGCGGCGTGGCGGAAGAAGGACACCACTTGCTCGATCACTTCCTCGGTGCCGTAGAACTCGCGGAAGGCGGGATAAATCTTGATGACCTTGTTGGCGAAGATGCGCGACAGCCGCGTGTCGTTGCGCGTGTCGACCAGGGTCGGTTCGCCGATGGCGGCCAGCATCCGCTCCGGCGCGGTGGCATAGGTCAAGCGGTCTTTTTTGCAAAGCGCGAGGTACTCTGTCATCGACATTTCCTCTTCCTTGGTGCGCTCGTACCGTGCTGCGTAGTTGTCAAAAATGGTCATTTGAATGTCCTTTGATGTAAACCTGCTAGTCACCTGGTCGGCAGTCAAGACGGCTGCTGGCCCTTGCCTTTATTCGATACCAACTCCCTGTATTTTTTTTGTATGTGCTCTTTGTTGTCGTTGCCAGCTGCCTGCGCTGGTACGGATTGCCCGTACCTCGGAGCTGAACTTTGTGGCCGTGCGGTGGACTTTTGCCGGCATGTTTGTGTGTATGTCGAAACGCATCTTACGTCTATGAAATTTATTATTGCGCTATTGGATCAGGAAGTCAAAAGGTATGTCGTAACTTACTTAATTGGATTGTGCAACTAATTGATTTTAAAGTGGAAAATTGTGAAAAAACATAAGTTTTCAGTGGTTTTTCAAGCGATTTTCCGGTGCTTTGGTGCCACATTAGCACGGCTGAAGCGGTCATGCCGACACCCATGCAAACCGTGCGCGCATTTTGCTTTGCCGTTAAGATGACCGCATCGCGACACTCACGGAAGAAACAATATGAACGACCAGCTGCGCACTGCGGTGCAAACCATGCCCAAGGCCGAACTGCACATCCATATCGAAGGTTCGCTGGAGCCCGAACTGATCTTCGCGCTGGCCGAACGCAACGGCGTCGCGCTGCCCTACGCCTCGGTGGACGCGCTGCGCGCCGCCTACGCCTTCACCGACCTGCAATCCTTCCTCGACATCTATTACGCCGGCGCCAGCGTGCTGCTGCGGGAGCAGGACTTCTACGACATGACGGCGGCCTACCTGAAAAAGGCCGAAGAAGACCATGTGCGCCACGCCGAGATCTTCTTCGACCCGCAGACCCACACCGCGCGCGGCGTGGACATGGGCACCGTGTTCAGCGGCATCCACCGCGCCTGCCAGGACAGCCCGGTCAGCGCCACGCTGATCATGTGCTTCCTGCGCCACCTGTCCGAAGAGGACGCGCTGGCCACGCTGGACGCCGCGCTGCCCTACCTGGACAAGATCATCGGCGTGGGCCTGGACTCGTCCGAAGTGGGGCACCCGCCGGAAAAATTCGCGCGCGTGTTCGCGCGCTGCCGCGAGCTGGGCCTGCACCTGGTGGCGCACGCCGGCGAGGAAGGCCCGCCGGCCTACATCCAGTCCGCGCTGGACGTGCTGCACGTGGAGCGCATCGACCACGGCGTGCGGGTGCTGGAAGACGCCGCGCTGACGGCGCGCGTGGCGCGCGAGCAGATCGCGCTGACGGTGTGCCCGCTGTCCAACACCAAGCTGCGCGTGTTCGACCGGATGCAGGACCACAACCTGGTGCAGCTGCTGGACGCCGGCCTGATGGCCACCGTCAACTCGGACGATCCGGCCTACTTCGGCGGCTACATGAACGACAACTTCATCGCCACCTTCGAAGCGCTGCCGCTGACCCTGGCGCACGCCAGACAGCTGGCGCGCAACAGCTTCCAGGCCTCCTTCCTGCCTGCCGGGCAGAAGCAGAAATTCCTGGCCGAAGTGGACGCCTTCTTCGCCGCCGTCCCGGCCTGATGTCTACCGCCGTCAAGCGAGCTGAGCCGCATTCGGGGCCAGACCCCGAATGCGGCTCAGTCTGCTGAGGTAACTGGAGAGTTGCATGTTCAACCTGGCTTTACGTATGACCTTGCGCGACTGGCGCGCGGGGCAGTTGCGCTTCCTGCTGGTGGCGCTGATCGTGGCCGTGGCCGCGCTGTCGGCGTCCGGCTTCTTCATCGACCGCCTGCGCGCGGCGCTGGACCGCGACGCGCACCAGCTGCTGGGCGCGGACATGGTGGTCAACGCGGACCAGCCGGTGGACCCGGCCTGGCGCGCCGAGGCGCAGCGGCGCGGCCTGCTGCTGGCCGACACGGTGGTGTTCCCCAGCATGGCGCAGGCCGGCGAGGGCGAGGCGGTGCTGTCGCAGCTGGTGTCGCTGAAGGCGGTCAGCAGCGGCTACCCGCTGCGCGGCCGCGTCAAGACCAGCACCGATCCCGAACAGGCCAACGACGGCGTCGGCGTGGCCGCCAGCGATGTGCCGCAGCCCGGCACGGCCTGGGTGGACGCCGGCCTGCTGACCGCGCTGCAGGTGGGCGTGGGGGAGGACATCAAACTGGGCGACAAGAGCTTCAAGGTGGCGCGCCTGATCGCGGCCGAGCCGGACCGGGGCGCCTCGTTCATGAACTTCGCGCCGCGCGTGATGCTGCCGCTGCCGGACCTGGCGGCCACCAACCTGGTGCAGCCGGGCGCGCGCGTCACCTACCGCCTGCTGCTGGCGGCGCCGCCGCAGCGCGGCGATGAAGTGAAGGAATACGAGACCTGGCTGCGCGCCAAAATCGAAACAGACGGCGTGAAAGGCGTGCGCGTCGATTCGCTGGAAGCGGGCCGCCCCGAAATGCGCTCGACGCTGGAGCGCGCCGACCGCTTCCTGTCGCTGGTGGGCCTGCTCTCGGCCATGCTGGCGGCGGTGGCCGTGGCCATGGCCGCGCGCCGCTTCATGATGCGCCACCTGGACGCCTGCGCCATGCTGCGCTGCCTGGGCCTGACGCAGAACCAGGCCACATCCATGTACCTGATCGAGTTCCTGCTGGTGGGCCTGGCCGGCAGCGTGATCGGCGTGGCGATCGGTTTCGGCAGCCACTTCGTGCTGCTCGAAGCGCTCGGCAAGCTGGTGGCGAACGACCTGCCGCCGGCCAGCATCCGCCCGGCGCTGCAAGGCGTGGCCACCGGCATGCTGCTGCTGGCCGGCTTTGCCTTGCCGCCGATACTCCAGCTGCGCAACGTGCCGCACAACCGCGTGATCCGGCGCGAAGCGGCCGCGCCGCAGCCGATGGCGCTGGCCACCTACGGCCTGGGCCTGGGCAGCTTCGTGCTGCTGTTGCTGTGGCAGGCCGGCGACGCCAAGCTGGCGCTGATGACGGCGCTCGGCTTCCTGGGCGCCTTCGCCGTGTTCGCGCTGGTGGGCTGGCTGGGCTTGAAATCGCTGAAGTCCCTGCGCGGCGCGTTCAGCCACCAGGCCTGGCGCTTCGCGGTCACCTCGCTGCAGCGCCGCCCCGGCGCCACCGTGGTGCAGATCGTGTCGCTGGCGCTGGGCCTGATGGCCCTGCTGCTGCTGACCGTGGTGCGCGGCGACCTGATGACGGCCTGGCGCAACGCCACCCCGGCCGACGCGCCGAACCGCTTCATCATCAACATCCAGCCGGAGCAGAAGGACGATATCGCCAGGCGCCTGGCCAGTGCCGGCGTGGCGAACGCGCCGCTGTATCCGATGATACGGGGCCGCTTGGTGGCCGTGAACGGCGAAACCATCACCGCCGCCACCTACACCGAAGACCGCGCGCGCGGGCTGGCGGACCGCGAATTCAACCTGTCCACCATGGATGCCATGCAGGACGGGAACCGCATCGCGGCCGGCAAGTGGTTCAACGACGGCGCCATTCCCGCCGGCGCGGCGGAAGCGTCGGTGGAGGAGGGCATCGCCAAGACCTTGCGCCTGAAGCTGGGCGACACCATGCGCTTCGATATCGCCGGCTCGCCGGTGGAGGCGAAGATCACCAGCTTGCGCAAGCTGGAATGGGGTTCGATGCGGGTGAACTTCTTCGTCATCATCAATCCGAAGGCGATGGCGGACACGCCGCAAAGCTGGATCACCGCCTTCCACCTGCCGAAAGCGCAGGCGGCGCTGGGCAACGCCCTCACGCGCGACTATCCCAACCTGACCATCGTCGACGTGGGCAGCGTGCTGCGCCAGGTGCAGTCGGTGCTGGACCAGGTGATCACGGCGGTGGAATTCCTGTTCGCCTTCACCCTGCTGTCCGGCGTGCTGGTGCTGTACGCGGCGCTGATGGGATCGCAGGACGAGCGCACCCGCGAGGCCGGCCTGCTGCGGGCGCTGGGCGCCACCCGCAAGCAGCTGTCGCAGGCGCAGCTGATCGAGTTCACGCTGGTGGGCGCGCTGGCCGGCCTGCTGGCGGCCAGCGGCGCGGCGGCCATGGGCTGGGGGCTGGCGACTTACCAGTTCAAGTTCGAATGGGCCTTCAATCCGGGCGTGTGGCTGGTGGGGCTGGCGGTGGGCGCGCTGTGCGCCATCGCGGGCGGCTGGCTGGGCCTGCGCGGCGTGCTGAGCCGCCCGCCGCTGCAAACCCTGCGCGAGGCGTAACCCGCCGTTACGCCGCTTCGCTCAGATACTGCGCATGCGTATAGGGCTGCTCGCGCAGATAACTGTGCGGCAGCTCGAACAGCGCCCAGTAGTAGGTCTCTTCGCCCTGGCACACCTGCGGCTCCCGGCAATAGCGCTGCCAGTTGCCGCCGATGGCCTTGTCGTACATGCCGTCGCGTCCCATGTGATCGAAGAAGGGCAGCACCTGGCGCAGCTCCAGCGCCTGCAGCAGCGTGCGCGGCGCGCCGCTGTCGCGCGCGATTTCGTACTGCGCCTGCATGCCCGCTTCGGTCTCCACCACCATCAGCTGCGCGTTGCCGGCGCTGTCTATCAGCAGGATGCCGTTCGGCTGCGGGAACACGTAGTGCTCCACGAAGCCGTGGCGCTGGTACAGCTGCCGCACCACCTCGGCCACTTGCCGGCATTGCAGGAAGCTGTACTCGTGCATGGCCAGCAGGTCGTGCGCCACCCGTTCCTGGTCCAGGAACCAGGCCTGCTGCATCTGCGCGATCTGGCGCTCCAGCTGGAGCAGCGCGTCCGGGTCCTGCTTGCGCACGTAGCGGTCGATCAGGCCGTCGTTCACCGCCCCCATGACCAGGCATTCTTCGGCCGGCCCGGCCAGCAGGATTTTCTTGCACGGCAGGTATTGCAGCGCGCGGCAGAAGTCCAGGCCGTTCATGTGCGGCATGTAGAAATCCACCACCAGCACCGACGGCACGGCGAAACGCTCGCGCTGGCTGCTGATGCGGAAGATGCCTTCCACGTCCACCGTCACGCTGCAGGGCGGCAGGTCGTGGTTGACGCGCAGCGGCGCACGCGCGTGGCGCGGGCTCTTCATCAGCCAGGCCAGCGCCTCGTCGGCCTGGTGGAACGTCTTGCGCGCGTGGGAATGCAGGGGCAGGTCTTGCAAAAATGAGCTGCGGTCGTCCACCAGGACGGTGAGGGTGGGGTGGGCGTAAATGGGCAGTTTCATTTGCTTCGGAACTTTTGATCAAAGGAGAAGTTTCGCCTGAAACCGGGCTTGAGCGTTTGAGGAATATCAAGCTTCTGCTGTGTAAGTTATGATTGAGCCTATGAATGAGCCACAATCCCTGTATGAAACCATCGGCGGTGAAAGCAAGCTGCGCGAAATGGTGGACCGCTTTTACGACCTGATGGAGCTGGAGCCGGAATTTGCCGGCATCCGCGCCCTGCACCCGCCCAGTACCGAGGGCTCGCGCGACAAGCTGTTCTGGTTCCTGACCGGCTGGATGGGCGGGCCGGATGTCTATATCGAGCGCTTCGGCCATCCGCGCCTGCGCATGCGGCACATGCCGTTCGCCATCGGCACCAGCGAGCGCGACCAGTGGCTGCGCGCCATGGCCTGGGCCATGGAGGACGTGGGCATTGCCGAGGAACTGCGCGTGCGGCTGATGGAATCGTTCTACCAGACGGCGGACTGGATGCGGAATCACCCGCACTAATCATCCGCATTTACCGCAGCGCTTACCTGAGCTTATGACCCATATCGAATTCTTCGTCCTGCTGGCGCTGGGCGCCGTCCTGCTGGTGCTGCAAATCCTGATGCTGCTGCGCGGGCGCGGGCAGGACAACCGCGCCGGCCATGCCGAGCTGGCCTCCCATATCGAGCGGGTGGAGCGCGAAGTGCGCATGCAGCTGCAGGCCACGGCGCAAGCGTCGCGCCAGGAGATGGGGCAGACCCTGGCGCAGTCGCACGCGGCCACGGTGCAGCAGCTGGACGGCATGCGGCGCCAGATCGAGGTGCTGACCGAGTCGAACGCGCGGCGCCTGCTGGAAGTGCGCGCCACGCTGGAAGTGAAGATGCGCGAGCTGCAGACCGACAACGGCGCGCGGCTGGAAGAGATGCGCAAGACGGTCGACGAGAAGCTGCACGCCACGCTGGAGGCGCGCCTGAGCGCGTCGTTCCAGCAGGTGTCGGAACGGCTGGAGCGGGTGCACCAGGGGCTGGGCGAAATGCAGCTGCTGGCGCAGGGCGTGGGCGATTTGAAGCGGGTGCTCACCAACGTGAAAACGCGCGGCACCTGGGGCGAGGTGCAGCTGGAAATGCTGCTGGAGCAGGTGCTCACGCCGGAGCAGTACGCGAAGAACGTGGAGACCGTGGCGGGCAGCAACGCGCGGGTGGAATTCGCGCTCAAGCTGCCGGGCCAGGTGGCGGGCGGGGCGCCGGTGTGGATGCCGATCGACGCCAAGTTCCCGAAAGAGCAGTACGAGCGGCTGCTGGAGGCGGCCGAGCGGGCCGACGCGGAAGGCGTGGCGACGGCCGGGCGCGAGCTGGAGCGCGCGGTGCGCGGCGAGGCCAAGACCATCGCCGACAAATACCTGGCGCCGCCGCAGACCACCGATTTCGCCATCCTGTTCCTGCCCACCGAGGGCTTGTACGCGGAAGTGATGCGCAGGCCGGGGCTGGCCGACGAGCTGCAGCGCGTGAACCGGGTCAGCATCGCCGGTCCATCGACCTTGATGGCCTTGCTGAACAGCTTGCAGATGGGCTTCCGCACCCTGGCGCTGGAGAAGCGCTCGTCCGAGGTGTGGCAGGTGCTGGGGGCGGTGAAAACCGAGTTCGGCAAGTTCGGCGACGTGCTGGCCGCCACCAAGCTGACCCTGGAAAAAGCCGCCCGCAACATCGAGACGGCCGAAGTGCGCAGCCGCCAGATGGCGCGCAAGCTCAAGACCGTGGAAGCGCTGCCCAGCGAAGCGGCCCGGCTGATGCTGGGCCCGGACACCGATACCGATCCGCCCGAGGCTTAGGCCTCAAACCAGCCCGTCGAACAGCACCACGTCCACCAGGTCGCCCGGGGCGGCGTCGCCCTGGCCGGCCGGCAGCACCACCATGCAATTGGCTTCCGACATGGACCGTAAAATGCCCGAGCCCTGCGCGCCGGTGATGCGCACTTCCTGCTCGCCGTTGCCGTTCACGCTGAGTATGCCGCGCTGGTACTCGGTGCGCCCCGGCTTCTTGCGGATGGCCGCCGCGCTGCGCGCGCGCATCACCGGCAGCGCCTGTTGCGCCGCGTCGGCCCCCATCATCTGCAGCAGCGCGCCGCGCGCGAAGAAGTAAAACGCCACCATGGCCGCCACCGGGTTGCCCGGCAGGCCGAACAGCAGCGCGCTGCGGCCGTTGGACGCGATGCGGCCGAACGCCATCGGCCGCCCGGGCCGCATTTCCATTTTCCAGAACGCCACGTCGCCCAGCTCCGCCATGGTCTGGCGGATATAGTCCGCCGCGCCGGCCGACACGCCGCCGGTAGTCAGCACCACGTCGGCACGCTCGCAGGCCAGGAGCAGCGTGGCGCGCAGCGTTTCCGGGTCGTCCTTCACGCTGCCCATGTCGATGGCGTCGCAGCCGAGCCGCTGCAGCATGCCGAACAGGGTATAGCGGTTGCTGTCGTAGATGCTGCCGGCGTCGAGCGGTTCGCCGATGGAGCGCAGTTCGTCGCCGGTGGAGAAGTAGGCCACCCGCAGGCGGCCCTGCACCGCCACTTCGGCGATGCCCAGCGAGGCCACCAGGCCCAGGTCGGCCGGCGTTACGCGCTTGCCCTTGTGCAACGCGGGCGCGCCTGCCGCCAGGTCTTCGCCACGGAAGCGGCGGTTGGCGCCGGGCGCGATGCTGCCGGCCGCCACGGTGACGCTGCCGTCGCCCACGGCGGCGGCCAGTTCCTGCGGCAATACGGTATCCAGCCCGGCGGGCATGACGGCGCCCGTCATGATGCGCACGCACTCGCCGGGACCGGCCGGCACGGCGGCGGGGCGGCCGGCGTAGGCGGTGGCCACCACCTTGAAGGTGGTGGGCGCGTCCGGCTGGAGGTCGGCGCCGCGGAAGGCGTAGCCGTCCATGGCCGAGTTGTCGTGCGCGGGGACGTCGATGGGGGAGATGATGTCGGCCGCCAGCACGCGGTCCAGCGCGCTGCGCAGGCCGACCCGTTCAGCCAGCGGCGCGGACGGCATCTGCCGCACCAGGCTGCGGATGATGGCTTGCGCCTGCTCCACCGGCATGGCGTCCGGCGTGTAGCCTGCGGTGCCGGCGGCAACGTCAGCACCCTGGCCGCGCGCGGCCAGGGCCTCCATGTCCTTCAGGTCGCCCAGCGTGTTGATGTTGCGGAAGGCGGCGGCGTCGCTGAACAGCACCTCGGCCACCCGCACCGATTTGTACCAGCCGTCCATGCGGCGCGCGCCGGTGTCGAGATAGGCGCTGAGCGGCTGCAGCACGCTGGCTTTCATCAGGCTGAACACCGGATGCACGCGCTGGTAGCTGTCGCCGCTTTCATCGGACTCGGTGGTGACGGCCACGGCCAGGTCGGCGTCCTGCTCGCGCAGGGCGGCGTGCAGGCGCTCGGCCAGGTCGGCCGGCAGGAAAGGGGAGTCGCAGGGAGCGGTCAGCAGCAGTTCGGTGGTGCAATTGCGCAGCGCCGTCTGCAGCCCGGCCAGCGGGCCTTCGAAGCCGCTCAGCTGGTCCGGCCAGACCGGCACGCCCATGGCCTCGTAGACGCCCAGGTTGCGGTTGGCGCTGATGGCCACGCTGGCCACCTGCGGCGCCAGGCGCCGCAGCACATGGGCTGCCAGGGGGCTGCCGTGGAAGGGTTGCAGGCCCTTGTCGACGCGGCCCATGCGGGTGCCGCGTCCGCCGGCCAGTATCAGTCCGGTAATGCTGCCGGTAACGCTGTTCTTCAAACTCAAACTATCCCCCGATATAAGACATCTCGACCTTTTTGCGCTGGGCTATGCCTTCGGTCTGGCTGGTGCGCAGCTCCGAGTAGCGGTCGCCGCGCGCCTGCCACAGGTGGCTGACGGCGCCGGCGATCTGCGCGTCGCTGCTGCCGTTGCGCAGCAGGGCGCGCAGGTCGTGGCCGCGCGTGGCGAACAGGCAGGTGTACAGCTTACCTTCAGTCGAGAGGCGGGCACGGGTACAGTCCTGGCAAAATGCCTGGGTTACACTTGAGATCAGGCCGATCTCGCCGCCGCCGTCGCGGTAGCGCCAGCGCGTGGCGGTTTCGCCGGCGTAGTTGGCCGCGATGGGGTCGATCGGCAGCTCGGCGCCGATGCGGCGCGCCACTTCCGCCGAGGGCACCACTTCGTCCAGCTTCCAGCCGTTGGAGGCGCCCACGTCCATGTATTCGATGAAGCGCAGGATGAAGGGCGTGTTCTTGAAGTAGCGCGCCATCGGCAGGATTTCCTGGTCGTTCATGCCGCCCTTGACCACCATGTTCACCTTGATCGGCCCCAGCCCCGCGCCGTGCGCCACGTCCAGGCCGTGCAGCACGTCGACCACGGCGAAGTCGACGTCGTTCATGCGCTTGAAGATGGCGTCGTCCAGCGCGTCCAGCGACACGGTGACGCGCTGCAGGCCGGCGTCCTTCAGCGACTGCGCCTTCTTGGCCAGCAGCGAGCCGTTGGTGGTGAGCGTGAGGTCGAGCGGCTTGCCGTGCACGGTCTTCAGTTCGGCCAGCATGCCGATCAGTTTTTCAATGTTCTTGCGCAGCAGCGGCTCGCCGCCGGTCAGGCGCAGCTTCTCGACGCCGTGCTCGATGAAGATCTTCGCGATGCGCGTGATCTCCTCAAAGCTCAGCAGGGAAGAGTGCGGCAGGTAGTTGTAGTCCTTGTCGAACACTTCCTTGGGCATGCAGTAGACGCAGCGGAAGTTGCAGCGGTCGGTGACGGAGATGCGCAGGTCGTGCAGGGGACGGGCGAGCTGGTCCCGGAGGTCGCCCGTGGGCGCTTCCAGGATGGCTGGCACGACAGCCGCTTGCGAGCGGTGGTCGGTGAAGAGGATGATTTTTTCAGACATGCGGATACGATAGCACGACGGCACTGTGCCTGCTTGCGGGTAGTTGCATGCATGTAATGCAATAAAAAAGGGGAAGCGCATGGCTTCCCCTTTTGAGTCGGCGACCCGGACGATTAACGGCGGGTGTCGACCTGGACCAGCGGCTCGTCCGTTTGCGGCGGCAGCGGCTTGCGCTCGCGCGGCACGCGCACCGGGGTGCTGGCGGCTTGCGATGCGGCTTCCTGCGCGGCGCGCAGTTTGGCCGGGTCGGTGGCGGCCAGCGTCAGGCCGGCGGCTTCCAGGATCGCGTTCAGGTCGGCCGGCTTGGCGGCCGGGGCCGGTGCTGCCGCCGGTGCCGCGGCTGCCACTGGCGCGGCGGCCGGGGCTGCAGCGGCAGGCGCCGCTTCCACGACAGGCGCTGCTACTGGTGCTGCGACCGGAGCGGCCTCGGCAACAGGCGCGGCAACCGGCTCGGCGGCAGGTGCTGCTTCAGCGGCTTGCGGCTTCTGCTCGAAAGCGTACTCGGCTGCTGGAGCCGGCTCAGGCGTCACTGGCGCTGCTTGCGCTGCGGCAACTGCCACGGCTGCGGCCGGCGCTTCGGCTTCGGCCGGGGCGGCTACAACCGCTGCCTCTGCAACAGGCGCTGCTTCAGCTGCTGGTGCAACTTCTGCTGGCGCTGCGGCAACGACTGCCTCGACAGCGATTGCCGGGGCTGGAGCAACTACCGGGGCTGCCGGTGGCGCCTCCACGGCTGGCACCGGCGCGTCCACTGCCACGGTCGGATCGACCGGGGCAGCGACGGCGGCAGGTGCGTCAGCCACGGCAACGGTCGCCTCGGCGGCAACCGGGGCTTGCGCCGGCACGGTCGGATCGACCGGTGCGGCGACGGCAACCGGTGCTGCCGGAGCGGCTTCGCCTTCGGCCGGAGCCACGGTGAAGCTGATCACTGGTGCGGACTCGCCTTCGGCCAGTTCCGCGCCCTCAACGCCTTCAGCGCCTTCGCGCTCGCGGCGGTTGCGGTTGCGGCCGCCACGGCGGCGGCGGCGGCGCGGCTCTTCGCCGTCCACTGCCTCGCCGTCTTCGCCTTCAGGACCGGCGTTCGCCGGTACTTTCACTTGCGCTTCGCCCGCTGGCGCGGCCACTGCCGGCGCGCCGGTCAGGGTCACGGCTGCGGCGGCTGCGCCCGAGGTCAGGGCCAGCTCGTCCGCTTTCACTTCGGTTTTCACCTCGGCAACTGGCGCCTTGTCGGCGCGCGGTTCACGCGGTGGACGCGGGGCGCGCTCCGCACGTTCGGCGCGTTCCGGGCGCTCGGCGCGTTCGGGACGCTCGGCACGTTCAACGCGCTGGCCCTGGGCGTCGGCCGGCTGGCCTTCGCGTGGCTCACGCGGCTCGCGCGGCGGACGCGGCGGACGGGCCGGACGGCCTTCGCGCGCTTCCACCGGCTTGGTGGTTTCGTCGGCGCCGGAGCGCACGCCCGGTTCGCGTTCTTCACGCTCGCGGCTGCCCGGCTTGCCGTTGCGGCTGCGGCCGCGCGGGCCACGGGCGTTGCGGTCGCCGCGCTCGGCGGACGGCTTGGCGGCCGGCGCCGGTGCAGGCGCTGCTGCCGGTTCTTCTTTCTTCGGCGAGAAGAAGGAGAACAGCTTGGCGAAGAAACCTTGCTCAGGCGCAGCAACCACCGGCGCGGCCTTGACCGGCTCCGGCGCAGGCTTGCGCTCGACCACCGGGGCCGGCTGGGCCGGGGTGATGGTCTTGACGACGGCTTCCTGGCGCGGCTTGGCTTCTTCCTTCTGGCGCTTGTTGTAGGCCATGTCGGTTTCGGCTTGCTCGGCCATGGTGTAGCTGGCGGCGTGGTCTTCCAGGCGCGGATCGTCGTGCTTGATGCGTTCCAGCTTGTAGTGCGGCGTGTCCAGATGCTTGTTCGGGATCAGGATCACGTTGATGCGGTGGCGGTTCTCGATCTTCAGCACTTCGCCGCGCTTTTCGTTCAGCAGGAAGGCTGCCACGTCCACCGGCACTTGCACGTGGATGGTGGCCGAGTTTTCCTTCATCGCCTCTTCCTGGATGATGCGCAGCACCTGCAGGGCGGACGATTCGGTGTCGCGGATGTGGCCGGTGCCCGAGCAGCGCGGGCAGGTCACGTGCGAACCTTCCGACAGCGACGGACGCAGGCGCTGGCGCGACAGTTCCATCAGGCCGAAGCGGGAAATCTTGCCCATTTGCACGCGGGCACGGTCGTGGTGCAGCGCGTCCTTCAGGCGCTGTTCCACTTCGCGCTGGTTCTTGGCCACTTCCATGTCGATGAAGTCGATCACGATCAGGCCGCCCAGGTCGCGCAGGCGCAGCTGGCGGGCCACTTCTTCGGCCGCTTCGCAGTTGGTGTTGAAGGCGGTGGTTTCGATGTCCGAACCGCGGGTGGCGCGGGCCGAGTTCACGTCCACCGACACCAGCGCTTCGGTGTGGTCGATAACGATGGCGCCGCCCGATGGCAGCGGCACCGTGCGCGAGTACGCGGTTTCAATCTGGTGTTCGATCTGGAAGCGGGAGAACAGCGGCACGTCGTCGCTGTAGCGCTTCACGCGGTGCACCATGTCCGGCATCACGTGGCTCATGAACTGGTGAGCCTGCTCGTAGATGACGTCGGTGTCGATCAGGATTTCGCCGATGTCGGGCTGGAAGTAATCGCGGATGGCGCGGATCACCAGCGACGATTCCTGGTAGATCAGGAAGGCGCCCGAGGCAGCCTTGCCGGCGCCTTCGATCGCGCGCCACAGCTGCATCAGGTAGTTCAAGTCCCACTGCAGCTCTTCGACGTTGCGGCCGATGCCGGCGGTGCGGGCGATCACGGACATGCCTTGCGGCAAGTCCAGCTTGTCCATGGTTTCGCGCAGTTCCTGGCGCTCTTCGCCTTCGACGCGGCGCGACACGCCGCCGCCGCGCGGGTTGTTCGGCATCAGCACCAGGTAGCGGCCGGCCAGCGAGATGAAGGAGGTCAGGGCCGCGCCTTTGTTGCCGCGTTCCTCTTTTTCCACCTGCACCATGATTTCCTGGCCTTCGCGCAGCGCTTCCTTGACGGAGGCATTGCGCACGTCCACGCCTTCGCGGAAGTAGCTGCGCGCCACTTCCTTGAACGGCAGGAAGCCGTGGCGGTCTTCGCCGTAGCTGACGAAGCACGCTTCCAGCGACGGCTCGATACGGGTGATGACGCCTTTGTAGATGTTGGACTTGCGCTGCTCACGGCCAGCGGTTTCGATATCGATGTCGATCAGTTTCTGACCGTCGACGATGGCAACGCGCAACTCTTCTTGCTGCGTCGCATTGAACAACATGCGTTTCATTTTTATTAACTCCGCGGCCCGAAGGCCATCTCTAGCCGTTCCCTCGGGAACGGCGTGATACCAGGGATATACGCGGGAGTAAGGAGGCGGAGGGGTTTTGCCTCGTCATGCGGCGCAGCAACGCGGTAGCGTTGCGGCCGCAAAGGGCGCATGAGGCCGAGCGTCATGCCGAGTGTGCGCACTGCTTGCAATCATCCAGCGGGCCGAGCGGCCGATATGAATCGGCCGGGGCGGGCGGGGCAGGCAGGCGTGCGCAAAGCGTCGAGCCATGGCATCTTGTATGGTGCCTGGCGAAAACGGCAAGCGTAATCAGCTTCATCAACCAGCGAGCAACGACTGTGTGCTTGCTCACCGGACTTATCCTAACAATCCAGCCAATCTAATCCCAGCACCCGTGCGCGCTACCCGATGGCGTCAGTGGTCGCCACCCTGATGACCGCACGAGTGTGCGTATACATTTATTTCCACTGAATTTGCTAAATAAGCGAGGCCAGCGGATACGCCCCTGTGTAAAATGTGCTTTTATTCTTACACGTACAGCAGGTTAAACTGCGGCAAAACGATTATATATTCAAAATGAAGGACTTAGAGAGATTTTCTGGGAAGAACGGCCGAAACATGGTCCAGAATGCGGCGCAAAAGCCGCAAGCCGCCGTCCCCACACAGGTCCTGCCGCAAGCACAATTCCTGACGATAGGCGAAGAAGACGCCGGCCAGCGCATCGATAACTACCTGTTGCGTATTTGCAAAGGTGTGCCGAAAAGCCATATCTACCGCATCCTGCGGTCCGGTGAAGTGCGCGTGAACAAGGGCCGCATCGATCAACTGTACCGTCTGGTGCAGGGCGACGTGGTGCGCGTGCCGCCGGTGCGCGTGGCCGAAAAGGCCGAGTCCAACGTGCCGGCCGCCGAGTTCACCATCATTTTCGAGGATGCGCACCTGCTGGTGATCGACAAGCCGGCCGGCACCGCGGTGCACGGCGGCTCGGGCGTGTCCTTCGGCGTCATCGAGCAGCTGCGCGCGTCGCGCCCGGACGCCAAGTTCCTGGAGCTGGTGCACCGCCTCGACCGCGACACGTCCGGTTTGCTGCTGCTGGCCAAGAAACGTTCGGCGCTGACCAATCTGCACGAGCAGATGCGCGACGGCCATACCGACAAGCGCTACCTGACCCTGGCCGTGGGCGACTGGAAGAATGCGCGCCAGCACGTGAAGTCGCCGCTGAAGAAATACTCGACGGCGGACGGCGAGCGCCGCGTGGCGGTGGCGCCCGACGGGCTGGCTTCGCACACGGTATTCACCTTGCTGAAAAAATATCCGCAATTCGCGCTGCTGGAGGCCGAGCTGAAAACCGGTCGCACCCACCAGATTCGCGTTCATCTGGCATCTTCTGGCTTCCCCATTGCAGGTGACGACAAATACGGCGATTTCGCATTGAACAAGGCGCTCCAGAAAGCCGACGCCACGCGCGGCGCGCTCAAGCGCATGTTCCTGCACGCGCACCAGATTACGTTTACCCACCCGGAAACGGGCAAAACCATGACCCTGAACGCGCCGCTGGCCGCCGAGTGCGAGCGATTCTTGGTAAGCTTGGGTAAACCATTGAATTTATAAAATACAGAGGAGCCGGTGGCAGGCTGCGCCGGAATACATGGCAAGAAAGCAATTTGATCTGATCGTGTTCGATTGGGACGGCACGTTGATGGACAGCACGTCGACGATCGTGCGCTGCATCCAGGCCGCCGCCAAGGATCTGGCGCTGCCGATTCCGGGCGAAGATGCGGCCTCGCACGTGATCGGCCTGGGCCTGTACGAGGCCATGCAGGCGGTCATGCCCAATATCGACCCCAAATATTACCCGCGCATGGTGGAGCGCTATCGCTACCACTACCTGTCCAAGGATCACGAACTGACCCTGTTCAAAGGCGTGGCCGAGATGCTGCAGGAGCTGTCGCAGCAGGCCTATTTCCTGGCCGTGGCCACCGGCAAGAGCCGCGTCGGCCTGAACCGCGCGATGAACGCGGCCGGGCTGCTGTCGATGTTCGACGCCACCCGCTGCGCGGACGAAACGTTTTCCAAGCCGCATCCGGCCATGCTGCAGGAGCTGACCCGCGAACTGGGCCAGGACTTGAAGCGCACCTTGATGATAGGCGACACCAGTCACGATTTGCTGATGGCCAACAACGCCGGCGCGGCCGGCGTGGCGGTGGAATACGGCGCCCATCCGGTCGACCAGCTGCGGGCTTGCAATCCGATGTACTCGGCAAAAACCGTGGCCGAGCTGCACCAGTGGCTGAACGAGAACGCTTGATGAGCGACAGCGTGGAAATCCTGATCTGCGCGGCCGACGCGGTGCCGGACCTGGGCCGGGGCGTGCGCTTCCCGGTCACGGCCGGCGGCGAGGACGCCACCGGCTTCGTAGTGCGCTTCGGCGGCAAGGCCTACGGCTACCTGAACCGCTGTGCCCATGTGCCTATCGAGCTGGACTGGAACGAGGGCGAGTTCTTCGAGTCGAGCAAGCTGTACATCATGTGTTCGACCCACGGCGCCATCTATATACCCGAAAACGGCCAATGTGCCGGCGGTCCCTGCCGGGGCGGCCGGCTGCGCCCCATCACCGTGGTGGAGCACGACGAGCAACTTTACTGGCAGCCGGACGACTATGTCCGGCCCGCCCGCGCCTGAGCGGCGCCTACCCCGAGTTAAGATTCCATGAGCGACAATACGAGCGATAGCAATAGTGCCGGCAATGACAATGGCGGCAGCGGCAACCCGGGCGCCCGCGGCGGCGCGCCCGCCCCATCCGTGGCGGGATTGAACTGGGAACGCGAGGTACTCGAAAAACTGGTGCTGTCTACCGTGCGCGAGCGCCGCGCCAACCGCCGCTGGGGCATCTTCTTCAAATTGAGCACCTTAGTGCTCATATTTGTCGCCATCGCCGCCTATTTCGATTTTACTTTCCCCGGCGCCGACACCGAAACCCTGGGCCGCCACACGGCCCTGATCGAGATCGAGGGCGATATCGAAACCGAAGGCAGCGGTTCGGCGGCGGTGGTGATCCCGGCGCTGAACAAGGCCTTTTCCGACCACGGCTCGGTGGCGGTGGTGCTGCACATTAACAGTCCGGGCGGCAGCCCGGTGCAGGCCGGCATGATCGTCGACGAGATCCGCCGCCTGCGCCAGGGCTATCCCGCCAAGCCGCTGTACGTGGTGGTGAACGAAATCTGCGCCTCGGGCGGCTATTATATTGCCGCCGCCGGCGACAAGATTTTCGTCAACAAGGCCAGCATCGTCGGCTCGATCGGCGTGCTGATGGATGGTTTCGGCTTCAACGGCGTGATGAGCAAGGTCGGCGTCGAGCGCCGCCTGCTGACGGCCGGCGCCGACAAGGGTTTCATGGACCCGTTCATGCCCATGAGCGAAAAGCACCGCCAGCACGCGCAAACCATGCTCAATGAAATCCACGGCCAGTTCATCGACGTGGTGCGCACCGGGCGCGGCAAGCGCCTGAAGGAAACCCCGGAAACCTTCTCCGGCCTGTTCTGGACCGGCGCGCGCGCCATCGACATGGGCCTGGCGGACGGGCTGGGCACGGTGGACACTGTGGCGCGCGACGTGGTCCATGCCGAGGACATCGTCGACTACACCCAGCATGAGGGCTTGCCTGAGCGCGTGCTGAAGAAATTCGGCGCCGCCATGGGCGCGGGCGCGATGAAAGCGGCGGTGCAGGGCGCCGCGCCGGCGGTGCGGTAGGCGGATGGGGAATTGCTGAGTTACGTGCGCTATGTGCGTGCGCGCACGGTGTAACATTGACAGGATGGCTTGATTTCTTCTTGTATTCTTCCCGGGGTGGGCTATATTGGTGTTGTAGTTCTTTCCCAGGGAGGCCGCATAAACAGCTTAACCCGTTGTCTGCACAAGTTTGCCGTAAGTCAGAAACGAACTACTCAACCGCATCGCTGATGCGGACCCGAGAGAATTTCAATTCCTCGCATTGAGCTCCGCAATGGGGCATGAGAACGGCGGCGTCATTGCCGCTGTTTTCATTTGTGCTTGCCGTTATGCATGCCGTTTCCGCCACTGCCATGCGAAAGCCGCCCGCCGCCAGCCAGTCCATGAAATGCTGTTGAGCCGCCGCATGCCACTCCGCTTGCGGCATGGCGGCCGGCCCCACGCCGGTCTCGCCCAGCCGCCAGCGCTCCACGCCCAAGCGGGTGGCGTGCAGGGCCAGGTGGCAGTCAGCCGATTTATGCGAACTCATCTTGCATCCTTTCTGACAGGCATTAGGTAGATTCCTACAGTGATTTCAGTGTAGCCCAGCAAAACGAACGGCCTTTGATCTGCGTCAAGCCGCGTTTGAAATCTGGTAAAGTCTCGCCCTATGAGCAAATTATCCTTAGACCGCATCCTGCAATCCCAGGGTTTCGGCACGCGCAAATACTGCCGCGCCCTGATCGAAGACGGCGAAGTGAGCATCGCCGGCGAAGTCCACGACAACTACAAAGCCAGCATCGAGACCGATGGCCTGGTGCTGACCATCTTCGACGAAGAATGGGTGTACCGCGAACACTTGTACATCGCTCTGAACAAGCCGGCCAACTATGAATGCTCGCGCAAGCCCAGCCACCATCCCGGCGTGCTGACGCTGCTGCCCGAACAGTTCAGCTGGCGCGAGGTGCAGCCGGTCGGCCGGCTCGACCACGACACCACCGGCATGCTGCTGATGTCCGACGATGGCCCCTTTATCCATGCACAATCGTCGCCGAAGCGGCATGTTCCCAAAGTCTACCAGGCCACCACGCAAGAGCCGGTGACGCCGGAACTGGTGGCGCAACTGCTGGCCGGCGTGCAGCTGCACGACGAACCGGCGCCGCTGGCGGCGCTGGTGTGCGAGCAGCGCGGCGAGCACCAGCTGGAAATCGTGCTGGAGCAGGGCAAATACCACCAGGTCAAGCGCATGCTGGCCGCCGCCGGCAACCACTGCAGTGCGCTGCACCGCTCCGCCATCGGCCAGCTGCAGCTGGAATCGCTGGGCCTGGCGGAAGGCGAGTGGTGCTACCTGACGCCGGAGCAACTGGCGCTGCTGGCGCCGGCCTGAGCTGTTTCGGCTGCGGTTCATTCCGTCAGGCCGATGGCCAGCTGCCGGGCGAAGCGCCGCAGATCCGGCACGGCGACCGCTTCCCAGTAGTTGGCCTTCAACCAGGGACCGATATAAAACAGCCGGCTTGAAGCCTGGCCCCGGGCATCGATGACCGCGCAATTGGCGCTGACGTCCAGGCCCAGGCCCAGGCTGTCGGTGCGCATCAATCCGTCGGCCAGCAGCTGCGCAACCAGCGGGCTGCCGGCGCTGCGCGGGTCGGTGCAGGGGCCGGTGCAGTTGATCACCCAGCCGGTGCGCAGCGACCGTGCCGCCGCCGCGCCGCGCGCGCGCAGCGACACTTGCACGCTGCCATCGGCTTCCTCGAATCCCAGCACGCGTGCCGCCAAGGTCTGCACGGCGCCCGCCTCCAGCGCCAGGCTGAAGCGCTCGTGGGCTGCCGGCGCCAGGCGGTGCCGGTGGGTATCCCAATATGGCTGGACATGGCGCAGGAAGCGTTGGCGCTCGCGCTCCGGATAGGCCTGCCACACGTCCGCCGTCACCGGCCGCAGCAGCGCCATGGCTTCGCGCCAGTCGCGCCCGGCCGCCGCCAAGCTGCGGCAGTAGCGTCGGAATGCGCGCAGTTGTTCGCGCACGGTGCGCGCGCCGCCCCAGATGGCGTCCGCCCGCAGCCCGTCGGCCGGAGTGCCCCCCGCTGCGTGGCGGTGCGCTTGCGGCAGCAAGCCGTGCCGCGAGACCGCCAGGATTTGCCGGTCCGGGTTCCTGTCCAGCAAGGTCATGGCAACGTCCACCGACGTCAGGCCGGTGCCCAGCAGCATCACCGGCACGTCGCCGGGAACGCCGTCCATGCTGCCCTGGTCCCACGGGTCGCGCACATAGCGCGCGCTGTCGTAAAACGCCATATTGGCGATGCGGGGATTGCATGCCGGGAAATGGCCGAGCGCCAGCACCACCTTGTCGGCTTCGATGGTCTCGCCCGACTCCAGGGCGACCAGGCTGGCCTGGCTGTTTGCCGCCTGGGCGATGCGGACCACGTGGTGGTAAACGCGCTGCAACTGCGTGCCCGCCGGGCAGGCGAGCTCGGCCTGTTCCAGCAGCCATTCCAGGTAGTCGCCGTAAATGCGGCGCGAAACGAATGCGCCAGGGCCGAGGCCCGGATCGATCCCTTGGGCGTAGCGCAGGAAATGGCCGGGATCCTCGTCGAAGGCGCTCATGTTGCCGGCCGGAACATTGAGCGTGTGGGCCGGGCTTTGCGTTCCATAAGCCATGCCGCGCGCAATGCGCCCGTCGCCGTTCACCAGGCACACCCGCAATGGCCCGGCATGGCGTTGCTGCAGCAGCCGGGCGGCAATGACGGCCCCCGAGAAGCCGGCGCCTATGATCACGATGGATCTCATTATTCGATTTTTGCATAAGCTTAGAAGAAATTCATTTTATTCCATGTGGACATGAAGCCGCGTGGCGCGGAAGTAACAGGGCAATTCCCTGCTGTTCTGCCGATGGGGCGGGCGGCGGCGCTGCCATACTGCGTGTAGTTGAATGAGGCGCAGGATCAGCACATGGCAGAAGAGAGCGAAAGCGAAAAGACAGAACCGGCGTCACAGAAGCGCCTCGAGCAGGCGCGTGAAGAAGGCGACGTTCCCCGATCGCGCGAAGTGGCCACCTTTGTCGTGCTGATGACCGCCGGCGCCATGCTGTGGATGTTCGGTTCCAGCCTGGTGCGCGACCTGTCCTCGGCCATGGTGTCCGGCCTGGCGCTGGACAAGGAGCAGATCTTCAATGCCGACGTGCTGCTGACCCGCGTCGGCGTCGACGTCGGCCGGGTGCTGCTGGCCTGCCTGCCGTTGGGCGTGGCCGTGATGGTGGTGGCGCTGGTGTCGCCGCTGCTGGTGGGCGGCTGGCTGTTCAGCGGCAAGGCCGTCACCCCCAACCTGATGAAGCTCAATCCCATGCGCGGCCTGGGCAATATGGTGTCCACCAACGCGCTGGTGGAGCTGGCCAAGGCCATCGCCAAGACCATCGTGGTCGGCTTCGTGGCCTACCTGGTGGTGATGAAGCAGAAAGACGCCGTGATCGGCCTGGCGATGGAGCCGTTCAAGCTGGGCAGCGCCCACATGCTGGACATGCTGGGCATGAGCTTTTTGTTCATCGTCGGTTCGCTGGGCCTGATCGCCGCCATCGACGCGCCGTACCAGATGTGGCACTACGCTAACAAGCTGAAGATGACGCGCCAGGAAATGATCCAGGAATCCAAGGAGTCCGACGGCAATCCGCAGATCAAGGGCAAGATCCGCCAGCTGCAGCGCGAGATGGCCAAGCGCCGCATGATGGCCGACGTGCCGACCGCCGACGTGGTGGTGACCAACCCGACCCACTACGCGGTGGCGCTGAAGTACACCGAAGGCACGGGCGCGCCGAAGGTGGTGGCCAAGGGCACCGACGAGGTGGCGGCCAAGATCCGCGAGCTGGCGCGCGAGCACAAGGTGGCGATCCTGGAAGCGCCGGCGCTGGCGCGTGCGCTGTATAAGCACAGCGACATCGGCGACGAGATCCCGCAGCGCCTGTACGCGGCCGTGGCCGAAGTGCTGGCCTACGTGTTCCAGCTGCGCAGCTTCAAGCCGGGCGGCCGCTATCCGGACCGGCCGACCAGGCTCGAGGTGCCGAACGACATGGACCCGAACCACCCGGATTACGAAGCGGCCAAGCTGGCCAAGCAGCAAGCCCTGCAGCAGAAAAACGATAGCAGCAATAACAACAGCGACGGAGCAGCATCATGAACAGCATCAGAATGCCAGAATGGATGAGCCGCACTTTCGGCGGCATGAGCAGCGCCGGCAGCAAGAGCCTGGCCGCGCCTATCCTGATCATCATGCTGCTGATGATGATGATCCTGCCGCTGCCGGCCTTCGCGCTGGACCTGTTCTTCAGCTTCAATATCGCGCTGTCCATCATCGTGCTGCTGACCGCGCTGTACACCGTCAAGCCGCTCGACTTCATGGCCTTCCCGACCGTGCTGCTGGTGTCGACCATGCTGCGCCTGGCGCTGAACGTGGCCTCCACCCGCGTGGTGCTGACCGAGGGCCACACCGGCGCCGGCGCGGCCGGCAAGGTGATCGAGGCGTTCGGCCACTTCCTGATCGGCGGCAACTACACGGTCGGTATCGTGGTGTTCATCATTCTGACCATCATCAACTTCACCGTGGTCACCAAGGGCGCGGGCCGTATCGCCGAGGTGGGCGCGCGCTTCGCCCTGGACGCGATGCCGGGCAAGCAGATGGCGATCGACGCCGACCTGAACGCCGGCCTGATCGGCGAAGCGGAAGCGCGCAAGCGCCGCAGCGAAGTGTCGATGGAAGCCGAGTTCTACGGCGCCATGGACGGCGCCTCCAAGTACGTGCGCGGCGACGCCATCGCCGGCATCCTGGTGACGGTGATTAACATCATCGGCGGCCTGCTGGTCGGCCTGATCCAGCACGACCTGGCCTTCGGCGAAGCGCTCAAGGTGTACACGCTGCTGGCCATCGGCGACGGCCTGGTGGCACAGATCCCGTCGCTGGTGATTTCGATCGCCGCCGGTATCGTGGTGTCGCGCGTGGCCAGCGAGCAGGACATCGGCACCCAGGTGATCGGCCAGCTGTTCGCCAAGCCGCAAGTGCTGTACGTGACCGCCGGCATCATCGGCGGCATGGGCCTGATTCCCGGCATGCCCAACCTGGTGTTCCTGCTGCTGGCGGGCGTGCTGGGCGGCGCCGGCTACCTGATGGACAAGCGCGCCAAGGCGCTCGCCGGCGGAGCGGGCGGGGCCGCGCCGGGCACACCGGCCGCGGAAGCGGCGGCAGCGGCCGGCGGCGCGGCGGCGGCCTCGCCGGAACAGGAAGAGGCGTCGTGGCAGGACATCCTGCCGGTCGACACCTTGGGCCTGGAAGTGGGCTACCGCCTGATCCCGCTGGTCGACAAGACCCAGGGCGGCGAGCTGCTCAAGCGCATCAAGGGCATCCGCAAGAAGTTCGCGCAGGAAGTGGGCTTCCTGGCGCCGCCGGTGCACATCCGCGACAACCTGGAACTGAAGCCGTCCGCCTACCGCATCGCGCTCAAGGGCGTGGAAGTGGGCGCGGGCGAAGCGTTCAACGGCCAGTTCCTGGCCATCAATCCCGGCATGGCCAGCGGCACCTTGCCCGGTCTGGTGACGGAAGACCCGGCCTTCGGCCTGCCCGCCATCTGGATCGACGCCGGCCTGCGCGACCAGGCGCAAACCATGGGCTACACCGTGGTGGACGCGGGCACCGTGGTGGCCACCCACCTGAACCACTTGATCACCACCCACGCGTCCGAACTGCTGGGCCGGGCCGAAGTGCAGGCGCTGCTGGACCACCTGGGCAAGGAATCGCCCAAGCTGGTGGAGGACCTGGTGCCGAAGATGCTGTCGCTGTCGACGCTGCAGAAAGTGCTGCAGAACCTGCTGGCCGAAGGCGTGCACATCCGCGACATGCGTTCCATCATCGAGACCCTGGCCGAGCACACCGTGCACACCCAGGACCCGAACGAGCTGACCGCGCTGGTGCGCATCTCGCTGGGCCGCGCCATCGTGCAGCAGCTGTTCCCGGCCGGCGGCGAACTGTCCGTGATGACCCTGGACAACCGCCTGGAGCGCCTGCTGATGCAAGCGCTGGCCGCCAGCGGCCCGGAAGGCGCCGGCATCGAGCCCGGCCTGGCCGACACCATCGCGCAGCAGGCCCAGGCCGCCGCCGCGCAGCAGGAAGCGCTGGGGCTGACGCCGGTGCTGCTGGTGCCCGGTCCGCTGCGCACCCTGCTGTCGCGCTTCCTGCGCCGCGCCTTGCCGCAGCTGAAAGTGCTGTCGCACGCCGAAATCCCGGAAACCAAGACCATCCGCGTCACCGCCCTGGTCGGCGCGCAGTAATCCCGTAATTCCACCTGGGCAAAATCGAGCCTGACCCCATTTTCCTGCACGGCAAAATGGGGTCAGGCTCGATTTTGCCATTCTGGAATAAGGGGCGGTTTTCGGCCCTGTTCCCCCGATCGTTTCTTTCACGCATCGTCAATAATGGAAGCATGAGAGTGAGCCGCGTCCGACTTGAAGTCGCGGCACTTGTGTAACAGGGGAACCGGTCATGAACGTCAAAAAATTTACTGCACCTACGTCGCGTGAAGCGCTGCGCAAAGTACGCGAGGCCCTGGGGCCGGATGCGGTGATCTTGTCGAATCGCCCAACCGATGGCGAAGTGGAAATTCTCGCCCTCGCCAACGACGATGCCGCCTCCCTGGCGCTGCCTTCCCCGGACTCGCCCATGGCGCAGCCGAACCCTTACCTGGACCTGCCGGACACGCCGTCCTACCTGGCCCCGGCTGCGCCGATGTCGCCGATGGAAGCGCTCGACGCTGCGGCCATGCGCGCCGCCACGCAGCGCGCCGCCGCTCCGCGCGCCGCCGCCCCGGCGCCGCGCCCGGCCGCCGAAGCGCAAGTGCGCCAGGCGGTGCGCGCCGCCGCGCCCGCAGCAGCGCCGGCGCCGTCGCTGGACCTGGAACGCATCAGCGCCATGGTGGCCGACGCCGTCAACAGCGCCAAGGCCAACGCGGCCGCCGAAATGAGCGGCATGATGAATGAAATCCGCGCCATGCGCGGCATGATGGAAACCCAGCTGGCCGAGATCTCCTGGGGCTCGACCCAGCAGCGCGAGCCGCAGAAGGCCGCCGTGCTGCGCGAGCTGCTGGCGGCCGGCTTCTCGGCCAGCCTGGCGCGCTACCTGATTGACAAGCTGCCGGCCGGCCGCGACGCCGCCGACAGCATGCGCTGGATTAAGACCGTGCTGACCCGCAACCTGTCGGCCATCGCCAACGAGGACGCGCTGATCGAGCAGGGCGGCGTGTTCGCCCTGGTGGGACCCACCGGCGTCGGCAAGACCACCAGCACCGCCAAGCTGGCCGCGCGCTGCGTGATGCGCCACGGCCCGGACAAGCTGGCCCTGATCACCACCGACGCCTACCGTATCGGCGCCCACGAGCAGCTGCGCATCTACGGCAAGATCCTGGGCGTGATGGTGCACTCGGTGAAGGACGAGGCCGACCTGCGCATCGCGCTGAAGGAACTGAAGAACAAGCACACCGTGCTGATCGACACGGTCGGCGTGAGCCAGCGCGACCACATGGTGGCCGAGCAGGTGGCCATGCTGCAGGGCACCGGCGCCAACGTGCAGCGCCTGCTGTGCCTGAACGCCACCTCGACCCAGGAAACCCTGAACGAAGTGGTGCGCGCCTACCAGGGCAGCGGCCTGGCCGGCTGCATCATGACCAAGCTGGACGAGGCCGCCTCGATCGGCAACGTGCTGGACGTGGTGATCCGCCAGAAGCTGAATATGTTCTACGTCTCGAGCGGCCAGCGGGTGCCGGAAGACCTGCACCTGGCCGACCCGGCCGCGCTGATCGAGCGCGCCTTCCGCCTCAAGCAGGGCAGCGCCGCCGGCCAGTACGCCGACAGCGAACTGCCGCTGGTGATGGCCGCCGCCGGCTACGCCGCCAACGACATTGCCCTGCGCGAGGTGCGCCTTGGCTAACTTCGACTTCGACCAGGCCGAAGGCCTGCGCCGCATGCTGGCCGGCCCGCAGCCGCGCATCGTCACATTCCTTTCCGCCACCCCGCAGGACGACAAGGGCGCCATGCTGGTCAACCTGGGCGCTTCGCTGGCGCGCGCCGGCAACGACGTGCTGCTGGTGGACGCCTGCGCCAGCGCGCACGGCGTCGCCTCGCGCCTGGGCGTGGACAGCGGCGCCAGCCTGCTGGACGTGGCGCGCCAGGAATGCGGCCTGAACCAGGTGATCCACCAGGTGCCGCAGGGCTTCGGTGTGGTATCCATGACACGCGGCGTAGCCCGCTCCGGCCCGGACGAAACGCGCCGCCTGGCCAAGGCCTTCGACGTGCTGGCCAAGCAGACCGGCCTGGTGATCGTGGACGGCGAGTTCGACGGCGAGGCTTTCCCGGTGCCGGTGATGGCCAGTTCCGACATCGTGGTGCAGGTCTCCAACAGCGCCACCTCGATCAAAAATGCCTACAGCATGATCAAGCGCCTGAACCACGAACTGGGCCGCCGGCCCTTCGGCATCGTGGTCACCGGCGCATCCGAGGCCGAAGCGAAGGTGGTTTACGATAATATGGCGCAAGCGGCAAGCCGATACCTGGCCGTCACCCTGGTTTCCATGGGGTCGGTGCCGGCCGATGAGTACTTGCAGCGCGCGGCGCGCCTGGGGCGCGCGGTGGTCGATGCCTTTCCTCTGGCCGGCGCATCGGTCGCGTTCCGGCAACTGGCAGGCCGTTTGGCGCTGGCCGGCGCGCCTCAATTCCGTACGGGGAGTAGCAACCATTTTAGTGTCTGAGAAAAATTAGAACGATATGTACACGGCCAAAGGGAAAGCGGACAAGAACTCGCTGCTGACGGAGCACATGCCGCTGGTGAAGCGGCTGGCCCACCATATGAAGGCCAAATTGCCACCCAGCGTGGAAGTGGATGACCTGGTCCAGGCCGGCATGATAGGCTTGCTCGATGCTATCAACCGCTACGAAGAAACCCATGGCGCCCAGTTTGAAACCTATGCCGTGATGCGCATCCGCGGCGCCATGCTCGACGAGCTGCGCAACAGCGACTGGATGCCGCGCAGCATGCGCCAGGACATGCGCAAGATCGAAACCGCCATGGCCACCCTGCAGCAGCGCCTGGGCCGCCCGCCGAGCGAATCGGAAGTGGCCAAGTCGCTCAAGCTGTCGCTGGCCGACTACCAGGAAATGCTGTCCGAAGGCGGCGGCCACCAGCTGATCTATTACGAAGACTTCCGCGACGACGACGGCGGCGAGAGCTTCCTCGACCGCTTCCATAGCGACGAGGACGCCGACCCGCTGCGCGCGCTGCTCGACACCGACTTCCGCCAGGCCGTGATCGACGCCATCGACGCGCTGCCGCCGCGCGAGAAGATGCTGATGGGCTTGTACTACGAAGAAGAATTGAACTTGAAGGAAATCGGCGCCGTCATGGGCGTGTCCGAATCACGCGTATCGCAGTTGCATACGCAAGCGGTAGCGCGGCTGCGCGCCACGTTACGGGAGCAGGCATGGACTGGGCCAGCATAGCAGGATTGATACTGGGCGTGGCCGGGGTGCTGGTCGGCCAGGGCCTGGAGGGCGGCAAGCTGAGCTCGCTGCTCCAGCCGGCCGCGTTCGCCATCGTGGTGGTTGGCACCTTGGGCGCGGTGCTGCTGCAGACCAAGCCGGCTACTTTCGTGCGCGGCCTGCGCATGGCCAAATGGATCGTGGCGCCGCCGCCGGACACCCGCATCACGCTGGCGCGCGAGATCGGCGCCTGGAACGCCACCGCCAAGCGCGACGGCATGCTGGCGCTGGAGCGCCACATGCTGGCCTCGAAAGACAAGTTCAACGTCAAGGGCCTGCGCCTGATCGTCGACGGCATCAACCCCGACAAGCTGCGCAACCTGCTCGACACCGAAATCACGGCCTACGAGACGGCCGAGCGGCAGGCGGTGCGGATCTGGGAATCGGCGGCCGGCTATTCGCCCACCATCGGCATCCTGGGCGCCGTGCTGGGCCTGATCCAGGTGATGGAAAACCTGGCCGACCCGGCCAAGCTGGGCTCGGGCATCGCCATCGCCTTCGTCTCCACCATCTACGGCGTGGGCATGGCCAACCTGTTCTTCTACCCGATCGCCAACAAGCTGAAGAACATCGTCACCCAGCACGTGCACCAGCAGGAAATCGCCGCCGCCGTGTTCTACGACATCGCCACGGGCGACCACAGCCGCGTGATCGACGAGCGCATCGCCACCTTGCTGCGCGAGTACCACTGACATGCAGCGCCGCGCCCGCAGGAAATTCGACGACGAGCCGGAGAACCACGAGCGCTGGCTGATTTCCTACGCCGACTTCATCACCCTGCTGTTCGCCTTTTTCGTGGTGATGTATTCGATCGCCGCCGTCAACACCGGCAAGTACAAGATCTTCTCGGACGCGCTGGGCGACGCCTTCGGCGGCCAGGGTGCGGCCAAGCCCATCAACACCGAAGTGCAGAACCTGCCCATCCCCAATCCGGCGCTGCGCCGGCGCACCGAGCTGCTGCGTAAGGAAAAGGAACAGATGACCAAGCTGGCGCAGGATTTGCTGTCCACCCTGGCGCCGCTGGTGAAGGAAGGCAAGGTGCGGGTGACGCAGAACAGCCGCGGCGTGAGCGTGGAAATCAACGCCAGCGTGCTGTTCGATCCGGGCGCGGCGGTATTGACCAGCAACTCGCGCGAAGCCTTGCAGGCGGTGGCGGTGCTGCTGAAGGAAGACCCGCACGCGGTGCAGGTGGAAGGCCACACCGACAACCAGCCCATCCGCAACAACAATTTCCCGTCCAACTGGGAGCTGTCGGCCTCGCGCGCCGGCGCCGTGGTGCGGCTGTTCATCGACGCCGGCGTGGCGCCGGCGCGGCTGACGGCGGTGGGCCATGCCGACAACCACCCGGTGGCGCCCAACGACCAGCCCGAAGGGCGCGCCCGCAACCGCCGCGTGGCGGTCACCATCCTGTCCGGCATCCCCGACCCGTCCACCGAAGTGCCGACCGCGCCGCCCGCCGCGCCGCCGGCACCACCCCCGGCCACCCCGCCGGCCCCGGCCCCGTAGGGCGGGTTAGCACAGCGTAACCCGCCGGCGCCGACGGCGCCAGTGCCAGCCGGCCCCCACGCCCACCACTCCCAGCAGCAAGCCTCCCACCGGCGCCGGCACCGGCAGCTGGCTGTCCTCGGCCAGCGCCGTCCCCTCGCGCAGCTCGGCAGGGAAGGGGCGCGGCGGCACCGGCACGATCTGCCATTGCGCCTCGTCCTGCGGCGCGCGCGCCATGTACTCGTCGATGGAAAACACCGGCGCCGAGCCGAAGGCGCGGCTGGACGGCACCTGCGGGATGCGCACCAGCACCAGCGCTTCCACGTCCGCCTGCAGCTGCCGTTCGTAGGCGCTGAGCTCGCGGCCCGGCGCGCCGCCTTCCAGCAGCGTAAGCAGGTCCTGCCCCAGCGCGGCGAAGGCCACGGCCGGGTAGAGCCGGGTCTGCTCCTCGGTGAAATAATCGTAGGCCTTGTGGCCGCTGGCCAGGCTCAGGTCCTTGGCGGCCTTGTAGCCGTAGGCGCCGATCGCCTTCAGGCGGCTGGTCGGCCCTTGTTCGGGCATCTGCCAGCCCAGCGCCTTGAATACGTCCATGCTGATGCCGGCGCAGTTGGCGGCCGCGTGCCGGTAGCTGAAGTCGTGCCGGTAGAAGCGCCGGAAGGTGTCCTGCATGCTGCCCTGATAGGCTTGCGCGGTGCGCGCGTCGCGCAGCACCGCCACCAGCATGGTTGACGGGCGGTAGTACTGCTGGCCGCTGTTCAGGTCCATCAGGTAGTTATCCATCGGCACCATGGCGGCGATCACGCCTTTTTCGCTGTAGCTGTCCAGGTTGTAGAAATTGTTCACCATCCAGTCGGCCCATTCGCCCTGCTGGCCGATGCGGCCGGTGGCGACCGCGAAGTGGCCGCCGTAGGCTTCGTCGTCGTCGCCCTGGGCGCCGTTCAGCACGATGGCCAGCACAGCCTTGCCGCGCCAGTCGCGCTGCGCGGCCCCGGTGCCGGCGCCGGCCTTGCCCTTGGCCGCCCCCGGCTCGCGCTCCCAGATCAGGCGCGTGGAGTAAGGGCTGCGGGCGCCGCCATTCTCGTGCCGCACGAAGCCGGCCAGCGTATCGCTGGCGGTGAGGGGCTGGCGGCGCAGCGGCGCGGCGTTAATGACGAAGTCGCGCGGCCAGATGGTGCGCGCTTCGAACGTGGGCTGGCCCGCGACGTCGCGCAGGCTGCCGCGCACGCGGACCTCGCGCTGGCGGAAAAAGTCCAGCGTGCTGGCGTCGAACCAGGAGCGGTTGGACGCGATTCTCGGTGCAAGTTGCATGGCCAGCGGCGCCGCGCCGGGCACCTGCAAAGCCTGGCCGGACGGCGCCAGCGTGGCCTGCTGCACCAGTTGCGGCGCGCCCAGCCAGACCAGGTCGGGCAGGGCGGGGACGCCCGGTTGGCGCGGCAGGGCCAGGCCTTCCTGCTGAAAGTACCACAGCGCCTGCCTCGGCGCGCAGCCGGTACAGCGGCCATCGCCGTAGCGGAACTGGCTGCCGTCGTACAGCCCGAGGCGTTCGCCTTCCAGCGCGGCCTTGACGGGCGCGGCAGTGGGATTGGCCGCAGCCGCTGCGGCAAGGTTCAGCGCCATGGCGCCGACGGCAAGGCAGGTATATGTTTGCATGAATGCATTATGCAAGACTCCGCATTAAATGCATCGGTGCAACTAACAATGATTGATTAGCGTCAACCGGTGAGGAAGGCGTGGCGCTACGGCACAATCCGCTGCCTGAGCCAGTCAGCCGTTTCCGCTTCGGTCCTGGTTCCGCTCGCCACCTCCAACATAAGATTGATGGCGTCGAAGCTGGTGAACTGAAGTGTGATGCCGTTGATAGCCAGGAACAGCCGGCCAACAATCCAGGCGGTGCGCTTGTTGCCGCCGCTGAAACCGTGGCTGGTGGCCAGACCATGGATGTAGGCTGCAGCGAGGTCGGCGGCATCGGGAGCAGGGGTGCCGCAGGCATACAGATTTGGTGCCCGGTTGAGTGCCGATTCCACCGCGTTCAGGTCCCGCACGCCGCTCAGGCCACCATGCACTGCAAGCTGCTTGTCGTGAATAGCGTAAGTGGTGACACGCAGAACCCAGTTCCACGTCACTTGGCGAGTATCCTTAGTATCTCGCGGTCGTCGTGCATGATGGCCTCGGCCATTGCCATTTGACGCTCGAACTCAGGATTGTAGGGTGTGATACGCATGGCGCCATCCGGCGCCTCGGTCAGATATAACGTATCGCCCTTTTTAACGTTCAGAATACGCTTGGCCTCCTTGTTCAGGATCAAGCCTTCGGACGCACCAATGGTGGTTACCTTGAACGTTAACACGACACCTCCTATATAATTTTTATTATATAGCGGTTCCCTTGAGAATCAAGCGGGACAGGCAGATGCGCATTAACCGGCGAGGAAGCCGCGGCGCGGGTTGGCCGAGGTGGGTTGGCCGCTGGGACCGTAGAAATTGCCTTGCGCCTGGGGCCGCAGCGCTTGCAGCGCGCCCTGGGTGTGGCTCAGGTGTTTGCTGATGAGGGTGCCGTTCACACGGTTCAGTTCTTTGGCTTCGCGCGTCAGGTCCAGCACCTGGGCCCACAGCGGGGCGGCTTCGGCGTCGCCGCTGGCGGCCAGCCACGCTTCCATGCCGGCTTCTTCCGCCTTGTAGCCTGCCGCGCCGAGCGCGTTGTGGCGCTGGCTGGCCAGCACGGCCATGTCGTTGACCAGGGAAGATTTCCGTGGCGTCAATTCCGTCAGTCCATCGATGTCCGCCGCCACCAGCTGCTGTTGTTCCTGCTTCAAGACTTCCAGCAGGGCAGTGATGACGCGCTGTTCTTCGCGCAGACTGGACATGGGAGAGACGGATGACATGATTTACCTATCTTTTACGTGAGTGCAGCAGATCCTTGACTGTTTCCAGCAAGCCATCCGCCACTTTTTCCGAGTTGACCTGGAATTGCCCATCGGCAATCGCAAGCTTGATGCGTTCCACTTTTTTCGTGTCGAACACGGCGCTGCTGCCGTTGGCGCTGCTGGCGGCCATGGCCTGCCCCTGGGCCGACAGCTTGACGCTGTCGGTGCTGATCGGTGCGGTGCTGGCCTTGTCGGCGCCGCGCGCGGTGGTGCTGGTCGCAGGCGAGGCCGGCAGGCCTGGCGTGCTCTTGACTGAGTCGTTAATTTTCACAGCAATATCCTCATCTGTTTGGGGCATAAAAACCCCGGGATCTGAGTTATTAACGGCGCCGTGACCATAAACTTTAGCGTTATTAGAACGCCACCTCCACCAGTCCCCCGGCTTTCGCCACCCCGCTGATCTGCTGCCCGCCGGCGGTCCGGACTTGCACAATCTGCCCTTCGGACGCGGCTGCCACCGCGCGGGCCTCGGCCGAGACGCGGAAACCGGCGCCGCCGGACACTACCCGCACCAGCTGCCCGGCCATGATGACCGGCTTGCTGCGCAGCGTGTCGAGCCGCATCGGCGTGCCCGCCCCCAGCGAAATATTGGTGCTGCGGCCCACCACCTGGCCGATGTCGGTGGCTATGCCGGCAGGCAAGGTTGTCAAATCGCCCTTGACCAGCACCAGCTGGCCCGCTTCGATCGGCTGGCCCTGGGCCAGCGGCACCGCGCTGGCCACGTAGTCGCCCTGCACTGTCACATTGGCTTGAATATACACCGTCCATGCGGAAGGGGCCGCACAGCGCACGCCGACCGTGGTTTTGCCCCAGGCGCGCGCGCCGGGCATGAAAAAGGCCTGCAGCTGCGGGCAGGGCGCCAGCGCCATGCGCTGGTCGATGGCGCCGACGCTGACGGCAACCGTCCCCGGCAGGCCCACCGTTTGCGTCTGCAGGAACTGCTCCACGGCCTGGCGCACGGCGCCCAAGTCCTGGCGCGCCGGCGCGGCCGGAGCCGGTGCCTGGGCCGTGGCTTGGGCGGCGCTGCACAGCAGTAACAAGGTGGTGGTCAGTATGCGTTTCATGGTCGGCTTCCCTTCGAATGTGGCCATGATAGCCCCCGCGCGCGCAGCCGAAGCGGGGAATAAGACGGCAAATCCGGGGCTGCTCGCGCGATCGGATCGGCTTGCCCATCCGTATCATCGATCCTGTCACCAATAGAAAGCGGGCGGGAGGTTGCAATGTTAGGGAAACTGGACGAATTCATGCGCTTCAACGAAACGGCCCTGAGCCTGCGTTCGCAGCGCCAGACCGTGCTGGCGTCTAACATCGCCAACGCGGACACGCCGAACTACAAGGCCAAGGACATCGATTTCACCGCGGCCCTGACCAGCGCCATGGCCGGCGCGGCCCAGCCGCTGAAGACGACGGCGCAGAAACATTTCCCTGTCCCCCAGCAAGCAGCTGGCACGCTGCCGGACGGCACGCCGCTGCAATACCGCGGCATCGTGCAGGGGGCGGTGGACGGCAATACGGTGGACATGGACGTGGAACGCAACCAGTTCGCCGACAACGCGCTGCGCTATGAAGCCGGCATTACGCTGATCAATTCCCAGATCAAGGGATTGATGGCGGCGATCCAGGGAGGACAATAATCATGTCGCTGTTTAGTATTTTCAATGTTTCCGGTTCGGCCATGAGCGCCCAGGCGCAGCGCCTGAACGTGGTGGCCAGCAACCTGGCCAATGCCGACAGCGCCACCAGCGCCAGCGGCGAGGCCTACCGCGCCAAGCAGGTGGTGTTCGAGGCGCAGCCGGCCGCCAATGGCGGCGCGTCCACCGGCGTCAAGGTGCAGCGCGTGATCGAAGACCCGTCGCCGCTCAAGCAGGTGTACGACCCCAAGCATCCGATGGCCGACGACAAGGGCTATGTCAGCATGCCCAACGTGAACGTGGTGGACGAGATGGTCAACATGCTGTCGGCGTCGCGCTCCTACCAGACCAACGTGGAAACCATGAACGCGGCCAAGACCCTGCTGCTGAAAACCCTGACCATCGGCCAGTAAGCCGGCTGAATCCAGAGATCAACGAAAGATAAAACATGACCACCGTGTCCACCAATCCGCCAGTGAGCGACGTACTGCTGAACGCCGTCAACCCGAAAAAAGCGGTTGCCACCGACAGCGTGCAGGCCGATACCGACAAGTTCATGACACTGCTGGTGACCCAGCTGAAGAACCAGGATCCGATGAGCCCGCTGGACAATGCGCAGATCACCAGCCAGCTGGCGCAGCTGTCCACCGTCACCGGCGTCAACAAGCTGAACACCACGCTGGAGTCGCTCAAGTCGAGCTATCAGTCGTCCGAGAGCGTGCAGGCGGCCGGCATGATCAACCACGGCGTGCTGTCCGAAGGCAAGAACGTCGGCCTGGCCGACGGCAAGGCCATCCTCGGCATCGACCTGGGCTCCCGGGCCGACACGGTGGACATCGTCATCAAGAACTCGGCCGGCAAGGAAGTGGCCACCATCCAGCTGGAAGACCAGGACGCCGGCACCTTGCCCATCACCTGGGACGGCAAATCGGACGACGGCAAGACCACTCTGCCGAACGGCAATTATGTATTCAGCGTGGAAGCGCGCGCCGGCGGCAAGGTGCTGAAGGACGCGATGGGCTTGCAGTTCGGCGTGGTGGCCAGTGTGTCCACCGGCGCCAACGGCGTCAAGCTGAACGTGCCCACCTCAGGACAGCTGAGCATGTCCGACATCAAGCAAATCCTGTAATTACTTTGTCACCCACTACCGCATAGGGGAAATCATGTTCCAACAAGGACTCAGCGGCCTGAACGCCGCAGCCAAATCGCTGGACGTTATCGGCAACAACATCGCCAACGCCAGCACCGTGGGTTTCAAAGGCTCGCAGGCGCAATTCGCCGACCTGTACGCCAACTCGCTGAACGGCGTGAGCGGCAATAACGCCGGTATCGGCGTGTCGGTGTCGCGCCTGGCGCAGCAGTTCACGCAGGGCAATATCGAAACGACCAACAACCCGCTCGACATTTCCATCAACGGCGGCGGTTTCTTCCGCACCAGCACACCCAGCGGCGGCATCCAGTACAGCCGCAATGGCCAGTTCCAGCTCGACAAGAACGGGACCATCATCAACGCCCAGGGCAATGCGCTGACCGGCTATCCGGTGACCAAGGACGGCGTGGTGTTGCAGGGCGCGCCCGCTCCCATCACCATTGATACCGCCGACCTGGTGCCGGTGCAGACCACCAAGGCCAACTTCGAGCTGAACCTGGATTCGCGCAGCACGGTGCCGACCAAGATTCCCTTCAACGCGCTCGATCCGCTGACCTACAACAAGCAGACCGTGCTGGACGTATACGACAGCCTGGGCAATCCGCACGTGCTGTCGACCTACTATGTGAAGACCAACGCCAACACCTGGGACGTCTACGTGGCCAGCGACGGCATGGAAACAGCGGCCGCTACCGTGGCGGCCGTTGTGGCGACGGATGCCGGCGTGATCGCGGCGCGCGCAGCCTACCAGACGGCAGTCAACAGCGGCGACCCGGCCGCGATCGCGCAGGCCAACCTCGACTACGCCACCGCCGCCGGCACCGCCATGCAGACCGTGCTGGACGCGATTCCCGGCGTGACTGCGGCGCAGAGCGCCCAACTGGCTGCCTTGTATGTTGCAGGCGACCCGAACAACGTAGGCGCCATCGTCGGCACCAATCCGGACGCGATCAACCTGGCCCTGGCCAAAGGCATTTCCGCGCCGGCCTCCAAAGTGTCGACGCTGGTGTTCGACCAGAAGGGTTCGCTCAGCGCCACCGCCATGGCCGCGGTGGACCCGGCCAACACGCTGCCATTCAACCTGACGTTCCCGATCTTCCCGAATACCGGTTCACTGGCGCCGCTGACGATCTCCACCAACTTCGTCGGCACTACGCAGTACGGCACCGCAACCAGCGAGAAGGCGTCCAGCCAGGACGGCTACTCGTCCGGCCACCTGGAGCGCTTCTCGGCCGGCGCCGACGGCGTGATCCTGGGCCAGTACAGCAACGGCAAGTCGCGTCCGCTGGGCCAGATCGTGCTGGTCAACTTTGCCAGTCCGGACGGCCTGACCCCGCTGGGCAACAATGCCTGGGCGGAAAGTTCGACCTCCGGCACGCCGCAGGTGGGCACGCCGGGCACCGGCGCCAATGGCCAGCTGCGTTCGTCATCGGTGGAAACCTCGAACGTCGACTTGACGGCCGAGCTGGTCAACATGATCACCGCGCAGCGCGTCTACCAGGCCAACTCGCAGACCATCAAGACCCAGGACCAGGTCCTGCAGACGCTGGTCAACCTGCGTTAATAAGATAAGGAAAGGCAGCCATGGACCGCCTCGTCTACACCGCCATGACCGGCGCCAGGCATATCCTGGAGCAGCAGGCCACCACGTCGAACAACCTGGCCAACGCCGCCACCACCGGCTTCCGCGCCCAGATCGATTCGTTCCGCGCGGTGCCGGTGCAGTCCGAAGGGCTGCCGACCCGCACCTTCGTGGTCGATTCGACCGTCGGCGCGGACTTCCGCGCCGGGCCGATCCAGACCACCGGGCGCGCGCTCGACGTGGCCTTGCGCGGCGAGGGCTGGATGGCGGTGCAGGCGTCCGACGGCACCGAAGCCTACACCCGCAACGGCAGCCTGAAGGTGAGCGAAAACGGCTTGCTGCAAACCACCAGCGGCCAGACCCTGATGGGCGAGAACGGCCCGATCGCGATCCCGCCGCAAAGCGAGGTGGCGATTGCCGCCGACGGCACCGTCAGCTCGATCGACACCAGCCAGACCAAGCCCGGCCCGGCCAACGTGCTGGGGCGCATCAAGCTGGTCAACCCGGACACCAAGGGCCTGGAGCGCGGCAACGACGGCTTGTTCCGCCAGAGCAGCGGCCTGCCTGCCGCCGCCGATGTCAACGTGCGCCTGGTGGACGGCGCGCTGGAGGGCAGCAACGTCAACCCGGTGGACGCCATGGTCAACATGATTTCGCTCGGGCGCCAGTTCGACATGCAAATGAGCTTGCTGAAGAATGCCGAGAATAACGCCGCGAAAGCCACCCAGATCCTCGCTTTGACTTAACGCTGTCCCCTGCATAATGGTGACGTGGAAAAAGCCTCGGCTGCCACGCCATTAAGGGAGAAAGCAAATGATACGATCGCTGTGGATAGCCAAGACCGGCATGGAAGCGCAGCAAACCGCGATGGACACGGTTGCCAACAACCTGGCCAACGTCAGCACCAACGGTTTCAAGAAGTCGCGCGCCGTGTTCGAGGACTTGCTGTACCAGAACGTGCGCCAGCCCGGCGCGCAGTCGTCGCAGCAGACGCAGCTGCCGTCGGGCATGCAGGTCGGCACCGGCGTGCGCCCGGTGGCCATCGAGCGCATCCACACCCAGGGCAACCCGCAAGCGACCGGCAACGATAAAGACCTGATGGTCAACGGCAACGGTTTCTTCAACGTGCTGCTGCCCGACGGCACCACCGGCTACACCCGCGACGGTTCCTTCCAGCGCGACAGCAACGGCCAGATGGTGACCTCCAGCGGCTTCGTGCTGCAGCCCGCCATCACCATCCCGGCCAACGCCAACAGCATCACCGTGGGCCGCGACGGCACCGTGTCGGTCACGCTGCCGGGCCAGGTTGCCGCGCAGCAGATCGGCTCGATCCAGCTGTCCACCTTCATCAACCCCACCGGCCTGGAGTCCAAGGGCGAGAACCTGTACGTGGAAACCGGCGCTTCCGGCGCGGCCCAGAACAACACCCCCGGCACCAACGGCACCGGCGTGATCCTGCAGGGCTACGTGGAAACCTCGAACGTCAACATGGTCGAGGAAATGGTCAACATGATCCAGACCCAGCGCGCCTACGAAATCAACAGCAAGGCCATCACGACCTCGGACCAGATGCTGGCCAAGCTGTCGCAGCTGTAAGCAAAGGAAGACCGCGATGAAAGCTCTGTTCCCCATCATCATTGCAGCCTCGGCGCTGGCCGGCTGCGGCACCGCGCCGACCTCCATCGTGCAGGGCGAGACCACCGCGCGGCCGCTGACGCAGGCGCAGATGGCCGCGCCGACCAGCGGCGCCATCTTCCAGGTGCAGGCTTACCGCCCGCATTTCGAAGACCGCCGCGCGCGCCTGGTGGGCGACGTGATCAACATCGTCATCACCGAGCGCACCTCGGCCGGCAAGAACGGCGCCAGCGCCGGCGGCAAGTCGGGCAGCGTCAACTTCAAGGCGCCGGGCCAGTTGGCCGGCACCTTCGGCAGCCAGATCACCACCAGCGCCGACAACAAGTTCGCCGACAACGCCAGCCAGAGCGCCAGCAACACCTTCACCGGCACCATGGGCGCCACCGTGGTCGAGGTGCTGCCGAACGGCAACCTGATCGTGGCCGGCGAGAAGCAGATCGCGCTCGACAAGGGCGTGGAATACATCCGCTTCTCCGGCATGGTCAACCCGGACACCATCGGCACCGGCAACACCGTGGCCTCGACCGCCGTGGCCGACGCGCGCGTGGAATACCGCACCAGCGCCAAGATCGACCGCGCCGAAATGAATTCCATGGCGGCCCGCTTCTTCCTCAGCGTGCTGCCTTTCTGATCATGAACAACACCACCCGACTCCTCGCCGCCGCCGCCGCCGCGCTGACCCTGCTGGCCGGCGCGGCCCCGGCGGCCCACGCCGAGCGCCTGAAAGACCTGGCCAGCGTGGCCGGCGTGCGCCAGAATCAACTGATGGGCTACGGCCTGGTGATCGGCCTGGACGGCACCGGCGACCAGACCACCCAGACCCCGTTCACGGTGCAGACCGTGATGTCGATGCTGCAGCAGATGGGCATCACCCTGCCTGCCGCCAACACCTTGCAGCTGAAGAACGTGGCGGCCGTGATGGTGACCACCTCGCTGCCGGCGTTCGCGCAGCCGGGCCAGCTGATGGACGTGACCGTCTCGTCGATGGGCAACGCGAAAAGCCTGCGCGGCGGCACTTTGCTGATGACCCCGCTCAAGGGCGCCGACGGCCAGGTCTATGGCATGGCGCAGGGCAATGTGCTGGTGGGGGGCGTGGGCGCGCAGTCCGGCGGCACCTCGGTGGTGGTGAACCACCTGAGCGTGGGCCGCATTTCCGGCGGCGCCACGGTCGAGCGCGCCGTGCCGAATGCGCTGGGCGAGGGCAACCAGATCCGCCTGGAACTGAACACCACCGATTTTTCCACCGCCAGCCGGGTGGTGGACGCCATCAACGACAAGTTTGGCGCCGGCATCGCCTACGCGCTGGACGGCCGCGTGATCCGGGTGCAGTCGCCCTCCAGCAGCGACCAGCGCGTGGCCTTCATCGGCACCTTGGAAAACCTGCAGGTCAATCCGGCCCAGATGGCCGCCAAGGTGATCATGAACGCGCGCACCGGCTCGGTGGTGATGAACCAGGCGGTCTCGCTCGAGACCTGCGCCATTTCGCACGGCAACCTGACCGTGTCGGTCTCGACCGACGCCCAGGTCAGCCAGCCGGGTCCGCTGTCCGGCGGCCAGACCGTGGTCACGCAGAACGCCAATATCGACATCAAGAAGGATGCCGGCAAGGTGATGCTGGTCAAGGGCGGAGCCCAGCTGGCCGACGTGGTCAAGGCCCTCAACGCCATCGGCGCCACGCCGCAGGACTTGCTGGCCATCCTGCAAGCGATGAAGGCCGCCGGTTCGCTGCGCGCCGAACTCGAGATCATTTGAGGACGCGGCCATGATACGCCAGAGCCCCGGCACCGTCCCCGCGAACGACCTGAGCAATTCGCTGGCGTCCGACGTCAAGAGCGCCGGCGCGCTGCGCAAGGGCGCCAGCGCCGGCTCGCCGGAGGCGCTGAAGGGCGCCGCCACCCAGTTCGAAGCCATGTTCATCAACATGATGATGAAGAGCATGCGCGAGGCCTCGCCCGGCGAAGGCATGCTGGACAACCAGCAGACCAAGATGTTTACCTCCATGCTGGACCAGCAGACCAGCCAGAACCTGGCCAAGAAAGGCATCGGCCTGTCCGACGCGCTGGTGCGGCAATTGTCCAAACAGAACGAGCAGGCGCTGGCGCTGGGCGCCGACCCGGCCGCGTCGGAAGCGTCCGGTATCCCGGGCGCCGGCAACCTGGCCAGCGTGGCGGTGGCGGCCAGGCTGCAGCGCGCCATCGAGGCGGCCGGCGGCGCGGCGGCCGCGTCCAGGGCCGCCAGCCAGGCCGATGTGCCGGGCGGCAGCGCGGCGGCCATGGACAGCGGCAAGGGGTCGCAGGCGGCCCATGTGCGTGCCTTCCAGTCCAAACTGGGTAGCCACGCGGACGAAGCCAGCAAGGCCACCGGCATCCCCGCCAAGTTCATGCTGGGCCAGGCCGCGCTGGAGAGCGGCTGGGGCAAGCGCGAGATCAAGGGCCGCGACGGTAGCAACAGCAACAACCTGTTCGGCATCAAGGCCGGGCCGGGCTGGAAGGGTAAAACGGTCGAGGCCGTCACCACCGAATACGTCAACGGCAAGCCGCAGCAGCGCGTGGAGCGCTTCCGCGCCTACGACAGCTATGCCGACAGCTTCAAGGATTACGCGAAGTTGCTTACCAACAACCCCCGCTATGAAAAAGTACTGGCCAGCGCCGGCGACGCCAGCAAGTTCGCGCACGGCCTGCAGAAGGCCGGCTACGCCACCGACCCGCAATACGCCAGCAAGCTGACCCGGATTATCAAGCAATCCCTTGCTTAAAAAATAATAAATGGCGCACTGTTGCCGGGGCGTATTTCAAGTTTTGGCGGCCGCTGCCGTAGACTAACCATATAACGAAAGTATTTCACCATGAGTCTTCTCAGCATCGGCAAAAGCGGTTTATTGGCAGCGCAGGTCGGCCTGTCCACGACCGGGCACAATATCGCCAATGCCAACGTGCCCGGCTACAGCCGCCAGACCGTGGTCCAGTCCAATACCCAGCCCCAGGGCAGCGGCGGCTATTTCATCGGCACCGGCACCGAGGTCACCCAGATCAAGCGCCAGTACGACGATTTCCTGACCAAGCAGCTGCTGGGCGCGGAAACCAAGGCGGCCAGCCTGAACGGGTTTTATGCCCAGATCAGCCAGATCGACAACTTGCTGGCCGACAGCACTTCCGGCCTGTCGCCCGCGCTGCAGGACTTCTTCAAGGGCGTGCAGGACGCCACCGCCAACGCCGCCACGGACGCCTCGCGCAGCGCCATGCTGTCCACCGCCAACACGCTGGCGGCGCGCTTCCAGGGCCTGAACGACCGCCTCAACGAGATCAGCGACGGCGTCAACAGCCAGATCACGGCCACGGTCACCCAGATTAATTCCTATGCCGAGCAGATCGGCAAGCTGAACAACGACATCGCCGGCCTGACGGTGGACCCGTCCAAGGCGCCCAACGACTTGCTGGACCAGCGCGACCAGCTGATCAGCGAGCTCAACAAGCTGGTCAAGGTCAACGTGGTCAAGGGCGACTCCAACACGCTGACCGTGTCCATCGGCACCGGCCAGCCGCTGGTGATCGGCAACCGCAACTTCGAGCTGGCCACCACGCCGTCGCTGACCGACGTCAGCCGCGTCACGGTGGGCTACAGCACCGGCAACCAGATCTCGCCCATGCCGGAAGGCGCGCTGAGCGGCGGCCAGCTGGGCGGCCTGCTGGAATTCCGCAGCGGCGCGCTGGACCGCGCACAGAACGAGCTGGGCCAGGTGGCAGCCGGGCTGGCGGCCAGCTTCAACGCGCAACACAAGCTGGGCCAGGACCGCAATGGCGACCTGGGCGGCAATTTCTTCGCCGACATCAATGCCTACATCGGCGTCGACAGCCGCAACTCCAACCTCAGCACGGCGGTGGTGAGCGGCGTGGTCAAGGACGCCAGCGCGCTGACCTCGAGCGACTACGACCTGAACTTCGACGGCACCAACTACGTGCTCACGCGCGCCTCGGACGGCCAGGCCACCATCCTGACCTTCCCGCAGACCACCGGCCCGCAAATGGTGGACGGCGTGGAGTACACGCTGACCGGCACGCCGGAACCGGGCGACCATTTCCAGGTGCGCCCGACCTTCCAGGCCGCGTCCGACTTCAAGGTGGCGCTGACCGACGTCGGCAAGATCGCACTGGCCGCGCCCATCGTCACCAATGCGCCGCTGGCCAACATCGGCAACGGCAAGATCACGCCGGGCACGGTCGACGCCAACTACCTGACGCCGGGCAATCCGCTGACCGCGCCGGTGACCCTGACCTACGATTCCACGACCGGCGAGCTGAGCGGTTTCCCGCCCGCGCAGGACGTGGTGGTGACGGCCAACGGCGTGAGCACCACCTATCCGGCCGGCACCAACGTGCCCTACACCGACGGCGCCAGCATCAGTTTCGGCGGCATCAACATCGCCATCAGCGGCGCGCCGGGCAACGGCGACACGTTTACCGTCGCCCCCAACACCGGCGGCACGCGCGACAACCGCAACGGCGCGCTGCTGGGCGACCTGCAGGCCAAGAACATCCTGAACGGCGGCAAGACCACCTACCAGAGCGCCTACGCGTCCATGGTCAACTTCGTCGGCAACAAGACCAGCGAAACGATGATCGGCGCCAGCGCGGCGGAGGCGGCGGTCAAGCAGGCCTCGAATGCGCAGCAGAGCGTTTCCGGCGTCAACCTGGACGAGGAAGCGGCCAATCTGCTGCGTTACCAGCAAGCCTACCAGGCGTCCGGCAAGGTGATGCAGATCGCCAGCACCTTGTTCGACACGCTGCTCGGCCTGGGTAATTAAGAAGCAAGGAAGAGCAATCATGAGCATGCGCATCAGTTCCAAGACCATTTTCGACAACGGCGTGGGCCAGCTCGGCACGCTGCAGTCGGCCATCGCCAAGACCCAGCAGCAGCTGGCCACCGGCCGCCGCGTGCTGACCCCGGCCGACGACCCGATCGCCTCGGCGCGCGCGCTGGAAGTGACGCAGTCGCAGTCGATCAACACGCAGCTGGCCACCAACCGCTCGAACGCCCGTTCCTCGCTGTCGCAGGAGGAAGTGGCGCTGACCTCGGTCACCTCGCTGTACCAGGACATCAAGGAGCTGGCGGTCAAGGCCGGCGCCGGTTCGCTGACCAACAAGGACCGCGAATCGCTGGCGGTGGAGCTGGAAGGGAGGCTGCAAGACTTGCTGGGCCTCGCCAACACGGCGGACGGCTCGGGCGGCTACATCTTCTCCGGCTTCAAGGACAGCATCCCGTTCACGCTGAACGGCACCGGCGCCACCTACCAGGGCGACCAGGGCGAGCGCACCTTGCAGATCGGCTCGTCGCGCAAGGTCAGCATCAGCGATTCGGGCAGCGCCATTTTCGAGAACAACACCACCGGCAACGGCAAGTTCCAGACCGGCGTGGACCCGGCCAACTACGACCGCGGCGGCACCGGCATCATTTCGCCGGGCGCGGTGACCGACCCGAGCGCGCTCACCGGCCACCAGTACGCCATCAATTTCACGGTGGTGCCGGCCACGCCGGGCGTGCCCAAGGTGACCACCTACACGGTGATGGACCTGACGCTGGGCACGCCGGTGCCGCCGGCGCCGGATCCGGCCGACCCGATTCCCTACACCAGCGGCAAGAGCATCAGCTTCGACGGCCTGCAGTTCGAAATCAAGGGCGACCCGGCCGACCTGGACAGCTTCACGGTCGACCCGAGCGACAAGAAGTCCGTGTTCGAGACCATGCAGGACATGCTGAAGGCGCTGCGCGTGAACGGCGAAGGCGCGGCCGGCCAGGCGCGGCTGACCAACGCGCTGAACCAGGCCAATTCGAATATCGACAATGCGACCGACAACCTGCTGGCGGTGCGCGCCTCGGTGGGCGCGCGCATGAAGGAGCTGGATTATCTGGACAGCGCCGGCGAGGACTTGAACATCCAGTACGCCACCACCTTGTCCAACCTGATCGAAGTGGACACCATCCAGGCCATTTCCCTGTTCACCCAGCAGCAGATCAACCTGGAAGCGGCGCAGAAGTCCTACAAGACGCTGACGGGCTTGTCGCTGTTTAACTTCATCAGCTAATTCGC
This sequence comes from Massilia sp. BGA-UO-ETr-WB1, assembly GCF_059567845.1. Taxonomy (NCBI): domain Bacteria; kingdom Pseudomonadati; phylum Pseudomonadota; class Betaproteobacteria; order Burkholderiales; family Oxalobacteraceae; genus Massilia; species Massilia sp. BGA-UO-ETr-WB1. The sequence goes on along the minus strand of NZ_JCAQOT010000013.1, from coordinate 77,599 downwards.
AGCCGGTGCCGGCGCCCGTGCCGGCGCCGGTATCAGCGGCGCCGGCGGCCGCGGCTCGCGGTCGGCCCAGTTGCGCGGGAACTGGCGCGCACTCTCTATCCCTTGGTTGAACAGCTTCTGCAGCGGCGTGGCCATGTACGGCAAGACCATGGCCAGCACCAGGAAGCCGATGCCCAGCGTAATCGGGAAGCCGATGCCGAACAGGTTCAGCTGCGGCGCCGCCCTGGTCAAAATCCCCAGCGCCACGTTGATGATCAGCAGCGCCGCCACGATGGGCAGCGCCAGCTGCATGCCGGCGCTGAACACCCGTCCGCCCCAGTCCGCCACATGCTTGAAGCCGCCGCCGGCAATCGGTATGCCGGACACCGGCAGCGTCTGGAAGCTTTCCGCCAGCGCCGACAGCAGCACGAGGTGGCCGTTCACCGACAGGAAGGCCAGCGTGGCCAGCAGCGCCAGGAACTGGCTGATGGCCGACGAGCGGCCCTGGGTGTTGGGATCGAAGAAGGTGGCGAAGCCCAGGCCCATGGTCAGGCTGCTGATCTCGCCGGCCATCTCGACGGCGGCGAACACGATGCGCAGGGTGAAGCCCATGGCCACCCCGATCAGCAATTCCTGCACCAGGATCAGCAGGCCGGCGTAGGACAGCGGATCGGCGGCGGGCACGGCCGGCACGGTCGGCGCGATCACCATGGCCAGCAGCACGCCCAGCGCCAGCTTGACGGACCGGGGCGTGCTGCGGTTGCCGAAGATGGGCGCGGCGGAAATCAGGCCGAGGATGCGGGTGAGCGGCCACAGCAGGGAGGCGATCCACGTGTTGAGCTCGACGGTGGACAGCGTGATCACTGGCGCGCCACCATCAGTTGACCAGGCCGGGGATGCCTGTGAACACGTTGCGCATATAGTCCAGCATGACCGACAGCATCCACGGCCCGGCCACCACCAGCGCCACGAACACCCCCACCAGTTTGGGGATGAAGGACAGCGTGGCTTCGTTGATCTGGGTGGCGGCCTGGAAGATGGACACCACCAGGCCGATCACCAGCGCCACCAGCAGCATGGGGGCGGCCACCATCAGGGTCACCTCCATGGCGATGCGGCCCATCGTCATGACGCTTTCGGGTGTCATGGGCGCTCCTTCACTAGTAGAAACTCTGGGCCAGCGAGCCGATCAGCAGCTGCCAGCCGTCCACCAGCACGAACAGCATCAGCTTGAAGGGCAGCGAAATGACGGCCGGCGACATCATCATCATACCCATCGACATCAGCACCGACGCCACCACCATGTCGATGATGAGGAAGGGGATGAAGATGGCGAAGCCGATCTGGAACGCGGTCTTCAGCTCGCTGGTGACGAAGGCGGGGATCAGCACGCGCAGCGGCACGTCTTCCGGCCCCTGCAGCGCGGGCGTGCGCGACAGTTTGACGAACAGCGCCAGGTCGGCCTGGCGGGTCTGCTTGAGCATGAAGGACTTGAGCGGCGCGGCGCCTTTTTCCAGCGCCTGCTGCATGGTGATCTTGCTTTCCTGCAGCGGCAGGTAGGCTTCGCCGTAGATCCGGTCCAGCACCGGCCCCATGACGAACAGGGTCAGGAACAGCGCCAGTCCCACCATCACCTGGTTGGGCGGCGCCGACTGGGTGCCCATGGCCTGGCGCAGCAGCGACAGCACGATGATGATGCGGGTGAAGCTGGTCATCATCAGCAGCGCGGCCGGGATGAAGGTCAGCGCCGTCATCAGGATCAGCGTCTGCAGCGACAGGCCGTAGTTGGTGCCGCCGCCGCCGGCCGGGGTGGCCGTGAAGGCGGGGATGGTCGGGTCGGCGCCGGCCCACAGCGGCACCGCCGCCAGGCCCGCCGCGAGCAGGCACTTCAGGACAGCGGCGGACTTGCCTTGCTTATTTGCCATTACGTTTTTCTATTGTCTGTTTGAACCATTCGGCGAAGTTGGCGCCGGGCAGGGCGCCGGGGCTGCTGCCGGATGCGGCGCCTGCGGCATCGAAGCCGTCCGCGCCGTCCGCGCCGTCAGGGCGCGGCAGCGTGGCCAGCGCGTTCATGCGGCCGGGCGAGGCGCCCACCACGATCCATTGCCCGCCCACTTCCACCACCAGGATGCGCTCGCGCGCGCCGACGCTGAGCGCGCCGACCAGCTTGACATGGGCGCCGCCGGTGATGGTTTTGGGGCCGAAGCGTTTCAGCAGCCAGGCCAGGCCGATCAGCAGGCCCAGCACCAGGATCAGCGAGAAGATGGTGGTCAGCAGGCTGCCGGTGGCGGTGGGCGCCTGCGCCGGGTCGATGGCCGTGGCCGGGCGGGCGCCGGCCAGTGCGGCTTGCTGCTCGGGCGTGGACGGCGCGGCGGTGGCGGGAGCCGCAGCGCTGCCCGGTGTGGCGGGAGCGGTGGCGGTTCCTTGATCGGTGGCGGGGGCCGGCGCTGCGGCCGCGCCGCCGGCAGGCGGCACCACGCCGGTGGTGCCGGTGGTGGCCACGGCGGCGGCGCTGGCGGCTTGGGCTGCGGCGGCGGGCAGGGTGGCGGGGTCGGGCTGGGCCGCAGGCTTGCTGGCGGTGGAAATCGAACCGGAGGCGGTTTGCGCCGCCAGCGCCGGGGCGCAGGCAAGCATGGCGGCTGCAGCCAGGGCGGCCAGGGCGGCCGTTGGCGCGGCAAACGGGAAAGCAGGCTTCATTTATTCAGTTTTCGGATGCGTTCGGAAGGCGTAATGATATCGGTCAGGCGGATACCGAACTTGTCGTTCACCACCACCACCTCGCCCTGGGCGATCAGGCAGCCGTTCACCAGCACGTCCATCGGCTCGCCGGCCAGGCCGTCCAGTTCCACCACCGAGCCCTGCGCCAGTTGCAGCAGGTTCTTGATGGCGATCTTGGTGCGGCCCAGTTCCACCGTCAGCTGCACCGGGATATCGAGGATGAAATCGATATCGTTGTGGGTCTCGGTCTTGGATGGCTGCTTGGAAAAGTCCTGGAACACGGCCGCCTGCGCGGCCTGCTGGTTTTGCAGCGCTTCGGCTTCCGCCTTGGCCTGCTCGGCGATCGCAGCGCCCCAATCATCATCCAAGCTTTGATCGTCTTGATTATCCGACATGTTTCTCTCCAGAATTACTTCGCTGTATTACTTCGTGTTATCGGCATTCGCCAGCAGTTTCTCTACCTTCAGCGCGTACTGGCCGTTCAGCACGCCATAGGTGCAGTCCAGCACGGGCACCCCGTCCACCGTCGCTTCGATGCTCTCCGGGATATTGAGAGGGATAATGTCGCCCACCCGCATGTTCAGGATCTCGTCGAACGACACCTTGGCCGTGCCCAGCGAAGCGACCAGTTCCACCTCGGCGATCTGGATCTGCTGCGTCATCAGGCGGATCCAGCGCTTGTCCACTTCCAGCGCCTCGCCCTGCAGCGAGGAGGTCAGCGCGTCGCGGATCGGCTCGATCATCGAGTACGGCATGCAGAAGTGGATCTGGCCGGACACCGAACCGAGCTCCACCGTGAAAGTGGACGCCACCACCACCTCGTTCGGCGTGGCGATGTTGGCGAACTGCGTATTCATTTCCGAGCGGATGTACTCGAATTCGACCGGATAGACCGGCTCCCAGGACTTGGTGTAGGCCTCGAACACGATATCGAGAATGCGCAGGATGATGCGCTGCTCGGTCTGCGTGAAATCGCGCCCCTCGACCCGGGTGTGGAAGCGGCCGTCGCCGCCGAACAGGTTGTCCACCAGCAGGAACACCAGGCCCGGATCGAACACCATCAGCGCGGTGCCGCGCAGCGGCTTCATGTGCACCAGGTTCAAATTGGTCGGCACCACCAGGTTGCGGATGAATTCGCTGTATTTGGAGACCCGCACCGACCCCACCGACACCTCGGCGCTGCGGCGCAGGAAGTTGAACAGGCCCACGCGCAGCAGGCGCGCGAAACGCTCGTTGATGATCTCGAGCGTCGGCATCCGGCCCCGGACGATGCGCTCCTGGGTGGCCAGGTTATAGGTTCTGACTCCCGCGACTTCTTCCGGCGCCGCAGCGTCGTCCTGGTCGCCATTGACGCCCTTTAAAAGGGCATCAACTTCTTCCTGGGAGAGAAAATTATCAGCCATGGCTTTCTACTGGTCGGCAAAAATTACTGAATGATGAAGGAGGTAAACAGCACCTCCGTCACGTCCTGCTGCGCGCCGCGCTCTTCAAACGGCGCGCGCACTTGTTCCATGATTTCGGCGCTCAGCTGCTGCTTGCCTTCCGGCGTGTTGATCTCGGACGCCTTCTTGCTCGACAGCAGCAGCAGCAGGCGGCTGCGCACCTTGGGCATGTTGTTCTTGATGACTTCCACTTCCTCCAGGCCGCCCACCTGCAGGGTAAAGGCCAGCTGCAGGTACTGCTCGCCGTTCTCCGGCTGCAGGTTGACGGTGAACGGTTCTATCGTCACGTACACCGGCGGGCCGGACTTGGGCGCGGACTTCTTCTGCTTGGTGGGCGCTTCGTCGCCGCCGTCCTTGAGCATGAACCAGGCGCCGCCGCCGCCGGCGGCGGCCAGCACAGCCACCAGGCCGAGGATCAGCACCAGCTTCTTGGAGTTGGCCGGAGCGGCAACCTCTGCTTTAGGTTCCGCTTTCAATTTAGGATTCGCTTTCAAAGTTGCCCTTGCAGCTTAAGTGGATCATGTCGCCATTATGGCACGCCTTGGGTGCCGGTCAGAATGGTCAGGCGAAGGTATCGACCATGCCGAGCGCGCGCTGGCGCGGCGGCGGCGCAACAGGCGCGCCTTCGTCGCCGCCGCCGCCGTCACCGCCGCTGCCGTTGCGGCCGCCGCTTTGCTGCGCCGACCGGGCATGGGCCTGGTCGAAGCCGTTGTTTTGATCCGACATACCGGCCGAGACGGTGGCGCTGCCCAGCTGGATGCCGGCCTCGCTCATCATTTCACGCAGGCGCGGCATGGCCGCCTCCAGCGCGGCGCGCACTTCCGGCTGGGCCGAGGTGAAGCTGGCGCTGGCCGAATCGTTCGACACGTTCAGCACCACCTGCAGCGGGCCGAGGTCGGGCGGGTTCAGTTCCAGCGTGGCGCTCTGCTCGCCGCCGCCCACCATCCACACCACTTTCTGGCCCACCTGCTGGTCCCAGGCGGCGGTGCCGACGCGGGCTTGCAGCTGGTTGCCGGCGGCGGCATTGGCGGCCTGGGCGGTGGCCAGCTGGGCTTGCGCGGCGGGCGCCACGGTGGGCTGTGCTGCGGCGGGCATGGCGTCTTTGAGCAGGGCTGCGAAGTCGGCCTTGGCGTCGCGCGCGGCGGCCGGCTGGGCGCCGGCGTCGGGCTGGGCGCGGCCGGTTTGGGCCAGGGCACCGTCCGGCGCGGCTTGCGCGCTGGCCTTGCCGGCTTCGCCGGCAGCCGAGCCGGCGCCGGCGTCGCCATGCGCCTGGGCGCTGGCTCGGTGCCTGGACGCCGCTTCCAGCGCGGCCTGGATGGCGGCATCGTCCGGGGCGGCTTCGCCGTCCAGCACGATGACGCCGGCCGTCCCGGCGCCAGCCGCAGTTGCGGTGTCGCCGGCCGCGCCGGCGTCCGGCAACAGGCCGGACAGCGTACCGGCGGACTGGCTCGCTGCGCCTTCTGCGGTGGCGTCCGTGCCGGCTGCTGCTGTAGTCGTTGCTGCCGCGGCGGGCTGGTTGAAAGCGGCCATCAAGGCAAGCATGGCGGCCATGGGATCGGCCGCTTGCGCTGCCGCCGCGTCGGAGGCGGCGGCGTTGGCGGCTGCGTCTGCGGGCGCATCGGCGGTGCCGTTGCCGGCGTCCGCGCCGGCCTGGGCGTCCGTGTTGCCGGCTGCGCCCGAGGGCGCGCCGCCGGCTGCCTGCGAGGCGTTATCGGCGGCGCCGGCCGGCTTGCCGTCTTCGGCACGGCCGGCCGCATCGGCGGACGAATTCGCGGACGCGTTGGTCGATGCGTTGGCCGGCTTTTGCGGCGTAGCTGGCTTGGCCTGCTCTGCGGGACGCGCCGCCTGGTTCGGGCTGGCCGGGGCAGGGCGGGCGGCGTTTTGCTGCTGGGCCGCTTTGGCCTGGCTGGCCGCCTGGGCGGGCGCGGCCGGGCGCATCCAGGACTGGCGCTGCTCGATCTGGCGCGTCAGCGCCTGCTGGAACTGGGTGTCCGGCGCAGGGGACGTGGCCTTGGCCGCAGGCGTGCCGGCATTGGCGCCGGTGCCGGTGGTGGTCGTGATGAGCGGTGTCTGCATGATGGCGCCGTAGAGTGATTAACTTAATTCAACGTTTATAGAATGCTTGCCTCGCGGCGTGTTCGTCCATGGCCTTCTGGTCGCGCTTGGCTTCCAGCTTGAGCGCCTGCGCCTGCGCGCGGTCGTTCAGCGTGGAGTAGGACATGCGCTTGCGCTCGGCGTCCTGCCACATGCTCTTCTCCTGCTCGCCCTTGCGCTGGCTGTGGCGCAATACCTCTTCCTGGCCCTTGATCGCGTTGTCCAGTTTTTCCATGAAAGCCTGGAAGTTGCGGTAAGCCATGGGCGTGATGCCGGCCAGCTGGCTGGCTTCGAAGCGCTTGCCGTATTCGTCGCGGTAACCCACCAGCATGTTCAGCTTCTCCTCCGCGTCCGCCACCACCTTCAGGGCCATGCCCAGGCGCTTGGCGGCGTCGTCGGTTTCGCGCCGGGCCAGTTCGATCAGTGTTTCAAGTTGAGATTGGGAGGCCATGATGGTTCATTATAGGCGTCCGGCGTGGCCGTCAATCAATCGAACAGAGCGGACAATTGCCCCAAACTCTCGAGCATGTCGACCCGCTCCGTGATCTGTTGTTGTAGGAAATGCTCAATACCGTCATGCAAGCTGATGGCCTGGTCCAGAACCGGGTCGCTGCCCGGGCTGTAGGCGCCCACGGCAATCAGGTCGCGGCTGCGCTCGTAGCGCGAAAACAGCTGCTTCAGGTGGCGCGCGCGGGTCTGGTGCTCGTGCGAGGTGATCGAGTGCATGGCGCGGCTGATCGACTGTTCGATGTCGATGGCGGGGTAGTGGCCGGCTTCGGCCAGGCGCCGGTTCAGCACGATGTGGCCGTCCAGGATGGCGCGCGCCGAGTCGGCGATCGGGTCCTGCTGGTCGTCGCCCTCGGTCAGCACGGTGTAGAAGGCGGTAATCGAGCCGCCGCCCATTTCGCCGTTGCCGGCCCGCTCCACCAGGATCGGCAGCTTGGCGAACACGGAAGGCGGATAGCCCTTGGTGGCGGGCGGCTCGCCGATGGCCAGCGCGATTTCGCGCTGCGCCATGGCGTAGCGGGTCAGCGAATCCATGATCAGCAGCACGTTCTGGCCCTGGTCGCGGAAATACTCGGCAATCGCGGTGGAATAGGCCGCGCCCTGCATGCGCATCAGCGGCGGCGTGTCGGCCGGAGCCGCCACCACCACCGAGCGCGCCAGGCCTTCCTCGCCCAGGATCTGCTCGATGAATTCCTTCACCTCGCGGCCGCGTTCGCCGATCAGGCCGACCACGATCACGTCGGCCTCGGTGTAGCGCGCCATCATGCCCAGCAGCACCGACTTGCCGACGCCGGAACCGGCGAACAGGCCCATGCGCTGACCGCGCCCCACGGTCAGCATGGCGTTGATCGAGCGCACGCCCACGTCCAGCGTTTCCACGATGGGCGCGCGGCCCAGCGGATTGGCGGGGCGCACATTGATGGGGGCGCTTTCCGTGGTGTGCAGCGGGCCCAGGTTGTCCAGCGGGCGGCCGGCGCCGTCCAGCACCCGGCCCAGCAGTTCCGGGCCGACCGGCAGGTGGCGCGCGCGGTCGCTGGGGCGGCGGCGCGGGTGCGTGACGCTGCCGGGGCGCGGTATGGTCGGTTCGATCGGGAATACGCGGGTGCCGGGCACGATGCCTTCGACATCGCTTTGCGGCATCAGGAACAGGCGGTCGCCCTCGAAGCCCACCACCTCGGCCTCGACTTTACCGCCGGACGGCAGCGGCACGGTGCAGGCCGCGCCCACGGCCAGGCGCAGGCCCACGGCCTCCATCACCAGCCCGGCCACGCGCGTGACGCGGCCCGACACTTGCATCGGCTCAACGAACTCGGTCAGCGCGGCGCAGTCGTGCAGGTAGGCGCGCCAGCGGCCGGCGTGCAGGTTGGGTTGGGAGGCGTCGCCCATGTCAGTCCAGCCAGCTCACGTCTTTGCCCAGCGCGTAGGTCAGGCGCTGCCAGCGGGTCGACGCCTGGGCGTCGATCTGGTTGCTGGCGGTGTCGATCTTGCAGCCGCCGCGTTCGATCTGCGCGTCCTCGATCACGCGCCAGCCGCCCTTGTCGAGCTCCTCGCCTATGCCTTCGCGCACGGTTTTCGCGTCCTCGGGGTTCAGCATCAGCAGCGCCGGCTGCTGCAGCACCGGCAGGTATTCGACGGCTTCGCGCACGATGGGCAGGATCAGCTCGGGCTTCACCTGCAGCGACTGCTTGAGCATGCCCTTGGCCAGCTGCAGCGCCAGTTCCAGCACGTCGGCAGAGATCAGCTGGTCGGCGTCCTGCAGCGCGGTGCTGAAGTTGCCGGCCAGCTCGCGCAGCGGCGCCAGTTCCAGGTCGGTGGCTTCCTTGCCCAGCGCAATGGCGTCCGCATGGCCTTCGGCGTGGCCCGCCGCATAGCCCTTGTCGTAGCCGTCGATGCGGGCCTGCTCGCGGATCGCGGCCAGTTCCTCTTCGGTCGGGTAGGCGGGGGGAGGCGGTTCCTCCAAGTAGTGTTCCTCGCTGGCCTCCGCGTGCAGCGGCGGAGGTGGGGCGAGGGCGGCCTGCGCGGCCGCTTCGGCTTCGCGCGCGGCCACGGCGCTGGGGCGGAAGTCGCCAAAGGACTTCATTTCCCAGCGCTGGAAGGCGGTTTGCTGCTCTTTGGGTATCTGTGCCATGTAACTCTATCAACTTAGACGAAGGAATCTTCGCCTTTGCCGCCCAGCACGATCTGCCCTTCGTCGGCCAGCCGGCGCACGATCTGCAGGATCTGCTTCTGCTGCGTTTCCACTTCGGACAGGCGCACCGGTCCTTTCGATTCCAGGTCTTCGCGCATCATTTCGCTGGCGCGCGCCGACATGTTCTTGAAGATCTTGTCGCGCAGGTCCTGCGACGCGCCCTTCAGGGCGATGATCAGCATTTCCGACTGCACTTCGCGCAGCAGCAGCTGGATGCCGCGGTCGTCGATGTCGATCAGGTTGTCGAACACGAACATCTCGTCCATGATCTTCTGCGCCATGTCGTTGTCGTAGTTCTTGATGTTGTCCATCACCGAGTTTTCCTGCTCGCCGCTCATGAAGTTCAGGATCTCGGCCGCCGCGCGCACGCCGCCCAAGGTCGATTTCTTGATGTTCTCATTGCCCGACAGCAGCTTGGTGAGCACGTCGTTCAACTCGCGCAGCGCGGCCGGCTGCACGCCGTCCAGGGTGGCGATGCGCAGCACCGCGTCGTTGCGCAAGCGGTCTGTGAAGTGTCCCAGAATTTCGCAAGCCTGGTCGCGTTCCAGGTGCACCAGGATGGTGGCGATGATCTGCGGGTGCTCGTTGCGTATCAGTTCGGCCACCGACTGCGAATCCATCCACTTCAGCGATTCGATGCCGGACGCGTCCTTGCCGCCCAGGATGCGCGACAGCAGCACCGAAGCCTTGTCGTCGCCCAGCGCCTTGGTCAGCACCTGGCGGATGTACTCGTCCGAATCGAGGCCCACGGTGGAGGCGGCCGCCACCTGGTCGCGGAAGTCGTCCAGCGTGTCGACCACTTGCTCGTGCGGCACGTTTTTCATCGTGGCCATGGCCGCGCCCAGCTTCAGCACCTCGCGCGGGCCGAGGAATTTCATCACCTCGGCGGCTTCGCTCTCGCCCATCGCCAGCATCAGGATGGCGGCTTTTTGCAGTCCGGTAGAATCAGTCATTTGCGCCTATCCATGCTTTGATGACGTTGGCGACGATGCGCGGATCGTCCGCGGCCAGTTTCTTCGCCAGCGCCAGGTTGTCGCGGTATGTCCGCGCGGTATTTTCTTCCATTTTAGCGAGTTCTTCCGCCATGATCTCTTCCGGCGTCGGGCCCACCGGTTCCTCGATGACCGGTTCTTCCGGTTCAGGCTCGGGCTCGTTGATCTCGTCGATCTTCTTGAACACCGGCCGCATCATCGGCCGCACGATGCGCAGCAGGATGTACAGCAGGATCAGCGCGGTGATCAGGAACTTGGCCAGTTCCTTGGCCAGCGGCAGGTTGGCCGGGTCGCGCCACCAGTCCAGCACCACCGGCGCCTCGAATGGCTTGTCGACGCCGTCGAACGGCGCGTTGGCCACGCTCAGCGAGTCGCCGCGTTCCTGGTTGTAGCCCATGGCTTCCTTGACCAGGCTGTTGATCTTGGCCATTTCCTCCGGCGTGAACGGCTTGATGGTGACTTTGCCGGTCTTGGCGTCCACGATGCGGCGGTAATTGATGACCACGCCCACCGTCATGCGCTTCAGGCCGGCCATGGCCTTCTGCTCGTAGCGCACGGTCTTGTCGACTTCGAAGTTGGTGGTCGATTCCTTGTGGTTCGGCAAGCCGCTGGCGCCGGCGGCCACGGTGCCGGGCGGCGTGCCGGGGGCAGGGGCGGTGCCCGGCGGCGTGGTGGTCAGCGGCGCGGTGGCGGTGCCCGGAGGCTGGTTCGACAGCGCGCCCGGCACGCCGTTCGGATTGGCATTGCCGGCGCCGTTGGTCTCGCTGCTCTGCTGGCTGCGGATGGCGGACGCTTCCGGCGGCGAATTCGGTTTGTACGACTCGGCGGCCTGCTCGACGGCGGCGAAGTCCACGTCGGCCACCGCTTCGGCGCGCACATTGCCTTCGCCGACGATGGGCAGCACGATGGACTCGACCTGCTTGATGACCTGTTTCTGCAGTTCCTGCACGTATTTCAGCTGGCTGGCGTCCAGGCTCTTGTTGCTGCCGGCGCCGTTCTTGTTGGTGTCCGACACCAGGTTGCCGGCCTGGTCCACCACCGTCACGTTGGACGGCATCAACTGCGGCACCGAGGAGGCCACCAGGTGCACGATGGCCTGCACCTGGGCCGGTTCGATCTGGCGGTTGGGGTGCAGGTGCAGCATCACCGACGCGGTCGGCTTCTGCTGCTCGCGCACGAACACGCTGTCTTTCGGCATGGCCAGGTGCACGCGGGCCGAATCGACCGCCGCGATCGACTGGATCGAGCGCGCCAGTTCGCCTTCCAGCGCGCGCTGGTAGTTCACTTGTTCGAGGAACTGGGACACGCCCAGCTTCTGGTTCTCCATCAGCTCGAAGCCCACGTTGCCGCCCTTGGGCAAGCCCTGCGCGGCCAGCTTCAGGCGTGCGTCGTGCACCTGCTCGGTCGGCACCAGGATGGCGGTGCCGCCTTCCGAGAACTTGTGCTTGATCTGCATCTGGTCCAGCGCGGCCGTGATGGCGCCGCCGTCGCGGTCGGTGTAGTTGGAGAACAGCACGCCGTAGGCGGGCGGCTGGTTCCACAGCCACAGTGCGACGATGACGGCCACCACGGCGGCCGCGCCGGCGCCCATCATCACCCGTCGGCCCAGCGGCGTCTGGAAGAACGGCGGCTTCGGTTCGGCTTGCGCCGGGACCGCTGCTTCGTCGATGTCGATTTGTTCGGCTGCTGCTGCCATGGCTGGTGTGTATTCGTTGGTTGGTGGATGGGACCGGTTTTTGGCCGGGTCTCGGCCTGTTGCACATTATCGTCGGTGGCGGTCCCGGCCCATCTCAGGAAAAGCAGGCTGTTTACCGGCCTGCTTCTGGCAGCAGCTTGCTATACGGACAGGTATTCTGGCAGCACTGATCATTGCGCCGCCTATTGTAGCGCGGCACCACCGCATGACTGTTCCGCGGAAGCAACAAATTTGGAGTTCACATGAAAACAAGCGGCCTGGGCATAGATAGCAGCAGGATACAAGCGATGATGGAGCAGCTGAAGGCCCACGCGGCCAAGCCGCAGGCCAGCGTGCCGGCCATCCAGACCGAGGCGCCGGCGGCCAAGGTGCAGTTCTCGGACGCGCTGAAGGACGCGCTGGACGCGGTCTCGGCCAGCCAGACCAAGTCGCAGGAGCTGGGCAAGCGCTTCCAGATGGGGGACGATTCGGTCAGCCTGTCGGACGTGATGGTGTCGATGCAAAAAGCCAGCATCAACTTCCAGGCCACCATCCAGGTGCGCAACAAGCTGGTGTCGGCTTACCAGGACATCATGAATATGCAGGTGTGAAAAAAGGGGCCCGGCCCCTTTTTTCGCTTCTTTAACCCAGCCCGGCGATGCGGGCGTTACGTTCGCGCTCGAGGCGGGTGATGTAGCGCTGCACGGAATTGAGCGCGCCGCGCGCCATGTCGGTGAACTGGCAGCCGAGGCGGCGGTTGGACTTGTTGTTGAGCAGGGTCATGTCGAGGCAGTTGCGGATCTGCAGGCCGGTGACGATGGGCCCCACTTCCGGCAGCTCGATGCGGCAGTCCGCGTACTGCTTGCCGATGCTGTCGCCCAGCAGCAGCTTGTTGTCGAGGATGGCGATGCCGCCGCAGCTGATGTCGGCCAGCGGGAAGCTGCTGTTGCCGCCGCCCAGTTCGGCCGGCAGCGGGATCACCACCCGCACCGGGTTGCTGACCGGCGTGCTCATGCGGTAATACTCGCGCCGCTGCAGGCGGATCAGGGTGGCCGGCAGGGCGATCTTCAGCGCCGGCGTGCCCTCGAACATGCATTTCTCGACCCGCTGGCTGGAAAACAGGATGCGGATCTTGTCCAGCGTGGTTTCATAGGACAGCGACTTGGCCGACAGGATGCGCTGGTTTTGCTCGGTGTTGATGGAGCAGTCCAGGATGACGCTGTTGTTGTCGGCGTCGACTTCCAGGATGGAGGTGACGCACACGTCGGACTCGCCTTGCACCAGCATGCGGATCAGCTGGTTTTTCTCGCTTATGCTGCGCAGCAGCGCAATGATCTCCCTGCGCGATTCCACCTCGAAGTCGTGCCAGTTTTCCAAGTCCGCGTCTTGTCTGTTTGAGTGCATTATTCTTCTGGGTCTCTATGTGGAGAGCTGGTGTCCGGGGCCGGGGGCGGGGGCTGGCCAGACTTTTGCGCTGATTCAATATGATATAGCCACGCTAGTAGTTCCGCAATTGTCCGGTAGAGCGCCGGGGGGATTTGTCGATCCAGGTCAACATCCATCAGCAGGGACACCAGTTCCTTCGATTCGTGGATGTGCACGCCGTGCTCGTTGGCCACGTGGATGATCTGTTCGGCCACCAGGCCGCGCCCCTTGGCCACCACCTTGGGGGCCGGCGAATCGTTCTTGTAGGTGAGGGCGACCGCGCTTTGCAGCGGGCGGCGCGGGGCGTCATTCGCCATGGCTGTCCCCAGGCAGGGCGGCCACGGCCGGCACGGCGCCCATGTTGGCACCGCCGGCTGGGGTTGCGCCGTTTTCGGGGGCGATGGTGAGCGAGGCCAGCGGCGAGCCGGCCGCTTCCATGGCCTGCTGCAACTGGCCGGACCAGGCGCGCAGGGTGGCGGCGCTGTCGTCGTCGCCGGTTTGCACCTGGATGTGGACCTGTTCACCCACCAGCGTCACCGCCGCCGAGATCTTGCCCAGCAGCGGCAGGCGGAAGCGCACGCCGCTGCGCCACACCGGTTCCGGCTCGCGGCCGTCGGCCTGCTCCTGCTGGCTGCCTTCGCGCTGGTCGCGCTGCACTTCCCATTGCATGGGCTGGCCCGGCCAAGCCTGGCCGTTCCACTGCACGCGCTGCTGTTCGTGCGCGTGCAATTGCTGGTTGATCATTTGCGCAGCGCTCAGGTCGGGGCCGGCGAGGGCGGCGCGGGCCAGGCTTTCGCTGGTCTGCGGGCCGCCGGCCTGCGCGTGCGCCATGGCCTGGGCGCGCTGGTTCTGCGGCTCGCGCATCAGCTCCTGCAGCGGGCGCTTGCCCTCGGCCCATTCTGCCACGTGCGATTCGTAGAACAGGCCGCTTTCGCCCAGCGCGCTTTTCAGGCTGTGCGTCAGCTTGTCGGTGTCCGGCACGCCGGCGGCTATCAATGGCGCTTTGCCGTTGATGATGGCGGGCACGCCGGGCGGGAGGTAAGCGGTGGCCAGGGCGCTGGCGATGGTGCGGGCCGCCGCGCTCAGGGTGGCGGCGGGGGCGTCGCGGCCGAGGTTGGGCAACTGGTCGGACGGGGTCAGCGGGGCGCGGCCGAGCAGGGCGGCGGCCAGACTTTGCGGGCGGACCTGTGCAGCGGATTGTCCGGCCCCCTTGGTGACGGACTCGGCCGCCGCCTGCGCCGCGCCCTGGGCACCCGCCGGCCCGCTTGCGCCAAGTTGGGTTGCCAGGCCGGCGCGGGCTTGGGCGGCGTTGGCAACGGCCGCGTTGGCAGCGGCGTTTGCGCCCGGATTGGCGGGAGTATTGGGAGCCGCGCTGGCTGCGGAACCGGACGTTGCATTGGCCGGGGTGGCGGCTGCATTGGCGCCGGCACCGCTTGCATTGGCGGCCGGATTGCCGGCGCCGGGCTGGCGGCCCGACAGCGTGGTGGTGTCCTGCGACGGCAGGCGGCCTTGCGGCGCGGTGTCGGCAGTGTCGCCGGGCGGCAGGCCTGCTTCGGTGTAGAGCTGGGCGGTCTGGGCCTGGGCGCCGGTGCCGACCTGGAAGGTGGGGCGGGGCGTGACGGTCACCAGCGTCAGCGGCACTTCGGCGCCGACCTGGGCGCCGCCGGGCAGCACCATGCGGGCCGAATTGCCCGCCACCCGCACCAGGTAGCTGCCGTCGTCATACTTGGACAGCACTTCGCCCTTCATCGGCTGGCCGACCATGCCGCTCAGCGCGCGCTGGAACGCGGCCTGGCGCGCATCGCTGACGGGAATGGCGGCCGGCGCCGGGGAAATTGCGCCGGCGGGCCTGACGCCGGTGGCGTCCAGACGCGGCGGCAGCATAATGTGCTCCTATCCCGGCTTTAGACGCTGCCGTAAGCGTTCACCAGGCGCCGTTCGGTGCCGGTGCTGTTGATCAGGGCGGACAGCTGCGCCATCCACGGCATGGCCAGGTCGCGGATCTGGCGGTCGGCGGTCAGCATCTGGCGGATCAGTTCGACTTTGCGCTCGCGTTCGGCGCCCTGCATGGGGCGCGGGTCTTCCTGGCCCTGCAGCGTGCGCACGTGACCGGCGCAGCGCTGTTCCAGCAGCACCAGTTCGTCCCATTCGCCGCGGGTGGCGTGCGCCAGCATCTGTTCGGTCAGCGATGCCATGTCGGCGTATACGGATAAAACTTCTTGATTCGTCATCATGGATCAGGCGCTCGCGTATTTGCTCATGTTGGTGGGGCCGGCGGCGGCGGGCGCGCGTGCCGGGGTGTCGCCGATCTGATTCCAGGCGTCGCGCAGTTCCACCAGCAGGCGCTGCACTTCCTCCAGGATGGCCGGGTCGTTCTTCAGATTGGCCGTCAGCAAGCGGCCGCTCATGTATTCGTACAGCGCGTCCAGCCCCTCGGCGATCTCGCCGCCCACCTTTTTGTCGAGCGCGGCGCGCAGGCCGCTGTCGATAATCATGATGGCCTTGGAGATGGCTTTGCCTTTTTCGCCGATGTTGCCGGAGCGCATGTTCATCAGGGCGTTGCTGATCGATACCAGCGCGCCGTCGAACAGCATGACGATCAGTTTGTGCGGGCTGGCGGCAACCACGCCGGTTTCCATCCCCACTTTGGCGTACGCGTTGACACCGGTCTGCCTTGATCCGAACATAGTCTGTCTCCCTTAAATTAACTGTTTGCCATGTTCGCGAACTGCTGCGCGAGGAACGAGGCGGTAGTGCTCATGCTGGACAAGGCCGTGTCGAGCGCGGTGTACTGCTTGCGGTAGCGCGCTTCGATATCGACTAGTCTGGCATTGAACGCATCTTTTTGCTTGGCGATGTCTTGTACGCTCTTGTTCAAGCCGGCGGTGCGGCCGGTAATCACGCCTTTTGCGCCCAGGTAGGTGCTGGCAAGGTTGTTGAGCTGATAAGCGTAGCCTTGCGAGAAGCCGACCACGCCGCGTTCGCCGGTGGTGTCGCCCTTGACCAGCAGCTTCAGACCTTCGATGGGCGCGCCGGGGGCGCCGGTCAGCGTCTGGCCGTCGCCGACGGCCGAGTAGCCGCCGATGGTGCCGGCCACGTCCACCCCTTCCACCGGGGTGGCGCCGCCGAAAATGTCGGACACAGCGGTGCCGGTGTCGTTGGTGAGCGTGATGTTGGACTTGGAACCGTAGCGGTTGGACGTCATGCTCAGCGTGCCGTCGTCTTCCAGTTTCACCGCCACGGTCGAGCCGGCGTTGGTGAAATTGGTGGCGCCGTTGATGGACGATTGCAGCATGTTGGCCAGTTCGGCCGGGGTATAGCTGCCGGCCGCCAGCTTGACGGTGGCCGTATTGGTCGCGGTGCTGGGCAGGGTGTCGTTCAGCTTGACGGTCCAGGCGGTGTCGGCGGCGATCACCACCGGGTTCGCTATTGCGGCGGCGCTTTTCAAGCTGCCCTGGGTGGCCAGGGTGGTGATGTTGAGCGCGTAGTCGCCCGGCTTGGTGGCGGCCGTCGAGCTGGTGAACGAGACGTTGACATCGGTGCTGTTGCCGACTGCCGCGAACAGTGTGGCAATGTCGCTGAAATTGTTGGCGATGGCCTTGTTCAGCTTGGCGCTGTCCAGCGTCAGCGTGCCATCCTTCTGGAAGCCGATGCCGACGTCGGTGAGCGAGGTCAGCTTGCCTTGCAAGCCGGTGATGCTGGCCGACATCTGGCGTCGCAGGGCGCTTTGCAAGTTTTGCACGGTCGAGTCGCCCAGCAGCGGACCGCCGGTCTTGGTCTCGGCGTTGTAGCCGTTGAGCTGCTTGATCTGCGAGTTGAGCTCGTTGTAGCCCTTGATAAAGCCGTTGATCGAGGTGGTCAGCGAAGCAGTATCCTTGGCCACCGTCAGGCTGGCCACGCCGGTCTTGACGGCGGTGAAGGAGATGCCTTCCACGGCGCCGCTGATGGTGGTGCTGGTGCTGGTCACCGGAATGCCGTTGATGCTGGCCTTGGTATCCTGCGCGGCGGTCTTCTGGCTCAGGCTCTGCACGCCGCCCGGATCGTAGCCCAGCAGGGCGACCAGGTCGGCGTCCGGCGGATTGCCGTCCGCGCCGGTCAGCGCGATCTTCATGGTCGAGGTGGCGCCGGTGGCGCTCGAGGTCAGCACCAGGTGGTTCGGCTTGTCGGTGCTGCCGTCGGACACGATGCTGGCGGTGACGCCGAAGTTGGCCTTGTTGATCGCGTCGCGGATGCCGGCCAGCGTGTTGTTCTTGTTGTCGATGACAATGTTGCCGCTGCTGCGGGTGCCGTCCTGGGCGAAGGTGGCGCCCAAGTAGGCGCCGCCGACGCCGGCCGTCAGCCCGGCCGCAGCCGGGTTGGTGCCGCCCACGGTGATCTGGCCGCCGCTGGCCGAGACCAGCGAAATGGTGCTCATGGCCGTGACGCTGGAGCCGGTGTTGGCGCTGCCGCTGTTGGCGATGCCGCCGGTGACGTTGCCGGTGACCGCTTCGGCCACCACCACGTTGGAGCCGTCGGCGTTGCTGAACCTCAGGTCGCCGCCGGCGGCGGTGCCGCTGACGGTGATGTTGGCTTCGGCCAGCGCGCGTGTGACGGCGGTGTCGCCGGTCAGCGCGGCGTCCAGTTCGGCGGCGGTGATGCCGCCGCCGGCGGCAACGCCGTCGGCCTGGCTGGCAATGGTTACGCCGCCCACAGTCAGCGCATAGGTGCCGCCGCCGCTGGTGTCGATGTCGCCGAAAGTGCTGGCGCCGCCGCTGCCGAACAGGTCGGCGGCGGTCACGGTGGCGGCGGCGGTGGCGGACACGCCGGTGGTGGTGCTTTTGGCATTGATGGCGTCGGCCAGCAGCTTGGCGCTGCGGATCGAGCTGTCGGTGGCGATCACGGTACCGTTAAGGGACAGCGCGCCAGGCGTGATGCCGCCGCTGAGCACGCCGGCGCCCAAGGCGCCGCCGGTCACGCCGAAGCTGCCGCCGGTGACGGTGCCGAGCTGGATGGTCAGGTTGGTGGTGGCGCCCAGGCCGATGGCGGCGGTGGTGCTCTTGTAGCCGCCCGAGGCCAGCGTCTGCGCCTGGGCCAACTGGCTGATGTCCACCTTGTAGTTGCCCGGCAGCGCCTTGCCGGTGGCGGTGCCGGTCATGATGGCGGTGTCGCTGGAGGTGCTGCTGAGCGCTTGGAAACTGGACAGCGAGGTCAGGCTGCTAAGCGAGCTCTGGAAGGAGCCCAGTGCGCCGGACAGGCTGCCGAATGCCGACACCTTGCCCAGGAAGCTGGCCGACTTCTTGTCCATGTTGGCCAATGGCGCCGACTCAACGGCCATCAGTTTGCTGATGATGTCGTTGACGTTCAGTCCGTTGGAACCGATGCCAGGAGAAGAAATGCCCACGAGGAACTCCTAAGGAAAACGATAAGATAAGTCATTATCGGCATAATCAAAGCCGACTTGAGAAGGGGATTTCCCCGCCAGTTCCGGCGTCGCTGAAAAAGTGGGCAGCGCGCTGGGAAAAGTGTACTTGGGGTCGCCACCATGATGCCATGGCGGGAAAAAAAACGGCGCGCCGGGCGGCGCGCCGTTTCAGGCGGTCTGGCTGATCAGCAGACCCTTGGTGTTGTCCAGCGCCTTGGCAATCTGCAACGCTTCCGGCGACGGCATCTGGCGCAGCACTTCCTTGGTGGTCTGGTCGATCACCTTGACGATGGTGCGCTTGCTGTCGTCGTCGATGGAAAACTCCAGGCCCTGCGACTTGGCCAGCGGCGACTTGTTCAGGTCCGATACTGCCTGGCTGACCTGCTCCAGCGTGGGCGCCGGTTCGGCGCCACGCACGGCTGCCGCCGTTTCCAGCACCGTGGCGGCGGGGGCGCGGCCGACTGCTTGCGGCGCCACGCTCTCGGCGCCAGTGACCGGCCGCTCCGCGCCGCGCAGCGGTGAGGCTGCGCTGATGGAATCGATAGTCATGATGCTTCCTTTACGAAAAAACCCCGGCTGAACGAGTCAGCCAGGGCGCTAGTCGGCAATGATGGTTGCCCATCATTGCATTACCGGCTTATGCGGCGATTAGCCACGCAGCAGGGACAGTACGCCGTTCGGCAGCGAGTTGGCTTGCGCCAGAATCGCGGTACCGGCTTGCTGCAGGATCTGGCCACGGGTCAGGCTGGCCGTTTCCGCTGCGAAGTCGGTGTCCTGGATGCGGCTACGGGAAGCCGACAGGTTTTCCGTGGTCGTTTGCAGGTTCGAGATGGTCGAAGCGAAACGGTTCTGGATCGCACCCAGTGCTGCGCGGTTGCTGTTGATCGAGTTCAGAGCCGCGTCGATCGTCAGCAGGGCCTTGTTCGAGCCTTCAACGGTGCTCACGTCCAGATCCGAAACCGAATCCAGTTCGCTGCCCACGTCGGCTGCGCCGGTGATGGCGGTGCCGGTGCTGGCGATCGAGAAACCGCTGTCGGACGAGAACTCCACGCGGCCGCCGACGGTTGCATCGGCCGTCAGTGGTACTGCGACTGCCGCAGTGCCGTCACCCAGGTCGGGACCGCGAATCTCTGCGGCTGCCATGCCGGCGTTGCTGGTGGCTGGCTCAATGCGGATGTCGTCGCCTGCGTTGTTGTCCAGTTGCAATTCCTTGCGACCGGTGGCTTGGTCAACCTTGATCGACGCGGTCACATTGGTGGTCCCGGTTTGCGCATTGATCGCCTGCGCGATTGCCGACAGGTCGCCATCTTTGACCGAAGACGAGATCGTCACCGTCTTGCCGTTGGCGCTGGTCAGGTCGAACTGGATCGAACCGTCCACCACGAGGCCACCGGCATCAGTGCCAATGTTGGCGATGGTGGCGGTAGTCTTGGCCTGGGCGGTTACGCCACTGGTAGAGGACAGCGCGTTGACCTTGTCGGCTACAGCCTTTGCGCTGTCGCCAATTGCGGTGTTGACGGTGGTGCTGACGCCGGCGCCGGAACTGATCGTCAGCACTTCAGCGGCAGTCACGTTGTTGGCGGTGCCGGCTACTGCCTGCGATTGAGACGCAGCAATGTCGGACGGACGGATCACGTTGTTGCCGATGTCCGATGCCTTGGCGCTCTGCACGCCGACGTTGATGGTCTGGTTCGAGTTTGCGCCAACCTGGAACTGGGTGTTGGTCAGCGAACCGTCCAGTACGTTCTGGCCGTTGAACTGGGTGCTGGTGGCAACGCGGTCCAGTTCTTTCGACAGGGCCGACACCTCGTTCTGGATCGACTTGCGGTCCGAAGCGGAGTTGGAGCCGTTTGCCGACTGCACTGCCAGTTCGCGGATACGCTGCAGCAGGTCGCCGGCGGTGCTCAAACCACCTTCAGCCGTTTGCGCCAGCGAGATGCCGTCGTTGGCGTTGCGGGCTGCCTGGTTGTTGCCGCGAACTTGCGAAGTGAAGCGTTCCGAAATTGCCAGACCGGCAGCGTCGTCTTTGGCGCTGTTGATGCGCAGGCCGGACGACAGGCGTTGCAGGGAGGTGCCCAGAGCGGCTTGCGACGAATTCAGGTTACGTTGCGAGTTCAGCGAGGCAATGTTGGTGTTGATGGTTTGTGCCATGATGTGTTTCTCCGAAACTTGTACTGCTAGTTGGGCTGCGTGCTCATTTCACTTTGGCCCGCCCCGCTGTTCCGGGACGATCAAGCCGCTGTTGTAATGGGTAACGGTTGCCCCATGGGAAAATTAAGGGAGAAAAAGATGCAAAATTTTTTCGTTTCACCCTCAAATTCACATTCTTGTACACGCTTAAGCGGCGCTTTCCGGCTGAACTTTAGGGTCAAAATAAATTTATTTTGGGCATAAAAAAGGCCCGCACTAGGGCGGGCCGGGAATGTTTTTGAGAAGAAATTGGCTAATCGGCAACCACGACGCGGTTCTTGCCGGTCTGCTTGGCCTGGTACATGGCCTTGTCGGCGCGCTGCACCAGCGCGGTCTGGTCCTCGTGCGGGCGGCGCAGCGCCACCCCGGCCGAGAAGGTGATCAGCACTTTCTCGTTGTCGTGCATGAAGAAGTGGCGGGTCAGCTCGCGCTGCAGGCGCGTCATGGTCTGCGAGGCGGCCTCGATGGACGTTTCCGGCAGCAGGATCAGGAATTCCTCGCCGCCGAAGCGGGCGATCACGTCCATCGAACGCAGGGTGTCCTTGACGATCTTGACCAGGTGCTTGAGCGCGGCGTCGCCGGCGATATGGCCGTAGGTGTCGTTCAGCTTCTTGAAGTCGTCCAGGTCCAGCACGGCGATGCACAGCGGCGTGCCGCGCCGGTCCGCGCGCGCCGTTTCGCGCTCGAACACGTCGTCCAGGCCGCGGCGGTTCAGGCTGCCGGTCAGCTGGTCTTCGCGCACCAGCTCGCTCATATGCTGCAGCTTCGCCTCCAGTTGGTGGATGCGGGCTTCGGCGTCCTGCACTTCCTGGCGCGCCATCACCATATTGTCGCGCGCCTTCAGCGCCTCGCCCTGCACGATGCGGGTTTCCTTCAGCACCTCGTCCAGGATCTGGTTCAGTTCGGTGATGTTCTCGGCCTGGCTGATCTTGGCCGAATAGCCGCCGATCTTCTCGTGGAAGTCGCCGGTCGAGGCGGCCACCTGGCCGAGGCGGTCGATAAAGGTCATCATCATGTTCTTGACGGTGAGCTTGACGTCCGACAGGCTGTGCTTGAGCTGGCTTTGCTTGTAGAT
Organism: Massilia sp. BGA-UO-ETr-WB1; assembly: GCF_059567845.1. Taxonomy (NCBI): domain Bacteria; kingdom Pseudomonadati; phylum Pseudomonadota; class Betaproteobacteria; order Burkholderiales; family Oxalobacteraceae; genus Massilia; species Massilia sp. BGA-UO-ETr-WB1. Next base: position 55,913 of record NZ_JCAQOT010000013.1, on the reverse strand, counting down.
CACGTCCTTCAGGCTGCGGGTGGCGTCTTCCAGCGCGCGCTGGTCCAGCGGGCCGGAAATCAACGCCTGCACCGCGTCGATCTGGCCGCGCAGCCAGGAATCGTCGTCCAGCAGTTCGCTGACATTCTCCAGCAGCAGGCGGAACAGGCGCAGCAGCAGTTCCTGCTGCTCGGCCGTGTCGCCGCTCTTCAGTTCAATCTGGTAGCACAGCTGCTTCAGGCGCAGCGCGATCTCCGACAGCGCCGCCTCGGTATGGGCTTCCTTGGTGGCCGCGCCCAGCGCCTCGGCCTCGGCCACCAGGGCCGGGGTGCCGCTCAGCAGCGAAGCCACCGCGAAACTCAGGGTGCGGCTCAGCATTTCGCGCAGCGCCTTGGTGTGTTCGCCGTCCGGGATGTCGGCCACGTCGATGCCGCGCTTGACCGTGGCGGGCCGCTCGGCCAGCTGGGTCAGGGTTCGGGCGTAGCCTTCCCAGTCGCGCGCCTTGACGGCGCGGCTCAGGCGGCGGCCGTAGTCGGCCAGGTCGCCGGGCTGGTCGCCCAGGCGGGCGGCGAACTGGTACAGCATCAATTCGGGGCCGGGATCGGCCGGCGCGGCGGTGCCGGCCAGCACCGGGGCGGGCGTGGGCACGGGAATCCCGGCGATCTCGTGGTAAATGTCGCGGTAAGCCTCCGGCGTGGGCGCGATGCGGCGCGTGGCCAGGCGGCGGAATGCTTCGCGCGCAATGTCGGCCGGGTTCTGCACGGTCGCTGCGGGAGGGGACGATTTGCTGGGCATGACGCACGGCCTTTTTATCTAGTTTACTGACTGGCTCCATGATAGTTTAGGCCAGCGTCCCCTTATGCGCCAATAAGCGGGCAGAACAGCACTTACTTTTCGGCATGAACCGATAATGAACCAGCAACAACGCCATCGAGCTGTGCTGCTATTCGATCAGCTGGTTCTTGATCGCATAGTGCGTCAGTTCCGCGCTGTTCTTGAGCTTCATTTTGGCCAGCAGGCGGGCGCGGTACTCGCTGACGGTCTTGACCGACAGCGACAGTTCCTTGGCGATGGTGCCCACGGTCTTGCCGGAGGCGATCATGGTCAGGGTCTGGTATTCGCGGTCGGACAGCGTTTCGTGCGGCGGCGCCTCGTGGTCCTCGCCCACGTGGTTGGCCAATTCCTGGGCCAGCGCCGGACTAATGTATTTTAACCCACCGGCGACCTGGCGGATCGCAGTGACTAGCTCTTTAGGAGCGCTTTGCTTGGTCAGGTAGCCGGCCGCGCCCGCCTTGAGCGAGCGGATCGCGTACTGGTCCTCGCGGTGCATGGACAGCATCAGCACGGCCAGCTCGGGCTTGTCCTTTTTCACCTGCTTGAGCACCTCGATGCCGCTGCGGTCGGGCATGGAAATATCGAGCAGCATCACGTGGCAACCCGATTTGCGGAACAGCTTGACGGCGTCGAGGCCGTTTTCCGCTTCGCCGGCCACCACGATGTCGCGGGTGTCGGCCAGGATTTGCTTCAAGCCTTCACGCACAATGGCGTGATCGTCGGCGATGAAGACTTTGATGAGGGCTTTGTCTGTCATTGGGCGTTAGCGCGGCCGAACTATTTCATTGCGGCAATAAGTGTCATTTCCCTATTGTAGCGCCGGCGTGCACATTTTCGCGTTTTATCTTGATGGCGACCACGGTGCCGCCGCCGGGCGCGTGGCCCAGGGTCAAGGTGCCGCCCAGCGCGCGGGCCCGTTCGGCCATGCCGCGCAGGCCGAACGACTGCGGCTTGGCGCGGTCGGCCGGGGCGATGCCGCGCCCGTTGTCGCTGATCTTCAGGCTGATGTACTGGCGCGTGCGGCTCAGGTGCAGCGCCACCTTGCTGGCGCGCGCGTGCTTGGCGATATTGTTGAGCGCCTCCTGCACGATGCGGAACAGGGCGCTGGCGCGGTCCGGGTCCAGTTCGATCTCGCGCAGCGCGCTGTCGAACGTCACCTCGATGCCGGCCTGGGTGCCGAATTCCTTGGCCTGCCATTCCAGCGCCGCCACCAGGCCGAAGTCCAGGATAGACGGGCGCAGGTCGAGCGAAATGCGGTGCACCGCGTCGATGGTGCGGTCCACCAGCGAGTCGACGTAGGCGGCCTTGTCCTGCAGCGCGGCGTCGTCCGGCGGCAGGCGGCGGCTCAGCATGGCCAGCGCCATCTTGATGGCGGTCAGGTTGCCGCCCAGGTCGTCGTGGATTTCACGCGCGATGCGGGTGCGCTCCTGCTCCTTCACGGTTTCGATGTGGGCGGTCAGCTCGGCCAGGCGGGCGCGGCTTTGGCGCACTTCCAGCTGCTCCAGCTTGCTCTCCGTGATATTGGTCATGATGCCTTCCCAGCGCACCGTGTCGGCGCCGGGCAGCAGGTGCGGCGTGCAGCGCAGGTTGATCCATTTGACGTCCTTCCACGCGTCCACCCAGATGCGGCCCTCCCAGTTCCAGCTCCACAGCGAGGCGGCCGAGGCTTGCATGGCGTCCAGGTAGGACTTGCGGTCTTCTTCCAGGATCAGCTCGAAGAAGCGTTGCGGCTGGGCGTGCAGCTCGGCGGCCGTCACGCCCAGCAGGGCCTGGCAGCCGTCGCTCAGGTAGGGGAAGGCCACGCTGCCGTCGCCGCGCCGCTCGAACTGGTACACCAGGCCCGGCATGTTGCGCACGATGGCGTCGAAGCGCGCCTGGGCCAGTTGCAGGGCCGCCGCAATGGCGGGCTGTTCGCTCATGGCGCGCGGCGGCGCGGCAAATGGCGCTTGAGTGTGTACAATCGCTTCATGCAGCAATGATACGTGAAAGTAGTGGAAGTCATGAGTAAAGCATTTACCAAAGAAACCGACAACGACGATGACGACGAAGCGGCCGCACTCGCGCTGGCCATCCCGCCCGGATCCAAGAACTACATCACGCCGGCCGGCTACCAGCGCATCAAGGACGAGCTGCTGCAGCTGATCGACGTCGACCGGCCGGAGGTGGTGCGGGTGGTGCACTGGGCCGCCTCCAACGGCGACCGCTCCGAGAACGGCGACTACATCTACGGCAAGAAGCGGCTGCGCGAAATCGACCGCCGCATCCGCTTCCTGACCAAGCGCATGGACCTGGCCGAGGTGGTCAACCCCAGCGTGCACCACGGCAGCGACCGGGTGTTCTTCGGCGCCACCGTTACGTACAGCAACCCCAGCGGCGAGGAGCGCACCGTCACCATCGTCGGCATCGACGAGCTCGATCCGCTGAAAGGCAAGATCAGCTGGATCTCGCCGGTGGCGCGCACCCTGACCAAGGCGCGCGAAGGCGACGCCGTCACCCTGCACACGCCGAACGGGGTGGAAGAGCTGGACATCCTGAAGGTGAGCTATCCTGCGCCTGCCAGCGAATAGACGGCGCCGCGTACTGGCGGCGGCACTCGGCACGATGCTGCTGCTGCCGCTGCCGTTTGCCCGGGCCCGCCCGCCCGACGTCTACACCATCGACCACAACTTCGGCCGCACCGACCTGCGCGACCGCTATAGCTACCATGTGCTGAAGGCGGCGCTGGAGGCGTCCAGCGCGCAATACGGCCCCTACGAGCTGCGCATCGCGCCGCTGGCCATGGAGCGCGACCGCCTGCTGCAGGAAATGCTGCGTGGCAGGCGCATCAGCGTCAGCGCACAGATCAGCTCGGCCGAATGGGAGCAGAAACTGATCCCGATCCGCATCCCGGTGGACAAGGGGCTGTCCGGCTACCGCATCTCACTGATCGACGGCCGCCGGCAGTCGTTTTTCAGTGCGGTGCGCACGCTGGAGCAGCTGAAGCGGATACCGCTGGGAACCGGACGGCAATGGAGTTCGACTGCGGTGTTCCAGGACGACGGCTTCTCCGTGGCGCTGGGCAACTCGACGGCCGGCCTGCACAGCATGCTGGCGGCCGACCGTTTCCAGCATTTCCCGCGCGCGATGGAGGAGGCAGTGTACGAGCAGGCCGCTTACGTGGGGGCCTTTCCGGAGCTGGCGCTGGAGCGCAGCTTCGTCATCTACATGCCGCTGCCGCGTTACTTTTTCGTGGCGCCCGACCAGCCGCGCCTGGCCGAGCGCATCGAGGCCGGCCTGCGCGCGCTGATCGCCGACGGCAGCTTCGACCGCATCTTCCACGAGTTTTACGACGGCCTGATCGAGAAGGTGGGCCTGCGCAAGCGGCGCCTGTTCAGGCTGGAGAACCGTTTGCTGTCGCCGCAAACGCCGCTGGCCAACAAGGCTTACTGGTACGAGCCGCTGGAGCATCGGTAAGCTAAACAACGCGTGCTGGTTCGGCGTCGTAGGCCTTTCTCAGCATCTCCATGAAAGGCGGGGCTTCCAGGAAGGTATGCGAGCCTAGCGCGGTGACTGCAATGCCGGGTGTCCAGGAGTTCATGATCGCGGCGCCGGAGAAGCGTGCCAGGTCGGCGAGCTTGATTTCGTGATGGCGCTGCGGCACGTCCAGGCGCTGCAATTGCCGCTGAACGATGCCCATCATCGTTCCGGTGAGAATGTCCGCGCGGGGCCAGACAACGGCATGTCCATCCCAGAACACGAGGTTCCAGATGGTCGCCTCGCCCAGCCTGCCGTGCCGGTCGATGAACGCGGCATCGTCGAATCCCTGTTCCTGGGCGCGGTGGAGGTAGTAGGTCTTGGCCCCCTCGCCGACGTGCTTGATCGCGGCCAGGTGGCGCTCATGCTCGGCCACGCCGAGCCGTACCGGGCCGGCGGGGCCGTCGGACGGCAAGCCGGTGCGGATCAGTATGCCCGGCGCCGTCCCCGCGGTCCTGGCGGTGAATTCGCCGTCCGGCCAGTAGACCGTGGCGGTCAGCGACATATCCGGCGGGCCTGCGTCGATCGCCTGCCGGATAGTGTGCAGGACTTGCTCATCGGGCAGGGCGGTCCCGAACAGCTTGAGGGAGGCGGCCCTCAGGCGCGCCAGATGCAGATCGGTCCCCTTGACCCTGCGGTCCCGGACTTGCATCGCGGTAAAATGCGCGAAACCGGAAAAAGCCAGGGGCGCAAGGTCGGCCGTGCGCGCCGGCTGGGCGTTGATCAGTGTCGGATACGTGGCGGATGGAATAGACATGGCGTGCTCCTGCGGTTGGTAAGGAGAATGCAGTCTAGAACCTGACAGCGGTGTCAGAGTCAAGGAGCTTATGAAGATCGGTGAACTATCCAGGCGTTGCGATGTGAGCATCCGCATGCTGCGTTACTACGAAGCGCAAGGCCTGCTCAAGCCGCGCCGCACGGAAGCGGGCTATCGCGATTACGGTCCGGTGGACGAGCAGGCTGTCGAACGGATCAAGCTGCTTGGCTCGGCCGGCATGACACTGGCGACCATCAAGCAGTTCTCGGCTTGCATCAGGGGCGAGGGGCGGATCTTTGAACCCTGCGACGAGCTGCGCGAGACGCTGCGCGAGCAGGTCCGCCTGGTCGATCAAAAGGCTGCGAAGCTGATGCAGAGCAGGCAGGTGCTGGAGAGGTTTATGCAGGACGTCGACGCGTGAGACCAAGCGGCTGAGCCGCCGCGCCGCTTTCCCGGCGGCGCGGCGGGCGGATCAGGAGCGTTCGCGCAGGATGCGGTTGACGCCGGCCACGCGGCGCACGTTGCGCAGCAGCCCGGCCAGGTGCACGCGGTCCTTCACCTGGATGGTGAAGCGCAGCTGGTGCAGCACGTGTTCCTTGTCCTCGTCCATGCCGACGAAGGTGATGTTGCCGTCCGATTCGCCGATCTCGGCCGCCACCCGCGCCAGGATGCCTTTTTCATTGTTGATCAGCAGCTTGATGCGGCTGTCGAAGCGGCGGTTGATGTCCGCGCCCCACTTGACGGCGATCCAGCGCTCCGGCTCCTTCTGGCGCTGGCGCTTGGCCAGCGAGCAGTCCAGCGTGTGCACCAGCAGGCCCTGGTCGCGCCGCAGCTGGCCGATGATGGCGTCGCCCGGGATCGGCAGGCAGCATTGCGCCAGCTGCACCGATACACCCTCGCTGCCGCAGATGGTGACCGGGTCCAGCTCGGCGGCGCTGTTGTGGTCCACCGGCGCGGCCGCCGATTCGCCGCCCAGCAGGCCGAAGATGTGGCGCGCCACCAGCGCGGCCATGCGCTTGCCGATGCCGATGTCGGCGTACAGCTCGTCCATGGATTTGGCGCTCGATTCGTTCAGCAGGCGCTCGGCCAGCGGCTCCGGCAGGTCCGGGTCGATGCTGACGGCGGCCAGCGCCTGCGCCAGCAACTGGCGGCCCAGCGCGATCGATTCGGGCAGGTTGATGGTGCGCAGGTGGTGGCGGATCGCCGAGCGCGCCTTGCCGGTGCGCACGAACGACAGCCAGCTCGGGCTCGGCCGCGACGAGGCGTCGGTGACGATTTCCACGATGTCGCCGTTGCGCAGTTCGCTGCGCAGGGTGGACGGTTCGCCGTTGATGGTGACCGACACCGTGTGGTCGCCGATGCCGGTGTGGATGGCATAGGCGAAGTCGATCGGCGTGGCGCCGCGCGGCAGCGCGATGATCTTCGATTTCGGCGTGAACACGTACACCGAGTCCGGGAACAGGTCGACCTTCACGTGTTCCAGGAACTCGGCCGAGTCGCCGGTCTGCTGCTGGATGTCGAGCAGCGACTGCAGCCAGGCGTGGGTGCGCTGCTGCATGTCGCTCAAGTTGATGTCGCCGGTCTTGTACAGCCAGTGCGCGGCCACGCCGGATTCGGCGGTGCGGTGCATCTCCTGGGTGCGGATCTGGAATTCCACCGGCGTGCCGTACGGGCCGATCAGGGTGGTGTGCAGCGACTGGTAGCCGTTCAGCTTGCGGATCGCGATATAGTCCTTGAACTTGCCCGGCATCGGCTTGTACAGCGAGTGCAGCGTGCCCAGCGCGACGTAGCAGTTGGGGAAGCTGTCGACCACCACGCGGAAGCCGTACACGTCCAGCACCTGCGAGAACGACAAGTGCTTGCTGCGCATTTTCTTGTAGATGCCGTACAGCGTCTTTTCGCGGCCGTACACTTCGGCTTCGATCTCGGCCATCGCCAGGGTGTTCTTGACCGACTCCAGGATCTTCTTGACCACTTCGCGGCGGTTGCCGCGCGCCGCCTTCACGGCCTTGGCCAGCACGTGGTAGCGCAGCGGGTACAGGTGCGAGAAGGAGATTTCCTGCAGCTCGCGGTAGATGTTGTTCAGGCCCAGGCGGTGCGCGATGGGCACGTACACTTCCATCGTCTCGCTGGCGATGCGGCGCTTCTTGGCCGGCGTCATCACGTCCAGCGTGCGCATATTGTGCAGGCGGTCGGCCAGCTTGATGAGGATCACGCGCACGTCCGAGGCCATGGCCAGCAGCATCTTGCGGAAGTTCTCCGCCTGCGCCTCGATCTGGCTCTGGAACTCGATCTTTTCCAGCTTGGACAGGCCGTCCACCAGGTTGGCCACCGGCGCGCCGAAGCGCTCGATCAGCTCGTCCTTCTTGACGTCCTGGTCTTCCATCACGTCGTGCAGCAGCGCAGCCATGATCGCTTGCGCGTCCAGCTTCCAGTCGGCGCAGATCTCGGCCACGGCGATCGGGTGCGAGATGTAGGGCTCGCCGGATTTGCGCACCTGGCCCAGGTGCATCTCGTCCGAGAAGCGGTAGGCTTCCTTGACCTTTTTCAGGTCGGCCGCCGTCATGTAGTCGGACAGTTTTTCGGTCAGGTGCGTGACGGACGCAACGCCCGCCGTCAAAGTAGGAGTAGCGAGTGGCGAAGAGGTCACAGGTGGCGGTGCGGAGGGTGCAGAAGTGGGAACGCCCGGCTCAATCTTGGCCGGGCGCCGGGCCCGGCTGGCGGGCTTGCCTGTAACATCGGTGTCAGTCAGGTCCATACATGTCCAGTGTCGGTGTGCTTGGGCTTGAACCTTGAACTACACTGGGCGGGAAGCGCAGGCTCCCAACTTACATGGGGACCTTTTTCAGCATTTCCAGGCCGACTTTGCCGGCGGCGATTTCGCGCAGTGCAACCACGGTCGGCTTGTCCTTGGCATCCACTTTAGGGGTGTGGCCTTGCAGCAGCTGGCGGGCGCGGTAGGTTGCAGCCAGGGTCAGCTGGAAACGGTTCGGTACATTCTTCAGGCAATCTTCAATCGTAATACGGGCCATCTTAACTCCTAAAAATACGGCTGGTGCGTGCTGCACCGGTTATTCTGCGTGGTCGGCGTGGATGCCCAACTGGGCGAAGAGTGATGCGCTGCGGGCCGCTTGTTGCGCAAACCGGCAACGGGCCGCTCTCACAATCGCGCTCAATTCGGACAAGGCGACCGGAAAATCCTGATTGATAATAACATACTCGAACTCCGGCGCGTGTGCGATTTCGCCGCCGGCCGCCAGCAGGCGGCGCGTGATCACGTGCGGTTCGTCCTGGCCGCGCTTGTGCAGGCGCTCTTCCAGCGCCGCGATCGACGGCGGCAGGATGAAGATGCCGGCCGCCTGCGGGAACTGTTTCTTCACCTGGCGCGCGCCCTGCCAGTCGATCTCGAGCAGGATGTCGGTGCCGGTGCGCATCTGCTCTTCCACGAAGATGCGCGAGGTGCCGTAGTAATTGCCGTGCACTTCGGCCCACTCCAGGAATTCGCCCGCTTGCGCGCGCGCCACGAAGTCTTCCGGCGAAGTGAAGAAGTACTCGCGGCCGTGTTCCTCGCCGGGGCGCGGGGCGCGCGTGGTGGTCGAGATCGACAGCTTGATGGTGGGTTCCTGCGCCAGCAGCGCATTGACCAGCGTCGACTTGCCGGCGCCGGAGGGCGCGGCCACCATGAACAGGCTGCCGGAGAAGGCGGTAGTGTGGCTCATGTTGTTCTTTCGAAAACGAATGCGGGCGGCAAGCAAATTTCAGCGCCCAAAGGCGTATTCTACCAAGACCCGTTGCCATCAGTCACGTTCCGCGTGGGCCGCCGTCCAGGATGGCCAGCAGCTCCATCGCCGCCGCCGGGGCGCGCTCCTTGGCGCCGTTGATGAAGTAGACGAACACGTCGCGCCCGGCGGCCCTGGGCTTGGCCACGGCGCCGCCTGCGCTAACCTGGGGCAGGCCGTCCGCCTGTCCGCCGGCCTGCCATTGCGCCGCGCGCGCCGCCCACTGCTTCAGTTCCGGCTTGCTGTAGCCGGTGGCGATCTCGCTGCGCGCGCACATCAGCCGCGCGTAGACGAAATCGGCCGTTACGTCGGCGTAGGAGGGGAACCTGTCGGAATCGGTGAACACCGTGGCCACCTTGTGCTTGTGCGCCAGCTTCAGGTAGTCCTCGCACATGAAGCTGTCGTGCCGTGTGTCGAGCACGTGGCGCAGCTTGCGCGCGCCCAGCTTGGCCGGCAGCAGCGCGAAGAACGCCGCCATCTCGTCCGGGTCGAAGCGCTTGGTGGGCGCCAGCTGCCACAGGATAGGGCCGAGCTTGGCGCCCAGTTCGCCCAGGCCGCTGTCCATGAAGCGCCCGATGGACTCGCCGGCCTCGCCCAGCGCCTTGCGGTTGGTGCAGTAGCGGCTGGCCTTCACGGCAAACATGAAATCGTCCGGCGTCTGCGCGGCCCAGCTGGCGAAATGCGCCGGCTTGGCGTTGCGGTAGTAGGTGCCGTTGATTTCGATGCTGGTGACCTGGCCGCTGGCGTATTCCAGCGCGCGCTTCTGCGCCAGCCCGGCCGGGTAGAACGTCTCGCGCCACGGCGCGAAGTCCCAGCCGCCTATGCCCACCCTGATCTGTTTAGCCATGCCCGCCTCCTTGTATGGATGATAACAACAGAATTCGCTTGACCACTGGACCGACCGGTCTATAGAATTCATCCATGACCACGCCCACCGCCACCGAGCCACCGAGCACCCGTGAACGCCTGATCGGCGCCATGATCCACACGCTGCAGCACACTGGCCTGCACGGCGCCGGCCTGAGCGACATCCTGGCCAAGGCGCAGGCGCCCAAGGGCGTGCTGTACCACCATTTCCCCGGCGGCAAGAACGAGCTGGCCGTGGCCGCCATTGAAAGCACCGTGTCGTATATGTGCGCCATGCTGGACAAGCTGATGCTCAGCGAGCCGGACGCGCGCTCCGCCATGAAAGCCTGGATCGGGCGCGCGCTGCGCGGCCTGGACGGCAGCGGCTTCGAGCGCGGCTGCCCGCTGGCGGCGGTGGCGCTGGAATCGACGGCGGCCGACGTGGCGCTGCGCCAGGCGCTGGCCGAAGGCTTTGCCGCCATCCGCGCCCGCATCACGGCCGCGCTGGTGGCGGCCGGCCACAACGAGGCGCGCGCGCAAGGCATCGCCGCGCTGATGGTGGCCGCCTACGAGGGCGGGCTGCTGCAGGCGCGCGTGGCGCACGACGCCACGCCCATGCTGCAAGCCACCGAAACCCTGCTGTCCCTGCTCGACGCCCAACCCTGACCGCACCGAGGAACGCCATGAACGCCAGCATCCCCCTGCACGCCAAGCCCACCGCTGTCGCCACCCTGGCCGCTGCACCTGCGGCTGCCGGTGGCCAGCCCGAACGCCTCACCCTGCACGCCGCGGACGGCTATCCGCTGGCGGCGCTGCGCTACCGCAGCCACGGCCCGGAGCGGGCGCGCCTGATCGTGGCCGGCGCCACCGGCGTGCCGCAGGGCTTCTACCGCCGCTTCGCCGAGTACGCGGCCGCCCACGGCTACACCGTGCTGACGCTGGACTACCGCGGCATCGGCCTGTCCAAGCCGCAGACGCTGCGCGGCTTCCGCATGGACTACCTGGACTGGGGCCGGCTCGACCTGGCTGCGGCGGTGGAAGCCGTGGCCGCCAGCGACGGGGAGGGGCGCGGCGCCGGCCCGGGCCAGGCCATGCCGCTGTACATGGTGGGCCACTCCTACGGCGGCCACGCCTTCGGCCTGCTGCCCAACCACGACAAGGTCGACGGCTTGTACACCTTCGCCACCGGCGCCGGCTGGCACGGCTGGATGCCGCTGCTGGAGCGCGTGCGCGTGAAAGTCATGTGGAACATCGTCGGCCCGCTGCTCACGCGCTGGAAGGGCTGCCTGGCCTGGAGCAAGCTGGGCATGGGGGAGGACCTGCCGCTGGACGTGTACCGCCAGTGGAAGCACTGGTGCCGCTACCCGCACTATTTCTTCGACGACCCCGAGATGCGCCAGGTGGCGGCCGGCTACGACGCGGTGCGCGCGCCCATCATCGCGGTCAACGCGGTGGACGACCTGTGGGCGCCGCCCGACTCGCGCGACGCTTTCATGCGCGGCTACCGCAACGCGCCGTGGTTCGGCATCACCATCGACCCGGCCGCATCCGGCCTCGGCAAGATTGGCCACATGGGCTACTTCCGCCCGCAGGCGCAAGCGCTGTGGGGCGCCGCGCTGGACTGGTTCGACGGCATCGGCCGCGAACGTCCTCAGCCGCACCCGCCGGTTTAAATGAGTATCATTTGTATATGGCCAGGCTTTTTGATAGGATCGGCATCCCAATCCTCTTAAGCCGAGTCCGTTATGATGCAGATGAAGACGCATATGAAACCCGCCGCAGTGGCCCTGTTTTGCCTGTTCACCGCCGGCGTCGCTTCGGCTCAGCAGCAGGTGCTGAATTTATACTCCGCGCGGCATTACCAGACCGACCAGGCGCTGTACGACAATTTCACCAAGCAGACCGGCATCAAGATCAACCGCATTGAGGCGGGCGAGAACGAGCTGCTCGAGCGTATCAAGAACGAGGGCGCCAACAGCCCGGCCGACGTGCTGTTGACGGTGGACGCGGCGCGCCTGGCCAAGGCGGACGAGCTGAACCTGTTCGCGCCGCTCGCTTCCAGCGTGCTGACCTCGCGCATCCCGGCCCACCTGCGCACGGCCGACTGGGCTGCGTTCTCGACCCGCGCCCGCGTCATCGTCTACAACAAGAAGACCGTGAACGCCGCCGACGCGCAGAACTACCAGGACCTGGCCGATCCCAAGCTGAAGGGCAAGGTCTGCGTGCGCTCCGGTTCCCATCCGTATAACCTGTCGCTGGGCGCGGCCATGCTGGAACACCACGGCGAAGCCCGGACCGCCGAGTGGGCAAAAGGCATGGTGGCCAATTTCGCGCGCGCGCCCAAGGGCGGCGACACCGACCAGATCAAGGCCGTTGCGGCCGGCGAATGCGGCGTGGCGCTGGCCAATTCCTATTATGTGGCGCGCCTGATGCGCTCGGACAAGCCGGAAGACAAAAAGCTGATGGAAGCGGTGGCGGTGGTGTGGCCCAACCAGGGCGGCACCGGGACCCACGTCAACGTGTCCGGCGCCGGCGTGCTGAAGACGGCGCCGAACAAGGCCAACGCCGTCAAGTTCCTCGACTACCTGGCGTCCGATCAGGCCCAGCTCTATTTCGCCGACGGCAACAACGAGTGGCCGGTGGTGGCTGGCGTCAAGAGCGTCAATCCGGCGCTGGCGGCGCTGGGCACCTTCAAGGCCGACACCATCAACGTCGGCCTGCTGGCCCGGCACCAGGCCGCAGTACAGAAGATTTACGACCGCGCCGGCTGGCAATAAGCCGCCAGCCCCCAGCCTCAGCGCCGCCGGCTGCGGCGGATCTGCCAGGACAGCACCAGCAGCGGCAGCACGCCGACCGCCACGATCATCAGCGAGGCGGTCGACGCTTCGGCCAGGCGCTCGTCCGAGGCCAGCGTGTAGGCCTGGGTCGCCAGCGTGTCGAAATTGAACGGCCGCATCACCAGAGTGGCCGGCAGCTCCTTCATCACATCGACGAACACCAGCAGCGCGGCGGTCAGCATGCTGCCGCTGAGCAGGGGCAGGTGCACCCGGCGCAGCGTGGCCAGCTGGCTGTGGCCGAGCGAACGCGCGGCGTCGTCCATGCTGGCGGTAATCTGGCCAAGGCCGGCCTCCACCGTGCGCAGCGACACCGTCAGGAAGCGCACCAGGTAGGCGTACACCAGCGCCGCCACGCCGCCCGTCAGCAGCAGACCCGGATTGGCGCCGCCGGCCGCCTGCACCAGTTGCGCCAGCCAGTGGTCCAGCCGCGTGACGGGGATCAGCACGCCGACCGCGATCACCGAGCCGGGCACCGCGTAGCCGAGGCTGACGGTGCGGCTGGCCGCGCGCAGCAGCGGGTGGCGCGACAGGCGCCCGGCGTAGGCCAGCAGCACCGCCAGCAGCACCGCGATGCCGGCCGTCAGCGCGGCCAGCAGGAAGCTGTTGCGCGCCAGCTCGGTGAAGCGCGCGCCGAATTCGGCGTCGCCGCCGTTCAGCGCCATCTTCAGCAACACGCCGGCCGGCAGCAAAAAGCCCAGCGCCAACGGCAGCAGGCAGGCCAGCGCGGCTGCCGCGGCGGCGCCGCCGCGCAGGCGCTGGCCGGGCTGCGGCCGGTTGCGGCCGGTGGTGTTGTTGAAGCGGGCACGGCCGCGCGACCAGCGCTCCAGGGACAGCACCAGCGCCACCACGCCGAGCAGGGCGCCGGCCAGTTGCGCGGCGGCCACGCGGTCGCCCAGCGAGAACCAGGCGCGGTAGATGCCGGTCGTGAAGGTGGGCACGCCGAAATACGATACCGCGCCGTAGTCGGCCAGGGTTTCCATCAGCGCCAGCGTGGCGCCGGCGGCGACGGCCGGGCGCGCCAGCGGCAGCGAAATCCGGAAAAAGCTGCGCCATGGCCCGTAGCCCAGCGAGCGCCCCACTTCCAGCATGCCGCTGGCGCGCTCCAGGAAGGCGGCGCGCGCCAGCAGGTAGACGTAGGGGTACAGCACGAAGACGAACATCAGCGCCGCGCCGCCCACCGTGCGCACGTCGGGGAACCAGTAGTCCCCGGCCTGCCAGCCCAGCGCGGCGCGCAACCAGGTCTGCACCGGGCCGACGAATTGCAGCAGGTCGGTGTAGGTATAGGCCATCACATAGGCTGGCATGGCCAGCGGCAACACCAGCGCCCACTCGAACAGGGCCCGGCCGGGGAACTGGTGCATGCTGACCAGCCAGGCGGTGCCGACGCCGATCAGCACCGTGCCGAGTGCCACGCCGGCGCATAGCGCCAGGGTGTTGGCGATGTAGCTGGGCAGCACGGTGGCGGCCAAATGGGACCAGGTGTCCGAGCCGCCGCCGAACAGCAGGTTGGCGCCCACGCTGGCGATCGGCACAGCCACCAGCACGGCGACCGCCAGCGCCCACCAAGCCACAGCCGGCAGCGCAACCGGGAAATTGAAATGGGGCGTCTTGAGGCGCACGTCGCTCCTGCGGCTGTCAATTGAGGAAGGGAATTATAATGGACGCTGGCCAGCAATCCGTTCCGCCCATGCCCCTTCTCGACATTCAGCACATCTCCTGCGCCTTCGGCGACCACATGGTGGTCGACCGCCTGTCCTTCCAGCTGGCGCCCGGCCGCATCGCCTGCCTGCTGGGGCCCTCCGGCTGCGGCAAGACCACGGTGCTGCGCTGTGTCGCCGGCTTCGAGCCGCTCGGCGGCGGCCGCATCCTGCTGCGCGGCAGCGAGGTCAGCGGCCCGGGGCTGCACGTGGCGCCCGAGCGCCGCCAGATCGGCATGGTGTTCCAGGACTACGCGCTGTTTCCGCACTTGAACGTGGAGGACAATGTGGGCTTCGGGCTGCGCGGCGCGAGCCAGGCCGAGCGCGCCGACCGTGTGGCGCAGCTGCTCGCCACCGTGGGCCTGGCGGGGCGGGGCGGCCAGTACCCGCACGAGTTGTCGGGCGGACAGCAGCAACGCGTGGCGCTGGCGCGCGCGCTGGCGCCGCGTCCGCAACTGCTGCTGCTCGACGAGCCATTCTCCAGCCTGGACGTGGATCTGCGCGAGCGGCTGGCGCTGGAAGTGCGCAGCATCTTGCGGGCCGAGGGCGTGACCGCCATCCTGGTCACGCATGACCAGCACGAAGCGTTCGCCCTCGCCGACGAGATTGGCGTGATGCACGACGGCCGCATCGAGCAGTGGGACACGCCCTACAACCTCTACCACCGGCCGTGCAGCCGCTTCGTCGCCGATTTCGTCGGCCAGGGCGTGCTGCTGCCGGGGCGGATGCTGGCGGACGGGCGCATCGACATCGAGCTGGGAAGGCTGACGCCGCGCAGCATGGGGCAACCGGCCGCAGCGCCGGGGCAGTCCGTCAGCGTGCTGCTGCGCCCGGACGACGTGGTGCACGACGACGCCAGCCCGTTGCGCGCGGAGGTGGCGGCCAAGGCCTTCCGTGGCGCCGAATTCCTGTACACCCTCAAGCTGGCCAGCGGCACGCTGGTGCTGGCCCTGGTGCCCAGCCACCACAACCATGCAGTCGGCGAGCGCATCGGCATCGTGCTGGAAGTCGACCACGTGGTGGCGTTTCCCCAGGAGTGACGATGAGCAAACCCTTCCAGCCGGTACACGGCGCCATGCAGAGCTGGGTGGACGCTGGCATTTTGGCGGGAGTTTCCTGCGCGCTGCTGTCCGGCGCCGAGGTGGCGGACCGGCACTGCGCCGGCTGGGCCGACAAGGAGGCCGGCGTCGCGCTGCGCGAGGACCATCTGTTCCGCGTTTTCTCGAACACCAAGCTGGTCACCAGCGTGGCCGTGATGCAGCTGGTGGAGCGGGGCAGCTTGCGGCTGGACGAGCCGTTGGAAACGTATCTGCCCGCGCTGGGCCGGCGCCGCGTGCTGCGGCCCGGCGCCACGCGGCTGGACGACAGCGAACCGGCGCGCCGCGCCATCACCGCGCGCCACCTGCTGTGCCACAGTTCCGGCCTGAGCTACGGTTTCCTCGACCCCGGCAGCCTGATCTACCAGGCCTACAGCGCGCGCCGCGTGATGCACGCCGACAGTTCGCTGGAGGGGCTGATCGAATCGCTGGCGCCGCTGCCGCTGACCTTCCACCCGGGCGAGCAGTGGGAATATTCGATCGCCTCGGACGTGCTGGCGCGGCTGGTGGAAGTGGCCAGCGGCCAGCGCTTCGACCGCTACCTGGCGCAAGCGGTCTTCGCGCCGCTGGGCATGGTGGACACGTATTTCGTCATCCCGCCGGAAAAGCAGGACCGCCTGACCGCCTACTACGCCGGCGCCAGCCGGGGCGACCCCACCGTGCCCGGTTTGCGCCGCCTGGCCGGCTCGCCCTACCCGGGCGCCTACCTGGCGCCGGTGGCGCGCTACTCGGGCGGCGGCGGCCTGGTGTCCAGTCTGCCGGACATGGTGGCCCTGCTGCGCAGCCTGATGCCCGGTTCCGCGTCGGCGCTGCTGCGGCCGGACACGGTGGCCTCCATGATGAGCAACCAGCTGCCGGCCGGCGTCAGCATCGGTTTCCCCACCGTGGGCGCGGTGCCGGGCAAAGGCTACGGCCTGGGCGGCGCCGTCACGCTGCGTCCGGGCCTGGGTGATCCGCCGGACAGCGAAGGCGAATTCGAATGGGGCGGCATCGCCGGCACCCAGTGGTGGATCAACCCGCGCCACAACATCGCCGGTGTGCTGATGGCGCAGCGCCAGATGGGCTTCTGGAATCCCTACACCTTCGAGTTCAAGCGCTTGGCCTACCAGGCCTTGCTCTGAAATCCGCGCGCGCGGAGCACCGCAAGCCGCTGCCGGCGGCGCGGCTGTGCAACTAACCGGCCGGCAGTTGCAGTCCCGCCAGCGATCCACAGACGGCCAGTAACAGCGCCATGCGCGGTGCAGCGCGGGGCGCGAGCCATAGCAGCAGCGTGTGCGCCATGGCTGCGGCAAACAGCAGGCTGCACCACAGTACCGGTCCCAGGTGCCAGCCGGCGGCGGCGATGGCGGCGGCGAAGGAGCACGCCAGCGACAGCCATCCGGCCGACGCCAGCGCGTGCTGCCGCCCTCGCGGCGCGGCGGCGCGGCCGTACACGTCGGCATGGTGGCGGGCAATGGTCAGGCTGAGCGCGGCCAGGCCCGAATAGGCCAGCGCGGCGGCGCACAGCGAGGCGGCGGAGGCGGGGGAGAGGATGGCGCTCATGCGCTTGCTCCCCAGCCCCGCCGTCCGGCGTCCCCCCGGTATGCCAGCCTCCATGCGGCGTAGCCCAGCAGCGCGCCAAGCGCGGCCAGCACGGCGTCGAACAGCGGCATGATGCGCGGTGCGGTGGCGGCGTCCAGCAGCGGGATGGCGCACAGCAGCGCGGCCGCGCAGCCGAGCTGCCAGCGCCACATGCGCCGGCTGGGACTGATCTGCGCGCACACGGCGGCAGCGGCCCAGGCGCCGAAGAAGCACAGTACTTCCAGTTCCGCGCGGCCGGCCAGCCCGGCGGGCAGCAGGCGGTTGGACCACAGGCAGGCGCCGAACGCGAGCGGCAGGCCGGCGATGGCGCCCAGGTTCAGCGCGTCGACCAGGCGCAGGCCGAAGTGGCCGCTGTTGGCAGCCTTCGCCGCAGCGGCGTCGCGGCGGCGCTTCACGCCCCACAGCAGCGCGCCGGTGGCCACCATGGCGCAGCCGGCCAGCGAGCAGGCGAACAGCAGGGCGCGCAGCAGCGGGTCGGCGAAACGCCCCGCGTGCAGGCCGTACAGCGCGCGCCGCGTTTCCGAGGCGCCGGCGGCGCTGTAGTCTTCCTGCGCCAGCAGGCGGCCGTCGGCGCCGCTGAAGTACATGGCCGGTTCGGTGTTGGACAGCTGCGTGCCGCCGCTGCGCGCGATGGCCACCATGCTGTTTGCCTTGCCGGGATGCTGGATGTCGATGCGAGCCGGGCTTGCGCCGTGCCAGTGCATGCTGGCGCTGGCGAGCAGCGGCGCGAGCGGCACCATTGCCGCCGTCCCGCCGGGTGCTTGGACACGGTGGCGCGTGCCGGGGTAAGCCTCCGCCAGCCAGGTTTTCTGGTCCGCGCCGTACAGCGCTTGCTTCGGGAAGGGCATATACATGAACATCAGCGTGACCAGGCCGGTGTAGGTGATCACAAGATGGAAGGGCAGGGCCAGCACGGCCAGCGCGTTGTGCGCGTCGAGCCAGGAACGCTGGCCTTTGCGCGGGCGGAAGGTGAAGAAGTCGGCGAAGATGCGACGGTGCGTCACCACGCCGCTGAGGATGGCCACCAGCATGAGCATGGCGCACACGCCGACGATCCAGCGGCCCCATTCCTTGGGCATGTAATGCAGGTCGAAGTGCAGGCGGAAGAAGAAATCGCCACCCACCGTTTCGCGCGGTTTGGGCAGCGCGGCGCCGCTGGCTGGGTCGAGCAAGGCGGTTTGCGGGCGTTTGCCGGCGCTGTCGCTCCAGCTGATGACGGTGTAGGGATTGCGCGCGTCGGGCAGTTCGATGCTCCAGCGCGCAGCGCCGGGGGCCCGCTCTTGCAGGGCCCGCAGGGCGGTAGCGGCCATGGCCGCGTTGGTGGTTTGCGCCGCATCCGGAACGGCGGCGCGCAGCTCCGGGCGCATCCAGGCGGAGATCTCGTCGCGGTAGTAGGACGCGGTGCCGGACGCGAACACCAGCAGCAGCACCCAGCAAGCCAGCAGGCCGGTCCAGGCGTGCAGCCACGCCATGGCCTGGCGCACGCCTTGCCGTATGCCGGCGAAGCAGGCCATGGCGATCAGCGCGTAGCACAGGAAGGACAGCAGCGTGGCCGCGATGACGGCCTCCACCCGCGAGACCGGCAGCGTGCGCGCCAGCAGCGCCATGCCGGCCGCCGTCAGGGCATAGCCGCCGGCAACGGCCAGCACTGCGCGCAGCGCGACGCCGGCGATGCTGCCTGCGCCAGGACCGGACGGCGGCGCCCGCATCAGTAACTGCCCCGCACGGTCAGCATGACGGTGCGCGGCGGCCCGTAGTAGTAGCCGGGGCCGGACTCGCGCACCTTCTCGTAGTACACGCGGTCCAGCAGGTTGCTGATGTTGAGCTGCACGCTCACCGCCGGCGTCACGCGGTAGGTGGCGTGCGCCGCCAGCAGGGCATAGCCGCCCTGGCGCGCGAACGCGGCGCCGCTGCGGCTGGTGATCTCGCTTTGCAGGTTCACGCCGCCGCCCAGCGACAGCTGGCGCAGCTCGCCCGGCAAGGTATAGCTGGAGTACAGCCGCACCAGGTGCCTGGGCGTGGTGGTGCGCAGCGTGTTGCCGGTGTTGGCGGACGCGTCGCGCAGGTAGCGCGTGCTGGTGTACACGTAGCCGGCCGACACCTGCCACGACGGCAGCAGCTGGCCCGACGCCTCGGCCTCGAAGCCGCGGCTGCGCTGCTTGCCGTCCGCCACTTGGCAGTAGCCGCTCGGGTAATCCGGCAGGCAGGGGAAGGGGCCGCTCAGGTCGTCCACCGCCTTGCCGTTCTGTTCCAGCTGGTAGATGGCTAGGTTGGTATTGAGCTTGCGGTCGTGGTACTCGCCCTTCAGGCCCAGTTCGATATTGCGGCCGGTGATGGGCGGCAGCGCGCCGCCATTGGCGCCGAAGGCGCGCTGCGGCGTGAACACGTCGGCGTAGCTGCCGTACCAGCGCAGGTTGGGGCTGAGCTTGTACAGCGCGGCCAGGTAAGGCGTGAATTCGGCGTCCACGCTGTAGGCGTTGGCCACGGCGTCCGGGCGGTAGTCCCACCAGCTCATGCGCGCGCCCGTGATGACGGTCAGCGCGTCCGTCACGTTGAAGCGCGCGGTGGCGTAGGCGCCCTGCTGCGCGGTGACGTTCTTGATGTACTTGCCGGTGAAGGCGGGCATCACCGGTTCGGGTATCGCGTACGGGTCCCACTTGTAGGGATCGAGGCCGGTCATGGATGGCAGGCCGCTGAGCGTGACGCAGGAGCCGGCCACCGGCTGCGCGTTGTCGCGCGCGCCGTTCGCGCCCACCACCAGTTCATGCGTGCGGCCCAGGAACTGGAACGGGCCGCTGGCGTACAGGTCCCAGCTGGTCTGCTCGGCGGTGTAATCCTTCTCGCCGCATTTGCTGACCTGGTAGTTGATCTTGTTCGGGTCTTTTGCGTTGCGCGAGATCAGCGTCTGCACGTAGCCGTCGGCGCCGTCGCGGCGCTTCATGTTGATGAAGTACAGGCTGGCCTTGGCGCTCCAACCGTTGCCGAACTGGTGTTCCAGGCTGGTGAAGGCTTGCCGGTTTTCGCGGTTCCAGCGGTTCCAGGCCGCGCCCAGGTAGGTCTCGCGGGGGAAGTTCATCGGGCTGCCGTCCACGTTGGCCATCAGGTTGCCCCAGGCGCCGTTGGTGTCCAGCTGCGCATACTCCACGCCGCCGGTCCACACGGTGCGCGCGCCCAGGTCGGCTTCCAGCACGCCGTACACCACGCTCTTGTCCGAATAGCGCGCGCGCTGGAAATGGTGGCGCTTGTCGCGCACCGCCACGGCCCGGCCGCGCACGGTGCCTGCCGCGTTCAGCGCGCCGGACACGTCGCCCTCCACGCGCACCGTGTCCCAGCTGCCACCGGTCGCCGCCAGCGACACGGCCGGCGTGGCGCCGGGGCGCTTGCGCACCAGGTTGACGGCGCCGGACGGGCTGCCCGCGCCGCGCATCAGGCCGGCCGCACCGCGCAGTACTTCCACGTGGTCGAGCACCGCCGCGTCGGGCTGGATGTAGAAGCCGTTGCCGCTGCCGGGCGTGATAGCGGCGTTGCCGTCGAACTGCACCGAGGCGATCTCCTGGCCGCGCGCGAAGAAGCTCACGCGTTCCGAGTCGGTGTTGAAGACTTCGATGCCGGGCGTGGCGCGCATCATGTCGGGCAGATCGAGCAGCACCTGGTCTTCCAGCTGCTGGCGCGAGATGATGGTGACGCTGTGCGGCGTCTCGGCCACCGAGGCATTGGTCTTGCCCAGCGAGAGCGCGCCGGCGGTGTAGGAGCCGCTGCCTTCGGTCATGGGGCTGCGCGCGCCGACGATGGTGACGGCGGGCATGGTGTGCACTTCCGCAGCGCTGGCCGGGGCGGCAGGGGCGGCGGCGGGCGCCTGCTGGCGCACGGCGTACTGGCCTGCGCCCGTGCGCACCGCTTCCAGCCCGCTGCCGGCCAGCAGCAGCGCCAGCCCGCGTTCGGCGCTGTGGCTGCCCTGCAGGCCGGGGCTGTTCTTGCCGCGCGTGATGTCGCTGCCCGCCGCCAGCAGGATGCCGGATTCGCCGATGAAGCGGGTGAGGGCGGCCGCCAGCGGGCCGGGTGGAATGCTGTAAGGGCGCGCGGCGTCGGGGGCGGCCGGGGATTGTGCGGCAGCCTGCGCGGCGGCATGCGGTGCTGCGGCGGCAAAGGCCAGCGCCAGGGACAGGCTGATGGCGGTGCGGGTAAGCGTGTGGGACGGCATGGCAATCTTAGGTGAGCGGTTGATAGGGTGGCTTCACCTGATGAATCGAACGAGGATGGGAAAAGCGGAACCGCGCCGCGAAACTATTTTCTGCGCGGCCTCAGCGCGGCTCGATGGAGACCCACCACGGCAGCGTGCGGCGCACGCGCACCGGCAGCGCCGTCTCCAGCATGGCCAGCGCCTGGTCGGTGTCGCGCAGCGGGTAGGCGCCCAGCACGCGCAGCTGCGCCACTTCCGGCGCCACCGCGAGGCGGCCGTGGCGGTAGCGCCCCAGCTCGGCCGCCAGCTCCCCCAGCGTGATGTCGTCTGCCAGCAGCACGCCGCGCGTCCAGGCGTCGCGCGCGCCGCGGGCCGGCTGCGGCGCGCCCACGGCGGCGCTGTCGAGCTGCACCTGCTGGCCAGCCTGCAGCACGCGCGGCGCGCCGCGCAACGGCCGCGCTTCGACGGCGCCGTGGAACACGCCGAGGTAGGTGGCGGCCGGCGCCAGCCGCACGGTGAAGCGCGTGCCCAGCGCGCGCAGGCGGCCGTGCGGCGTGTCCACCACCAGCGGGCGCCGATCGCCGTGCGCGGTCTGTATCGACAGTTCGCCGCGCAGCAGGACGATGCGGCGCAGCGCGCCGTCGAAATGGACGCCGGCCGCGCTGGCGGTGTTGAGCCACAGGGTGCTGCCGTCGGCCAGCGCCAGCCGGCGGATTTCGCCGCTGCCGGTGCGGTGGCCGGCGCCGGCGGCAAGCAGCGAATCGTTTAGTTCGCCGAGTGCGCCGGTGCGCCACGCGCCCCAGCCCAGCAGGCCGCCGCCGGCCAGCAGCGCCAAGCCGGCCAGCACCTGGCGCCGCCCACGGCTGGCGGCGCGCGCCGCTTGCAGCGCGCTGGCGGCGGCCTGCTGCTGGCCCGCTGCCTGCACCGGCTCGAAGCGGCTGCTGATGCGTTCGACCATGGCCCAGGCCGCGCGCTGGGCGGTCCCTGAATCGAGCCAGCGCTGCCAGGCGGCGCGGTCCTGCGCGCCGGCCTCGGGCGAACGCAGCAGGGCGAACCAGGCGGCGGCCTGTTCGAGCACGTCGTGGGAGGGGACGCTGTTGTCCATCAGTGGGCCATCATTTCGCCATCATTGCGCCGCAGGACCGAAAGCCTGGCCGGCTTCCAGCAGCACGCAGTGCAGCATGGCTTGCGCCATGTATTTGCGCACCATGCGGTCGGACACGCCCAGTTCGGCGGCCACTTCCTTGTCCGTCATGCCGCAGGCCATGGCCAGCACGAAGGCGCGCGCAGCCTTGTCCGGCAGGCGCGCCAGCATGGCGTCGATTTCGCACAGCGCCTGGATCACCAGCGCGCTGTGCTCGGCCGAGCACATATGCTGTTCCGGCTGCGCCGCCAGCGTGTCCAGCCAGGCTTGCTCCACGGCGCGGCGGCGCCACAGGTCGGCGCACAGGCCGCGCGCCATGGTGCTCAGATAGGCGCGTGCGCCGGCGCCGCTGTCGAACTGGCGCGGCTTGGCCAGCAGGCGGACAAAGGCGTCGTGCGCCAGGTCGGCCGCATCGGCCGCGTCGCCCAGGCGCCGCTTCAGCAGCGCCACCAGCCAGCCGTGGTGCTCGCTGTACAGCAGGGCGACTGGCGGGGGCGGGGAGGCGGCCGGCATGGCGATCGGTCAGCGCATGCGGCGCTTAGTAGGCCACGCGCAGCTGCACGTAGGCCATGCGCGGCGCGCCCACCATGCGGCCCAGGTTGCCGTCCACGTTGCGGGTGTAGTAGCGCTTGTCGGCCAGGTTGTTTACGCCGGCCAGCACTTCATAGCCCGGCTTGTCCGCCATCTTCCAGTTCAGCTGCGCGTTCCACAGGCGGAAGCCCGGGATCCGGCCGACGCCGGCGTTGGCCGCTTCGGCCACGGTGTTGGCCGCGTCCGAGAACTGCTTGCCCTGGTGGGTGCTGGACAAATTCATGGTCCAGGCGCCGATGCGGTAGCGCGCGCCCACGGTGTCCGTGTTGCGCGAGTAGAACGGCACGTCCTTGCCGGCGGTGCTGCCCGATTCTTGGATCGCCTTGGTGTAGCTGTAGTTGGCGAACAGGTTCAGGCCGGCCAGCGCGCCGGCGTCGTCGAAGGTGTAGTCGACGGCGGTTTCCACGCCGTCGTGCTTGGTGGCGCCGATGTTCTGGAACACCGCCGGCGTGGAGCCGGGCACCTGGATGATCTGGTTGTCGAACTTCAGGCGGAAGGCGGTCAGCTCGGCGCTCATGGCGCCGGTTTTCCAGCGGGCGCCCAGTTCGGAAGTCTTGGCTTCTTCCGGCTTGAGCGGGTTGGCGGCGGTCTGCGAGTTGAGCTGGGTGTTCTGCACCGAACCGAAGGAGGTCTGGTAGTTGGCGAACACGGTCAGCGCGCGGTTGACCAGGTAGGCCACGTTCAGCGACGGCAGCGCCTTGTCGTTGTCGGTGACGAAGCTGCGCTTGGCGCTCACGTCCAGGCGGTCCGAGCTGATGCGCTCGAAGCGCACGCCCGGCGTCACGCGCCAGGCGCCGTAGGCGATGCGGTCATCGATGTAGAACGAGTGCGCGTCGGTGGCGTTGACAAAGGTGGAAGTGGCGCCGTTGGCGCCGCTGGCCACGGTCTGGATATAGTTGTTGTCGTCGCCGCGCTCGCGCAGGAAGCGGTAGCCCACGGTCAGGTCGTGCGTCAGGCCGGTGCCGATCGATTGCGCGATGCGCTGCGTGTAGCGCGGCTCGATGCCCAGCACCTGGTAGTTGCGCGGCTGGTAGGTGATCTGGGTCCTGGCCGCGTTGATCAGCGCGCTCTGGCGGAAGCTCTCGTTGTAGTAGGCCTTGACCTCGAATTCCCGGGTGGCCGACAGCGTGTTCAGGTAGCCCACGTCGGCGCTCTTGCGGTCGCCGTTCCAGAAGTCGGTGGGGCGGGTGTTCTGGAAGGGATTGGCGTTGTACTGCGCCACGGTGAGGCCGCCCGGGGTGTAGGACTTGACGTCGAAGTAGGACAGCTTGCCGTACACCTCGCTGTGCGCGTCGATCTTGTAGCGCAGCTTGAGCGCCACGTCGTTTACCTTCTCATCGCTGCCCTGGCGCCATTCGGTGCCGTCCATGCCGGAGTACAGCAGGGCCACGCCCAGGCCGTTGTCCAGCTGGGAGCCGACGAAGGCGCTGTACTGGGTGTTGTCGCCGCCTTCGCCGAAGTGGTTGTAGCGCACCGAGGCGTCGCCGCTCAGGCCGGGGGTGTCCGGCACCGCGCGGCTGCGGAAGTTGATGATGCCGCCCACGTTCTGCGGGCCGTAGCGCACCGCGCCGCCGCCGCGCACCACGTCCACCGATTCAATGTTGTTCAGGCTCACCGGCGCGAACGACAGCTGCGGCTGGCCGTACGGGGCCACCGCCAGCGGAATGCCGTCCAGCAGCACGGTGGAGCGCGGCGAATAGCGCCCGGTCAGGCCGCGCACGCCGATGTTCAGGGAGATGGTGCTGCCGGCGGTGCCGGAGTTGTCGCTGCTCTGCACGCCGGGAATGCGGCGCAGCACGTCGCCGATATTGGCCGCGCCGGTGTTGTCGATGTCTTCCTTCTGCAGCACGGTGCGCGCGCCGGCAAAGTTTTTCACGCTGTTCTGCAGGCCGGAACCGAGCCAGCTGCCGGTGATCTGGATGGTTTCGAGCGGCGCCGATTCGGTCGTGCCGGCTTGCTGCGCGTGGGCGGCCATCGACAGCGAAGCCGCAGCGGCGGCGATCAGGGAACGGCGGAAGGGGAGGGCGGAACAGGAAGAATTGGACATGGTGGAAGCCGGCACGAGCGCCAATAGTAAGCAAATAAATGAGAATGATAACACTTCTCATTTGCAAGTGCTGACTTCCAGTTACCGAAATCCGCCGCAGCGCGGCGGCCCGGGTTCAAAACCGCGCTTCGAGGACCTTCACCTGCCACGAGTTCTTGTTTTCGTTCAGCGTGGCGCACAGGATGCGCTTGCCGTCCGTCCTGACATTGACCAGGCCGTAAATCAGCCCGGCCACCACCTGCGTCCGGTCCAGCTTGCGCGTCACCGTGGTGGGGTTCAGGTCGCCCGCCTTGACCACCTTGGACTTGACCTGCACGCCGGCCAGCTGCGCGCCCTGCAGCGACTGCGGGCCGTCCGCGCCGGTCCAGCTCAGCTCGGACACCGTGCCCAGGTTCAGGCTGCGCGACAGCTCGGTGGAGTAGACCAGGGGCGTGACCAGGCGGTCGTCCTTGACCTCCTTGTGGCCGGCGAGGGCGCTGGCGGCCACGATCGACGGCCGGGGGTGGTCGTGCTGTTCGTTGTCGCCGGACGAGATCACCGTCACCGAGGCCTTCATTGCCTCCAGGAAGCGGTAGGACACGTCGTCGCTGCCGTGGTGGCAAGCCTTGGCGACGTCGCAGGCGAACTCGCCGTGGTGGTCCTGGTAGTCTTCCAGCAGGGCGCGCTGGCTGAAAGTGTTCAGGTCGCCGGTCAGCAGGATGCGCGCGTGGCCGTAGTCCAGCCGGAACAGCAGGCTGTTGCCGTTGGTGTTGTGGCTGGCGCTCGAGCCGTAGCTGCGCACCCCGGGCTGGCCGGCCACGTCGAACGCCACCGGCGCCAGCACATGCATGGCGACCGGACCGTCGTCCGGGCTGAATCCGGGCAGGTACTGGTCGGCGTGGCTGAGGCGGGTGATCGGCGTCGGCGCGCCATGTCCGGTCCTGGTCTCGCTCACCTTGCCCATCAGTTCGCCCCATTCGCCCTGCAGCGCGGGCTGCGCGTCTGCCACCAGGGCGGCCAGCACCTCGTCGCGGTCGCCCATCAGCTGGGTCAGGAAATCGCCGTCCGGCGTCTCGGTCACCGGGCCCAGCCAGCGGCCGCCGGCCGGCTTCTTCCACCACGCCACGCCGGCGTGGTAGAAGCCGTCCACCGTGACCTTGGCGGCGTCCAGCTCGGCGGTCTGCTTCACGTCCAGCAGGTCCGACAGGCCGCCGTAGTGGTCGGCGTCGTTGTGCGAGGCGACCATGGCGTCGAGGTGGATGGTGTCGGCGCCATAATCCCTGGCGAACTTCCAGTCGACGAAATCGGCCGCGTTCTTGCCGGTGGGCTGGCTGGCCCGCTTGTAGCCGCCGTCGATCATGATGTGGCGGTGGTCCGGCGTGCGCACCAGCACGCCGTCGCCCTGGCCCACGTCGATGAAGTAGACCTCCAGCAGCGACTGGTCGCCGACGGCGTCCTGCTCCACGTAGCCGGTGCGGCCGCGCGCGCGCACCTTGTGCCGGCCTTCTCCCCCGGCCGCCGCCTCCACGACCAGCAGGCGGTCGCCCCACAGCAGCTCGGTGATCAGTTCCTTGCCGACGGCTTCCCGGTACAGCGGACTGGTGTCCTTGGACAGATAGCGCACGTTCATGGCTTCACTCTCCTCCTGTTTAAATGCACAAAACATCGGCAACAGACTTGAGAAAAATCAAACACCCGAACGGAATCATAGAACCAAAAGTTGTCTATATTCTCACGAATAATCACTGTCACGAAAATGTCATCAGGCGGCGTCACGGCTGGGCCGCATAGTCGATGATGTGCCGGCTGCGCGGCTGGAGCGCGATTTCGTAGCGGCCGCCGCCCAGGCTGCGCACGGCGGCGTTGCCGGCGCGCGGCCGCTGCGCGCTGGCTATGCGCAGCACGCCCTGGCCGACAGCGCCGCCAGCTCGTAGAAACGCATGTAGGGCGTGGTGATTTTGGCCGCCTGGTCGCCCATCAGCAGGCGCTTGACGGCGGCTTCCTGCTGCGGGTCCAGGTAGCCCAGCATCAGCGCGAACATGTTCGGGTGGCGCGTGTCCAGGCGGTTGGGCTGGCCGTTCACGCGGCTGTGGATGAAGGCCTGCTGTTCCTTGTCCCAGAAGGCGGCCATGATTTTCGCCTTCAAGTCCGTGGCCAGCTGGCGGTAGCCGGCCGCCTTCTGCGGGTCGCCCGCGATGTCCGCGCTGGCGGCCATGGCCTCCAGGCTGCGCGCGAACAGCAGCTGGATCACGCTCAGTTCGCCGTCCTTCGGCATGTCGGCCCAGTCGACGAAGACCCAGTCGCCCGGCAGGCCTTCCAGCATGCCGCTGGCGTTCCTGCGCGCCAGCACGAAGTCCATCAGGCTGACCATGCGCGGGTAGATGCTTTTGACGAAATCCCGGTCGCCGCTGTACAGGTAGTAGTCCTGGATGCCGATGAACCAGTAAACACGTCCCAGATGCGGTTCAGTTCCGGGTCCGAACTGGAGAAGCGGCCGCGCCGGGTCAATGGCAGGTACTCGTACATCAGCGTCACGTCGCCGGCCGTCATGCCCGGGGCCAGCTGGATGTTCACGTAGCGCATGGCGCGCGAGCGGGCGGAGGTGAAGTCGCCCTCGTTGCCGGCCAGCGTGTAGTGGTCCAGCACCTCGCAGGTTTCGGGCGAGCGCGCCTCTTCCAGCGATTCGCCGTAGTAGAAGCTGACCTTGCCCTTGCCGCGCAGGTTCTTCAGCTTGACGAAGCCGATGGTCTCTGCGCCGAAATCGACCAGCATGGAGTGCGGCCCGCGTTCGATGCTGCTGGCCGGGATTTCTCGGGTGGGCAGCTGGAAGCGCGACGGCGGCGCCTCGGGCGAGTCCAGGTTCCAGCCGTCCGCCAGCAGCGCGCCGCTGCCTTCCGCGCCGGGATGCGGGCGGGCGCCCACCGCCCATGCGCCGTCCGAACGGATGGTCCGGCCCTGCGCGAGGATGGCGGCGGCGAGGCTTGGTTGTAGACCTGGATGTTGATGTGGTGCTTGCCGGCCGGGACGGTGATGCGCTGCTGGTCGCCCTGCACGAACTTGCCGTCGATGGTGACGGCGTGCCTGCCTTCGGCGTGCACCGCGATCTCCTCGGCGGCGTCCAGTTCCACCCGGCGCGCGAAGTGCATTTGCGGCTGGTGGCTGTACAGGCGCCAGAAGGGCAGGAAGTAGGCGACGCGCTCGGTGCGCGTGGCTTGCACCTGGTTGCTGAGCCAGATCTCGAAATCGCCGGGATACCAGATCCATTTCGCCCGCTCCTGGGCGGCGGCGATGTTGCAGAAAAGGAACAGCAGGAAGGCGAGGGCGGTGGCGCAAGGGCGTGGCGTCATGGTCTCGGGCTGGCTGGGGGCTGCCCGATGCGCGGGCCGCGCCGGCCGGATGTCCCGATGGGAACCGGCCGCGCGGCTATTGTACGGCTATCGCAACAGGATCGTTATCGATATCATGAAACGCTCATTGCGTTGAGCGGAGGCTTTACTCCAGGTTCTGGACCTGCTCGCGCATCTGTTCGATGAGCAGTTTCAGTTCCATCGAGGCGTCCGCCAGTTCCTTCACCGAGGCCTTGGCGCCCAGCGTGTTCGCTTCGCGGTTCAGTTCCTGCATCATGAAGTCCAGGCGCTTGCCGACCTGGCCGCCTTTTTTCAGGATGTGGCGGGTTTCGGTCAGGTGCGCCGACAGGCGCCCCAGTTCCTCGGCCACGTCGATGCGGATGCCGTACAGGATCACTTCCTGGCGGATGCGCTCCATCGCGTCCTGGCGCGACAGGCTGGTGTTGGAGCCCTGGCAGGCCAGGCCCAGCGCTTCCTGCATGCGCTCGACGGCTTTCTGCTGGAAGGCCGCCACCACCTGCGGGATCAGCGGCGTGATGCGTTTGACGATGGCTTCCATGGCTTCGATACGGGACACCAGCATCGCTTCCAGCGCCGCGCCTTCGCGCTGGCGGCTGGTGACGAAGGCGGCCACGGTGCGCGCGGTGAGCGCGGCCACGTCGGCCTGCAGGGTTTCCTGGCCGATCTGGGCTTCTTCCACCACGCCCGGCCAGCGCAGCAATTCGGCCACACTCATCACCGGGGCAGCGACGAAATGTTTGCCGACTTCGGCTTGCAAACGGGACAATTCTTCCAGCAGCGTGGTGTTCAGGGCGGTGGCGCCGGCGCCGGCGGCCTTGCGGCCAAAGCTCAGCCGCAGTTCCACCTTGCCTCGGGTGATGGCCGCCATGATGGCAGTGCGCAAATCGGGTTCCAGCGCGCGCAAATCGTCGTTTATTCGAAACTGCAAGTCAAGAAAACGCGAATTGACGCTCTTGATTTCTATTGTCAGTGTCCCGGCCGCGCTTTCGCTGGTGGCAACCGCGTAGCCTGTCATGCTGGAAATGCTCAATGGATGTCCCCGATTTAAACTTTACAAAACAGTGATTTATCCACACAATCCGGATGTTGAAGCAAGGAAATCCTATGGCTGCACAGAACAACGCTCCACTGCCGGATGGGCTGGAAATTGCTGGATATCGCATTGTAAAGAAAATTGCGTCCGGTGGGTTCAGTATTGTTTACCTGGCGTATGACGCGGAAGGCAATGCGGTGGCGGTGAAAGAGTACTTGCCGAGCGCGCTGGCGCTGCGCCAGCCCGGGGAACTGGCTCCCTCCATAGCGAAAGCCAATCTGCCGGTGTTCCGCATCGGCCTGAAATGCTTCTTCGAGGAGGGGCGGGCGCTGGCACGGATTTCGCATCCGAATGTTGTAAGAGTGTTGAATTTCTTCCGTGCCAACGAGACCGTCTACATGGTCATGGCCTACGAATCGGGCCATTCGCTGCAGGAACACATCCAGCGGCAGCGCGCCAAGGGCAGCAAGGCGGGCGAAGCCTTCATCCGCCAGATCTTCATCCAGGTGCTCAAGGGGCTGCGCGAAGTGCACGCCAACCAACTGCTGCACCTGGACTTGAAACCGGCCAATATCTACTTGCGCACCGACGGCACGCCCATGCTGCTGGATTTCGGCGCGGCGCGCCAGACCGTCAACAGCGACCTGCCCAAGCTGACCCCGATGTACACGCCCGGCTTCGCGCCGCCCGAGCTGTACGTCAAGACCGAGCCGCTGGGGCCGTGGACCGACGTCTACAGCATCGGCGCGTCGATCTTCGCCTGCATGGTCGGCTCGCCGCCGCAGCCGGCCGACCAGCGCCGCAAGGAGGATAAAATGGAGGGGCATTTCGCCAAGCTGGACGGCTTGTACACCCCGGAACTGGTGGCGCTGGTGCGCCGCGCGCTGCTGCTGGACCCGCTGGCGCGGCCGCAAAGCCTGTTCGAAATGCAGAAAGTGCTGCAAACTCCGGTGCTGCCGCCGGCCGCTCCGGGCGCGCTGGAAAAGCTGGGCGGGCAGGTGCGCGGCCTGCTGGGGCAGTTCGGCCGCTTCGGGCGCGGCAGCAAAGACGCGCCGCAGACCACGCAATCCTGACCGACAAGGACGATCCAGGGACCACCATGCAATTCTCCGTATATCAGGAAAGCCATATCGGCGGCCGCAAGGTCAACCAGGACCGCATGGGCTACAGCTTCACGCGCGACGCCTTGCTGCTGGTGCTGGCCGACGGCATGGGCGGCCATATGCGCGGCGAGGTGGCCGCCACCATCGCCATGCAGACCATTTCCACCCTGTTCCAGCAGCAGGCCACGCCCTATGTGAAGAAGCCGGAGCGCTTCCTGGAGGAGGCCTTCATGGCCGCGCACCAGGAGATCCACCGCTACAAGGCCATGCACAACCTGCCGGAGACGCCGCGCACCACCGTGGTGGCCTGCCTGATCCAGCACAATATCGCGGTGTGGGCGCATTGCGGCGATTCGCGCCTGTACTGGATGCGCGGCGGCCAGGTGCTGGCGCGCACGCGCGACCATTCGCACGTGGAGAACCTGATCGCCAAGGGCCTGGTGCCGGCCTCCGAGCGCGCCACCCACCCGGACCGCAACAAGCTGTACAACTGCCTGGGCGCGACCAGCCTGCCCCGGGTGGAGCTGTCGCGCCGCGCCAGCATGCTGCCGGGCGACGTGATGCTGCTGTGTTCCGACGGCCTGTGGTCGGTGCTGGGCGACGCCGACCTGGCGCAGCGCCTGGCCACCCAGACCGTGGTGCGGGCGGTGCCGGACATGCTGCAGACGGCGGTGGCCATCGCCGGCGCCAGCGGCGACAACGCCACCGCGCTGGCCATCATGTGGCAGGGCAGTTCGGTGGCCGACGCGGCGCCCACCACGGCGGCCGGCATGTCCAGTATCATCTCGACCGAAATGCTGCCGGAAGACCA
The DNA here is from genome assembly GCF_059567845.1 of Massilia sp. BGA-UO-ETr-WB1. Lineage (NCBI taxonomy): Bacteria > Pseudomonadati > Pseudomonadota > Betaproteobacteria > Burkholderiales > Oxalobacteraceae > Massilia > Massilia sp. BGA-UO-ETr-WB1. Next base: position 24,737 of record NZ_JCAQOT010000013.1, on the reverse strand, counting down.
GGTCAACACCACCATCGGCCGCGACGCGCCGCTTGACGCTGCTGCCGGCGCGGCCGCTGCCGCCGGTCCGGTGGACGCCTTCGACGACGACGAGATCGAGCGCGCCATTGCCGAGATACGCGGCGCGATCGAGAAATCCTCCCAACACTTACCCAGAAAGACCGACCCATGACTTTTGCATCCCGCCCCAGCGGCCGCCCCGTCGACGCGCTGCGCGCCATCCGCCTGACGCGCCAGTACACCAAGCACGCCGAAGGTTCGGTGCTGATCGAATGCGGCGACACCAAGGTGATCTGCACCGCCAGCATCGAGGAGAAGGTGCCTGGCTTCCTGAAGGGCAAGGGCCAGGGCTGGCTGACGGCCGAATACGGCATGCTGCCGCGTTCGACCCACAGCCGCATGGACCGCGAAGCGGCGCGCGGCAAGCAAAGCGGCCGCACGCAGGAGATCCAGCGCCTGATCGGCCGTTCGCTGCGCGCCGCCTTCGACCTGGCAGCGTTCGGCGAGCGCACCCTGAACCTGGACTGCGACGTGATCCAGGCCGACGGCGGCACCCGCACCGCCGCCATCACCGGCGCCATGGTGGCCGCCTACGACGCCTTCTCCACCCTGGTGGCGCGCGGCGCCATCCCGGCCGTGCCGGTCAAGCACTTCGTGGCCGCCATTTCGGTCGGCGTGTACCAGGGCATGCCGGTGCTGGACCTGGACTACCTGGAAGACTCCGACTGCGGCACCGACATGAACGTGGTGATGACCGACGCCGGCCACTTCATCGAAGTGCAGGGCACGGCCGAAGGCGCCGCTTTCGACCGCGCCGGCATGAACCGCCTGCTGGACCTGGCCGAGGGCGGCATCCGGGAACTGGTGACGCTGCAGAAGCAGGCGCTCGGCCTGTCCGCCTGACAAGTAAGCGGGCGGGACGCGCCGGCCAGGCATACAATGGCCCTACTATGAAAAAATGGATGTCGCTCCTGCTGGTGTGCATCGTGTTTTCGGTATGCCCCGTGTATGCCAGGGACCTGAACGTGGTCTTTATTCCGAAGTCGCGCGACCAGGATTTCTGGACCTTCATGCGGCAAGGCGTCGACCGCGCCGTGCAGGAGGTGGGCCAGGTCCAGCTGACTTGGCGCGGACCGGCCCACAACGACGACATCGACTCGCAGATCCAGATCCTGCGCATCTACTCCAGGCCCGAGATCGACGCCATCATCATCGCCCCGACCGACCGCGCGCGGCTGCTCGATCCCGTCAGGCAGGCGGTGGCGCAGGGGATCAAGGTGGTGGTGGTGGACTCCGGGCTGGACGGCAACGCGCACGCCAGCTTTGTCACCACCGACAATGTTGCCGCCGGCCGGCTGGCGGCGGAACGGCTGTCCGGCCTGTTGAACAGGCAGGGAACGGTGGCCGTGCTGCGCACCATCCCCGGCAGCGGCTCGACCGAGGACCGCGCCAACGGATTCATCGACTACCTGAAGAAAAACGCGCCGCAGATGACCGTCGTCGCCGACGAGTACGGCGGCGGCACGCGCGGCAAGGCCGCCCGCAGCGCCGGCATGCTGCTGGAGAAGTTTCCCGACCTCGACGGCATCTTCGCCGTCAACGAATCGACCAGCGACGGCATGCTGCGCGCGCTGCGGCAAGCCGGCCTGGCCGGCAAGAAGAAATTCATCGGCTTCGACGCCACCGAGTTCCTGCTGGACGGCCTGCGCAGGCAGGAAGTCCATGGCCTGGTGGTGCAGGACCCGCGCCAGATGGGCTATCTGGCGATGAAAGCCGCCGTGGCCGCCGCGCGGGGCGCGTCCGCCAAGAATTCCGTCATCCTGACGAACGCGGTCATGGCCACGCTGGAAAACCACCAGAAGCCGGACATCCAGGCCTTGCTGACCCCGTAGCGGGGGCGCGGCGCGCAAAAGGTTTACAATGGCGCGCTGTCACCAACGCTACACCAGAATATCCATGACCCAACGCCTGATCCTCGCCTCCAACAACGCCGGCAAGCTGAAAGAATTCAACGAGCTGCTGTCCACGGTGGGCTTTTCCGTCCATGCCCAGGGCGAGTACAACGTCCCCGAGGCGGATGAACCGCACCATACTTTTGTCGAAAATGCACTGGAAAAGGCGCGCCACGCGGCCCGCCTGACCGGCCTGCCGGCGCTGGCCGACGATTCCGGCGTGTGCGTGACGGCGCTGGGCAACGCGCCCGGCGTGTATTCGGCGCGCTACGCCGGCGAGCCGAAATCGGACGCCGCCAACAGCGCCAAGCTGATCGCCGACCTGGCTCCCCACGCCGACAAATCGGCGTACTATTACTGCGTGCTGGTGTTCGTGCGCCATGCGGACGATCCGCAACCGGTGATCGCGGACGGCCGCTGGAACGGCCAGATCATCGCCGAGGCGCGCGGCAACGGCGGCTTCGGCTACGACCCGCATTTCTTCATCCCCGAACTGGGCAAGTGCGCAGCCGAGCTCACGGCCGATGAAAAGAACAAGCTGTCCCACCGTGGCCAGGCCCTGCGCGCGCTGGTAGAGAAACTGAAATGATCCCGATCAAGGTCGTCGGCGCCAAGCCGGCATCCACGGCGGCTGCCAAGCCGGCCGTTTCCAACAACGAAGCGGCCGCCGGCACCGCGCTGCACTACCTGCAGCCCGGCGCGCTGAACCTGACGGCGCTGCCGCCGCTGTCGCTGTACATCCACTTCCCCTGGTGCGTGCGCAAGTGCCCTTACTGCGACTTCAATTCGCACGAGGCCAAGGGCGGCGGCTTCCCGGAAGAGGAGTACCTGGCTTCGCTGCGCAGCGACCTGGAAATGGCGCTGCCGCTGATCTGGGGCCGCCGCATCCACACCATCTTCATCGGCGGCGGAACGCCCAGCCTGATGTCGGCGGCGGGCCTGGACCGCTTGCTGTCGGACGTGCGCACCCTGCTGCCGATGGACGCGGACACCGAGATCACGATGGAGGCCAACCCCGGCACTTTCGAGGCCGAAAAGTTCAAGTCCTACCGCGCCAGCGGCATCAACCGCCTGTCGATCGGCATCCAGAGCTTCAACGCGGAGCACCTGTCGGCGCTGGGCCGCATCCACGACGGCGGCGAGGCGCGCCGCGCGGTGGAGATCGCGCTGGCCAACTTCGACAACTTCAACCTGGATTTGATGTACGCGCTGCCGACGCAGACGCTGGAGCAGGCGCGCCAGGATATCGAAACGGCGATGTCGTTCAAGCCGCCGCACCTGTCGCTGTACCACCTGACGATGGAGCCGAACACGCTGTTCGCCAAGTACCCGCCGGTGCTGCCGGACGACGACGCCAGCGCGGACATGCAGGACATGATCGCCGAGCTGACCGCCGCCAACGGCTACGGCCAGTACGAGGTGTCGGCCTATGCGCAGCCGGGCCACCGCGCCAGACACAATCTGAACTACTGGCACTTCGGCGACTACCTCGGCATCGGCGCCGGCGCGCACTCGAAGATCTCGTTCCCGCACCGCGTGCTGCGCCAGGCGCGCTTCAAGCAGCCCAAGGCCTATATGGAGGCGGTCAAGGCCGGCAACCCGGTGCAGGAAGAGTACGAGATCGGGCGCGACGAGATGGGCTTCGAGTTCATGCTCAACACCCTGCGCCTGCACGAAGGCTTCGAGCCCAACCTGTTCGCCGAGCGCACCGGCCTGTCCATCAACGCCATCGACAAGCAGCTCAACGCGGCAGAGGCCAAGGGCCTGCTGTACCGCGACTACAAGCTGATCAAGCCGACGGAATTAGGGCAGCGCTTCTTGAACGACCTGCAGCAGATGTTCCTGGCATCCTGAGGCGGGGCTGCTCGTTGCCCAGCTTGAAGGAGGCCGCCACGCCGGCCAGGCTGGCGGCCTGCTCCTGCATGCTGGCCGCCGCCGCCGCTGCCTGCTCCACCAGCGCCGCGTTCTGCTGCGTCACCTGGTCCATCTGCGTGATGGCGCGGTTCACTTGTTCGATGCCGTCGCTTTGCTCGCTGCTCGCTGAGCTCATCTCGGCCATGATGTCGTTCACGCGGCGCACGCTGGACACCACGTCGTCCATGCTGGCGCCGGCCCGCTGAACCAGCGCGGTGCCGGCGTTCACCTGCTGCACCGAGTTGCCGATCAATTCCTTGATTTCCTTGGCCGCCGCCGCGCTGCGCTGCGCCAGCTGCCGCACCTCGGACGCCACCACCGCGAAGCCGCGTCCCTGCTCGCCGGCGCGCGCCGCCTCCACCGCCGCGTTCAGCGCCAGGATGTTGGTCTGGAAGGCGATGCCGTCGATGACGCCGATGATGTCCACGATCTTGCGCGCCGAGGCGTCGATGGCGCCCATGGTGTCGACTACCTGGCCGACGATGGCGCCGCTCTTGACCGCCACTTCGGAGGCGGCCTGCGCCAGCTGGTTGGCCTGGCGCGCGCTGTCGGCGTTCTGGCGCACGGTGGCGGTCAGTTCCTCCATCGAGGACGCGGTTTCCTCCAGCGAGCTGGCCTGCTCCTCGGTGCGGGTGGACAGGTCCATATTGCCGGAGGCGATTTCGCTGGACGCGCTGGCGATGGCGTTGGTGCCGGTCTGCACCTGGCTCACCACGTTGCGCAGCGCGTCGTTCATGGTGTGCAGCGCCGTCATCAGCTCGCCGATTTCGTCGCGCGCCTTGTCCTGGCTGAAGCTGGTGGTGAGGTCGCCCTGCGCCACGGTGGAGGCCACCGCCAGCGCCGAGCGCAGCGGCCGCGTGATGCTGCGCGAGATGATGTAGGCGGCCACCGCGCCGGCCGCCACCAGCAGCACGCCCATCAGGGACATCAGCATGGTGCTGCGGCTGTTGGCCGCGTCGATTGCTTGGGCGGTGTCGTCGATGTCCTTGCGCTGGTGCTCCAGCAGGAACAGCACGCGCTTCTGGTAGGCGTCGGCCGCCGGCGTGAACACTTCCTTGAAGACGCGCTCGGATTCGGCGGCGTTGCCGGCCTTCTTGGCGTCCATCACCTTGTTCTTGGCGTCCTGGTACTGGTTGCGCAGGCCGACGATGGTCTTCATGATTTCCCGCTCTTCGTCGGTGTCGAGGAGCTCTTCGATTTTCTTGATCAGGGCCGAGCCGCGCTTGGTGCTGTCGGCCACCACGTCGGCGAACACCACCGGCAGCTGCTCGTCGGTGGTGCGGGAGAACAGCGCGGTGCGCGCAATGGCCGAGTAGATCAGCACATACCAGTCCGACACCAGGCGCTCGGTGGCCAGTGGGTTGGCCATCATCTGCTTGGTGGCTTCGGCGTTGGCGCGGGCGTGCACCAGGGCGTAGCCGGTGGCGACCACCGACAGCGCCAGCACGATGGTGAAGCCGGCCGCGAGCCGGGTGGCGATACGCATATTGGACAGAAAATTCATTGGATGCTCCCATCAAGTAGTGCCTGCAGGCACCGACGAGTATGCGCCGATAGCCGGGCCGGGGGCAACTGTTACGGGGGAGCGCTGCGGCTTTTTACAACAGCGCGCGTGGCCTTTTTAGAATGCTGATGTTTGCGACAAGTCCGGCTTTTCGCTCCAGCGCGCGAAGGCCTCGGCCATGCGCTCGCTCTCGCCGATGGCGCGGGTCCAGTCGCGGATGCGGGTGTCGTGGTTCTGGCCATAGAACTTGAAGTCGGCGCGGTCGGGCATTTTCCGGTTCGGCAGTTTCGCCAGGAAGTCCGGCGAGGGCGAGACCAGGATCACGTTGTCCAAAGCAGCGTCGCGGGCGCGGCGCCACGGCATCGACTTGTCCAGCCAGCCGGGCACGATGTAGTCGCTGAAGTGCGGGTACAGCACCAGGCCGGGGTCGCGCTGGTAGGGCAGGTGCAGGTGGTAGTCGATCAGGCCGCCGTCCCAGTAGGCGCCTGCCGGCGCGCCGGCGATGCCGGACACCGCCTGCAGCACCATGGGGATGGAGCCGGAGGCCAGCAGCGCGTCGCGCAGGTTGTGTTCGGACAGGCCGACGAAGTGGTTGGCGAAGGCGTCGAACTGCTGGCGCAGCCAGTCCTGGCTGTCGCGCGCGTCGTGAAAGACCACGCGTTCCATGGCGCCTGCCAGGCGGCTGCGCGAGACGGCGTTGCCGGCGGCGGCGCGCAGGAAGCCGGCCAGTTCGCGCCAGCGGCTGCCGGCCGCCTGCGCCAGCGGGCCGGCGCCGCGCGCGGTGATGATGGACAGCGCGTAGTGCGGACTGGCCAGCGCTTCGGCGCCGCGTCCGTCCAGCAGTTCGTCGAGCAGGGCGCGGCAGGTGTTGCTGACGTAGGCCGCGTCCACCTTGGCCGGGTAGCGCTGGTGCGTGTACAGGTGGGCCAGGCGCTTGTGCGCCGTGTCCGGATCGTCGAAGGCGGCGGCGGCCATGCGCCAGGCCCCGATGGAGGCGCCGATCAGGCGGCGCTGGCGCGGCGCCTGCTTCAGGAAGCTGCCGAACAGCCAGCGGTCCAGGCCATGCAGGATCAGGCCTTTCGGCCCGCCCGCCGCAGCCGGGACGATGGCCACGTCGGCTGCCTGCATGCCCTCGGCGGCGATGCGCTGGCGCGCCCGCTGGCCGAGGCGGATGATGATGGGCGAGGCCATTATTTCAGCCCGCCTCCCAGCGCGCGGTACAGGTCGATGGCGCTGGTGGTGCGCAGCAGGCGCGCCTGCACCAGCGACTGCTCGGCGCTGAACAGTTCGCGCTGCGCGTCCAGCACGTCGAGCGAGCTGGCCACGCCGTTGTCGAAGCGCAGCTGCAGCAGCTTCAGGCGGTCGGCCTGCGCGTCCTGCACGGCGCGCTGCGCGGCCACCTGGTCGCCCAGGTAGGTGCGCGCGGCCAGCGCGTCGGCCACTTCGCGGAAGGCGGTCTGGATGGTCTTCTCGTAGTCGGCCACGGCGATGTTCTTGCGCACTTCGCTCAGGCTCAGGTTGGCGCGGTTGCGGCCGGCGTCGAAGATGGGCAGCACCAGTTGCGGCACGAAGGACCAGCTGCCGGTGCCGCTGTCGAACAGGCCGGAGAAGTCCGGGCTGCTGCTGCCGATGGCGGCCGTCAGGCTGATGCGCGGGAAGAAGGCCGCGCGCGCGGCGCCGATGTTGGCGTTGGCCGCCTTCAGGCGCTGCTCGGCGGCGCGGATGTCGGGCCGGCGCGCCAGCAGTTCGGACGGCAGGCCTGCCGGCACCGCGCTCATGGCGTCGATGGCGGCGTCGCTGGCCATGGCGGCGGAGGCATCGGTGGCGGGGGGCGGGGCCTGGCCCACCAGCAAGGTCAGCGCGTTTTCGGCCTGCGCGCGCTGGCGCGCCAGCGTGAGCGCGGCCACGCGCGCCGTTTCCATCAGCGTTTCGTTCGAGCGCAGGTCGAGGCGCGAGGACGCGCCCACTTCCATGCGCTGCTGCGTGAGCTTGTAGGTGCGCGCGCGCGCTTCATAGGTCTGCTGCGCCAGCCGGTACTGCTCGGCGAAAGCGCGCTCGGTGAAGTAGGCCTTCGCCACTTCGGCCACCACGCTGATGTGCGCCGCCTGGCGCGCTTCGTCGCTGGCCAGGTAGGTGGCCAGGGCGGCGTCGTTCAGGCTTTTCACGCGGCCGAAGAAGTCCAGCTCGAAGGAGGAAATCGCCAGGCCCGCGTCGAAGCGGGTGCCGGTGATGTCGGCGCCGGTGGCGGACACGGAGCGCGGCGTGCGGGCGCGGGTGCCGCCCAGCGTGCCGTTCAGGTTGGGCAGGCGGTCGGCCGACTGGATGTTGTAGGCCGCGCGCGCTTCCTCGATGCGCAGCGCCGCCGCGCGCAGGTCGCGGTTGTATTCCAGCGCGGCGGCGATCAGCTGCTGCAGGCGCTGGTCGGGGAAGAACTCGCGCCAGCCGGTGTCGGTGGCGGCTTTGCCGGCGGGAGCAAGGCCGCCGGTGCCGCGGGCGGTGGCCGGCACGGCTGGATAGGCCCCCGCCACGGGCGCCTCGGGGCGCTGGTAGGTCGGCGCCAGCGAGCAGCCGGCCAGCAGCAGGACCGCCGCGGCCGACGCGGTGAGCGCGATGTGCTTGTGCTTGGTTTTCATCATACTTTCTTCTCCGGAAGGTCGAGTTCATGCGCGGCCAGGCGGCGCTGGCGTTCGCTTCCCTTGAATATCTTGCGCACCACGACAAAGAACACCGGCACCAGGAACACCGCCAGCACGGTGGCGGTGATCATGCCGCCCATCACGCCGGTGCCGATGGCGCGCTGGCTGGCCGAACCGGCGCCGGAGGCCACCACCAGCGGCAGCACGCCGAGGATGAAGGCCAGCGAGGTCATGATGATGGGGCGGAAGCGCAGGTGCACCGCCTCCAGCGTGGACTCCACCAGGCCCTTGCCCTGCGCCTGCAGGTCCTTGGCGAACTCGATGATCAGGATCGCGTTCTTGGCCGAGAGCCCGATAATCGCTATCAGCCCCACCTTGAAGTACACGTCGTTCGGCAGGTCGCGGATGGTGGCGCCCAGCAGCGCGCCCAGCACGCCCAGCGGCACCACCAGCAGCACCGCCACCGGGATCGATTCGCTCTCGTACAGCGCGGCCAGCACCAGGAAGGCCGCCAGCATGGACAGCGCGAACAGCGCCGGCGCCTGCGAGCCGGAGGTCTTTTCCTCCAGCGACTGGCCGGTCCATTCGATGCCGAAGCCGGGCGGCAGCTGCTGCGCCAATCGCTCCAGCTCGTCCATCGCCTCGCCGGTGCTGCGGCCCGGGGCCGCGTTGCCGGTCAGCTTGATGGCGGGATAGCCGTTGTAGCGCACCAGCTGCACCGGACCGTTGATCCAGCGCGAGCTGGCGAACGAGGACAGCGGCACCATGGAGCCGGACGCCGAGCGCACGTTCAGGCGCAGCAGGTCTTCCGGCTGCAGGCGCTGCGGCGCGTCGGCCTGCACCACCACGCGCTGCTGGCGCCCGCTGCTGGTGAAGTCGTTCACGTAGCTCGAGCCGAAGGCCACCGACATGGCGCTGTTGATGTCGGCGAAGGACACGCCCAGCGCGTTGGCCTTGTCGCGGTCGACGTCGATCTGCAGCTGCGGCGCGTCCTCCAGGCCCTCGGGGCGCACGCCGGCCAGGACCGGGCTCTTGGCGGCCAGGCCGAGCAGCTGGTTGCGCGCGGCCACCAGCGCCGCGTGGCCCTGCGAGCTGCGGTCCTGCAGGCGCGCCGTGATGCCGGTGGCGTTACCCAGCTCGCGGATCGGCGGAGGGCTGAGCGGGAAGATGATGGCGTCGGCGATGCCTGACAACGCTCCGAAAGCGCGGCCGGCGATCTTCTCGGCCGAGTCTTCCGCGCCGCGCTCGCTCCAGTCCTTCAGCGGCACGAACACCAGGCCGGCGTTCTGGCCGTTGCCCGAGAAGCTGAAGCCGGCCACGGCGATGGTGCGCGCCACGCCGGGCTGCTTGGCCATGTACTCTTCCACCTTGCTCAGCACCGCCTCGGTGCGGCTCTTGGAAGCGCCCGGCGGCAGCTGCACGTTGGTGATGATGTAGCCCTGGTCTTCGTTCGGCAGGAAGGACGACGGCAGGCGCGCGTACAGCCAGCCCACCACGCCGCAGATCAGCAGGAAGATCACCATGTAGCGGCCGGTGCGGGTCAGCATGCGCGCGATTACGCCCTGGTAGCCGGTGGCGGTTTTGGCGAAGCCGCGGTTGAACCAGCCGAAGAAGCCCTTCTTCTCGTGGTGGTGGCCGGCTTCCACCGGTTTCAGGATGGTGGCGCACAGCGCCGGCGTGAGGGTCAGCGCCATCAGTGCCGAGAACACCATGGACGACACCATGGACAGCGAGAACTGGCGGTAGATCGCGCCCACGGCGCCGCCGAAGAACGCCATCGGGATGAACACGGCGATCAGCACCAGCGTGATGCCGATGATCGCGCCGGTAATCTGCGACATGGCCTTGCGGGTCGCTTCGCGCGGCGACAGGCCTTCCTCGCTCATGATGCGCTCGACGTTCTCCACCACCACGATGGCGTCGTCGACCAGGATGCCGATCGCCAGCACCATGCCGAACATGGTCAGCACGTTGATGGAGAAGCCGGCCAGCTGCATCACGGCGAAGGTGCCCAGCAGCGCCACCGGCACCACGATGGTGGGGATCAAGGTGTAGCGGAAGTTCTGCAGGAACACGTACATCACGATGAACACCAGCAGCACCGCTTCCAGCAGCGTTTTCACCACTTCCTCGATCGAGATCTTGACGAACAGCGAGGTGTCGTAAGGCACGGTGTAGGTCAGTCCGGGCGGGAAGAACTTGGACAGCTCCTCCATCTTGTTGCGCACCAGTTCAGCGGTGGCCAGCGCGTTGCCGGTCAGCGACTGCTGCACGGCGATGGCGACGAAGGGCTTGCCGTTCAGGCGCGCGCTGATGTTGAAGTTGGCGCCGGCCATTTCGATGCGGGCCACGTCCGACAGGCGCACGGTGGCGCCGGTGCCGCTGGCGCGCAGCACCACCTTGCCGAATTCCTCGGGCGAGGTGAGCTGGCCCTGCACCACCACGGGCGCGGAGTAGGTCTGGAAGCGCGGCGCGGGCAGGTCGCCGAGCGTGCCGGCGGTAACCTGCGCGTTCTGCGCGCGGATGGCGGCGGTGACGTCGGCCATGGTGAGCTTGTAGCCCACCAGCTTGGCCGGGTCGACCCACACGCGCATGGCGCGCTCGGTGCCGAACAGCTGGGCCTGGCCCACGCCCGGCAGGCGCTTGATCTCGTTGACCACGTTGCGCGCCAGGTAGTCGCCGATGGCGGCGGTGTCCATCTTGCCGTCGCTGGACGAGGCGCCCACGAACATCAGGATGTTGGAGCGCGACTTGTTGACCTGCACGCCCTGCTGCGTGACAGCCTGCGGCAGGCGCGATTCGACGCGCTTGATGCGGTTCTGCACGTCCACGGCGGCCAGGTCGGGATTGGTGCCGGGCAGGAAGGTGACGGTGATCGAGACCGAGCCGTTGGCCTCGCTCTGCGATTCGACGTACTGCAAGCCGTCGGCGCCGTTCATTTCCTGTTCGATCACGCTGGTGACCGCGTCGTCCAGCACCTGGGCGGTGGCGCCCGGGTAGTTGGCGCTGATGACGATGGACGGCGGCGCGATGGTGGGGTACTGCGCCACCGGCAGCATGGTAATCGCCAGCGAGCCACCCAGCAGGATGAACAGGGCGATCACCCACGCGAAGACGGGGCGGTCGATGAAGAATTTTGCCATCTGAGCTCCCGGTTACTTGCCGGCGGCCGGCGCTGCTGCAGCCGGTGCGGGGGCGGCGGGTGCAGGGGCGGCAGGTGCTGCGGCCGCAGCCGGAGCTGCCGGAGCGGATGCCGGCGCTGCTGGCGCGCCGCCCGGCGCGGCTGCAACCGGACCTTGCCACGGCGCCGGCGTGACGGTGCCGCCCGGCTTGGTCTTCTGGAAGCCTTCCACGATCACGCGCTCGCCGCCTTTCAGGCCGGAGCTGACGATCCAGCTGCCGTTCTGCGCCGCGTCGGCTTTCACCGGCACGGCGGTGACCTTGTTGTCCGAACCGACCACCATCACGGTGGCGCCTTCCGGGCCGCGCACCACGGCCTGTTGCGGCACTTGCAGCGCGGCTTCGTTGACCGCCTGTTCCAGGCGCGCGCGCACGTACATGCCCGGCAGCAGGGTGCGGTTGGGGTTCGGGAACTCGGCGCGCATGGCCACCGAGCCGGTGGTTTCATCGACCGCCACGTCCGAGAACAGCAGCTTGCCGGACTGCGGATAGGGCTGGCTGTCCTCCGTTACCAGCGTGACTTTGGCGGCGCCGTTGCCTGCACCTTTCAGCTTGCCGGCGGCCAGCGCGCGCTGCAGGCGCAGCACTTCGGTGGACGACTGGGTGATGGTGACATAGATCGGATCGAGCGTCTGCACGGTGGCCATCGGCGTCGCTTCGCCCTGGCCCACCAGCGCGCCCTCGGTCACCAGCGCGCGGCCCACGCGGCCGGAAATCGGCGAGGTCACGGTGGCGTAGCCCAGCGTGAGGCCGGCGGTGGTGCGGGCGGCGCGGGTGGTGGCCAGGTCGGCTGCGGCCTGCTTCTGGGCCGTCACCGCGTCGTCGTATTCCTGGTTGCTGACGGCTTGCGCGGCCAGCAGCGGCTTGTAGCGCTTCACTTTCAGCTCGGCCTGCGCCAGGTTGGCTTCGGCCTTGGCCACGGCCGCTTGCGCGCTGTCGTAGGAAGCCTGGAACTGCGCCGGATCGATGCGGAACAGGATCTCGCCGGCCTTCACGTCCGAGCCCTCCTTGTACACGCGCTGCAGCACGATGCCGGGCGTGCGCGCGCGCACTTGCGCGACGCGCGACGCTTCGAGGCGGCCTGGCAGTTCGGTGGAGAGGGTGAGGGTGGCGGGAGCGACTGTGTAGACGGCGACTTGCGGTGGCGGCGGGGCGGCGCCGGCTTTGTCATCTTTCTTTCCGCAGGCAGCCAGCATCGAGAGGGTGGTGAGGGTGATGATGGCGGCGGCGACGGGAGTGCAGCGTGGGACTGATCTCATAGATGTCTCTGGAGGTAATGTTGAGGTTTTCTAGGTGCTTGCCCTTAGCTTGTTCTATTTACAAAGGCAGTGCCGGCCATTGTATAACAGTGTTAAATGTAACGTTTTGTACAGATTTCCGAACTGAAAGTAAAACCGGCCAGGCGCACGTCGGTGGGCCTGGCCGGTTTGCTTACGCGTTGCGGCGTATCAGCGCATGCCGGAAATGATTTGCTTCAGCTTGCCCGAGTCGGCGCAGAAGGCGCGGATGCCTTCGGCCAGCTTCTCGGTGGCCATCGCGTCTTCGTTCATCATGAAGCGGAAGGTTTTCTCGTCCACGGCGATCTTGCCGACGGTGGAGTTGGCGCTGGCGTCCGCGCTCAGCTTGCGCTCCACCGGCGCGTTGGCGTCGGCCAGCGCCTGCAGCAGGTCCGGGCTGATGGTCAGCAGGTCGCAGCCGGCCAGTTCCAGGATCTGGCCGGTGTTGCGGAAGCTCGCGCCCATCACTTCGGTGTCGTAGCCGAACTTGCGGTAGTAGTTGTAGATGCGCTTGACCGACTGCACGCCCGGATCTTCCGCGCCCACGTAGTCGATGCCGGTGCTCTTCTTGTACCAGTCGTAGATGCGGCCGACGAACGGGGAAATCAGCTGGGCGCCCGCTTCGGCGCAAGCGATGGCCTGGCTCAGCGAGAACAGCAGCGTCATGTTGCAGCGGATGCCTTCCTGTTCCAGGATGCGGGCGGCCTGGATGCCTTCCCAGGTGGAGGCGATCTTGATCAGCACGCGCTCGCGCGGGATGCCGGCTTTCTCGTACAGCGCGATCAGCTCGCGGCCCTTGGCCACGTTGCCTTCGGTGTCGAAGGACAGCTTGGCGTCGATCTCGGTGGACACGCGGCCCGGGATGATCTTCAGGATCTCGGTGCCGAAGGCGATCAGCAGGTGGTCGATGATGTCGCCGGTGGCGGCGTTCGGATTGTCCTGCACGGCCTTTTGCAGCAGCGGCTTGTACTCGTCCTTCTGCACTGCCTTCAGGATCAGCGAGGGATTGGTGGTGGCGTCGCGCGGGGTGTAGGCCTGGATCGACTGGAAATCGCCGGTGTCGGCAACAACGGTGGTGTATTGCTTGAGCTGTTCGAGTTGGTTCATGGTTGCGCGCAGGGCTGCTGCTGAGGTTGAGGACTGGGTAGCATATTGTACACAATCCTCTTCCCGCGCAGCAGCCGTGCGCGCTGAAGCTTTGCGCGCTTAAGCCTTGCGGCGGCGCTGCGCCAGCAGGGCGCCGGCCAGGCCCAGGCCGAACAGCGCGGCGGTGCCCGGCTCCGGCACGGCGTTGGCGCCACCGCCGCCGCCGCCGCCGCCACCGCCCGGGTTGTTATTGGTGTTGTTGGCGATGTCGCTGAATGTCAGGCTCACGCGCGCATATTCCAGCGTCAGCGCCTTGTTGGCAGGCGAGGCCGGCTGCACGTAGCTCAGCTGCATGGCCAGCGACAGCGCATTGCTGGCGGACCAGATGGCGCTGGTGTTGAACAGCGACAGCAGGTTGTATTCGGTCTCGATCGGATTGTTGCCGGTGCCTGCGAGCAACGCGCCGACCAGCGGCGAACTGTTGACCGACATGATGTCGTTGGCGCCGGTGGCCTGGCGCGCCGAGACGAACAGTTTGGCTTCGCTGATGCTGCTGCCGGGCAGGCTGAAGCTTGGATCGAACAGGAAGGTCCAGTCCAGCAAGCCGCTGCCGAGGAAGGCGTGGTTGCCGACGTTAAAGGTCAGCGTCTTGTCGTAAGTGGTGTTGGTGGAGGTGAACGAGCTGGTGTAGGCGATCGGCGTGGCCGAGGCGGGCAGGGCGGCCAACAAGCCGATGGCGGCCAATACGGTGGTGGTAAGTTTTTTCATATTCCGTTCCATTAACAGTTGTTGGAGGTACGGAATGCAATGCAATCACCGTGCCAGAAATAAATAGGTATTGATAATCATCAAGTTAAGTTCATACAGGGAAAATTCGATGGCGATTGGTGTAAAGAAATCCGGCACTCATAGGGGAAACTTTGCAAAAATGCCCAGCCGCTGTCGACATGAAAGTGTTAAATATTCTTTGCTGCGGCGTGTCAAGCTGATGTAACTGCGGTAATATTGTCTCCCCTTTAACCAGTGCCGTATCCACGAAAGGAGTTTTTTATGATTCACGCACAACTCAATACTTTCCCGATGGGCCTGGCATCCCCGAGCTTGAAGCACTAGTCTCCAAGCCCGGCGTGCTGCTGCATAGCGACGCCGGCGCTGCCAGCAGCCCATTTCCTGAGCATCTTTTATGGAAATACAGAATGGGCAAATACATTCGTGTGGTATCCGACCGCGCCGCCGTGGTCGCGTCGGACAAACTGTGGCTGGACGATGCTGCGTTGCAGCAACTGGCCATCACTTCCCAGCTGCCCGGCATGCGCCGCGCGGTGGGCCTGCCGGACTTGCATCCTGGGCGCGGCTACCCGGTCGGCGCGGCGTTTTTCTCGGTGGGCCGGTTCTATCCGGCCCTGTGCGGCGGCGATATCGGCTGCGGCGTGGGACTGTGGCAGACCGATCTGGCCGTCGGCAAGGTCAGCCTGGACAAGCTCGACAAGCAGATCGGCAACCTTGACGCGTCGCCCGCTGCGGACGAGCTGGAGCGGCTGCTAGTGCTGGCGCCCTGGCTGGGCGCCGAGCTGGCCGTGCTGGAGGCCCGGCTGCGGCAGGCCGGACTGGACCCGGCCAGCCTGCGCGCGCTGGGCACCATCGGCCTGGGCAACCATTTCGTCGAACTGCAGGCGGTGGTGCAGGTGGACGAGCCGGCGCTGTTCGAGGGCGCCGGGCTGGAGGGCCGGACCTTGCAGCTGGTGGTGCACAGCGGTTCGCGCGGCCTGGGCGGCGCGCTGCTGCGCGCCCACGTGGAGGCGCACGGCCATGCCGGCCTGGCCGAAGGCACGCCGGCAGCGCAAGCCTACCTGCTGCAGCACGACGCGGCGCTGGCGTTCGCCCGGCTCAACCGCAAAATGATCGTGCTGCGCATGCGGCAGCGCCTGCGCTGCGAGGCGGCGCCGGTACTGGACGTGCATCACAACCTGATTACGCCGGACGTGATCGAAGGCGAGCAGGGCTGGCTGCACCGCAAGGGCGCCAACCCGGCCGACGCGGGACCGGTGCTGCTGCCGGGCTCGCGCGACGACCATAGCTATCTGATCCGGCCGCTGCCGGTGGCCGACAGCGTCAGCCTGCAATCGCTGGCGCACGGCGCGGGCCGCAAATGGGCGCGCGGCGATTGCAAGGACAGGCTGGCGCGCAAGGCCACGCCGGAGCAGCTGGCGCGCACCTCGTTCGGCGGCCGCGTGATCTGCGCCGACCTCGGCCTGATCTACGAGGAGGCGCCACCAGCCTACAAGGACGCCGGCTCGGTGCTGGCCAGCATGGAGGGCGCCGGGCTGGTGCGCGTGATGGCGAAGAGCCGGCCGGTGCTGACCTACAAGACCCGTGGCGAGTGCTGCTGAAGGCTGGGTTGCGCGCGTTTGCGCTTTGTCAAAGCGCGGTTCCGGGTGGGGAGCAAGATGGAAGAATCCCCCCGGACAGGAGCGCAAAATGAATGCCTCGCCGCTTGACATGGGTGCAGCCAGTGACGAACATGGACATGAGGCCCGTATCGTCAGGCTGGAGGTCAACATGGACAATGTCGTCACCGCGCTGGGCTCGCTGCAGCGCTCGGTAGATACGATGCGAAGTGAATTCACGCAGGCGCTGGACGCCCAGCGCATGCACTTCGACCAGGCTTTGCGCGAGCAGCGTGCGTACATCGAGCAGGGTTTACGGGACAATCGTGCCGAGTTTAGCCAGGCGTTGCGGGAGCAACGTGCCGAGTTCAGCCAGGCATTGCAAGCGCAGCGTATGGATTTTCAGCACGGTATCAGCAAGCAGACCGAGCGGATTGACACCCTGATCTACGAAATGGCCCGCGAGCGGCGCTGGATCATCGCCTACATCATGGCCAACAGCGGTTTGCTGTTGGGCGTGCTGCTGCGCAACCACTTCTAGCTTATTCAGCCGATAAACGAGTCGAACTGCAGGTCGAATTCCTGCAGCGCCTTTTGCGCGTTCTGCATTTTCTTGCGAAATTCGGGGCCGCGCTGCAGCGCCAGGCCCACGGCCAGCACGTCGATCACCACCAGGTAGGCCAGGCGCGCCGAGATCGGCGTGTAGGGGTCGATGTTGAAGATCAGGTCGATCGGGATCAGCACCGTGGCCAGTTCGGCCAGCGGCGTGCCGGACGGCGCCAGCACGATCACGTCCGCGCCGCCGCGCCGGGCCAGCTTCACCGAGCGCACCAGCGCCGGGCTGTTGCCGCGCTGCGAAATGGCCACCAGCGCGTCGCCGGTGCGCAGCAGGGCCGCGGCGATGCTGTGGATCGACGGGTCGGCGTAGGCCACGGTGGGCACGCCGGAGCGGAAGAACTTGTGCTGCGCGTCCGCCGCCACGATGCCGGACGTGCCCTGGCCGTAGAACTCGATCTTGTTGGCGCGCTTGAGGATGTCGAGCGCCTGCTGGATCGCTTCCGGCTTGAGGTTGTTGCGCAGGTCGAGCAGGGTGTTGATGGAGCGGCTGCAGATCTTGTTGACCAGGTCCGCCGCCAGGTCGTCCTGGGCCGGCTGCTCGTTCAGGCCGGGCAGGGCCAGGGCCAGGCCCTGCGCCAGCTTCAGCTTGAACTCGTGCCAGCCGTCGTAGCCCAGGGTGCGGCAAAAGCGCACCACGGTCGGCTCGGACACCTGCGCGGCGCGCGCCAGCGCGGTGATGTTCTGGTCGACGATCAGGTCCGGGTGGTCCAGCACCGCGAGCGCGACCTTGCGCTCCGACTTGGAGAGCGAGTCGAGCTGGGTGCGGATGGAATCGAGTAGCACGCTTAATCCTCGGTTAGTCTTCAGGCAGCGCTTCTTCGCGCCACTGCAGGCCGTCGCGGCCTATCAGTGCGCTGGCGGCGGCCGGGCCCCAGGTGCCCGAGGCGTACGGCGTCGGCGCGCCTTCATCCTGTTCCCAGTGGTTCAGGATCGGCTCCACCCATTCCCACGCCGCTTCCAGCTCGTCGCCGCGCATGAACAGGGTCAGCTGGCCGCGCAGCACGTCGAGCAGCAGGCGCTCGTAGGCGTCCATGCGCGGCGACTTGAAGGTTTCGCGGAAGTCCAGTTCCAGTTCGGCGGGCTTGAGCCGCATGCCTTCGCCCGGCGTTTTGGCCATCAGGTTCATGCGCAGGCCTTCGTCCGGCTGCAAACGGATCACCAGGCAGTTCGGCTGGAAGCTGTTGGTCGGCTGGTTGAAGATGGAGTGCGGAATCTGCTTGAAGCGCACCACGATCTCGGCCAGCGAATCGGCCATGCGCTTGCCGGTGCGCAGGTAGAACGGCACGCCGGCCCAGCGCCAGGTGTCGATTTCGGCCTTCATGGCGACAAAGGTCTCGGTGCGCGATTTCTGCGGCGCGTCCGGCTCGTCGCGGTAGCCCGGCACGGCCTGGCCGTCCACGTGGCCGGCGCGGTACTGGCCGCGCACGATGTTCTGCGCCAGCGTGGCGGGGGTGAACTTTTTCAGCGAACGCAGTACCTGCAGCTTCTCGTCGCGCACGGCGTCCGGCGCGATCGAAGTCGGCGGCTCCATGGCCACGATGCACAGCAGCTGCAGCAGGTGGTTCTGCAGCATGTCGCGCAGCGCGCCGGAGGTGTCGTAGTAGCCGATGCGGTTGCCCACGCCGAGCTTCTCGGCGATGGTGATCTGCACGTCCGAAATCCATTCGCGGCGCCACAGCGGCTCGAACAGGATGTTGCCGAAGCGCAGGGCCAGCAGATTCTGCACGGTCTCCTTGCCCAGGTAGTGGTCGATACGGTAGATCTGCGATTCCTCGAACACCTGGCCCACTTCGGCGTTGATCTGCTTGGCCGAGGCCAGGTCGCGGCCGAGCGGCTTTTCCAGCACCACGCGCGAGTTCTTGGTGACCAGGCCGTTGTCCTTCAGGTTGTCGCAGATCTGCGAGAAGATGGCGGGCGGCGTGGCCAGGTAGTAGACGCGGGTGACGGCGGGGTCTTCGCGCAGCGACTCCACCAGCGCGCCGTAGGTGCCGGCGTCGGTGGCGTTGAGCGACACGTAGACGATGCGGGCGGTGAAGCGCTCCCACGCTTCCGGCGTGACGGCCGGCGCCTTGATCAGCGGCTTGGACGTGGTGTTGACCACATTGATGAACTCTTCCTGGCTGGACTCCTGGCGGCCCACGCAGATGATGCGCGCAGTCGGGGGCAGGTCGCCGCAGACGTCGCGGGAGTACATTGCGGGCAGAAGTTTACGCATCGACAGGTCGCCGCTGCCGCCAAACAGAACCAGGTCAAAATCGGTAAGAGCCATAATATGTGTGGGATCGCAAAAGTGGTATCGAAACAGGTTTTTGAAAATTTACTACACAAAAACCTATAAATCAAGAAAATTTACTACATTTGGCTACGCGATGTAGGCGGGCGCGGGCAGGCCGGCCACTTCCATCCGCACTTGCAGCACGTGCCCGCTGAGCGGGTGCTGCGCCAGCTCTTCGGCGGGACGCTTGCCGGCGCTGGTGATGTACAGCGTCTTCAGGTCGGCGCCGCCGAAGGCCACCATGGTCGGGCAGCGCACCGGCAGCGGGATCTCGCCCAGCAGCTGGCCCGAGGGCGACAGCTTGGCGATGCGCCCGCCTTCGAACATCGCCACCCAGTAGTTGCCTTCGCTGTCCACCGCTGCGCCGTCCGGGCGGCCGCCGTAGTTGTTGGCCTTGTCGGCCGAGAACTGGTGCAGCACTTGCGGGTTGGACGGCGTGCCGCTGGCCAGGTCGTAGTCGTAGCGGGTGACGCGGTGCGCGGCCGTGTCGGCGTGGTACATGGCGCCGCCGTCCGGGCTGAAGGCCAGGCCGTTGGAGTTGGTCATGCCGCCCGACCAGGCGGTGCGCACGGCGCCGCGTTCCAGCACGAACATCTCGGCGGCCTGCTTGTCGCGCGGTTCGTAGATGGTGCCGACCCAGAAGCGGCCGGCCGCGTCCACCTTGCCGTCGTTGAAGCGGGTGGTGGCGGTGTCGTACGGCGCGGGGGCGATGGCGCTCAAGGTGCCGTCTTCGGTGTCCAGGTGCATGAAGCCGGCGCGGGTGGATACGGCCAGGCCGCCGCCGGCGGCTATCGCCAGCGCCGAGGGCTCGCTGGCCATCGGCCATTTGCGGTGCTCTTCGGTGGCCGGCTTCAGGCTGTGGATGGCGAAGCCTTCGATGTCCACCCAGTACAGGGTCTGTTCGCCGTGGTGCCACAGCGGGCTTTCGCCCACCAGCATGGCGCCGGCGCTGAATGCTTCTACGTGGTAGCTCATGGCGCCGTCCTTAGCGCAGGTTCTGCGCGGCTTTGGCCAGCGCGATCAGGCCGTTGGTGGAGCTGTCGTGACGCGCGGGCTGCGCTTCGCCGGTGAGCTCGGACTGGATGTTCTTGGCCAGCACCTTGCCCAGCTCCACGCCCCACTGGTCGAAGCTGTTCACGTCCCACAGCACGCCCTGCACGAAGGTCTTGTGCTCGTACAGCGCGATCAGCGCGCCCAGCGCGGCAGGACTCAGCACGTCCACCAGGATGGTGTTGGACGGGCGGTTGCCGGGGAAGGTCTTGTGCGGCGCCAGTTCGTCGATCTGCTCGGGAGCCATGCCCTGCGCTTTCAGTTCGGCGCGCACTTCGTCCTCGGTCTTGCCGGTCATGAAGGCTTCCGATTGCGCGAAACAGTTGGCCAGCAGCGCGTCGTGGTGGTCGGGCAGGTCGTGGGTCGGGCGCAGCGCGGCGATGAAGTCCATCGGCACGATGTCGGTGCCCTGGTGCAGCAGCTGGAAGTAGGCGTGCTGCGCGTTGGTGCCGCATTCGCCCCACACCACTGGGCAGGTCGGCGTGTCCAGCGCGGCGCCGTTGCGCGTGACGCGCTTGCCGTTGCTTTCCATGTCGAGCTGCTGCAGGTAGGCCGGGAAGCGGTTCAGGTCCTGGTGGTAGGGCGCGATGGAGAGCGAGGCGCAGCCCAGGAACTGGCGGTTCCAGAAGCCGATCATGGCCAGCAGCACCGGCAGGTTCTGGTCCAGCGGCGCGCTGCGGAAGTGTTCATCCAGCTCGTGCGCGCCGGCCAGGAAGTCGCTGAAGTAGCCGAAGCCCACGGCCAGCGCCACCGGCAGGCCGATGGCCGACCACACGGAGTAGCGGCCGCCCACCCAGTCCCAGAACGGGAACATGTTCTCGGCGTCGATGCCGAAGGCGGTGACGGCTTGCGTGTTGGTGGACACGGCCACGAAGTGCTTGGCCAGCGCCGCTTCGGTGCCGTGCCGCAGGAACCAGCTGCGCGCGGTCTGCGCGTTGAGCATGGTCTCGGCGGTGGTGAAGGTCTTGGAGGCGACGATGAACAGCGTGCTGTCCGGGTTCACCTGGGCCAGCGTGGCTTCCATGTCGTGGCCGTCCACGTTGGACACGAAGTGCATCTTCAGGCGCGGGTGCGCGTAGGAGCGCAGCGCCAGGCAGGCCATTTTCGGGCCCAGGTCCGAGCCGCCGATGCCGATGTTGACGATGTCGGTGATGGCTTTGCCGTTGTGGCCCAGCCAGGAGCCGTTGCGCACCTTGTCGGTGAACACGCGGATGCGGTCCAGCACCGCGTGCACGTCGGCCGCCACGTCCTGGCCTGCCACATTCAATGCCTTGCCGCGCGGCATACGCAGCGCCGTATGCAGCACGGCCCGGCCTTCGGTAGTATTGATTTTTTCCCCGGCGAACATGGCGTCGCGGCGCTGCTCAACACCGCGCGTACGCGCCAGGTTGGCCAGCAGGGCGATGGTGTCGACCGTCAGGCGGTTTTTCGAATAGTCCAGGTACAGGCCGGCGGCGTCCAGCGACATGCTTTCGAAGCGCTTGGGATCGGCGGCGAACAGCTGGCGCAGCGTCTTGTCCTGGATGTCGATGTGGTGGGCGGCGAGGGCCTGGTAGGCGGCGGTGGTGGTGAGGGCGGGCTGGCGCATAATGTGTCGGCTCTGGTTTGGGGATATTGTTCATAATACAGGAAAAACAGGTAAATTCACTACAAATGTTCAAGCGGACGGGCTACGGAGGGGTCTTTCAGCCCCTCGGGACGGCATGCGAAAGGCGTGTTGCGATAAGAAAGGGCGTGCGCCCGGCGATTTTTGTAGTAAAATTTCACGCAATTACTTCATAAGGAACGATCATGGCGGTGCATCCTGTACTTGAAACCGTAACAGCACGGATAATCCAGCGCTCCCGGCCTTCGCGCGGCGCTTACCTGGCCCACCTGGAAGCGGCGCGCGTCAAAGGCCCGCAGCGCGGCGTGCTGGCCTGTACCAACCTGGCGCATGGATTCGCCGCCTTCCCGGCCAACGACAAGCTGGCGCTGAAAGAGCTGAAGAAGCCCAGCGTGGCCATCGTTTCGGCCTATAACGACATGCTGTCGGCGCACCAGCCGTTCGAAGGCTTCCCGGCCATCATCAAGGACGCGGTGCGCAAGGCCGGCGCGGTGGCGCAGTTCGCCGGCGGCGTGCCCGCCATGTGCGACGGCGTGACCCAGGGCCAGCCGGGCATGGAACTGTCGCTGTTCTCGCGCGACGCCATCGCCATGTCGACCGGCATCGCCCTGTCGCACAATATGTTCGACTCCGCCGTCTACCTGGGCGTGTGCGACAAGATCGTGCCGGGCCTGCTGATCGGCGCGCTGCACTTCGGCCACCTGCCGGCGGTGTTCGTGCCGGCCGGCCCGATGACCACCGGCTTGTCCAACAAGGAAAAAGCGTCCATCCGCCAGCGTTATGCGCAAGGCAAGGCCACCCGCGACGAACTGCTGGAAGGCGAATCCCAGTCCTACCACGGCGCCGGCACCTGTACCTTCTACGGCACCGCGAACAGCAACCAGATGCTGATGGAAGTGATGGGCCTGCACCTGCCGGGCGCCGCCTTCATCACCCCGGGCACGCCGCTGCGCGACGCGCTGACCGCGGCCGCCGCCCGGCGCGCCGCGCAAATCACCGAGCAGGGCGAGTACCTGCCGGTGGGCCGCATCGTCGATGAAAAATGTATCGTCAACGCCGTGGTCGGCCTGCTGGCCACCGGCGGCTCCACCAACCACACGCTGCATCTGGTGGCCATCGCCAAGGCGGCCGGCATCGTGATCGACTGGAACGACTTCGACGAACTGTCGGCCGTGGTGCCGCTGCTGACCCGCATCTACCCGAACGGCGACGCCGACGTGAACCACTTCCACGCCGCCGGCGGCACCGGCTTCGTGATCCGCGAACTGCTGGACGCCGGCCTGCTGCACGACGACGTGACCACCATCCTGGGCAAGGGCCTGCGCGCGCACTGCGCCGAGCCGTTCCTGAACGAGACCAACGACGGTGTTGTCTGGAAAGACGCCGTGGCCGAATCGGGCGACGAGAAAGTGCTGCGCAAGCACGCCAACGCCTTCTCGCCGGACGGCGGCATGGTGCTGGTGCAGGGCAACCTGGGCCGCGCCGTGATGAAGGTGTCGGCCGTGAAGGAAGAGCACCGCACGGTGGAAGCGCCGGCGCTGGTGTTCAACTCGCAGGAAGACTTCATGGCCGCCTACAAGGCCGGCAGCCTGGACCGCGACTTCGTGGCCGTGCTGCGCTTCCAGGGCCCGCGCGCCAACGGCATGCCGGAACTGCACGCGCTGACCCCGGCGCTGGCCAACCTGCAGGACGCCGGCCGCAAGGTGGCGCTGGTGACGGACGGCCGCATGTCGGGCGCTTCCGGCAAGGTGCCGGCGGCCATCCACGTGTCGCCCGAGATCCTGGCCGGCGGCCCGCTCGGCCTGGTACGCGACGGCGATATGATCCGCGTGGACGCCTTCACCGGCACGCTGGAAGCGCTGGTGCCGACCGACGTGTGGCATGCGCGTTCGCTGGCCACGGCCGACCTGTCGCCGAACGGCGTGGGCATGGGCCGCGAGCTGTTCGCCATGTTCCGCAACAGCGTGTGCGAAGCCGAGAAGGGCGCCACCACCTTCCCGCTGCCGTCGCCGATCCCGACCACTGTCTCCCTGCATGACGGCAACACGGTGGGCAACACCGTGCCCGGCTCCGATGAAGATTTCTCGATGAAGAAGGACTGACCATGACCCTGCTGGACATTATGCGCACCTCCGCCGTGATCCCCGTGATCGCGATCGACGATCCCGACCACGCCGTGCCGCTGGCCAAGGCGCTGGTGGCGGGCGGCATCCGCGTGCTGGAAGTCACCTTGCGCACCAAGCACGGCCTGGGTGCGATCAAGGCCATGTCGGCGGTGGAAGGCGCGATTGTCGGCGTCGGCACCCTGACGCAGCCGGAAGAATTCGCCGCCGCGCGCGACGCGGGCGCGGTGTTCGGCGTGTCGCCGGGCCTGACCCCGGCGCTGATCGCCGCCGCCAAGAGCAGCGGCCTGCCGCTGCTGCCGGGCGTGATGACGCCGTCCGAAGTGATGGCCGCGCGCGAGCAGGGCTTCCAGCAGCTGAAGCTGTTCCCGGCGGTGCCGGCGGGCGGCGTGGGCATGCTGAACGCGCTGGCCGGTCCGCTGGGCGACATCACCTTCTGCCCTACCGGCGGCATCTCCATCGACACCGCGCCGCAGTTCCTGAAGCTGAAGAACGTGGCCTGCGTGGGCGGCTCCTGGCTGACCCCGAAAGACCTGATGCAAGCCGGCGACTGGGACGGCATCACCGCCCTGGCCAAGGCCGCCAGCGCACTGCGTTAAGCTTGCCCGATGGCCCGCGCCGGATTGGCTTCTCCGGCGGGGCCATCGCTGCATATGCATGCCTCGTGCATGGCATCCCGCAGGGCTTTGTTAATCAAGCCCTGATAGCCTATTCCCCGTTTCCCGGCCAGCTTGCGAAAGTGGCTCAGGACGTCGCTGTCCAGCCGGAGCGGGAAGCGCTCCTTGCCGGTATCAATGATCGGCCCGCTCGTTCCATGGTGACGATTGTCATCCGTCTCTATGGCGGAGCGCAGCGCGGCGTCGATCAGGCCTTGATAGCCTCTTCCTTGCTTTTCAGCTTGAGAGCCGAAGTATTGATTGTCAAGCAGGCTGGGCAATCTTAATTTTCCTCAAGCATCAACTGTAGTAGCTGAAGTTGACTCGACGCGCGCCCCATGCCTGGCGGCTCCCGCCCCAGGCTGTGTGAAAACACGCTCCCAATGTAAACGAGATTTTTTCTGAAGCGTTAATAGCTCATCTGACGCAATCAGGAGAGCAGGATGAAGCGTTTTGTCGAAGGAACCGACCGC
>NZ_JCAQOT010000012.1:0-13450 GCF_059567845.1 Massilia sp. BGA-UO-ETr-WB1 | reverse complement strand
GGGCAGGCACTGGGGCGAATTCGCCACTTTTTATACCCTTCTGTGAGTTTTCGAGCCCAGCATTGGAACGCTGAACACATCCAGGGCCGGCGAAAAGCTCAATTGATCAGCGTCTCCCTAGTACATTGGTTTCCAAGTTACTGGGATGAAATATTCTTATTTCTTTTCAAGATCTACATTTCGAAGTTTCGCTCTAGACACTGTTCTCACCCATACCTCTTCGTCAGTCACAAAAAGTCGTTCGCTGGCGAGATGTACACTATTAGCGCATATCGCCAAGCTCACGCAAGAGGTATAAAACGAATTGGGCTTGAGCTGACCTGCTCCCCAAGTTAGTACGGAGCTGAACTGGAGTCTGCGGTTAATAATCCCTCAGCAAACTGCTGCGGCGTCCGATTGCCCAGCGTACTGTGCGGCCGCTCTTCGTTGTATTCATGACGCCAGGCCTCGATCACCGTGCGTGCATGCCGCATTGACAGGAACCAGTGTTCGTTTAAGCATTCATCACGAAACTTGCCGTTGAAGCTTTCGATAAATGCATTCTGCTGCGGCTTGCCGGGTGCGATGAACTTGAGCTCGAGCTGCATTCGATAGGCCATTCATCCAACACCTTACTGGTAAATTCCGGCCCGGTGTCGACGGTGACGGAGCGCGGCAAGCCGCGTGATTCCGCCAGCCGTTCTAGCACCGAGATCAAGCGTTGGCCAGGCAGCGATGTGTCGACTTCAATCACCAGGCACTCCTTCGTAAAGTCGTCCACGATATTCAGGCAGCGAAGCCTCCGGCCATTCACAAATCCATCCGATACGAAATCCATCGACCAGCTTTGATTCGGTCCTGTCGCTGGCACCTTGGCTACCCGTGCGACGCCAGCAATACGTTTGCGCTTCCTGCGCCGAACCATCAGGCCTGCCGCGTGGTACACGCGGTAGGTACGCTTCCAGTTGAGCTTCCAGCCCTCCCTGCGCAATAGCACATGCAAACGCCTGTATCCATACCGACGCTTTTGCCCTGCCAGGGCAATCAGCCGGGCGAGCAACTCACCATCGTCAGGTCGTTTTGACTGATACCGGAATAGCGATCTGGAGATCCCCATCAGCCCACAAGCCCGCGTCACGCCCATCCTGTGGATGGTCATCAAATGCGCCACTGCGAGGCGTCTTGCCTGTGGGCCTACCACTTTCGGCCAACCACATCCTTTAGTGCTGCGTTATCGAGCATCACATCGGCCAGCAGTCGCTTCAGCTTCGCATTCTCTGATTCAAGGTCCTTCAGGCGCTGAGCCTCAGACACGGTCATGCCGCCGAACTTCGCCTTCCAGTTGTAGAAGGTCGCGTCGGAAATGCCGTATTTTCGGCTCAAGTCCGCCACCTTGGCGCCGGCCTCGGCTTCCTTTAAGACACCGATGATCTGTTCTTCAGTGAATCGCTTTTTCATGTCTGCCTCCTGTTGGGCAGACTCTAGATTAACACCGTACTAATTTCGGGGAGCAGGTCAGTTGGGGAAGCAGCACGGACTTCGAGTATTGGGCGTGGCGGTTGGGCTGGGACTTTGTTACCGGCTCTTCACATAGGGAGTTAACGTCCCAACCGGCGGTTCGCTTCTCGTTCATGCTGCGTAGCGCTCCAGATCGATCACGGCATCGGCCATGTCCGCTAACTCCGGTGTGTGCGAGATAAAGAACTCCTGCGCGTAGCCGCCCATGCGCAGCACTTCCCGCTTCATGGCCATGAAGCGCCGTTTATGTTGCGCGTCGAACGCGCCGTCGGCCTCGTCCGAGAACAGCGTGGCGCTGCGCCGGCCATCGGCCTGCGCCAGGTATAGCGCCATGGCGCGCGTCAGGCACTCGTTGATCCAGATGCGCTCGCCGCCGCTCATCTTCGCCACACTTTTGACGCTGTCGCTCTGCGCGTCGTGCACCGTGATGTCGAAGCCCTCGCGTAGATCGCCCTTCGCGGTGGCCAGCTGGGTCTGGAGCGACACGGAAAAGCGCGGGCCGTAGCAGGCCAGCAGCAGCTGGTTGGCCAGCGCCGACAGTGCCGGTCCCGCGTCGTCGATGGCCAGCGCAATGATGCCATCGTTGCCCAGCGCCTTGGCCAGCAGCGACCAGTCCTCCAAGTGCCGTTCCAGGCGCAGCGACTGGCATTCCTGCGCTGCGCAGGCCTGGGCTTGCGCGGCGTGCTGCCTGGCCAAGTCCCTTGCGCGGTCCTGTTCGCGCAGGGCGCCCAGGTGGGCTTGCTCGGCCAGTTGCAGGCGCGCGTGGGCCTGTTCGCACTCGCCGGCGGTGCCGGTGACGGCACGCTTGTCGAAGGCCGGCGGCAGCGCCGCCAGCAGCGCATCAATGCGTTCGGCCACCTGGCTCGGATGCGCCGCAAATGCGCACCGGCGCTGCAGCGCGGCGATCCGATGCTGCTGCTCGGTGTAGGCCTTGTCGTCCTCCGCCTGCTCGGCAGCGGCCTGTTCAGCATGCGAGGCGAGCCGGGCCTCGACCTCTTCGAGCATGGCGCCGGTCTGTGCCAGCGCGTCGCGCCGCGCGGCCTGCCGCTCGCATCGCGCCAGGCGGTCTCGACTGCATGCCAGCCGTGTTTCTGCAGCCACTGCCGCCAAGCGCGCACGCGGCAAACCAGCGGCATCGGTCCGCAGCGCCGTGATCTCGGCGGCCAGTGCCGTGTGCTGCGCGTTGAGGCGCGCCACCACCGCCCCTGCGTCCGGCAGCAGCGCGTGGGCCGTATGCGCATCGGCCAGCAGCTTGCATTCGGCCTGCAGCGCCATGCCGGCGCACGGCACCTCGGCTGTCAGTCCGAAGCGCCGCCGCAAGTCTTGTGCCGCCAGCGCCGCTTGGCCGGCTTCGCGTTCGATGGCCGCGCTCTTCGCTTGCGCCAGCGCCAGCTCTGCCGCCATCCGTTCGCCCTGGGCCAGCGCATCCCGCGCTTCGGCCAGCCGGCGCTCGCGCCGCGCCAGCACGGCCAGCATGACGGGTAGCCGCCGGGCGGCCCGCTCGGCGTGGCGGGCCTGCGCCATGCTGGCCTGTAGGGTGGTGCGTTGCGCCCGCAGCGAGGCGAGCGTGGTTTCGCGGCGTGTGGCGCGCTGGGCATGACGCTGTACCATGTCGTCGAACGCGGCCTGCTCGCGTCCAAGTTCCGCATTCAGGGCCTGGAGGGCGTGCTGCCGTTCGGTGAGCGCTGCGTCGCGCTCTTGCAGTAGCTGGGCACGGCGAGCCTCGTGACTGGCGGCCACCGCCTGCTCGGCGCGCAGGGCGGCCAGTACGGCGCGTTTGGTGTCCAGCCGAGCGGCTGCGACGTTGCTGTTCTGGCGCGCCAGCTCGGCCTTGGCCGCAGTGTCGCCCAGCGCGTCGCGCTCGGCCGCCAGCCGGACCAGGGTTTCCCGCTGCGCCTGCTGGCGCCCGCGGCTATCCAGCAGGGCACTGCGCAGGAGGCGCATGACCTCGCCCGCGCGCTCGCCGTACGCGCGCACTGCGTCCAGGCGTAGCAGGTCCGCCAGCAAGTGCTTGATTTCGCCGTTGCGGTAGCTTGATAGCTGGCGGCGCTGCTGGGCGGAAAACGCGGTGCTGAAGAACGTTGCCGCCGGGCCGGCGACGCCCTCCACGCAGCGGCTGTAGGTTTCCATTTTGCCATCCGACACCGTGCCGTCGGCCAGGCGCACCGGCGTCCAGCCGCGCTCGCCCAGCTGGTGCAGATACGCCTCGGTGCGGCGTTTGCCGGCCAGCCGCATGACGAGGTGGCTGCGGTAGCGCACGCCATCCATGGCCCATTCCAGCTCCTTTTGGTTTTCCGGCAGGTACACTTCGTCGTAGTAGGAGAACGCCCCCAGCCCGTCGGCGCCGGCGCGCGAGGGCATCACGGGGTAGGGCGTCATGTTGTCGAGGATGGTGCTTTTGCCGCGCCCGTTGCGCCCGGTCAGCGCCACCAGCGCCGCGCCGCCGGTTTCGTGCTCGAAGTCGATCGTGATGCTGTCGCGGCCGAGTCCATCGCGGATGCCGCAAAAACCGCTCAAGGATAGTTTCAGGGGGATCATGGTGCTCTCCTTTCATGTCAGTGCGGAGGCGGGGGCCTGCGCTACCTGGTCCCATGGTGCCTTCTCGCTGGCCCCGGTCAACGCCGCGCCATCGTCGTCCTGCGAGAGCAGCCGCTCGGCGATCGCGTCCGGCGCCAGATGCTCCAGGGTCTCCAGGCAGGCAAGCAGGGGTGCCGCATCCATCGATGCGGCGCTTGCCCAGGCGCGTAGCTGCGTGCGCAGGTCGGCCGCGCGGGCGATGCCCGCCGCGCGCGAGCGCGACACCGGCAACACGCGTCCCTCCAGCTTTATCCCGGCCGCGCCCGCGAGCGTGGCGGCGATGGCGGCGCGGTCCACCGCGTGCGCCGCCTCCTCGGCGATGCACCAGCGCACCCGCACCCACGCGCCCGCCAGGTCATGTTCACGAGCGAAGGCCGACAGGGCGGCCAGGTCGGGCGCGCCGTCGAACACCAGCTCGTGGGTGCGGCGCGCGGGTGTGGGAACCAGCGTGACCTGTGCCCCGTCGGCATCGACCCGCCACATCAGGAAGCCCTTGTCGCCTTCCTCGCCGTAGTGCAGCCGCCCGATCGAGCCGGGATAGGCGATCAGGCATTCATCGTCGCGCCAGCGCTGGTGCCGGTGGATGTGGCCGAGCAGGAAGGCGCAGGCCCGCGCGGCGAACAGCGCGCCGGCCGTGAACTCGTGATCCAGCCCGGCCATGGGCACGCCGTGCTCGGTGACGCAGCCGCGCACAGTGCCGTGCGACAGGCCGACGGCGGGCACGCCCGCCGCGCGCGCCGCCTGGTTGAGGGGGGCGAAGCCGGCCAGCAGCCGGGCCAGGTGCTCGCCCATGGCGGCCGCCACCTCGCCCGCGCCGACGCTGGCGGCCAGCGCGGCCTTGTTCAGGGTGGGCACGCAGCTGCACAGGAGGCGCGCCTCGCTTGGCGGCGTGTCGAAACGCCACGCGTCCGACGCCAGCCAGCGTCCGTCGGCCAGCAGCGCCACCTGCGACAGGCGCTCGGCGACGTGTACCGGATGTCGTCCGCCGAATAGGGGAAACAGGCGCAGCAGGCCGGCCGGCTCGTGGCTGAAGGTGCCCTGCAGCATCAGCACAGGACAATGGTCCGCCAGCCGCCGGATCTGCCGGGCCAGGGCAGCGAACGCGGGGGAATGGGCCGGCAGCGCGTGGTCGGTGGTGTCGCCGGTGACAACGGCCACGTGTGCCCCTTGGGCGATGGCCTGGTCCACCGCGAACCCGAAGCAGGCGTCCACCTCGGCCAGGGTTTCGTCGGCGTAGTGCAGGTCGGAGAAATGGGCAATCGTGATCATGGTCGACTCCTATTCCTGCGCGCCGATTTCGGCCTCGATGTGCGCGCGCAGTCCCGCAGGATTGCCGTGGAAGCGGGCCAGCGCGGCCGCTACGCGCTTCACGCCCTGGGCGTTGCGCCGCCAGCCCACGCCCCAGGCCCAATCGAGGTAGGCGTCGAGCCGTGCCCGGTCCACACCCAGCTCGGCGGCGCGCGCATATACCGCGTCGGCGCCGTGCGCCGCATCGTCCGGCGCAGCGCCTCGGCCATCGGCGCGCGCATCCCGGCCGCTCGGCCCGGTGGCGGCATGCTCCTCCGGCGCGTTACTTGTTGGCGCCGCCGCGCCTGCGTCGGGCATCCCGTCGCGCAACGGCGTATCGTCTACCTGCAGCGCGCGCGCGGCGGCGTCGGCCAAGCCCAGGGTGGTGTCGTCGTCCTGCGGGGCCAGCAGCGCGGCCACGTCCACCGGCGCTTCGAGTTCGATGATCCAGTGCGCGCTGCGCACCGCCTGGCCGGTCTTTGCGTCCAAGTGCGATACCTCGCGCAGCTTCTTGGTGAGGTAGAACGGGGTGCGCTGGCCGTCCAGGAAACCGGCGATGCGGCCCCCGCGCATGAAGGCAATCGCTTCGAAGCGCTCGATGGCGCGCGACAGGGCGTAGAAGCTGTTGGTGTGCAGTTCGAACGCGTCGAGCGAGCGGATGCCCGGGATGTAGAAGATGAACCGCCCCGACAGGTTGCACTGGCGGTTCTGGAACTCCGGGCAGCGCTCCGGGTCGCACCGGCCGTCGTTGTCCGGCCGCGCCTCGGTGGCGCGCCCGCCAAAGGTGCGCAGGACGCGCTGGCTGCGTTGGTCCACCCTGGCTGGTGTAAACATCATGCAGCGGCGGGTCTGGCCGTCGCTCGCGTACTCGCTCCAGTAGCGCTTCTCGCTGCGGGCCCAGCAGGCCAGTTCGTGCGGCATCACGCTTTGCCACGCGTCGGCCGGGAAGATGACGGGGAAGCGGTACAGGCGGACCTCGCCGTCGCCACGGTCTTCACCGTAGGCGTCCAGAATCTGCCCCGCCAGCGCCGGATTGGGAAAATCCATGGGGCGCACGGTGAACCAGGCGACGTTTTTGGGCGCGAGCGGCGTTTTCACGTCGGGGAAGCGTTCGGCGATCTTTTTCTCGATCTGCTCGAACGTCGCGCTATGGGCCAGGCCGTCCTCGTACAGCGCCCGGATCGCCGGATTGGCGGCGGCCGCCTTGGTCAGTACCTTGATGCCGGCGCGGATCTTGCCCGCCGTCGGTATCCGCGCTTGCCGGTGCCCGAGGATGGTGGTTGGAACGAGGGCGGCATTATGAGCCGCCACCATGGGTTTGTTCATGCCTGTCTCCTGAAGTCTCGGATGGGGAACAGGTCCATGTTCGCACCGGACAGGGAGCATGCAAGAGGCTGCGGCGCCTGCGCCCGCGTTCCTTTCGGCTGGCGCATCGTCTCCTGCACAGCGTCGGCGGACTTGAGCAACTGCAGCACCGCCGGGCGTTTCACCCCCAGCGCGTCGCCGATTTCCCGCGTCGAGGCGCCGCGCGCCTGCATGCGCAGCGCCGCCATGCGGCGTGCGCACGTGGTGTTGATTCCGGCCAAGCCACCATGGCTGAAAATGCGCCTGTAGATGTCGTGGATCTCCTTGCATGCCGCCTGGCCTGCGCGCATGCGCCGCATCTGCAGCGGCTGGCCATCGCGCGACAGGAACAGGCCGCTAACCGGATCCAGTCCACGAAAGCCGGCCGCGTCCAGGGGGCCTGGTTCCGCCCTCGGACGTTCGGCCAGATAGGCGTCGATGGCCGATATCGTCGCCGTGCAATCGAACGGTAAGGGGCGATCGGCGCCGTTCGACGCGATCTCGGCGCGCAGCACCGACTGTCGCCTGACATGCCCCGCCGCGTCGAGATAGTCCTGCACAGTCAGCTGGGCGATTTCCATCGGCTTGGCGCCAGTGGAGAAGAGTACGAGCAAGAGTGCCTTGTCACGCAGGGGGCAATGGCTGTGTCGCCCGATTTTTGTCAGCAGCATGTCGATCTGCTGCGGCGTCAACGTGGCCGGCGGATGGTACAGCGTCGGCGCTGCACCGGGACGGAAGTGCTCCAGCGCCTCCAGGTAGGCGTGCCGGTGGCTGCGCAACAGGCTTGCCGTGGCCGAAGCATCCTCGTCGACGTCCAGCACGCCGACGATCTGCTGCAGCGTGTGGGCGAGACGGCGCACCCTGACCGACACAGTGCTCTTGGTCACGCCGTGTGCGGTGGCGATCTGGTCGTACGGGATGCCTGCGGCGGCCGCGCGCAGCATGGCTTGCGCGCTGGCGAGAAAGGCGGGTTCCATGATGCGCTCTCCGGCGAATGAAATTCCACAGGATCTTCCAGCCAAGGTGCATGTCAAGCCAGCGGAAAAACGGCAAAATATCATCGCTTTTCCGGTGCAGGGAAGGTGATGCGCTCGCCGTCCCGCACATATACTTTGGCGCCGTGAGCAAGCTGAGAGCGCAAAGCCCTCCGACCACGGAACGCAAACACATCCCTGCTGAACAGGTCTTCCTCGCCAGCGGCGGTTGCCAGTTCATCACGCTGGTGCGCGACTGGCCGCGCGCCCGGAAATACGAAGGCGAGTGCGAGGCGGCGGTGGTGGGATGTTTTTGATGCGCGGAGTCAGCGTGCGTGACACTCGCACTCATGTTGATTTTGATCAAACGGGCCAGACTGATGCAGTGGGAAAATAAATTCCTCATTGGCATCTATGGCGGCGACAATGGTCAGCGTTACAGAGCAATTCATGCTTTGCGTCGAAATTAGCGAGCAGATGCGGCGCCGCTTTGTAGCGGTTTCACTTGAGTTGTGCGAAATGCACGGCCAGCTCTTCGCTGACGCATTTCTCACGGATATTCTGGGCTCAAGGGTCGCGGTGTCTGGCGTCGTACAGCGCCCGCTGGATCAGGTGGAATGATACCTGCTTCATCAGCAAGTATTCCCGGGCGTCCTGCACGCTCGAGCACTGCAGGATGCCCCTGGCGCGTTCGATGACCGTTGCCGTCAGGGCGTCCTTGCGCCGGTCGCCTGCCCGGTGCGGCTGGAGCGAGAATATCACCCGGGAGGTTATCTCGAGCGGAACCTGTGCGGCACCTAAGACCCGCAGGCTTTCCACGTGGTCGTCGGCCGTTAATGTTGAGATCGCGACGTCAACCGCGTTCCCCATTCTCAAGTCGCATCTGCGTTCCATGATCGCATTGCCTTCAACCATTAAAGAAAGTGACGTTGTCACAACTTTAATTTTCTGCGGTTGACAGAAGCGCCCTCTTTGATCCGCATCAATTGATGCGTGCAAGAGAGGATCTGGCCCAGGGAAAACGCTGATCAATTCGCGTTTTCGACGCGGCTGCGGTTTTCCGATGGCGGATTTTGTCCTCACCGAAAACGTGTCCTGATCAGCGTCAGAAGACGAGTTTATTCGCTAAATCTGCCGTGCTTTTACCCCCTTTGCACGCTGCAGACGCAACTCGGGATTCCGGTATCGTAAAGCGCCGGCCAGCGAGCAGGAGGTTGGCAAGGCCGAACAACGTCGACATCGGCCAATTGCATGAACTCGTTCGACAGCGCGCATCGATGCATACCGGCGCAACGATGGGTGAACTGATCGTAACCGCCAGACTCCTTAGGCGGAATGGCGGGGATAGTCGGTTAGGCCATTTGCGCCGCCACCGAACAGCGTTTCATCCTGATCTGGTGCCAGAGCCTGTGCCAAGCGTAATCGTTCCGTCAAGTCTGGGTTGGCAACCTATGGACGGCCGAATCCAATTCTTATCCTAGCAGCGACGCGCGCGTGGCGGTGCCGATGAGCCGTAAGACATGCAATTTGTCCTTGACTGGCGGAACGATGGTATCGGCCAAGTTATATTGATCCAGCCGATCGAAGAAGACATTTTCCGCATCGTCCAGCATGGACTTTAACACGCATCCCTGCATCAGAGGACAGGGTCCGCGTCCGCAGTCGACCAGTTCGCCTTGGTTTTCAAGCTGGCGCAGTAGGGTGCCGAGCCGAATCTCAGTTGGAGCCACTCGCAGACGCGAGCCGCCGCCGTTGCCCTGCGTCGTCTCAATTACTTTAATGCGGCGCAGGGTCTGCACCACTTTCTGCAGATGATGCGGCGATACCTTGAATTGCTCCGCCAGTACCGGTGTCGTTGCGAGCTGGCCGGGTTCCAGCGCCGCCAGATACATGAGTACGCGAAGGGAGAAATCCGTATGAAGAGAAAGGCGCATTGTGTCGAATAGGCAAATTGGGCGCAGGACACGCCATTATAGTGCCAGCCTCTAGCCTGCGCACTGCTTTGACCGTTTCTGTACACCAAAAAAGTGCATTTTTCTCGATAAGCAACTAAAAAGACGTCAATTTCGTGAAACCGGCATTTTTTAAACTGGCATATTGTTTGCTAGTTTAAAGCCGTGGGGGTGCCAGCCTCTCTGCTAGAAGTGAAGCTCCCGCAGCTCATGCCTATACAACATCACAGAAAAGGACCTCGATATGAACAAATCACGGCGCGCATTTAACACGAGCGGCATAGCGTTTGCCTCGGCATCATTTGCATGGAGCCGACAAGCGAACGCGGCCTCGACAGCGCCTCCCTCCATCAGCAGCGCGCGCGCCGCCGCCTTTGTCAAGAAAATCGGCCTCCGCTATCCGATCGTGCAGGCTGCCATCGGCACCGGCAGTTCGGTGGAGCTCGCTGCCGCGGTCTCCGAAGCGGGCGGACTGGGTGGAATGGGGATCACCTGGCAGCCGGAAGCCAATGTGCGCGCGCTAGTGACGCGCACGCGCGCGGCCACCAAGGCGCCGTTCGCGGTCGGTTATGTATTGGCCTTCGGTGCCAACACCATGCCCATCGCATTGGAAGCCGGTGCGCCGATTGTGCAGTTTTCATGGGGCACACCGACCAGGCAGCAAGCAGCGATGGTGCGTTCCTTCGGTGCCAAGATCGGCATGCAGATTAGCTCCCTGGGAGGGGCGAAACAGGCGCTCGATCTTGGCGTCGATTACATCAGCGTACAGGGACAGGAAGCCGGCGGGCATGTGCAGGCACAAGGAAGCTGGCGGGATCAGCTTGGACCTATCCTTGAAGCGGCAGGCGATGTGCCGGTCGTGGTGGCGGGTGGGTTGGGCGACGGCAAGGCGCTGCGCGAAGTGCTTGCGCTTGGCGCATCGGGCGGCGTATTCGGTACGCGCTTTGTGGCGACCAAAGAAGCCTCGTCGCATCCTGAATTCAAGCGTCGCCTCGTCAGATCGAGCGCATCGGATACCTCGCTGACAGTATGTTTCGAGTCTGGATGGACTAACGCTTTGCACCGCGTCCTGCGCAACAAGACGCTCGACGACTGGGAAGCGGCCGGCGCCCTTCCGCCCGGCCGCCGGCCCGGCGAGACCGACGTGGTCGCGCAACTTGACGGCAAGGACGTGCCGCGCTATTTCATGCGTGGTCCTTCCGCACTGCATACCGGCAATCCGACCGAAATGGCAATGTTTGCCGGCCTCGGTGTCGGCGCCATCAAGGACATCCCCGGCGCAGGCGACCTGGTGCGGCGCATCTGGGCCGAATGCGTCGGCGTCGAAGTCTGATACATCGGCAAGCAAGGCTGAACACGCTGGCATGCGGGTGCCTGCCCGCATGCCAGCGATGAATCCATCTCCCCAATCGAGAGGCATCATGCTGTCCCTACAACACCGCGAAATCATTAAGTTGAGCATCCCCATCCTCGAAACCGGCGGTGAGGTGCTGACCACACATTTCTATCGCATTCTTTTACAAGAGCATCCAGAAGTGCGCCCGCTGTTCAACCAGGTGCATCAGAGCAGTGGTGCGCAACCGAAGGCGTTGGCCAACGGCATACTGATGTACGCGCGTCACATCGACCGGTTGGAGGAACTCGGCCCACTGGCAAACCAGATCATCAGCAAACATGTGTCACTGCAGGTACTGCCTGAACACTATCCCATCGTCGGCAACTGCCTGCTGCGCGCCATCCGCGAAGTGCTCGGCGAGGAAATCGCAACCGAGGCGGTACTCGCAGCCTGGAGTGCAGCATACCAACAGCTGGCGGATCTGTTGATATCGGCGGAGGAGCAGGCCTATGTCGACAAGGAGAAAGCTACCGGCGGCTGGCGTGGCGCGCGCGCGTTCAAGGTCACACACAAGGTCCGGGAGAGCGAGTGCATCATGTCTTGTTATCTTGTGCCCGTCGATGGCAAGGCAGTTATCACGCATGTGCCGGGGCAGTATATCGGCTTGCAATTGTCGATCAACGGTGTCGAAGTCCGGCGCAATTACTCATTGTCCGCAGAGCCCGACGGAAGCACGCTACGCATCAGCGTCAAGCGCGAACCGTATGGGGTCGCGTCCCACTTCCTGCACGACACGCTTTCCGAGGGCGATGTCGTCAACGTCTTTCCGCCGTCCGGGGAGTTCATGCTGAACGATAGCCAGCGGCCATTGGTGCTGATTAGCGGTGGCGTCGGCATCACACCGACGGTCGCGATGGTCAATGCGGCGCTGAAGACCGGGCGACAGATCTACTTCATCCACTGCGCACGCAACGACAAAGTGCATGCTTTCCGCGAGCATGTAGACCAGCTTGCGATGGCGTATCCGCAACTCAAGCGCTTCTATTGCTATGACGAGGAGGTGCCGGGTGCGGACGACGCGTATGGGGCCGGTCCGCTCAGCGTCGCGCACCTCGAGAAGTGGCTGCCGGCAACGCGCGACCTCGACGTATACTTCCTCGGGCCCAAGCCCTTCATGACCATGGTCAAGCGCCAGTTGAACACCTTGGGCATTCCGCCACCTCAATGCCGCTACGAGTTCTTTGGACCGGCTTCGGCCCTTGATTGATATCGCACGTTACGCTGTGGTGCACCACGCTGCACCACAGCAAAGAGATCAGAAATTCCAGATGGGGGAAACAACGGTGATGTACAAATTATGCGTAACGGCTGTATTGATAAGCCAGCTATCGGCGGCTTACGCAATGGAACCCGATGCGAAGTTGGGTAAGCGTATCTTCGACATGCGGTGTGCGATGTGCCATGCCGCGGAAAAGGATGCCGGCAATGCGACCGGACCCAACCTCAACGGCATTGTAGGTCGTGCAGCAGGCAAGGCGGACCGCTATGCGTATTCCGAGGCCATGCTAAAAAAGGCCAGCGAAGTATGGACGCCGGAACGCTTGGATCGTTTTCTGACCGCGCCGCAAAGCGTCTTGCCCGGCACGTCGATGATGTATCCGGGTTTAAGCATTGATGCGGACCGACAGGCGTTGATTGCATTCTTGCAGACGTTGAAGTAGCGAATCGGCCTCGTCCATAGCTTAACTATACCCCTGTATATCTAGGCTGGCAGGGGCAACTGCGCTCAAAGCCGGTGCGCCTGCCCAAGGAAGACCTGGTATTTATTGCTGCAGCAGGCGCTCTAGTTCGGGGCGCATCGCGTCGGCCCAGATCTGATAGCCTTTTTCGTTCGGATGCAGCAGGTCGGGCATGATGTTCTTCGACAGCGTGCCGTCGGCCTGCAGGAACGCATGGTTAATGTTAAGGAAGAAGACATTCTGGTTGTCGCCGAAGCCGGAAATCAGCGCGTTGACTTTCTCGTTCACTTGACGCTGGTTGCCATTTGGCGACTCCTCGCGCGGGAAGATGGCCAGCATCAGGATCTTTGTGTTCGGCAAGCGCTTCTGCAGTTCCTCGATGTTGCGCTTGATGCCGGCAGCCGTGGTGACCGGGTCTTCTTGGCGGTGGCCGGTGTTATTGGTGCCGAACATCAGCACGGCCAGCTTGGGGCTGATGTCGTCCACTTCGCCATGCTACAGGCGCCAAAGCGCGTTTTCAGTGCGGTCGCCCGAGAAGCCCAGATCTAGCCCGGATATTTCGCCAGAAATGAAGTCGGCCCAGTATGAACCCCATATAGAATAAAGTTTCCACGCAATATTCTTAGGGAGACGCTGATCAATTGAGCTTTTCGCCGGCCCTGGATGTGTTCAGCGTTCCAATGCTGGGCTCGAAAACTCACAGAAGGGTATAAAAAGTGGCGAATTCGCCCCAGTGCCTGCCCA
>NZ_JCAQOT010000011.1:0-2814 GCF_059567845.1 Massilia sp. BGA-UO-ETr-WB1 | reverse complement strand
TCATCGCCAACGGCCTGACCACCGCGCAAATCGTCGCCCTGAGCAGCACCCAGGCTTCCGGCCTGACCTCGCGCCAGATCACCGCCCTGTCGACCGCCAACCTGGCCGCCATGGAAACGGTGGATGTGGCCGCGCTGAAGACCGCCACCATTGCCGCGCTGACCTCGTCGCAGGTTGCCGGCCTGACCTCGGCACAGGTGATCGGCCTGACCACCGCCCAGGCCGGCGCCCTGACCTCGGCCCAACTGGGTGCGATGGAAACGGTGGACCTGGCCGCGATGGAAACGGTCGACTTCGTGGCGCTGAAGACCAGCGCCCTGGCCGGCCTGAGCACCGCCCAGTTCGCGGCGCTGACCACCACCCAGATTGCCGCGCTGACCAGCGCGCAGATGGGCGCCCTGAGCACCAACATCATCGCCAACGGCCTGACCACCGCGCAAATCGTCGCCCTGAGCAGCACCCAGGCGTCCGGCCTGACCTCGCGCCAGATCGCCGCCCTGTCGACCGCCAACCTGGCCGCCATGGAAACGGTTGATGTGGCCGCGCTGAAGACCGCCACCGTCGCCGCGCTGAACTCGTCGCAAGTCGCTGCGCTGACCTCGGCGCAAGTGATCGGCCTGACGACCGCCCAAGCCGGCGCCCTGACCTCGGCCCAGCTGGGCGCGATGGAAACGGTGGACCTGGCCGCGATGGAAACGGCGGACTTCGTGGCGCTGAAGACCGGCGCCCTGGCCGGCCTGAGCACTAGCCAGTTCGCTGCGCTGACCACTACCCAGATCGGCGCGCTGACCAGCTCGCAGATGGGCGCGCTGAGCACCAACATCATCGCCAACGGCCTGACCACCGCGCAAGTGGTGGCCCTGAGCAGCACGCAGGCATCCGGCCTGACCTCGCGCCAGATCGCCGCCCTGTCGACCGCCAATCTGGCGGCGATGGAAACGGTGGACTTCGCCGCGCTGAAGACCTCGACCATCTCGGCGCTGAATTCGTCGCAAGTCGCCGCGCTGACCTCGGCGCAGGTGATCGGCCTGACCACCAGCCAAGCCGGCGCGCTGACCTCCGGCCAGCTCGGCGCGATGGAAACGGTGGACCTGGCGGCGATGGAAACGGCGGACTTCGTGGCACTGAAGACCGGCGCCATCACCGGCCTGAGCACCAGCCAGTTCGCTGCGCTGACCACCACCCAGATCGCCGCGCTGACCAGCTCGCAGATGGGGGCGCTGAGCACCAACATCATCGCCAACGGCCTGACCACCGCGCAAATCGTCGCCCTGAGCAGCACCCAGGCTTCCGGCCTGACCTCGGCCCAGGTTGCCGCGCTGACCACCGCCAATCTGGCGTCCATGGAAACGGCGGACTTCCAGGCCCTGAAGACCAACGCCATCGCCGGCCTGAGCACCAGCCAGTTCGCCGCGCTGACCACCGCCCAGATCGGCGCGCTGACCAGCTCGCAGATGGGTGCCCTGAGCACCAACGTCATCTCCGCCGGCCTGACCACCGCGCAAGTGGTGGCCCTGAGCAGCACCCAGGCTTCCGGCCTGACCTCGCGCCAGATCTCCGCCCTGTCGACCGCCAACCTGGCGGCCATGGAAACGGTTGATGTGGCGGCGCTGAAGACGTCCACCGTCGCCGCCCTGAGCTCGACGCAGGTTGTTGCGCTGACCTCGGCCCAGGTGATCGGCCTGACCACCGCCCAAGCCGGCGCGCTGACCTCCGGCCAGCTGGCCGCGATGGAAACGGTGGACCTGGCCGCGATGGAAACGGCGGACTTTGTGATGCTGAAGACCAGCGCCGTGGCCGGCCTGAGCACCAGCCAGTTCGCTGCGCTGACCACCACCCAGATCGGCGCGCTGACCAGCTCGCAGATGGGCGCCCTGAGCACCAACGTCATCGCCAACGGCCTGACCACCGCGCAAGTGGTGGCCCTGAGCAGCACCCAGGCTGCCGGCCTGACCTCGCGCCAGATCGTCGCCCTGTCGACCGCCAACCTGGCCGCCATGGAAACGGTGGATGTGGCTGCGCTGAAGACCGGCACCATTGCCGCGCTGACCTCGGCCCAGGTTGCCGCGCTGACCTCGGCCCAGGTGATCGGCCTGACCACCGCCCAAGCCGGCGCCCTGACCTCCAGCCAGCTGGCCGGCATGGAAACGGTGGACCTGGCCGCGATGGAAACGGCGGACTTCGTGATGCTGAAGACCAGCGCCGTCGCCGGCCTGAGCACCGGCCAGTTCGCTGCGCTGACCACCACCCAGATCGCCGCGCTGACCAGCTCGCAGATGGGCGCCCTGAGCACCAACGTCATCGCCAACGGCCTGACCACCACCCAGATCGTCGCCCTGAGCAGCACCCAGGCGTCCGGCCTGACCTCGCGCCAGATCGCCGCCCTGTCGACCGCCAACCTGGCGGCCATGGAAACGGTGGATGTGGCCGCGCTGAAGACCGCCACCATCGCCGCGCTGACCTCGTCGCAGGTTGCCGGCCTGACCTCGGCGCAGGTGATCGGCCTGACCACCGCCCAAGCAGGCGCCCTGACCTCGGCCCAGCTGGGCGCGATGGAAACGGTGGACCTGGCGGCGATGGAAACGGCGGACTTCGTGGCGCTGAAGACCAGCGCCCTGTCCGGCCTGAGCACCGCCCAGTTCGCCGCGCTGACCACCACCCAGATCGCCGCGCTGACCAGCGCGCAGATGGGTGCCCTGAGCACCAACGTCATCGCCAACGGCCTGACCACCACCCAGATCGTCGCCCTGAGCAGCACCCAGGCGTCCGGCCTGACCTCGCGCCAGATCGCCGCCCTGTCGACCGCCAACCTGG
>NZ_JCAQOT010000010.1:0-7337 GCF_059567845.1 Massilia sp. BGA-UO-ETr-WB1 | reverse complement strand
TGATGACCATAGCAAATCGGTCCCACCCCTTCCCATCCCGAACAGGACCGTGAAACGATTTTGCGCCGATGATAGTGCTGCAACCAGTGTGAAAGTAGGTTATCGTCAGGCTAGTTATATGAAGAACCCCCTCCGGTGATCCGGTGGGGGTTTTTTGCGTTTGTGGCTTGCTGCCTGCTTTTTTCCCCGTCTCTATTGCTTGCATGTAAGCCTGGGCCTAGCATGGGAAGACATAACGGGACTGGAGGGGGACCATGCTGGGAAAATTCTCGATCGGGAAGCGTCTTGGTTTTGCGTTTGGCTTGTTGACGTTGTTG
This sequence comes from Massilia sp. BGA-UO-ETr-WB1, assembly GCF_059567845.1. NCBI lineage: Bacteria > Pseudomonadati > Pseudomonadota > Betaproteobacteria > Burkholderiales > Oxalobacteraceae > Massilia > Massilia sp. BGA-UO-ETr-WB1. The sequence continues at coordinate 7,020 of NZ_JCAQOT010000010.1, read as the reverse complement.
TCGCTGCTGTTCGGCCTGATGGCTTACAGCGAAATCTCCGCCATGAACCGCCAGTGGCAGACCGTCAAAGAGGATGCCATCGCCAAATCCAACGCCACCACCAAGGGCTCGGTGGCACTGGGCAGCGCGGTGCAGATGTTCAAGAATTATGTGCTGCGCGGCGAAGACTACGACAAGCGCCTGATCGCCCAGCTGGAAATTATCGACAGCGTGGACGACGACTACAAGGCCACCGGCCGCATCACTCCAGAAGAGGAACGTATCCTCGCCAAGGTCCACCAGGACACCATCCTCTACCGCGCCGCCCTCAACAAGATCGTTGAACTTCGCGCAAGTGGCGTCAAAGATGCCGAAACGCTCGATAAATCCGTCAGCGGCGCCGACAAGCCGCTGGCCGACGCACTGGAACAGCTGCGCAAGATGACGGCCCAGACCACCAAGGCCTCCGATGACAAGATGACCGAAGTGAGCGCCCGCGCGCGCCAGCTCATCGTTGCCGCGCTGGTGCTGCTGGTGATCCTGTCGGTGCTGGGCGCCGTCTTCATCACGCGCAGTATCACGCTGCCCCTGAATAACGCGGTGCAGGCCGCCAACCGCCTGGCCGACGGCGACCTGGCGGTGTCGCTGCAGTCCGAAGCGAAAGACGAAACCGGGCAGCTGCTGCGCGCCATGGGCAATATGGTGGCCAAGCTGACGCAGGTGATCGACGGCCAGCGCGCGGCGGTGCAGGCCGCCAACAAGGGCGACTTCAGCAGCCGCGTCGACCTGCAAGGCCTGCAAGGCTTCCAGAAAGAGATGGGCGAAGGCTTGAACCAGCTGGTGGCCACCACCCAGGGCGGCATTGACGACATGGTGGGCATGATGGAGGCCATCGCCGGCGGCGACCTGACGCGCACTATCGACAAGAAATACGAAGGCGCCTTCGGCGAGATGATGGGCTTTGCCAATTCGGCGGTGGCCAGGCTGTCGCAGGTGGTGACCGAAGTGAACGACAGCGCGGCGGCGCTGGCTGCGGCCTCCGAGCAGGTCAGCGCCACGGCGCAGTCGCTGTCGCACGCTGCCAGCGAACAGGCGGCCAGCGTGGAGGAAAGCAGCGCCTCGATGGAGCAGATGACGGCGTCCATCAGCCAGAACACCGAGAACGCCAAGGTCACCGACGCCATGGCCAGCAAGGCTGCGACGGAGGCCACCGAAGGCGGATCGGCGGTGAAGGAAACCGTGGCGGCGATGAAGCAGATCGCCGCCAAGATCGTCATCATCGACGATATCGCCTACCAGACCAACCTGCTGGCGCTGAACGCCGCCATCGAGGCGGCGCGCGCCGGCGAGCATGGCAAGGGCTTCGCCGTGGTGGCGGCCGAAGTGCGCAAGCTGGCCGAGCGCGCGCAGGTGGCGGCGCAGGAAATCGGCTCGGTGGCAGGCAGCAGCGTGAACCTGGCGGAGAAGGCCGGCACCCTGCTCGACTCCATGGTCCCCAACATCAAGAAGACCTCCGACCTGGTGCAGGAAATTACCGCCGCTTCCGAAGAACAGGCCACCGGCGTCAGCCAGATCAATATGGCGATGGGCCAGCTGAGCCAGACCACGCAGCAGAACGCGGCCGGTTCCGAGCAACTGGCCTCGACCGCCGAAGAGATGAGCAGCCAGGCCGAGGAACTGCAGCACACCATGTCCTTCTTCAACGTGGGCGCAGTGGCGGCGCCGGCGCTGCCGATGCGCGGCCGCGCCGGCGTGCGCCAGCCGCCGTTGCGCAAGGCCGCTGCGCGGCCCGCGCCGCGCAAGGCGGCGGCGTCGGATGGTGAACCGGATGAATCGCAGTTCACGCGTTTCTGATAATCTGACGCGATGACTGTCGAACCCATCTCCGATCGGGAATTTACCCAGTTCCAGCGCTTCATCTACGAGGTGGCCGGCATTACGCTGGCCCCCGGGAAGAAGGCGCTGGTCAGCGGCCGCCTGGCCAAGCGGCTTGCGCATCACAAGCTGGCCAGCTACGGCGCCTATTTCAACATGATAGCCAGCGGGCAGTCGCCGGCCGAAACCCAGACCGCCGTCGACCTGCTGACCACCAACGAAACGTACTTCTTCCGCGAGTCCAAGCACTTCGACCTGCTGCGCAAGCTGGCCGCCGAAGCGCTGACGCAGCGGCGCCCGTTCCGGGTGTGGAGCGCGGCCTGCTCCACCGGCGAGGAACCGTACAGCATCGCCATGGTGCTGGACGACGTGCTGGGCGCGCAGGAATGGGAACTGTACGCGTCCGACATCAGCACCCGCGTGCTGGCGGCGGCGCGCACCGGCCATTACGTGCGCGAGCGCACCAGCCACATTCCCCCGGCTTACCTGAAGCGCTACTGCCTGCGCGGCGTGGCCGAACAGGAGGGCACGCTGCTGGTGGAGAGGAGCTTGCGCCAGCGCGTGCAGTTCCACCAGGTGAACCTGAATTCGCCCACCCCGCCCAAGTTCGGCCAGTTCGACGTGATCTTCCTGCGGAATGTGCTGATCTACTTCAGCCCGGCCACCAAGCACGAGGTGGTGGGGCGTCTGCTGGCGGCGCTGCGGCCCGGCGGCCACCTGCTGATCGGCCACTCCGAGAGCCTGCACGACATGGCCGGGCCGCTGCAGGTGCTGGCGCCGTCGGTCTACCGCAAGGTATGAGGCCGGCATGGCCGTCATCGACGTTTTCTTGCTGCCAGGCCAACACTTTGTCGGCGATGCACGGCACAGGATACGAACCTTGCTCGGTTCCTGCGTATCGATTACGCTTTGGCATCCACTGGCGCGGGTGGGCGCCATGTCGCACTTCCTGCTCACCATGGGCGACAAGGACAACAAGAACGTGGGACAGCTCAATGGGCGCTATTGCGAAGACGCGCTGGAACTGATGCTGGCGGAGCTGGAGCAGGCCGGCGTCAATCCGGCCGAATGCCAGGCCAAGGTATTCGGCGGCGGCATGATGTTCCCCGGCATAGAGCGCAGCGACGGCATGAGCATAGGAAGGCGCAACGGCGAGACAGCTGAACGCCTGCTTCAGCAGCACAAGATACCGGTGGTGTCCGAGAGCCTGTTCGGCGTCGGTCACCGCCACATTATTTTCAACGTCAGGACCGGCGACGTGTGGGTGCGCCAGGGGCCGCCTGGCACACCCGGGGTCAAGTCGTTGAAGGAGCGTTTATGAAGAAGATCAATGTGATGGTGGTGGACGATTCGGCGGTCGTGCGCCAGGTCGTCACCGCGCTGCTCAACAAGGCGCCGGACATCCAGGTGCTGCACGCGGTGGCCGACCCCATCCTGGCGATGGAGCGCATGAAGACCGTGTGGCCGGACGTGATCGTGCTGGACGTGGAAATGCCGCGCATGGACGGCATCACCTTCCTGCGCAAGATCATGGCCGAACGTCCCACGCCGGTGGTGATCTGCTCCACGCTGACGGCCAAGGCGGCCAAGACCACCATGGAGGCGATGGCGGCCGGCGCCGTCTCCATCATCACCAAGCCCAAGCTGGAACTGAAGCAGTTCCTCAACGACAGCTCGGACGAACTGGTGGGCGCGGTGCGCGCCGCCGCGGTGGCCAACGTGCGCCGCCTGGCCGGGCGCGCCGTGCCCTTGCAGCCGGTGGCCAAGCTCACCGCCGACGCCATCCTGCCGGCCGCCGACGGCCGCGCCATGACGCAGACCACCGAGCGCGTGGTGGCCATCGGCACCTCCACCGGCGGCACGCAGGCGCTGGAAGTGGTGCTCACCTCCTTGCCGCGCGTTTCGCCCGGCATCGTCATCGTGCAGCATATGCCGGAGAAGTTCACGGCGGCCTTCGCCGAGCGCCTGAACTCGGTGTGCGAAATCACCGTCAAGGAAGCGCAGACGGGGGACCGCGTCACGCCGGGCCGCGCGCTGATCGCGCCGGGCGGCAAGCACATGCTGTTGCGCCGCAACGGCGCGCAGTATTTCGTGGAAGTGATGGACGGCCCGCTGGTGAACCGGCACCGGCCGTCGGTCGACGTGCTGTTCCGCTCCGTGGCCAAGTGCGCCGGCTCGAACGCGCTGGGCGTGATCATGACCGGCATGGGCGACGACGGCGCGGCCGGCCTGCTGGAGATGCGCAATGCCGGCGCCTACACGGTGGCGCAGGACGAAGCCAGCTGCGTGGTGTACGGCATGCCGAAAGAGGCGGTCAAGCGCGGCGGCGTGGAACGCACGGTGACGCTGGAACAGATCGGCCGCGAGATCGTGCAGCAGATGAATTCCTTCCTGGCCTGAGGCCGGCCATGGCTGACTGGAGCGGCTGCACGGCAATGGTGGTGGAGGACAGTCCTGTCCAGCGCGACCACATGGCCGGACTGCTGCGCCAGGCCGGCTTCGGCGACGTGCTGCTGGCCTGCGACGGCATCGACGCGCTGCGCAAGCTCAATGCGCGCGGCGTGCCGGTGGAGCTGCTGCTGACCGACATGGACATGCCCGGCATGGACGGCACTGAGCTGATGCGCCATGTGTGCGAGCTGGAACTGGCGGCCAGCCTGGTGGTGGCCAGCGCGCGCGAAGAGCGGCTGCGCGAAGCGCAGGCCGGCATGGCGCAGCGCGCGGCGCGCCTGGTGCTGCTGGGGACCGCGCTCAAGCCGGTGCATTTTGACGTGCTCAGAGAAATCCTGGAACGGGCCGGCGCCGGCCAGCTGCGCCAGGCCACCGCCACCGGCTTGCCGGCGCCGGCCGAAGTGGAAGCGGCGCTGGCGGACGGGCGCTTCCTGCCGTATTACGAGCCGCGCATCGAGATCGCCAGCGGCATGCTGCGCAGCCTGGACGTGCAGCCGTGCTGGATGCATCCGGAGCGCGGCCTGATACGCGCGGCGCGCTTCCTGCCCGCTTTGCAGGGCACTGAATGGATCGCGCCGCTGACGGCGGACATCGCCGCGCAGGCCCTGCGCCAGCTACGCGCCTGGCACGACATCGGCCTGATCTCGCTGGGCTTGTCCATCAAGCTGCCGGCGGAAACGCTGGCCGACCGCGGCCAGGTCGACCAGCTCAGCGCCCTGGTGCGCGAGCTGGGCGTGGAGCCGCGCACCGTCACCTGGGAATGCCAGGAATCCGTGCTGGCGGGCGGCGCGCCGCTCACCATCGCCAACCTGGCGCACCTGGGCGTGCGCGGCTTCGGCCTGGCGCTGGGCGGCTACCGCGCCGGCCACACCACGCAGCAGCAGATGGCGCGCTGTCCGCTGACGGAATTGCGCATCGACCCCGTCATCGTGCACGAAGCGTCGCAGCACCCGCCGCGCAAGGCGCTGCTGCAGCAATCCCTGGCCGCCGCGCACCAGATGGGCATGGCAGCCGTGGCGGAAGGCGTGGAGCTGGTGGAAGACCTGGCCCTGCTGCGCAGCCTGGACTGCGAGCTGGCGCAAGGCGCGCTGGTGGCCGCGCCCATGCCCGGCAGCGCACTGGCCGGCTGGATCAAGAACAACCGCAGGCGGCTGAAGGAGTTGGCTAGCACATCGGCGCCGTCACCGGCAGCGTGAGCGTGAAGGTGGTGCCGGCGCCGGGCGCGCTGCGCACGTCGATGCGGCCGCCCAGGATATCGCTGACGATGTTGTGCACGATGTGCAGCCCGAGGCCGGAGCCGCCCACCCCCAGCTTGGTGGTGAAAAAAGGTTCGTAGATGTGCAGCAGGTTGTCCGCGCTGATGCCCTTGCCGTCGTCGGAAATGGTCAGCACCACGCTGCCCTGTTCCTCGCCGCCGGAGCTGATGGCGATGGTGCCGTAGTCGCGCCCGTCCAGGCCGTGCGTGATGGCGTTGGTCAGCAGGTTGGTGATGACCTGGCCCAGCGGGCCGGGATAGCTGTCCATCATCAGCGCCGGCGGGATGTCCTGCGTCACCGTGTAGGGCGTGCGGCGTATGGTGGGCAGCAACGTCAGCACATTGCCGGACACCACATCGGCCAGCAGGAAGGTGCGGCGCTGCGCGCTGGTCTGGTCCACCGCCACCTGCTTGAAGTTGGACACCATGTCCGCCGCGCGGTGCAGATTGCGCACCAACACTTCCACCGCCGTATTTGCATTCGACAGATAGCTGTCGAACACCGAGCGCTTCATCGGCTCGCCGCGGCCGAACATGGCGCGGATCTCGCTGGTCTGGTCCTCGAAAGCGCTGGCGATCATCAGGCTGTTGCCGATGGGCGTATTCAGTTCGTGCGAAATACCGGCCACCAGCGCGCCCAGCGCCGCCAGTTTTTCGCTGTGCACCAGTTCCTCTTTCGCGCGGTTCAGCTGCTCGAACATTTGCTGCAGGTCGCGGTTGGCCTTGCGCAGCTCCAGGTGGGTGTTAATGCGGGCCAGCACTTCCTCGATCTGGAAAGGCTTGGTGATGTAATCGACGCCGCCGGCTTCGAAGCCGCTCACCTTCTGGCGCGCGTCGGCCAGGCTGGTCATGAAGATCACGGGGATATCCCGGGTGGCGTCGCTGGCCTTCAGGCGGCGGCAGGCCTCGAAGCCATCCATGCCCGGCAGCACCACGTCCATCAGCACCAGGTCGGGCAGGCCGAATTCGGCGCGCATCAAACCTTCTTCCGCATGGCGGGCAATCAGCACCAGGAAACCACGGGAGGACAGGTGGTCGAGCAGGGCGGTCAGGAAGGACGGCGAGTCGTCCACCACCAGTATCGTTGGCGGGGTTCCGGCCGGCAGTTCATGTGGGACCATCCTGACTCCTGTCGAATAGCATCTATAGCTGCTTTGGAAAGTATATCGAAAAACACTGTTGCAAGGGCGGCCAGCCTTTGCTATAGTTCTGTCCCCGCGCTGCTGAACACACGCAGCGCTGGTAGAGAAGAAAAACGAGGGTTGACGGATGTAGCGACAAGCCTCATAATATCGCCTCTCTGCTGCTGAACAAAACGCTTCAGCAAGTAACGCAGAATTCTTTAAAAATTAACAGTCGATAAGTGTGGGCGTTTGATGATGATGCCGGAGGCGCAAGCCTCTTAGCTCAAATTATTAAACGCTTACACAATATATTAAACGTGACCTCGCAAGAGGAAT
>NZ_JCAQOT010000009.1:0-3708 GCF_059567845.1 Massilia sp. BGA-UO-ETr-WB1 | reverse complement strand
GTCCGACCTTGGCCTTGAACTCTGCCGTATGTACCCTGCGTTTTTTGCCTTCTGCCATTTGCTCTCATCCTATCGAGGACAACAGCTTAAACCAACGTCTCAAACTCGGGGTCCACTATAATCACCCCGGCCAGCGCGCTTTCCAGCTCCGGAGGGCGATCATAATTGGTACTACTAACATGCTCGGATTCGTTGCCGCCGAGCTCGTCATCGGTATTGTTCTGGTCCATTTGCGTTCCTTGGGTTGGCGCGTTGGTGCTTCTTCTGAGCTAATCGAGACTTCTCGCCAGAACCGGAAAACTTTTTTCGAAAGTTCATGGTGGAACAGACGATCTGGGGCGGGACAATCCATATTGCAAGCCCAAGGGGAACTTTTCTTTCTTTTTTGACATTTCGGAATGCCAAATTTAACACATACTCTGCCTAATGCAATGTGGAAACTTTTCGTCAGCGTTCTTACGCACCTTTGCGCCACCACAAAGGTACCAGCAGCCAGGCGGTCAAGGATAGACACACGGATGAGGAGAGCCTAAATGAACCGCGATGCAACCCGCCAGAAGGAGATGGCCATCGCCATCGATCAAGCACTGCAGAGCTACGAGCAGCATGGTCGAACAGCAACAGCCAAATTGCTGCTTCGACAAGGCGTTCCCCTGGGCGTGATCGCCAGGGTACTAGACCCTCAATCTCGGCACAGGAGCAAAGTCCGACAAGATAATTGATCACCGCTCTGGCTGAGCAGGAGATGCCTATAGCCGTCCATAAAGCGAGAAGTCCGCAGTGAAGCATGGGTGCGCCCTATCGAACGCACTCCACTGTCTATGCAAAAATAGAGAACAAGGCAATTTTGCGGAAGAAAAGTGATACCAGCACGGCTGGCCAATCTTAGTTCACTTCCACTTTAATCATGTATTTTATCCAATCATCGTACTTTGTAATATATAGATGATGTCGATCAACTTGCCCCTTAGTTCCTGAAATATTTCTGCTTATCACATATAGTCCTCCTTCAAAACTATCACAATAGCCCTCAACTATGTTTAGGCCATAAATTCCCGGAGTGACATCGCCGCTTATCGCTAGCTTGGCATTTTTTGTCCAAATTAATTTGTACTGTATCCATTCAACAATGTTGCGAGCGTCCTTATATTGTTCTTCTCGCTTTTTTTGCTCAATTTCAAATTTACCGTACTGGTGAAAATTTTTAAAAGCTTTATCTAGCACTTCTCGGATGGCCTCTTCTACTTGTTCGATCGAAATCGGATTCGTAGACTCTTCACGTCCATTCGTCCGCACATGACCGCGCCAAAATCCATTATCAAACCGACCGCCAAGAACAGCCATCCCATCCGAGCGTCGAGCTACAACGGCACGGTACTCAGGATCGGACTGTATGATCCGGTAGGGCAAGTCCGGGAGTTCGAACGGAATAGGCGCTCCCATCCACTCCCCATCTGAAGGTGTTTTCAAAGTGACCGTCACTCGCCATACACCGTAGTCATAATCTTCTGGTTTGTAAATATGCACCTTGTAAGGATTATTTTCAGAACCATGATTATCTGCCACAAACATCTCGATCATAAATCTTAATTGCTCACTTGGAACAAGATTCAGGGAATTACAAATGGTCTCGAAGTCATTTTTTGTGCTTTCTTGAATTCGAGTACGGATATACGTATCTTTGCTCATGATTTATGGCCTTCATCGCGTTTAAGTGCTAAAACGGTAAGCATGAGCCAGAAAGCTATCTGACGTTCTGCTAACCACAAATGATCATTCGCCTTAGGTAAATTCCCTAGAGCTTCTAATCAACAAAGCCACTATACCACAAATCGCGCATTTTGTAGTACTGTGATTTACGGTGTCACAACGTTTTCGCCTTCGCCGCGAAGGTTGGTCTCGAGATGGGGTAAGGGCTTAACGAAGACAACTGAAAGAGTCATTGACCTGCGCGAACAGTTGATCGAAGCGCCTGCCAGCGCCACGCTGGCCAATACTAGAGCTACCGGTACATCAAGGGGTTAGGAATTGGCTTGAACAAATCCTAGAATTTCGCTCTAACTTGAACGAATTCAGAAAAATCTCCGTTATGCGGAAGTCACATAAGTGCCTGATTTTCTTAGAATTAGAAGACTACCTAATTCCGGCGATGTGCAACCAGGGCCGTATTTCCGGTCCCCTGCTGGACCGGATGGATTTGCTGATCTCGGTAAACCCGCTCTCGCCAGAGGAGCTGGAAGCGCCGGCGGACGGCGAAAGCTCGTCCGCCATTGCTGCGCGCGTGCAGCAGGCCTGGGCCATCCAGCAGGCACGCCAGGGCAAGAGCAACCAGCTGATGGGCACGCGCGAGATCGAACGGCATTGCAAGCTGGACCGCGCAGGCAAAGCCGTGCTGCGCGCGAGCATGCTCAAATTCCACTGGTCGGCGCGTGCCTACCACAGGATTTTGCGGGTGGCGCGGACCGTGGCCGACCTCGAGCGGTCGGCTGCCATCGCCGAGCAGCACGTGAGCCAGGCCATCCAGTTCCGCCGTGCACTGCTCGATTTGTAGCAGCGATAGCGCCGATGCTTGCCGCCTGCTACCATCACATCATGCATACTAAAATTACCACGTTATTGCGCACCGCAGTGGCTGCTGCCCTTGCCGCCGCCGCAGTCAGCGGCTGCAGCCCCAAATTCGACTGGCGCGACTTCCGCAGCACGGAAGCGCCCTATGCCGTGCTGTTCCCGGCCAAGCCGGCCACGCACACGCGCAGCATCAGCCTGGGCGGCGAAACCGTGAAAATGCAGATGGCGGCCGCCGAAGTCGACGGCGTGACCTTTGCCGTGGGGGCCGCCGAAATGGCCGATGCCGCCCGCGCCCAAGCCGCCATCGCGGCGATGAAAACCACCATGGTGGCCAACATCGGCGGCACCATCACGTCGGAAAAGCAGGCCAGCGCGGCCGCCTCCAGCGGCGGCGTGAGCCAGCAGCAGCAATCCATCGAGGTGGAAGCCAGGGGCGCGCGCAACGGCGAAGCGCTGCGCCTGGTGGGGCGCTTTATCGCCAGGGACAAACGGGTCTATCAGCTGGTCGTGATAGGCAAGGACAAGCACATGCTGGACGACGAGATCGATACGTTCATGCGTTCATTCAAGCTGAACTGATGTGCAAGGATGGAAGTCGTGTTATCGTTTGAACACGCACAACAAGAGTGGGGGAAGCGCCATGTTGATCACGTTTAAATCCAAATCCTCTCCAGCGGTGATGATGTACAAAGAACATGCCGAGCGCATTCTTGAGCTGCTGAACAAGAGCCCCACGCGAGGCGTGATCACGGCAGCCGAGGCGGCCGGCGCCCTGGCGGCGCTGGAGCATGAAGTGGAGCTCAGCAAGCTGCACCCGGACCAGGACATCGAGCACCACGAGGACACGACCCACTCCACCGCCGCGCTCGAGGACGACGCCGCCCTGAAGGAAAAGCAGCACATCGGCTTCGCGGCCCGCGTCTACCCCCTGCTGGAAATGCTGCGCGCCGCCGTAACCGACGGCCATGACATCGTTTGGGGCGTCTGAAAAGCAAAAAACCCCGCCAGGATCACCTAGAGGGGTTTTTCATATAACTAGCCTGACGATAACCTACTTTCACACTGGTTGCAGCACTATCATCGGCGCAAAATCGTTTCACGGTCCTGTTCGGGATGGGAAGGGGTGGGACCGATTTGCTA
>NZ_JCAQOT010000008.1:0-74336 GCF_059567845.1 Massilia sp. BGA-UO-ETr-WB1 | reverse complement strand
ATCGCCAACGGCCTGACCACCACCCAGATCGTCGCCCTGAGCAGCACCCAGGCGTCCGGCCTGACCTCGCGCCAGATCGCCGCCCTGTCGACCGCCAACCTGGCCGCCATGGAAACGGTGGATGTGGCCGCGCTGAAGACCTCGACCATCTCGGCGCTGAATTCGTCGCAAGTCGCCGCGCTGACCTCGGCGCAGGTGATCGGCCTGACCACCGCCCAAGCAGGCGCCCTGACCTCGGCCCAGCTGGGCGCGATGGAAACGGTGGACCTGGCCGCGATGGAAACGGCCGACTTCGTGGCGCTGAAGACCAGCGCCCTGGCCGGCCTGAGCACCAGCCAGTTCGCTGCGCTGACCACCACCCAGGTTGGCGCGCTGACCAGCTCGCAGATGGGCGCGCTGAGCACCAACGTCATCGCCAACGGCCTGACCACGGCGCAAGTGGCCGGCCTGAGCACTTCCCAGGCTGCCGGCCTGACCACGCGTCAGATCGTCGCCCTGAGTACGGCCAGCATCGCGTCGCTGGAAACGGCTGACTTCCAGGCACTGAAGACGGCTACCTTCGCCGCGCTGACCACGCAGCAGCTGGCTGCGCTGACCACCAGCCAGATGGTGGCGATGTCCACCGCGCAAGCGGCGGCTATGAGCACGGCGCAGGCGGCCTCGCTGTCGACCGCCTCGCTGCAAGCTCTGGCCACGACGGAAGTGAGCTCGCTGAAGACCTCGACCGTCGCCGCGCTGACCACCGCGCAGCTGGCCGCGCTGTCGACCACCCAGATGCTGGCGCTGACCACGGCGCAGGCACAGGCGCTGACCAGCACCCAGATCGTCGGTCTGACCACCGCCAGCCTGGGCTCCCTGGAAACGGCCGACCTGCGGACGCTGAAAACCAGCGGCATCGCGGCGCTGACCACCGCCCAGCTGAGCGTGCTGACCACGACCCAGCTGCCGGGCATGACGACCAACCAGATCGCTGCGCTGAGCTCGACCCAGGTGGCGGCGCTGACCAGCACGCAGCTTGAGTCGCTGACCACCGCGCAGCTGTCGGTGCTGGCGCCATCGACCCCGCTGGTGCTGGACCTGAACGGCAACGGCGTGCAGACCCTCGGCGTGTCCTCCGGTGTCCAGTTCGACATCTTTGCCACCGGCAAGGCTGTGAACACGGGCTGGGTGGGCCAGGGTGACGGTCTGCTGGTACTGGACCGCAACAACGACGGCACCATCAACGACGGTAGCGAACTGTTCGGCAGCTCGGTGAAACTGAACGACGGCAGCAAGGCCAAAGACGGCTACGCCGCCCTGGCCGAACTGGACAGCAACGGCGACCGCGTGGTCGACAGCAGCGACACCCACTTCGACAAGCTGAAAGTGTGGGTCGATGGCAACGCCGACGGCGTCAGCCAGGCCGACGAACTGATCAGCCTGAAGGATGCTGGTGTGGCCAAGCTGAACCTGAACGCGGCAGCGACCGACGTCAACAGCAACGGCAACTGGGTTGGCCTGACCTCCAGCTTCGAGAAGACCGACGGCACCACGCACGGCATGGCCGACGTGTGGTTCCAGACCGGTGCCGCCAAGTCCGCCGAACTGCGCGACAAGGTCAGCGGCCTGGCCAAGTCGATCGCCGAGTTCACGGCGGCGCCGGAAGCGGTGCCGGCCGGCGGCAAGCTGGAAATGCCTGCCGAGAAGAGCGGCGCGAACCTGGCGGCAGTCGGCAAGATGGTTGACGTGCTGAAAGGCTTCGATGCCAACGGCAACGCTCTGGGCGGCAGCACGCTGGCCAGCGGCAGCCAGACGGTGCGCGCTCCGGGCCAGACCGACAGCGGCAGCAACGGCTTCCTGGCGATGCCGAAGTAACCCCGCAGCGGCGGAGGGGCGGCAACGCTCCTCTCCGGACCGGCGGCGACGGGCAACCGTCGCCGCTTTTTTTATGCCGGCCAAGGCGGGCACAGGTTAGAATCGCTGTGAGCGCGCCGCCGGCGCGGCCAGCGCACAGTGCAAGATTTTCACGTTTCAGCGAGATGCAAGAAAAATTTCCCCACACGGTAATTCAATGCCTGACCGCGATCGCCCAGCACCACGGCTTGCAGGTCAACCCCGAGCGTCTGATCGATGATTTTGCGCTGCGCAGCGAAGAGCCGGCCGCAGCGCGCCTGCTGCGCATCGCTTCCGAAATCGGCCTGAAGGCCAAGCAGTCGCACCTGAGCTGGGACAGCTTGCTGGCCCAGGGCGGCGTATTCCCCCTGATCGCCCGGCTGGACAACGGCAACGCCGTGATCGTGGTGGGCGCGCGCGCCGACGAGGGCGACGGCAAGGTGGCCATCCTCGACCCGCTGGAGGAGGCGGCCGGCGTGATGCTGCTCAACCGCGAGCAGTTCTGCACGCGCTGGCACGGCGACGTGGTGTTCGTCAAACGGCAGCACGCGCTGACCGACCCCAACCAGCCGTTCAGCCTGCGCTGGTTCATTCCGGAAATCCTGAAGCAGAAGGCGGCCTTCCGCGACATCGCCATCGCCGCCTTCGCCATGCATTTCCTGGCGCTGGCCTCGCCCATCTTCTTCCAGCTGGTGATCGACAAGGTGCTGATGCACCAGAGCGCGGCCACCCTGAGCGTGCTGGCGGTGGGCATCGTGGCCGCGCTGGCCTTCGACGGCATGTTCAACTACCTGCGCCAGCTGCTCACGCTGGCGGCCACCAACAAGATCGACATGCGGCTGACGCGGCGCACCTTCGGCCACCTGCTGTCGCTGCCGATCGACTACTTCGAGACCACCTCGGCCGGCGTGGTGGCGCGCCACATGCAGCAGCTCGAGAAGATCCGCGGCTTCCTCACCGGCCGCCTGTTCTTCACCGCGCTGGACGCCACCGCGCTGCTGATCTTCCTGCCCATCCTGTTTACCTACTCGGTCAAGCTGGCCATGATCGCGCTCGGCTTCACCCTGGTGATCGCCACCGTGGTGGCGGTCATGATCCCGCCCTTCCAGCGCCGCCTGAACGACCTGTACACGGCCGAGGGCAAGCGCCAGGCCATGCTGGTCGAGGCAGTGCACGGCATGCGCACCGTCAAGGCGCTGGCCATCGAGCCGAACCAGCGCAAGCAGTGGGACCAGCGCTCGGCCGAAGCGATCACCCTGCACTTCAAGGTCGGCCAGATCTCCATCGCCGGCAATGCCCTGGTCGACTTCCTCGGCAAGCTGCTGCCGGTGGTGGTGATCGTGATCGGCGCCCAGGACGTGTTCGACCAGACCCTGTCGGTGGGCGCGCTGATCGCCTTCCAGATGATTACCAGCAAGGTCACGCAGCCGCTGATCGCCATCGTCGGCCTGATCAACGAATACCAGGAAACCGCGCTGTCGGTGAAAATGCTGGGCGAAGTGATGAACCGCGCGCCGGAAGGGCGGGGCGGCGCCGCCGGCCTGCGTCCCCAGCTGCAAGGCAACATTACTTTCGACGCGGTCACGTTCCGCTACCCGGGCGCGGCCGGCACCGCGCTCGACCGCGCCAGCTTCACCATCAAGGCCGGCACCGTGGTCGGCATCGTCGGCCGCAGCGGCTCGGGCAAGACCACGCTGACCAAGCTGATGCAGGGCCTGTACCCGGTGCCCGAAGGCGTGGTGCGCTTCGACAGCTTCGACGCGCGCGAAATCGACCTGGCGCATTTGCGGCGCCAGATCGGCGTGGTATTGCAGGAAAACTTCCTGTTCCGCGGCTCGGTGCGCGACAACATCAGCGCCGTCAAGCCGGACGCCACCTTCGAGGAGATCGTGGAAGCGGCGCAGGCGGCCGGGGCCGACGAGTTCATCGAACGCATGCCGCAGGGCTACGACACCATGCTGGAGGAAAACGCCTCCAACCTGAGCGGCGGCCAGAAGCAGCGCCTGTCGATCGCGCGCGCATTGCTGGCCAAGCCGCGTATCCTGATCCTGGACGAGGCGGCCAGCGCGCTGGACCCGGAAAGCGAGGCCATCTTCATCGCCAACCTGTCCAAGATCGCCGTCGGCCGCACCGTGGTGATGATTTCGCACCGCCTGTCGACCCTGGTCAACGCCGACGCCATCCTGGTCATGCAGCGCGGCAGCCTGATGGACAGCGGCCGCCACGAAGAATTGTTGCAACGCAGTGAAACCTATCAGCACCTATGGAACCAACAAACAAGCCACCTGTGAGCGGGCGCAAGGCGCGCCGGCCCGACGTCGAGTTCCTGCCCGACGCCGACGAGATCGAGCTGCGCCCGCTGCCGCTGGTGGCGCGCATCACGCTGCCGGTGCTGGCCGGCGCGCTGCTGGTGGCCGCGCTGTGGGCCAGCTTCTCGCAGATCGACATGGTGGTGGTGGCCAAGGGCCGGCTGGTCAATCCGCTGCCCAACATCGTGGTGCAGCCGCTGGAAAACTCCATCGTGCAGAACATCCACGTGCGGGTCGGCCAGATCGTGCGCAAGGGCGAACGCCTGGCCACGCTGGACCCCACCTTCACCGCCGCCGACGAAACCCAGCTGCGCAGCCGCCTGGAAAGCCTGAGCACGCAGCAGGAACAGCTGGCCGCCGAGCTGAAGGGCGGCAGCGTGAGCAAGGGCAGCAACCCGGACAGCATGCTGCAGCAGCGCCTGTCGGAAGAGCGCCGCGCCAACTACCTGGCCCAGGTCAACCGCATCGATGAAAACATCCTGCGCCAGCGCGCCGCGCTGGAAACCAACCGGCGCGACCTGCAGGTGCTCAACGCGCGCCTGGCCTCGGCGCAGGAAATGGAAACCATGCAGCAGCGCCTGGTGGACCAGCAGTTCGGCGCCCGCGTCAAGCTGCTGGAAGCGCGCGACAAGCGCCTGGAGATCGAGCGCGACCAGCTGCTGACCAAGAACCGCGAGCAGGAAATCCTGAAGGACATCGCCGGCCTGCAGGCCGAGAAGGCCGCCTTCGACCGCAGCTGGCGCCAGAAAACCATGGAAGAGATGCTGACCATCTCGCGCGACCGCGCCGACGTGGCCGAGCAGCTGCAAAAGGCCGACAAGCGCCACGCGCTGGTGAGCCTGCACGCGCCGTCCGACGCGGTGGTGCTGGAGATCGCCAAGCTGTCGCCCGGCTCGATCGCGCGCGGCACCGAGAACTTCTTCACCCTGGTGCCGCTGGCCGCCGAGCTGGAGGCCGAGGTGCAGATCGACGCGCTGGACGTGGGCTACATCAAGCCGGGCGACCCGGTGCACATCAAGATCGACGCCTTCCCCTTCCAGCGGCACGGCGCGCTCGACGCCAAGGTGCGCACCATCAGCGAGGACGCGTTCCGGCGCGACAGCAGCCAGCCGCAGGCGCCGGACGCCTACTACCAGAGCCGCTTAACGCTGAGCAAGAAACCGCTGCGCGCCATGCAGCCGCAGACGCGCTTGCTGCCCGGCATGACCTTGTCGGCCGAGATCGTGGTCGGCAAGCGCTCCGTCATGTCCTACCTGATCTGGCCGCTGACCAAGACGCTGGACGAATCCATCCGAGAACCTTGAACCCCATGTCCGCTCCCCGTGTAAATGTCGTGCTGTTCCAGCCCGACCTGCCCCGTTTTTCCATCCTGAACTCTTACCAGGAGGTGATCGACAGCCTGGTGTGGGGCTTGCAGGCCTGCGGTTTCCAGACCAGCTTCCTGCGCAACGCCTTCGACCCGCAGGCCGTCAACATCGTGTTCGGCTGGATCCCGGCGTTCCAGCTGGGCGGCAGCGCGCGTTTCCCGCCCAACACCATCCTGTACAACCTGGAACAGTTTTCGGTGGCCGGCATGCGCGGCGCGCCCATCCTGGAGGAGGCCGCCGCCAGCTTCCAGATCTGGGACTACAGTGCCGCCAACCTGCCGCACTGGGCCGAGCTGTCGCCGCGCTTCCCGGTGTTCCATGCGCCGGTGTCGTACGCGCCCACGCTGGAGCGCCTGCCCACCGGCAAGCCGGAGGACATCGGCATGCTGTACGTGGGCAGCCTGGGCGCCAAGCGTTCGGAAAAGCTGTACAGCACGGTGGATACGCCGCTGGTGAGCAATGGCCTGGTCAGCCTGACCAATGTGTGGGGCAGCCTGCGCGACGAGTTCATCAGCCGGGCCCAGCTGATGCTGAACGTGTCCAACGACAACCCGCTGATGAAGATCTACGAAGTGGTGCGGGTGTCCTACTACCTGGCCAACCGCAAGGCCGTGCTCAGCGAAGAGGTGCCCGGCAATTTCGTCGAGGACGACCTGCGGCGGGTGATGCAGTTCAGCGCGCCGTCCCAGCTGGGGCTCGACGCGGCCGCGCTGCTGGCCGAGCCGGAGCGGCGCCGCCGCTACGCCGACGCTTGCTACGAAGTGTTCCGCCAGCGCGACGTGCGCGCCGTGGTGCGCGCATACTTCGGCTAAGCGGCGCCGCCGCGCGGCAAATTCCCCCCCGGCACTGCGCCAGACGCGGCATAATATGTCCGGATGGCATACCGCTGCGGCGGGGGCACGACGATACTATGAATGGATGACCATGCTGAACAACAAGACTATCCTGATCACCGGTGGCACCGGTTCCTTTGGCAAGCAGTTCGTGAAGACCATCCTGGCGCGCTACCAGCCGAAGAAGGTCATCATTTATTCGCGCGACGAGCTCAAGCAGTACGAGATGGCGCAGACCTACAACGCGCCGCAGATGCGCTACTTCATCGGCGACGTGCGTGACCAGCCGCGCCTGCTGCAGGCGATGGACGGCGTCGACGTGGTGATCCACGCGGCCGCGCTCAAGCACGTGCCGGTGGCCGAGTACAACCCGATGGAGTGCATCAAGACCAACATCTACGGCGCCGAGAACGTCATCCACGGCGCCATCGCGGCCGGCGTCGAGCACGTCATCGCGCTGTCGACCGACAAGGCGGCCAACCCGATCAACCTGTACGGCGCCACCAAGCTGGCCTCCGACAAGCTGTTCGTGGCCGCCAACAACATGGTCGGCAGCCGCAACACGCGCTTTTCCGTCGTGCGTTACGGCAACGTGATCAACTCGCGCGGCTCGGTGATCCCCTTCTTCAAGAACCTGCTCGACAGCGGCGCCACCGAACTGCCGATCACCGACGCGCGCATGACGCGCTTCTGGATCACCCTGCAGCAGGGCGTGGACTTCGTCATCAAGAACTTCGAGCGCATGCACGGCGGCGAAATCTTCATCCCGAAAATCCCGTCCGCCACGGTGACCACGCTGGCCGCATGCATGGCGCCCAACCTGCCGCAGAAGATCGTCGGCATCCGCCCGGGCGAAAAGCTGCACGAGATCATGTGCCCGTTCGACGACTCGCACCTGACGCTGGAATTCCACGACCACTTCGTGATCCAGCCGTCGATCGTGTTCAACAACCGCGCCGACTACCGCCTGAACCGCCTGGGCGAGACCGGCACCCCGGTGCCGGACGGCTTCGAATACAACTCCGGCACCAACCCGGACGTGCTGGACGTCGAGGGCCTGCGCGCCCTGGTGGCGCTCAGCGAACGCACCGGCTATTGATTTGCCATTCACCATCCGCTACTAACCAGGAGCCAGGCATGCGTATCGCCATCATCCCTGCGCGCGGCGGCAGCAAGCGCATTCCGCGCAAGAACATCCGCCCCTTCGCCGGCCAGCCGCTGATCGCCTATTCGATCAAGGCGGCCCGCGAGAGCGGCCTGTTCGACCACGTCATCGTCAGCACCGACGACGAGGAAATCGCCGCCATCGCGCGCCAGCACGGCGCCGAAACGCCGTTCGTGCGCCCGGCCGAACTGGCCAACGACCACGCCACCACGGTGCCGGTGATACGCCAGGCCGTGCAGTGGGTGCAGGAGCACATGGGCCCGGTCGAGCAGGTGTGCTGCATCTACGCCACCGCGCCTTTCCTGCAGGCGTCCGCGCTGCGCGAAGCGCACGCGCTGTTCGAGCAGCGCCAGGTGGGCGGCTACGTGTTCAGCGCCACCTCCTTCCCGTTCCCGATCCAGCGCTCGTTCAAGCTGAACCCCGAGGGCCTGGTGGAAATGTTCTGGCCCGAGCACTACAACACCCGCTCGCAGGACCTGGAGCACGCCTACCAGGACGCCGGCCAGTTCTACTGGGGCTCGGCGCAAAGCTACCTGGATAACAAGATCTTCTTCTCGACCGACTCCATGGCCTACCTGCTGCCGCGCCACATGGTGCAGGACATTGACACGCCGGAAGACTGGACGCGCGCCGAGCTGATGTACGCGGCGCTGCGCCAAAACGGCGACATCGCCTGAGTTCCATGGCCAGCATCCTCGTCACCGGCGCCACCGGCCTGCTCGGCAGTTCGCTGGTGCCGGCGCTGCGCGCGGCCGGCTACACGGTGCACAGCCACGGCCACAGCCACGCCGCCGAGCAGCAGGCCGACCTCGGCGACTGGGGCCAGACCGCGGCGCTGCTGGAACGCACCCGCCCCGATTGCATCATCAACCTGGCCGCGCTCACCAACGTCGACCTGTGCGAGGCCGAACCGCAGCAAGCCTACCGCCTCAACACCCTGCCCGTGGCGCACCTGGCGCGCTGGATGCGTGAACAAGCTTCCGCCTGCCACCTGGTGCAGATCTCCACCGACATGGTGTACGACGGCGCCGGCCCGCACGCCGAAGGCGACGTGCGCGTGGCCAACACGTACGCTTTTTCCAAGCTCGCCGCCGAGCACGCCGCTGCCGGCGTCTCCAGCACCGTGCTGCGCACCAACTTCTTCGGCCGCAGCCGCCGCGCCGGCCGCGCCAGCTTCAGCGACTGGCTGGTGCAGGGCATGCACGAAGGCCGCGCCATGACGGTGTTCGACGACGTGCTGTTCTCGCCGCTGGCCATCGCCACCCTGTGCAGCCTGCTGGCGCGGGTGGCCGAAGCGCGTCCGCGCGGCGTCTACAACCTGGGCGCGCGCGAGGGCATGAGCAAGGCCGATTTCGCCTACGCGCTGGCGGCCGCGCTGGACCTGCCCACGGGCGGGCTGCAGCGCGGCCTGGCCTCGGCCGCGCCGGCATTGCGCGCGCGCCGCCCGTCCGACATGCGTACCGACTGCAGCTTTTTCGAACACACCATGGGCTTGCGCCTGCCGACCCTGGCCGAGCAAATCCAGTCACTCCGGAGCGACTACCTTGAACCAGCCTGACCGCACACTGCACATCGACGGCAAGGCCATCGGCGATGGCCATCCGACCTATTTCATTGCCGACATCGCCGCCAACCACGACGGCGACCTGGAACGCGCCAAGGACCTGATCTACATGGCCGCCGAGGCCGGCGCCGACGCCGCCAAGTTCCAGCATTTCAAAGCCAACACCATCGTCAGCGACGCCGGCTTCAAGGCGCTGGGCGGCCAGCAGTCGCACCAGGCCAAGTGGAAGAAGAGCGTGGTCGAAGTGTATGCGGACGCCAGCGTGCCGCAGCTGTGGACCACCACCCTGAAGGAAACCTGCGACAAGGCCGGCATCTGCTTCTTCACCAGCCCCTACGACAAGGCGCTGGTGGACCATATCGACCCCTACGTGCCGGCCTTCAAGATCGGCTCGGGCGACATCACCTGGCTGGAAATCATCGAACACATCGCCAGCAAGCAGAAGCCCTACATCATCGCCACCGGCGCCTCCAGCATGGACGACGTGGACCGCGCGGTGCAGGCCGGGCTGGCCATCAACCCGCAGCTGGCGCTGATGCAGTGCAACACCAACTACACCGCCCAGCTGGAGAACTTCAAGTACATCCAGCTCAACGTGCTGAAGAGCTACCGCGCCATGTACCCGGACATGGTGCTGGGCCTGAGCGACCACACCCTGGGCCACGCCACCGTGCTGGGCGCGGTGGCGCTGGGCGCGCGCATGATCGAAAAGCACTTCACCGACGACACCGGCCGCGAAGGCCCGGACCACGGCTTCTCGATGAGCCCGCAAGCCTGGCGCGACATGGTGGAGGCCACCCGCGAGCTGGACCTGGCGCTGGGCAACGGCATCAAGAAAGTCGAGTTCAACGAGCGCGAAACGGCCGTGCTGCAGCGCCGCGCCATCCGCCTGGCGCGCGACCTGCCCGCCGGCAGCGTGCTCAGCCGTGACGACCTGGACGTGCTGCGTCCGTGCCCGGCTGACGCCATTTCCCCGCTGCACCTGGCCGCCGTGCCGGGCAAGGCCCTGACGCGCGCCGTCAAGGCCGGAGACTATCTGCGATGGCCGGACCTCGCGTAGCCATCGTCGTCCCCGCCCTGAACGAGGCGGCGACGATAGGCGCGGTGCTGGAACGGGTGCGCGACTACGGCCACCCCATCGTGGTCGACGACGGCTCCACCGACGCCACCGCGCAGGTGGCGCGCGCGGCCGGCGCCGAGGTGGTCAGCCACGCCGTCAACCAGGGCTACGACGGCGCGCTGAACTCCGGCTTCGCGCGCGCGGCCGAGCTGGGCTACACCCACGTCATCACCATCGACGCGGACGGCCAGCACAACCCGGCCCAGCTGCGCGAAATGATCGACCACCTGGGGCAGGGCTACCAGCTGGTGCTGGGCGTGCGCGACCGCCTGCAGCGCGTGGGCGAAACGATTTTCGCCGCCGTGGCGCGCCGCCTGTGGAAAGTGGCCGATCCGCTGTGCGGCATGAAGGGCTACGCCATCGAGCTGTACCGCGAGGCCGGCCATTTCGACAGCTTCCATTCGATCGGCAGCGAACTGGCGGTGCGCTCCATGGCCAACCGCTGCCGCTACATCGAGATGGACATCATCACGCGCGACCGCGCCGACGCGCCGCGCTTCGGGCGCCGCTTCGCGGCCAACTACAAGATCCTGCGCGCCATGGCCATCCTGGTGGCCATGCACAGCCGCGGCCAGCTCAGGCGGCGGCCGTGAGCGCGCCAGCCAGCACGCCGCAAGCCGCGGCGCCGGCCCGCGTCGCCATCATCGGCTGCGGCCTGATCGGCGCGCAGTGGGACGCTGGGGCCGCCGCCGGCCCGGCCGCCGCTTATTCGCTGACCCACGCGGCCGGCTTCACGAAAAACCCCGGCGCGCAGCTGCTGGCCTGCTGCGACCACGAGCTGGCGCGCGCGCAGCAAGCCGCGCAGCGCTGGGGCGCGCCGCACGCCTACGACGACCCGCGCCGCCTGTTCGCCGAGCACGCCATCGACATCGCCGTGGTGGCCGCCGCCAGCAGCGCGCGCTGGTCCGTCATCGAACCGGCGCTGGCGGCCGGCGTGCGCGTGCTGGTGATCGAAAAGCCGCTCGCCACCACGCTGGAGGAAAGCCGGCGCCTGGTGGCGGCGCTGGAAGCGTCCGGCGCCCGCAGCCTGGTCAATTTCTCGCGCCGCTGGGATCCCGCCATGAACGACCTGCGCGAACGCATCGCGCGCGGCGGGCTGGGCCGCCTGCAGCGCCTGGTCGGCACCTACGGCAAGGGCCTGAGCAACAACGGCTCGCACATGATAGACCTGGTAGCCAACCTGACCGGGGCGCAGCCGCTGCGCGCGCGTTCGCTCGGTTCGCCGCTGGAAGCCGGCGAAGCGGACTGGAGCAACGGCGCCGACCCCGCGCCCGACGTGCAGATCGAGTTCGGCGGCGCCGGCAGCGAAGGCGCAGCCGGCCAGGTTTTCCAGCTCACCATGCTGGGCAGCGACCAGCGCGCCTTCACCTGTTTCGAGCTGCGCGTGACCGGCACGCTGGGCATGGCCGAGCTGTCGCTGGGCGGCCGGCAGCTGACGCTGACCGGCCTGCGCGCCGACCCGCAATACGCCGGCTACACCATCCCGGACGCGCCGCAAACGCTGCCGGCGCGCAACCTCGAAGCGATGGATAATATGGTGGCCGAAGCGCTGCGCCTGGCCAGCGGCGAGCAGCGCGCCGCCAGCTGCGACGCGCGCGCCGCCCTGGACACCGCGCTGGCCGTGGCCGCCGCGCGCCGCTCCGCCGGGCGCGGCGGCGCCTGGGTGGCGCTGGACGAACTGGACTGAACCGGCCGCAGCAGCCGGACCGACAACCCGATGGAGAACGATCTTGACTGAACTCGCAATCAACGGCGGCGCCCCGGCCCGCACTACCCCCTACGCCGTGCGCACCACCATGGGCGAGGCCGAAAAACAGGCCGTCATGGAGGTGATGGACAGCGGCCACCTGTCCGGCTTCTTCGGCAGCCCCGGCCCGCAGTGGCTGGGCGGCCCCAAGGTGCAGGAATTCGAGCGCAAATGGGCCGATAAATACGGCTTCGGCCACGCCATCTCCGTCAACTCCTGGACCACCGGCCTGATGACGGCGGTGGGCGCGGTCGGCATCGGCCCGGGCGACGAAGTCATCGTCTCGCCCTACACCATGTCGGCCAGCGCCACCGCCATCCTGTTCTACGGTGGCATCCCGGTGTTCGCCGACATCGACCCGGACACCTTCAACCTGAGCGCCGAGAGCATCGCCGCGCGCATCACGCCGCGCACCAGGGCCATCATGGTGGTGCACATCTTCGGCCAGGCCGCCGACATGGACCCCATCATGGCGCTGGCCCGCCGGCACAATCTGAAAGTGATCGAGGACGCCGCGCAGGCGCCCGGCGTGCACTACAAGGGCAAGCCGGTCGGCACCATCGGCGACATCGGCGGCTTCAGCCTGAATTACCACAAGCACATCCACACCGGCGAAGGCGGCATGCTGGTCACCAACGACGCCCAGCTGGCGCTGCGCTGCCAGCTGATCCGCAACCACGGCGAAAACCTGATCGAGGCGCAGGGCGTGGAAGACCTGACCAATATGCTGGGTTCGAACTACCGCCTGACCGAGCTGCAGGCCGCCATCGGCCTGGCCCAGCTGGACCGCCTGGACAACTACCTGGAGACCCGCCAGCGCCTGGCCGCCCACTTCGGCGCCCGGCTGGCAGGCATCCCCGGCCTGACCCCGGCCAAGGTGGCCGAAGGCGCCGAGCACGCCTACTACCTGTACCCGGTGAAGTACGACGCATCGGTGACCGGCATCCCGCGCGCCGCCTTCGTGCGCGCCGTCAATGCCGAACTGCCAACCCCCACCATCTGGGAGCAGACCGGTTTCGTGGAAGCCTACGTCAAGCCGCTGTACCTGGCGCCGCTGTACCAGAAAAAGATCGCCATCGGCAGCAAAGGCTTCCCGTGGACCGAGAACCCGGACGTGGACTACGACTACAGCCGCGGCATCTGCCCGGTGGTCGAGCGCATGCACTTCGAAGAGCTGATCTACACCCCGCTGATGCGCGAGCCGCTGTCCGAGGCCGACATCGACGACTTCGTGGCGGCGATCCGCAAAGTGCTGTCCCAGCCACAGGCCTTGCAGGGTAAATAAGGCGCGCCGGAGCCCCGCCTTGCGTTGCGGGCGGGAATTGGTTATCGTGTGAGCGAGGTGGTTTAACCGGGAATGCGATTCCATGCAAGATCAGCACAGCAACACGGCGCCGCGCGAGTGGCGCGGCAACAAGGTCACCTTGCGCCCTTTCGGCCCGGCGGACATCACGCCGGCCTACGTGGGCTGGCTCGGCGACCGCCAGCTGATGCGCTACAGCAATCAGCGTTTCCGCCAGCACGACACCGCCAGCTGCCAGGCCTACCTGGCCGGTTTCGAAGGCAGCGGCAATCTCTTTCTTGCCATTTATTATGACGAACGCATGGTCGGCACCATGACCGTCTACCACGCGCGCCAGCACGGCACGGCCGACATCGGCCTGCTGATCGGCCCGGACGGGCAGGGCCTGGGCCTGGGCCGCGACGCCTGGGGCACCATGCTCGACTACCTGCTGGCCAGCGGCGTGCGCAAGGTCACCGGCGGCACCTTGCGCTGCAACGGCGCCATGGTGCGCATCATGCAAGCCTGCGGCATGCAGCCGGACGGCGTGCGCGTGGCGCAGGAAGTGGTGGATGGCGAACCGCAGGACGTGCTGTACTTCGCGCGCTTCGCAGCCTGATGGAAACCGACTTCGCTCCCGGCCACGCCGCCGCTGCGCTGCCTGCGCCTTTGGCCGTGATTGCCCACGACGCCGGCGCCGCCAACCACATCCTGGCCTGGCTGCGCGGCAGCAGCGACGACGCCTTGCTGCCCAGCATGGCCGGCCCGGCGCTGCAAGCCTGGCGCCGCGCGCGCGGCGACACGCCGCAGCTGGCGCTGGAGCAGGCCGTGGGCGCGGCGTGCGCCGTGCTGACCGGCACCGGCTGGGCCAGCGACCTGGAACACCAGGCGCGCCGGCTGGCGCGCCAACAGGGCAAGCACAGCATTGCCGTGCTGGACCACTGGACCAACTACCGCGAGCGCTTCGAGCGCGGCGGCGAGCAGGTGCTGCCGGACGAGCTGTGGGTCAGCGACCCGCACGCGCTGGCGCTGGCGCGCAAGCTGTTCCCGGCCATCCCGGTGCGCCAGCAGCCCAACGCCTACCTGGACGGCCTGGTGGCCGAGGTGCGCGCCAGCGAGGACACGGCAGCTGCCGCCGAAGCGCCGGCCGCGCGCGTGCTGTACGTGCTGGAACCGATCCGCCAGGCCTGGGGCGAACTGCCCGAACCGGGCGAATTCGCCGCCCTCGATTTTTTCATCGCCGGGCTGGACCGGCTGGACCTGGGGCCGGAGGTGGAAATCCGCCTGCGTCCCCATCCCTCCGATCCGCCCGGCAAGTACGACGCCTGGCTGGCGCGCCAGAACGCCATTCCGCCCGCAGGCGTGACCCTGGCGCTGGACGGCGCGCCCACGCTGGCGCAGGCGCTGGCCTGGGCCAATGTGGTGGCAGGCTGCCAGACCTACGCCATGGTGGTGGCGCTGGCCGCCGGCCGCCGCGTGGCCAGCAGCGTGCCGCCGTGGGCGCCGCGCTGCGTGCTGCCCCATCCCGACATCATTCAGCTTTCTGATCTTTACCCAACGGATCCATCATGATTATCAATACCTACGGTCAGCCCCTGTTCCCCGACCTGAAATACTGCGCCCGCTGCTGCATGCCGGAAACCAACGAAGGCATGCAGTTCGACGAGATGGGCATTTGCCAGGCCTGCCAGTCGTCCGAGCAGAAGATCCGCATCAACTGGGTCGAGCGGGAAAAGGAACTGCGCAAGATCCTGGACCATTACAAGAGCCTGAACAACGAATACGATTGCATCATCCCGATTTCGGGCGGCAAGGACTCCACCTTCCAGCTGCACGTGCTGACCAAGGTGTACGGCATGCGCGCGCTAGCGGTCACCTTCAGCCACACCTGGTTCACGGAAACCGGCAAATACAATCTGCAGAATTGCCTGGAGAAATTTGACGTCGACCACGTGATGTTCTCGCCCAGCCGTTCGCTGGTGAACCGCCTGGCCAAGCAGTCGCTGTACAAGATCGGCGACTCGTGCTGGCATTGCCACTCCGGCGTGGGCGCCTTCCCGATGCAGACCGCGGTGCGCTACGGCATTCCGCTGATGATCTGGGGCGAATCGATCGCCGAAACCTCGGGCCGCGCCACCCACCGCAATCCGGTGCGCCGCTTCGACCGCGACTACTTCACCAAGGTCTCGGCCAAGCGCTACCCGGAAGAGATGGTCAACGAGGAAATCAGCCTGCGTGAAATGGCGGCCTTCAAGATGCCGTCGGTGGAAGCCATCGAGCAGGTCGGCGTGGTGGGCATCCACCTGGGCGACTTCATCTTCTGGGACGACGAGCGCCAGATGGAGTTCGTGCGCGACGTCTACGGCTGGAAGGAAGACAAGGTCGAAGGCACCTACAAGAACTACAAGAGCGTCGAGTGCCGCATGGCCGGCGTGCACGACTACACCAAGTTCCTCAAGCGCGGCTTCGGGCGCGGCACCGACCACGCCAGCCAGGACGTGCGGGCCGGCCTGCTGACCCGCGAGGAAGCCTTCGAGCTGGCCAAGAAGAGCGACACCGAACGCCCGCCGGCGCTCGACTGGTACCTGGAGATCACCGGCTTCAGCGAGGACGAGTTCAACACCGTGATGCGCCAGCACCGGGCCCAGGTGACGGCCGGCGGCGGCCTGACCGACGCCGCCTTCAGCGACGCCGTGCAAGCCTACCGCAACGCGCAGGTGAAGCCATGAGCGCCCGCACCCCGACCCAGCTGGCCGAGTACACCGCCAGCCAGCTGCTGCCGCTGCTGAAGTCGCGCGAAGTGAGCGCGCGCGAAGTGACCCAGGCCTGCCTGGGCAGCATCGCCGCCCGCGAAGCCGACATCCACGCCTGGACCTATCTCGACCCGGAACTGGCGCTGCGCCAGGCCGACGAGGCCGACCGCCAACTGGCGGCTGGCACCGGCGGCAAACTGTGCGGCCTGCCGGTGGCCGTCAAGGACATCTTCAACACCAGCGACATGCCGACCCAGATGGGCAGCCCGCTGTTCAAGGACTTCACGCCCGGCAACGACGCGCGCGTGGTGCACTACCTGCGCATGGCCGGCGCCATCATGCTGGGCAAGACCGTGACGGCGGAATTCGCCGTGCACGCGCCCGGCCCGACCTGCAACCCGCACCACCTGGGCCACATCCCCGGCACCTCGTCCAGCGGTTCGGCGGCGGCGGTGGCGGCGCACATGGCGCCGGTGGCGCTGGGCACGCAGACGGCCGGCTCCATCATCCGTCCCGCCAGCTACTGCGGCGTGATCGGCTTCAAGCCCTCGTTCGGCCTGGTGCCGCGCACCGCCATGCTGAAGACCACCGACACGCTGGACACGGTGGGCGTGTTCGCCCGCAACGTGGACGACGTGCAGATGATGTTCGACACCATCCGCGTGCACGGCATCGACTTCCCGATCGCGCACCAGATCCTGAACGATCCCGCGCGCCAGACCGTGGGCGAGCGGCCGTGGCGGGTGGCGGTGCTGCAGGGCCCGCGCTGGAACGATGCCGAGCCCTACGCGCAGCAAGCCCTGCGGGACTTCGCCGTGCGCCTGGCCGACGTGGCCAACGTGCACGTCGAGCAGCTGGTGCTGCCGGACAGCTTCAACCAGGCGCACGACATCCACGCCACCATCTACGACAAGGCGCTGGCGTATTACTTCAAGGAAGAGTTCGAGGCGCACACCCTGGTCAGCCCGGTCATGTACGACATCGTCACGCGCGGCAACCAGCTCGGCGTGGAGCAGTACCAGGGCGCGCTCAAGCAGCAGAACGCGCTGGCGGCGGAACTGGATGCCCTGCTGGCGGCGCAGTACGACATCGTGATCGACCTGTCCACCGGCGGCGAGGCGCTCAAGGGCCTGGATTCGGTGGACCGTCCGGACAACAGCCTGATCTGGAGCCTGTGCGGCGTGCCCAGCATCAACCTGCCGCTGTTCACCGGCCCGCTGGGCCTGCCGTTCGGCGCGCAGGCCTTCGCCCGCCGCTACAACGACTACCTGCTGCTGGCCTTCGCGCGCCACCTGCAGGCGCAGGGCGTGCTGCACGCCAACACGCCGCTGCCGGCCTTCGCGCGCTAAGGCGCCAAGGCGCCGGCTTACAGGAAGCGCCGCAGCGCGTGCGCTTCCGCGCCGGCCGCCAGGTAGTCGGCGAACTGGCGGCGGCGGAACTGGTTGAACGCGTCCTCGTCCAGCCGGAACAGGTCCAGCCGCGCCAGCGTGCCGCTCAAGTCGTCGCGCGGCATCAGGCGCGCGTCGGCCCACAGCGTTTCAGCCTGGCTGAGCGGTTCCGGCAGCGGGTTCAACACCGGCACCTGGTGCCGCAGGCACTCGATGGCGGCGCTGGTCGGCGCGTCGTACATCAGGCACAAATCCATCCCCTGTACAAACTGCGCCAGCGTGCCGGCGATGCCGGCCTGCTGCACCGCGCGCGGAATGCCGGCCTGCTCCTCGATCAGGTGCAGCAAGGTCTGGCCGGGACGGTTGCGGATGCTCAGCTCGATGCCGTGCGCGCGGCACCAGCCGGCGATGGCCGCAATGCCGGCCAGGTAGGCGGCCGGGCGCGTGCTGAGCACCCCGTTCAGTGAAATCCCGCTCAGCAGCAGGCCCACGCGGCGCAGCGGCCGGGTGGAACTGTCGCCGCTGCAGGTTTCCGGATAGGCCAGCGCATGCCGGCGCAACTGGCGGCCGTCGCCGCGCAGCATGGGCAAGCCCTGCATCGGGTGGGTCAGCGCGGTCAGCTGGTCGGACTGGAAGGCGCTGCTGATGCTGACCTTGGCGTGCGGCAGCTGCAGCACCGGGATGCCGTGGCGCTGCGCATAGCTGAGCAAGGGGCCGTGGAAGCCGGCGTCGTGGTCCGACAGCAGCATCCGGCCCGGCCGGTCGGGACCGAAATAACGTTCCAGCAGCTGCAGCATGACCAGCTGCGACTGGTACAGCTTGGCCAGCTGCAGCGCCTGGCGCGCGCGGTATTCGTGGCTGCCCAGGTAGGGCGTGAGCAGCTTGTGCAGGCTGTGCAGCAGGCGCTCGCCGTGCGGCGCCATGGACACCAGGCCCAGCGTGGCCAGCCGGCCGTGGTCGATGCGCAGCATCTTCAGCTGGCGGTCCGGCTGCAGCGGCACGCCCCAGTACTTCGGCTCGATATTGATGCTGCGCTTGCCGGCCGCCTTGATCTCGGCCGCGAAGTAGGGCGCGTCGTAGAAGCAGGTCGGCAGGTGGGTCAGCACGTCGTAGCGCTCGGACTTGTCCTGCAGGTCCGGGATCACGTCCGATTCGTCGGCGCGGCCGCCGTAGTGGGTGGCGTGGAAGGCCACGCCCCAGCCCGGCAGGCGCTCCATCAGCAGCTGCGCCGGCAGGAACGACGGCCAGTAGAAGCAGGCCGGGTTGTCGTTTACCGGCAGGTACAGCGTGTGGCCGGCGCAGCGCGCCTGCAGCGCGTCCCACAGCTGGCTATACCACAGGTAGCTGATGAAGAAATAGTACAGGTTCAGCGCCTGCCAGCCGCGCAGCGACACGTCGCCCAGCATGGGCGCCATCTCCTCCATCAGCGCGCGTTCCAGCGCGGCGGCCAGCGCGTGCGCCTCCGCTTCGATGGCGGGGTAGTCGGGCAGGGAATCCGGCAGCACCAGTTCGGCCCGCCGCAGCGGGCCGGCGGCCATGGTGTCGAGCAGCGTGGGGTCGAAATACCAGGTGCTGTAGTCGTCGCCCAGGGTGGCCGCGATGTCGGCGGCGGCAGCCACGTCGTACGACGACATGACGAGCAGGATGTGCGCCATGGATCAGCGTTTGATTACCAGGCCCTGCCCGGTCGGCAGCGGGAACACGCGGTACTTGCGGGCTTCGAACCAGGCGTCCTCGGCGATCTTTTGCAGGCGGTACTGGCCGGACCACTCGTAGTCGTCCAGGATCACCATGCCGCCCGGGGTGACGCGGTCGAACAGCGCGTCGAGCACGGCGATTTCGAACTCGGCGCTGTTCAGGTCGATGTGCAGCATGGCGATCTTGTCCGGCGAATTGCCTTCCAGCGACTGCGGCAGCAGGCCTTTGACCAGGCGCACGTTATCGTAGCCGGCGAAGCGCGCCTGGATCTCGTCGAACATGCCTTCTTCCTGGCCGGCGAAGGTGTGGTGCTCGACCGGGTTGTAGTCGTAGGTGTCGTAGCCCCAGAAGGTCTTGTCGAAGTTGTCCTTGCCGAAGTAGTCGATCACGGTCTTGATGCCGGTGCCGCGGTACACGCCGCACTCGACGAAGTCGCCCTCCACCTGCGCGCAATGGTAGGCCGAGCAGGCCAGGATGTAGCGCCGCCAGGCGATGGCGCGGTCGGCGTCGTTCTGGGTGTTCGATTCCCAGGCGCGCACGAAGTTCTCGTCCGAGAACGGCGAATTGCTCTTGCCCCAGGTGAAGATATTGTCGCCCAGATAGGTGCCCGGCACGCACAGCGACTTGGCCTCTTCCATCAGCTGGTAGAAGCGGGCCGGGTCGGTCAGGCCCCACACGGTGCGCACCATGAAGTTGATCACGCGTTCTGGATGTTCAATCGGGGTTTGGGCCGGCAATATCATGGTCTTTTCTTTCGGAACGGAGGGCGTGGGGGCTGGCAGGGCGGGCGTCTTGACCACCGAGCGCAGCGCGGTTTCCAGTTGGCGCACGAAGCGCGGGCTGTCGAACAGGATGGAGCTGTCGCGGTGCGTTTGCAGATGCTGTTTCATGGCGGCGATGCGCGCGGGCTGCTGCGCCAGCGCCACCGCCAGGTCTTCGTATTCCTGCAGGGAATGGGTAATCAGCTCGGGCAGGCCGATCGCGTGCAGCAGGCTGCCGGCCATGCGCGCGCAGAAGGTGTTGCCGGAGCAGGTCAGCAGCGGCAGGCCGGCCCACAGCGCGTCGCTGGCGGTGGTGCCGGCGTTGAACGGCAGCGTGTCCAGGAACAGGTCGGCCACGCCGTAGCGCGCCAGGTAGGCGGCCGGCATGGCCCGCTCGGCGAAGTGCAGGCGCTCGGGCGCCACGCCCAGGCGGGCCGCGCTGGCGCGCAGGTTCTGGCGCACCACGTCATGGTCGGACACCAGCCACAGCACGCTGCCCGGGGTGCGCTGCAGGATGCGCATCCAGGCCGCGAACACCGGCTCGGTGATCTTGAAATTGTTGTTGAACGAACAGAACACGAAGGCGTCGTCCGGCAGGCCGAGCTCGGCGCGCTGCGGGCGCGGGCCGATGGCGCGCTGGCGGTCGTTGATCTGGAAGCACTCGGGCAGGTACAGCGGCCGCTCGCTCATGAACGGCGCCAGCGTTTCCGGCAGCACGAAGCGGTCGGCGATCACGTAGTCGATGCAGGGCAGGGCGGTGGTGCCGGGGAAGCCCAGGTAGGTCAGCTGCACCGGCGCCGGACGGTAGGACAGGATGTTGGGACGGGTGCCCAGGGTCAGGCCGTGCAGGTCGATCAGCAAGTCGATCTCGTGCGCGCGGATGCACTGCGCAGCCTCCTCGTCCGTCATGGTGTCGATGCGGATGTAGTGGTCCATGGCCTTGACCACGCGCGCGCGCAGCGGCGAGTTGTCTTCCTTGGTCCAGGAGAAGGCGTATACCTCGAAGTGCTGGCGGTCGTGCAGCTCGTACAGCTCGGCCGTCAGGATGGCCACCGCGTGCGAGCACAGGTCGGACGACAGGTAGCCGATGCGGATGCGGTGGTGCGCGTAGCCCTCGGCCGGCGCCATCGGCTCGGCCGGCGGCATCACCTTCTCGGCCACGAAGCGCTGCGCCGCGCCCAGCTGTTCCTGCGGGTCGTCCGAAGCGCTCAGCATGGCCAGCGCGGAGGTGGTCTCCACCATCTCGGCGTGGGTGATGCCGGCGATCGGCGCGTAGATCGGCCAGCTGCACTGCTTCTGGCGCAGGTGGATCACGTGGGTCAGCACCTTGGGCTGCTGCGGGTCCAGCGCCAGGCTTTGCATCAGCATCTGTTCGGCCAGCGGCAAGTCCTTGCGCATTTCCAGCACGCGGCCCAGGTTGTTCAGCGCCTGGATCCGGAACGGCCGGTCGGCCGGCACGTCGGCGCTGGCCAGCGCGGTCACCACGTTCCACATGCTCAGGGCGTCGGCCTGCAGGCCGCGCCGCTCCAGCAGGGTGCCCAGGTTCATGTGCGCCTCGATGAAGCGCGGGTTGAGCAGGATGGCGCGCCGGTAGGCGTCCTCGGCGGCGGTGTCGTCGCCCAGCCCAGACAAGGTCACCGCCATGTTGTACAGCACCGCGTAGGCGGCCGGCGACTCGGTGTGTTCCAGCCAGGTGCGGAACAGGGCCACCGAGCGCGAGGAGCGGCCCTGTTCGGTTTCCGCCGCCGCCATGGTGAACAGCTGCACGATGGGCAGGGCGCCGGCCATGGCCAGGCGCGCCGACAGTTCATAAGCTTCGTCCAGCGCCTGGCGCGCCAGGTAGTCTTCCAGCTGGGCAAGCAGCGCCGCCGCGCTGGTCTCCTGCGTTGTTGTCATCATCGTGGAATTAATTTTCTAGAGGCAACTATTCTAAACCAAAAGCGGGGCGGGCCCGCCCCATAATTCGGCCACTATACCGCAGATGGCGCGCCGCTTAAGCAATAAGAAAGCAGGTGTTTTCCCACTGTTGTTTAACCGTGGCGCGGCGGTGCGTGTATCATCGGCCGGACGCCGTTACCGGACCGCCCGAACATGCTGCACACACCCGCCGATTTTTCCCCGCTGCTGGCCCCGCACGGCCAGTCCGAGCCTTGGACTTTTGTGTGCCGGGGCGACAAGATCCTGCTGCGCGAAGCCGATTTCAGCCTGCCCGAGCCGGCGCTGCTGGCCGCTTTCTTGTCCGCGTTGCCACCCGCGCCGGCGCCGGCGCAGCCGCTGGGCCTGTGGGGCGCGCGCTACTGCCAGGCGCTGCACGCCGCCGCCGGCGCGGATTTTCCGTTGCCGCCCGGCCACGCCTTCATCGGCCTGCGCGCCTTGTTCGGCGCCGTGCCGGACGGCTTCCTCGGCGTGGCCGGGCGCGCCGTGCAGCTGGCCGAATGGGCCCGCACCCACCGCTACTGCGGCGCCTGCGCCACGCCCATGCGGCAGTTGCCGGGCGAGCGCTGCTTCCAGTGCCCGGCCTGCGGCATGAGCGCCTACCCGCGCATCTCGCCCGCCATGATGGTGCTGATACGGCGCGGCGGCTCGGTGCTGCTGGCGCAGCACGCCAACGCCCCGGCCGGGCGCTACACGGCGCTGGCCGGCTTCCTGGAGGCCGGCGAATCGGCCGAGGAGGCGGTGCACCGCGAGGTGTACGAGGAAGTGGGCCTGCGGGTGCACAACCTGCGCTACTTCGGCAGCCAGTCCTGGCCCTTCCCGCATTCGCTGATGCTGGCCTACACCGCCGACTACCTGGACGGCGAGATCCGCACCGATCCGGCCGAAATCGCCGACGCGCGCTGGTTCGGCGCCGCCGACGCCTGGCCCGATTTCGCCCACACCATCTCGATTGCCGCCGAGCTGGTGAACGCGCACCGGCCGCCGCGGCGCTAGCGCCCGCCGATGCGCGGTCCGCATTTTCTATATACTGACGCCAATCGCAATTTTTATGGCTACATCATGACTAAAGAAGCAGCATTTTCGGAAAACGACTGGCGCCGCCTGCTGGAAAGCCTGGGCGAAGACCCCGACCGTCCCGGCCTGCACGAAACCCCGCACCGCGTATCGAAGGCGTGGAAGCACTGGACTTCCGGCTACGCCCAGGACCCGGTCGAGCTGCTCAAGGTGTTCGAGGACGGCGCCGAACAGTACAACGAGCTGATCGTGGTGCGCGGCATCCCCGTCTACAGCCATTGCGAGCACCACCTGGCGCCGTTCTTCGGCAAGGCCACCATCGGTTACGTGCCTAACGGCAAAATCGTCGGCCTGTCCAAGCTGACCCGGCTGGTCGACTGCTTCTCCAAGCGCCTGCAGGTGCAGGAGCGCATGACGCAGCAGATCGCCAACGCGCTGATGGACGCGCTGGAGCCGAAAGCGGTGGGCGTGGTGGTGCGCTGCCGCCACCTGTGCATGGAAAGCCGCGGCATCCGCACCCCGGGCGAGGAGACCATCACCTCGTCCATGCTGGGCGAGCTGCAGCCCAACCTGGCGCTGCGCACCGAATTCCTGGCCCTGGCCCGCGAGCCCTGAACATCATGGCGACCGCGATCGAATGGCAAAGCGGCGATCTGGGTGCCGCCTTCGGACTGGCGGCCTCGGTCGGCCGTCCCTTGTTCCTGTACTGGGGCGCCGGCTGGTGCCCGCCGTGCAACCGGGTCAAGGCTGACATCTTCAGCCAGCCCGCCTTCGCGCAGCGCATGCGCGGCCTGCTGCCGTTCTGGCTGGACGGCGACGCCCCCGGCGCGCAGGCGCTGGCCGCGCAGTACAAGCTGCGCAGCTACCCGACCCTGGTGCTGTACAGCGCCGACGGCCGCGAAATCACCCGCCTGCCGTGCGAGCTGGACGGCGAACTGTTCCTCGACGCGCTGGACCTGGCCCTGAACGCCGGCCACACCGCCGCCGAATCGCTGCAGGCCGCGCTGGGCAACACGCGGCCGCTGGCGGACCAGGAGTGGGCACTGCTGAGCCTGTATTCCTGGGACACCGACGAAGGCCAGCTGTTGCCGGCCGCCGAGCAGCCTGCCGTGCTGGCCCGGCTGGCAGCGGCCTGCCCGCCGGTCGACGCCTGCGCCGACGCGGCGGCGCGGCTGCACCTGCACGCGCAAGTGGCCGCTGCCGGCCGCATCGCCGGCGACGCGCCGGCCGGCAACGCCTCGGCCAGCGCCGCGCAGGCCGCCGCCGTCATCGCCGCCGCCGCCGACCGCCTGCTGCGCGTGTTCGGCGACACGCGCCTGGCGCGCGCCAACATGGACATCCTGGTCAACAGCGGGGTGAACCTGATCAAATGGTCCGGCGCGCGGCAGGCCGAGCTGGTGCAGGCGCTGGACAAGGCCGCGCGCGAATTCGCCGCCGACAGCTGGCTCTCGCTGGCCGACCGCCTGACGGCGGTGCGGCTGCAGATGCGCCTGGTGCGCCT
Source organism: Massilia sp. BGA-UO-ETr-WB1 (assembly GCF_059567845.1). Taxonomy (NCBI): domain Bacteria; kingdom Pseudomonadati; phylum Pseudomonadota; class Betaproteobacteria; order Burkholderiales; family Oxalobacteraceae; genus Massilia; species Massilia sp. BGA-UO-ETr-WB1. Next base: position 50,024 of record NZ_JCAQOT010000008.1, on the reverse strand, counting down.
GGGCGGCCCCGGCGACGGGGTGGCCGAGCTGGTGCGCAGCACCGTGGCCGCCGCGCTGGCCGAAGTGCGCGACCCCTACGCGCGCCACACGCTGGTCAACACCGCCGTGAGCGCCCTGAACGACGCCGGTTTCGGCGACGAAGCCGAGGCCCTGCTGCAAGCCGAGCTGGCCGGCTCCCACTCGCCCTACTACTTCATGCTCAGCCTGGCTGCGGCGGCGCGCCGGCGGGGCGACATCCCGGCCACGCTGGACTGGTACGAGCGGGCCTGGAACGCGTCCGTGGGCAGCGCCACCCGGCTGCAATGGGGCGCCACCTACCTGGTCAGCGTGATCGACATGACGCCGCAAGACCAGCCGCGCATCGAAGCGGGCGCGCAAGAGATCGCGCGCGACATCTCCGCTGCCAGCGACGCCTACCAGCAGCGCAACCGCACGCAACTGCAGCGGCTGGCCGGCAAGCTGGCCATGCTCACCGTCCCCGGCCCCCACGCCGGCGCCCTGCAGCGCCTGCTCACCGCCAACCTCTAGACCGCCTCCAAACTAAGCAGCCTGAGCCGCATTCGGGGACTCGGCGTCCCCGTCAGACCCCGAATGCGGCTCAGGCTGCTTCTTCGTGCGCGTGTTATTTGGCGGCGGGAGCGGGAGCGGGGGCGGGGTCGCGCGCGGCGCGGAATTCGGCGCCGGACTTCCATTGCGGCGTGGCGGCATCCTGCGCGGCGCGCAGGCCGACCTGGAACAGCAGTTCGATGTCCTGCACCGCGCCGCTCAGGTCCCAGTTGGGATGCACCACGTCCGTGACCTTGTGGTAGTCGTGCGCGGTGTAGGCGTCCAGCGTGCCGGCGGCGTAGCCGGGCGGCTTGCCGATGAACTCGCGCCCGCCGTGCGTGTACACCACCGGCACCCCGATCTTGGCGAACTCCAGCTGGTCGCCGCGGTAGAAGGCGCCCATCTCGGGATTGCCTTCCGGCCGCACCACCCGCCCTTGCGACTTGGCCACCGCCACAACCAGCTCGTCGGCCGTCGACTTGCCGTGGCCGGTGAGCTCGACGTCGCGCGTTTTGCCCCACAGGTTCAGGCCGTCCACGTTGATGTTGAGCACGGTCTTCGCGGCCGGATAGAGCGGATACCGCGCGTAGTACTGCGCGCCCAGCAAGCCCCGCTCCTCGCCCGTGGTGAGCAGGAACAGCACGCTGCGCCTGGGCGCCTGCGGCAGCGCCTTGAACGCGCGCGCCATTTCCAGCAGTGCCGCCACGCCGGACGCGTTGTCCTGCGCGCCGTGGAAAATCTGCTTGGTGCGCGGTCCGGGCAGCGATTCGTCGATGCCGAAATGGTCCCAGTGCGCGCTGTAGACCACCACCTCGTCCTTCAGCTTGGGATCGGACCCCTCGATCTTCGCCACCACGTTATTGGACGGCATCTCGTTCCACGCGTTGGCCACGCTGGCGGTCACGCTGGCGCCCAGCGGCACCGGCCGGAAGTCGCGCGACAGCGCGGCTTTCTTCAGCGCGTCGAAGTCCTGCCCGGCGGCGCGCAGCAGTTCCCGCGCGCGGTCCAGCTGCAGCCAGCCGGCCACGCCGGGGTAGCCGGGGTGCTCGCCCTTGCTGTACTTCAGGCCGTAGCTGCCGCGGCCCCAGCTGTTGCGCACCACGTCGTAGGGGTAGCCGGCCTGCCGCGTTTCGTGCACGATCAGCGCGCCGGCCGCGCCCAGCCGCGCGGCGGTTTCGAACTTGTAGCTCCAGCGGCCGTAATAGCTGGTGACCGCGCCGCCGAACTGCGCCGGGTCCAGCCGCGACGGCCGTTTCGGGTCCGGCAGCGGCGGGTCGTTGATCAGCATGAGCAGCGTCTTGCCGCGCAGGTCCATGCCCTTGTAGTCGTCCCATTTGTACTCCGGCGCCTGCACGCCGTAGCCGACGAACACCAGCTCGGAATTGGCCAGGTTCACCTTGCGTTCCACGCGCGGGGTCCAGGCCACGTAGTCGGCCGGGAAGTTCAGCGGCACCGGCTTGCCGGCGGCCGTGTAGACCAGCGTGGGCGACGGCTGCACGTACACCAGCGGCACTTTCTGCAGATAGCTGCCGTCCGGGTTGCCGGGCGCCAGGCCGAGCTTTTTGAACTCGTCCTGCAGATAGGCGAGGGTGACGGCCTCGCCCCGCGTGGCCGGGGCGCGCCCCTCGAACTCGTCCGAGGCCAGCGCCTTGATGTGCTGCAGCAGGCGGGCGCCGTCGATCTTGTGCGCGGCGGCCGCCGCAGCCGGGGGCGGCGCCGGGGCCGGGGCGGTAGCCGGCGCAGATGCTGACGCTGGCGCAGGCGGCGGCGCGGCGGCGCGGGCTGCCGCTGCGGCAGCCGTGCCGCACAATAGCGCGAGCGCCAGGCTGGACATTTTTTTCATCGGAACAGTTGCGGAAAACTTAATTCCAGCATTGTGTCATATCCGGGCCAGTTGCATCACATTCGACAACCAGTCCACGAATACGCGCACGCGGGGTGACAAATGCCGGTTGTGCGAGTAGACGATGGACACCGGCATCGGCGCAGGCCGCCAGCCGGGCAGCACTTCCTCCAGTTCGCCCGCCGCCAGCAGTTGTTCCAGCCCGGCGCGCGGCATCTGGATCAGCCCCAGCCCTGCGCGGCAGGCGCCCAGGTAGGCTTCCGAGCTGCTCACCGAGATCCGGCTGCGCATCGTCACCGTGTGCGGCCGGCCGTCCGCGCCGAGGTATTCCCACGGCAGGTCGCGCCCGGTGTAGCTGGAAAAATAATTCACGGCCAGGTGCCGACCCAGGTCGGCCGGCGTCTGCGGCCTGCCGTGGGCCGCCAGGTAGGCCGGCGCGGCCACGTTGATCTGTTCCATCTGTCCCAGCGGCCTGGCGATCAGGCTGGAGTCGCGCAGCACGCCGCCGCGCACGGCGCAGTCGATCCCTTCGCCCACCAGGTCGGCCAGCCGGTCGTTCGAGGCCAGCCGCACGTCGATGTCCGGGTATTGCGCCAGGAAGGCGGGCAGGGCGGGAATCACGGTGCGGTGCGCCACCCGCTCCGGCAGGTCCACCCGGATGGTGCCGCTGGGTTTGCGTCCGTCGGCCAGGAACAGCCCGTTCAGGTCTTCCAGCTCGTTCAGCAGCGTGCTGCAGCGCTCCAGGTAGATCGCGCCTTCCACCGTCAGGCTCACCTTGCGCGTGGTGCGCTGCAGCAGCCGCACGCCGAGCTGTTGCTCGATGGCCTGCACCGCGTTGGTGACCGTGGGGCGCGGCAAATCCAGCTGCTCGGCGGCCTGCGTGAAGCTTTTGCTGTCGGCCACGGCCTTGAAGATCTGCATGGTGCGGAACTGGTCCATTGTTAATCCCGGCCGAATAAAGTTGTACGGATCTCGATATTTATTAGTCAATCCGAGAATAGCACAATGGCTGCACTCAACTTACCGGAGAACACCATGCAACAACGCAAACTCGGCAGCACCGGCCCTCTCGCCGCGCAAATCGGCCTCGGCCTGATGGGCATGTCCGACCTGTACGGCCCGGCCGACCGCGCCGAAAGCATCGCCACCATCCACGCCGCGCTGGACGCCGGCGTCACCCTGCTCGACACCGGTGACTTCTACGCCATGGGCCACAACGAGCTGCTGCTGCGCGAGGCGCTGGCAGGGCGCAACCGCGACGCGGCTCTGGTGAGCGTGAAGTTCGGCGCCCAGCGCGACCCCGCCGGCAACTGGCTCGGCATCGACAACAGCCCGGCCGCCGTGAAGACTTCGGCCGCCTATTCGCTGCAGCGGCTGGGCATCGGCCACATCGATATTTACCGCCCGGCCCGGCTGGACCACAAGGTGCCCATCGAGGACACCGTCGGCGCCATCGCCGACCTGGTGAAGGCCGGCCATGTGAAGCACATCGGCCTGTCCGAGGTGGGCCCGGAAACCTTGCGCCGCGCGCACGCCGTGCACCCGATTGCGGACCTGCAGATCGAATATTCGATGATCTCGCGCGGCATCGAGAACGGCATCCTGCAGACCTGCCGCGAGCTGGGCATCGGCATCACGGCTTACGGCGTGCTGTCGCGCGGCCTGATCAGCGGCCACTGGAGCGCGCAGCGCGCTGGCGAGCAGGACTTCCGCAACCTGGCCAGCCCGCGCTTCCAGGGCGACAACCTGCACCGCAACCTGGCGCTGGTGGAGCGCGTGCGCGCCATCGCTGCCGGGCTGGACGCGTCGGTGGCGCAGGTGGCCATCGCCTGGGTGCTGGCGCAGGGCGCGGACATCGTGCCGCTGGTGGGCGCCCGCAGCCGCCAGCGCCTGCAGGAAGCGCTGGGCGCCAATACGCTGGCCTTGTCCGCAGCCGACCTGGCCGCGCTGGCCTCGGCCGTGCCGCCGGAAGCGGTGGCCGGCAAGCGCTACGGCGAGTACGCCTATGCCCACCTGGACAGCGAAAAAGCCTGAAATGGGAAAGCATCGGAAAAGCGGATGATTTTGAACCGATAATTGCGCTTTTTTATCGTCAAATTAAATCATAAGATGACTCCATCGAAACGCAATTCACCTCTCTAGGAGAACATCATGAATGCCAAACAAATCATCGCTTCCGTATCCCTGATCTTCGCTGCCGGCGCCGCTTTCGCCGAACCAGCCAACCTGAACTTCCCCAGCCTGGCGGCGCAGAAAGCCGAAGTGAGCCGCGAAGCGGTGAAAGCCGAAGTCATCCGCGCCCGCAACGCCGGCGAACTGGAGCTGACCGAGGTGAACTACCCGCCGCTGGCCGCCACCGCTTCCACGCTGACCCGTGAACAAGTGAAGGCGGACGTGATCGCCGCCCGCGCGAACGGCGAGCTGGACATCAACGAAGTGAACTACCCATCGTTCTTCGACGCCCGCGTGCAGCGTCCCGCCGCCACTCTGACGGCCTCGGCAAAACGCAGCGCCGCTGCTCAATAAAGAGGCGTGGTTTGATTTGCGCAACACCCCGGCCCGCGAGGCCGGGGTCGCGCTTCGATTAAGTGGTTTTCCTACCTCCATTCGGAGTATTCTTGACTTACAAGAACATTCCGTGGAGACAGCAGTGACCAATCTTTCCTTCCGCCAGAAACTGTGGATCCCCTTGATCTGCAGTCTCTTCTGCATCACCGCCGTCTTCCTGTACGACGCCATCCACCTGCGCAACGTGCGCATCGAAGAGCGCATGGCCGACCTGGCCAACCTCGACGACCTCGGCATCAGCGTGCTGAAAATGTACGGCGACAAGGCCCAGTCCGGCGCCATGAGCAAGGAAGAAGCCCAGAAACAGGCCATGGCCGTCATCAAGAGCATGCGCTATGGCAAAGATGGCTATCTTTCCATCACCAGCAATGCCGGCGTCACGGTCATGCATCCCATCAAGCCGGAAAACGACGGCAAGAACATGATGGACTTCAGGGACCCCAAGGGCACCTATCTGTACCGCGACATCGTGGCCGTGGCCAACAGCCCGGCCGGCGCCGGCTTCGTCAAATACTGGTGGCCGCGGCCCGGCGCCAAGGAAGCCTCGCCCAAGCTCAGCCACGTCATCGCGTACAAGCCGTGGGAATGGACCCTGATCACCGGCGTCTACACGGACGACATCGACGACGCCTTCCAGGCCGGCCTGCTCAAGTCCGGCGGCGTGCTGCTGCTGGTGTGCGCGCTGCTGGCCGCCATCGTCAGCTACATCAACCGCAGCCTGCGCCACACCATCGGCGGCGAGCCGGAGTACGCGGCCGAAGTGGCCTCGCGCATCGCGGGTGGCGACCTAAGCGGCACCGTGCACACCAGCCCGCGCGACACCAGCAGCGTGCTGCATGGCATGAAGGCGATGCAGGCCAGCCTGGCTGCCACCATCGGCGAGATCCGCCGCAGCGCCGACACCATCGCCACCGCCTCGTCCGAAATCGCCAGCGGCAATATGGACCTGTCGGCCCGCACCGAGTCGCAGGCCAGCTCGCTGGAGGAAACCGCCGCCTCGATGGAGCAGCTCACCACCACCGTCAGCCACAACGCCGACAACGCGGCCGAGGCCAACAAGCTGGCCAAGGCCGCCTCGCAGGTGGCGCAGCAGGGCGGCACGGTGGTGTCGCAGGTGGTGCAGACCATGGACACCATCAACCACTCGGCCACCCGCATCGTGGACATCATCAGCGTGATCGACGGCATCGCCTTCCAGACCAATATCCTGGCCTTGAACGCGGCGGTGGAAGCGGCGCGCGCGGGCGAGCAGGGACGCGGCTTCGCGGTGGTGGCGAGCGAAGTGCGCAACCTGGCGCAGCGCTCCGCCTCGGCGGCCAAGGAGATCAAGGAACTGATCAACGATTCGGTGGGCAGCATCGAGGCCGGCAGCGCGCTGGTGGCCAAGGCCGGCGCCACCATGGACGAAGTGGTGGGCAGCGTGGCCAAGGTCACCCACATCATGGGCGCCATCACGGCCGCCACCGGCGAGCAAAGCACCGGCATCGGCCACGTGAACCAGGCCATCACCGAGATGGATTCGGTCACGCAGCAGAACGCGGCGCTGGTGGAGCAGGCAGCGGCGGCGGCGGGCGCCATGCAGGAGCAGGCGGCCAACCTGGCGTCGCTGGTGTGCCGCTTCCGTTTGCATGCGCACGAAACCGGCGTGGCGCTGATACGCTAAGGCGGAGCTTCAGGCCCGAACAGCTCGGCCACGAAGTCCACAAAGGCCTTCACCTTGGCGGCGCGCTGGTGCTTCTGCTGATACAGCACGGAGACGTCCGGCCCCGCCGCCTGCCAGTCCTGCAGCAGCGGCACCAGCGCGCCGCTGCGCAGCGGCTCCCGCAGCGATACCGACATGTGCTGCACGATGCCGGCGCCGGCCACCGCTGCTGCGGTCAGCGCTTCCACGTGGTCCATCGCCAGCTTGCCCTGCGGCGTGAAACTGAACGCCTCGCCCTCATGCTGGAAGCGCCACGCGCGCACCTGGCGTGACTTCGGGTACAGGAAATTCAGACAGGGGAAATCGCCCAGCTGCTCCGGCGCCTGCGGCACGCCGTGGCGCGCGATGAAGGCCGGCGAGGCGCACGTGATGTACTGCGTGCGGCACAGCGTGCGCGCCACCAGCTGCGAATCCGGCAGCTCGCCGATGCGCAGCAGCACGTCCACGCCTTCCTCCACCATGTCGATCATGCGGTCGCCGGCAGTCATCTTCAGGGTAATGTCCGGGTAGCGTTCCATAAAACGCGGCAGCGCCGGCGCCACGTAAAGCCGCGCCAGGATGCCTGGCATGTCCACCCGCAGCACGCCGCGCGGCTGCTGCGCCGATTCCTGCAGGCTGTCTTCCAGCTCGCCCATCTCGCCCAGCAGGCGCAGCGCATAGGCGTGGCATTGCCGGCCCTCGCCGGTGAGCGACATGCTGCGCGTGGTGCGGTTCAGCAGCTTGACGCCGAAGTGCGCCTCCAGCGCGGCGATCTGGTTGGTGACGGAGGAGGTGGAGATGCCCAGCTTGTCGGCCGTGCGGCTGAAGCCTCCGGTTTCCACCACCGTGCAAAACACTTTCAGCGCATCCAGCCGGTCCATGTCCGCTCCTGTTGTTGGGTTCCACACCCGATTGTCCACGATTTCGAAATACTGCATCGGCCGCCGCCCCGTTTTTCTCTGCGCCTCGCCTCTCTACACTGGTTTCATCAACCACAGGAGCACATCATGCAAGCAATGATCTCGAAACAGGCAGGCGCGCCGCTGGCGCTGGAAAACATTCCCGTGCCGGCGCCAGCCGCCGGCCAGGTGCTGGTGCGCATCGCCGCCAGCGGCGTCAATCCGCTCGACCTGAAAATCGCCTCCGGCCAGGCCGGGCACGCGAAGATGCCTTTGCCCGCCGTGCTGGGCATCGACATGGCCGGCGTGGTGCAGGCGGTGGGCGCGGGCGTGAGCGGCTTCCAGCCGGGCGACGAAGTGTTCGGCATGACAGGCGGGGTGGGCGGCGTGCAAGGTTCGCTGGCGCAGTACGCGGCGGTGGATGCGGACCTGCTGGCGCACAAGCCGCTCACCGCCTCGCTGCGCGAAGCGGCCGCGCTGCCGCTGGTGTTCATCACCGCCTGGGAAGGGCTGGTGGACCGCGCGCGGGTGAGCGCCGGCCAGAAGGTGCTGGTGCACGGCGGGGCCGGCGGCGTGGGCCACGTGGCGCTGCAGCTCGCGCGCGCCTTCGGCGCCGAGGTGTTCGCCACCGGCAGCGCCGGCCAGCGCGCGGCGATCGAGGGTTTCGGCGCCACCTTCATCGACTACCGCACCGAACCGGTGGCCGGCTACGTGCAGCAATACACGGACGGAGAGGGCTTCGACATCGTGTACGACACGGTGGGCGGCGCCACGCTGGACGCTTCCTTCGCGGCGGCGCGGCTGTATGGCGGCCACGTGGTGAGCTGCCTGGGCTGGGGCACGCATGCGCTGGCGCCGCTGTCCTTCCGCGCGGCGACCTACTCGGGCGTGTTCACCTTGCTGCCGCTATTGTCGGGCAAGGGCCGCGCGCAGCACGGCGCCATCCTGCGCGAGGCGGCAAAGCTGGTGGATGCGGGCAAGCTGCGCGTGCAGCTCGACCCGGCGCGCTACGCGCTGGCCGACGTCAATGCCGCCCATGCCGCCTTGTCCGGCGGCGCGGCGCGCGGCAAGCTGGTGATCGACGTGGATTAGTTTGCCGGGGCCGGCGGCGCAGCAGGAGCCGGTGCGGCAGGAGCGGCAGCCGGCTCGAACACCAGCTTGCCGTCCACCACCTTGAATTCGCCCACCTTGGCGCCGGTGGCCGGTCCGGTCTCGCTGACCAGCGCGCAGCTTTGGGTCTCCACCTGCCACACCTGGTCGCCCGAGCGCAGGCTCCAGAAATTGTCGGGCGACGAGAACACTTCCACGTCCACCTCATCGACGATCATCTCGCCCAGCGGAATCTGGCGCTGACAATCCGGCATGCGCGTCGCCACCAGGATCATGCGCGCGTTATCGTTCCAGAAGTAGTCCTGCTGGCGCCGCAGCGACAGCGTGTGGTTGCCGGTGCTGTCCGTATAGTAGGTTGCGCTGTCTCTGGCGCAGCCAGTCAGCAGCAAGGGGAGCATGGCGAACAGGATCTTGCGCATGGCGGCATGTCTTTCTGTGGGCATGGACCTATTATAGCGGTGCCCATGCGCTGCCGCACTATTGGCAATAGAGCAATGAAATCGCATGATGATCGGCTACACTCGTGTATTCCTATGCAACCGGGAACGACCGCATCATGAATGGAACCTCCGCGCAAGACGACACCAGTTTCCGCCGCATCCTCGCGCGCAACATCACCATGCCGCTGGTGGCCGGCGTGGTCAACGTGGGCGTGTTCGCCGCCATCCTGGTCTACCTGCTGAGCGTTCTCACCTGGGTGGAGCACACCGAGCGCGTGATCGGCAACGCCAACGAAATCGCCAAGCTGATGGTGGACCAGGAATCCGGCATGCGCGGCTTCGCGCTCACCGGCGACGAGAGCTTCCTCGCCTCCTACAAGCTGGCCAAGCCGAAGATGGACACCGCGCTGGCCACGCTGCGCGAGATGGTGGCCGACGATCCGGTGCAGGCGGGCCGCGTGCGCAACATCGCGGCCCAGCAGCGGCAGTGGGACGGCTTCGCGCAGGACGTGATCGAGCGCCGCCGCAAGGGAGCAGACTACCTGGAGCCGATCAGGGCCGGGCGCGGCAAGCTGGAATTCGACGAAGTGCGCAATCTGTTCCAGCTGTTCGTCGCCAGCGAGCAGCGCCTGCTGGCCGAGCGCCGCGCCGACGCCAGGTCCGTCACCGGCATCGCCGTCATCGCCTTCGTGCTGGTCAGCCTTGTGGTCAGCGGCCTGCTGGCCATGCTCGGACGGCGCGACATGCGCAAACTGTCCGATATTTATGGCGCGGCCCTGCAGGAACAGGCCGGGCATGCCGAACGCCTGCAGGAACAGGCCTGGCTGCGCGCCGGGCAGACCCAGCTCGCCGAGCAGGGCATAGGCCAGATGGCGCTGCCGCAGCTGTCGTCCGCGCTGCTGCAGTTCCTGTCGCACTACATGGGCGTGGCGGCGGCCGCGCTGTATGTGCGCGAGCCGGACGGCAGCCTGCGCCGCGCCGCGTCGTACGGCTACGGGCAGGAGGACGAGCAGTACGGCGCCGTGCTGGCGGCCGGCCAGGGCTTGCCGTGGCAGGCGGTGCAGCAGCGCCGCGTGATCCAGCTCGACAATCTGCCGGACGATTACGTGAAGATCAGCAGCGGCATGGGCGCCGCGCCGCCGCGCCACCTGCTGCTGGCACCGGTCGACAGCGACGGCGCGGTCAACGGCGTGGTGGAGCTGGGCTTCCTGGCGCCGGTGACGCCACGCCAGCTGGACTTCATCAAGCTGGTCAGCAGCAATATCGGCACCGCCATCGAAGCCACGCTGGCGCGCCAGCGCATCGCCGAAGTGCTGGCGGAAACGCAGCAGCTGAACGAGGAACTGCAGGTGCAGCAGGAGGAGCTGCGCACCGCCAACGAGGAACTGGAGGAGCAGTCGCGCGTGCTGGAGGAATCGCAGGCCAGCCTGGAGAACCAGAAGGCGGAGCTGGAACAGACCAACGAGCAGTTGTCCGAACAGGCGCTGGTGCTGGACCAGAAGAACGAGGCCCTGGGCGAGGCCCAGCAGCAGCTGGAGGAGCGCGCGCTGGACCTGGAACGGGCCAGCCAGTACAAGTCCCAGTTCCTGGCCAATATGTCGCACGAGCTGCGCACGCCGCTCAATAGTTCGCTGATTTTGGCCAAGCTGCTGTCGGAGAACGGGCAGGGCAACCTGAACGAGGAACAGGTGCGCTTCGCGCAGACCATTTACTCGGCCGGCAACGACCTGCTCAACCTGATCAACGACATCCTCGACATCTCCAAGGTGGAGGCGGGCAAGCTGGAGCTGGCGCCCGAGGAGTTGAACGTGCAGCAGGTGGTGCGCGGCCTGGGCCATGTGTTCGAACCGCTGGCGCAGCAGAAGCACTTGCAGTTCACGGTGGAGCTTGCGCCGGGCCTGCCGGACACGGTCTACACCGACCGCCAGCGCCTGGAGCAGATTTTGAAAAACCTGCTGTCGAACGCCATCAAGTTCACCGAAGCGGGGCGCATCGCGCTGCGCGTGTCGGCCGACGCGGCGGGCCAGCTCAGTTTCGCCGTCAGCGATTCCGGCATCGGCATCCGCGCCGACCAGCACGAGACCATCTTCGGCGCCTTCCAGCAGGCCGACGGCACCACCAGCCGCCGCTACGGCGGCACCGGCCTGGGGCTGTCCATCTCGCGCGACCTGGCGCGGCTGCTGGGCGGCAGCATAGAGCTGAGCAGCCAGCTGGGCAAGGGCAGCACCTTTACGCTCATCCTGCCCGCGCAATGGGCCGCGCCCGCGCACGGCGCCGCCGTGCTGGCGCCGCCCATGCCGCAGGCATCCGCCGCTGCAGCCGCCTCGAGGGCGGCACCGGCAGCCGCGCCTGCGCCTGCAGCCGCATCGGAGCCGGCGCCAACCAACCACGCCGCGCCCGCCCCGCGCCCCTTTGACGACGACCGCGATCTGGCGCCGCCGCCCGAGCGCCTGGTGCTGGTGGTGGAAGACGAACCCGCGTTCGCCCGCATCCTGTACGACCTGGCGCACGACATGGGCTACCGCTGCGTGGTGGCTTTCGCCGCCGACGAAGGCCTGCGGCTGGCCGAACAGCACCGCCCCGACGCCATCCTGCTCGACATCCGCCTGCCCGACCGTTCCGGCCTGTCCGTGCTGCAGCTGCTGAAGGACAATCCGAATACCCGCCACATCCCGGTGCACGTGGTGTCCGCCTCCGAAAACGCGGAAGCGGCGTTGCACATGGGCGCCATCGGCTTTGCGCTCAAGCCGGCCACGCGCGGCCAGCTGGAGGACGTGTTCCGCAAGCTGGAAGACAAATTTACGCAGAAGATCAAGCGCCTGCTGCTGGTGGAAGACGACGCCCGCCAGCGCGACAGCGTGGTGGCGCTGATCTCGGACGACGACATCGACATCACTGCCGTGGAATCGGGCGAAGAAGCGCTGGCGCTGCTGCGCACCACCATCTTCGACTGCATGATCATCGACCTGAAGCTGCCGGACATGCAGGGCAACGAGCTGCTGCAGCGCATGGCGCAGGAGGAGATCGCGTCCTTCCCGCCGGTGATCGTGTACACCGGCCGCAACCTCACGCGCGCCGAGGAAGCGGACCTGCATAAATACTCGCGCTCCATCATCATCAAGGGCGCCCGTTCTCCCGAGCGGCTGCTGGACGAAGTGACGCTGTTCCTGCACAAGGTGGAGTCGCAGCTGTCCAGCGAGCGCCAGAGCATGCTGAAGACGGTGCGCAGCCGCGACCGCGTGTTCGAGGGCCGCCGCATCCTGCTGGTGGACGACGACGTGCGCAACATCTTCGCCCTCACCAGCGCGCTGGAGCAGAAGGGCGCCACGGTGGAAATCGGCCGCAACGGCGCGGAAGCGATCGAGAAGCTGAACGCGGTGCCCGAGATCGACCTGGTGCTGATGGACGTGATGATGCCGGTGATGGACGGCCTGGAAGCTACGCGCCGCATCCGCGCCGACGCCCAGGGCCGCTATGCGCGCCTGCCCATCATCGCCATCACCGCCAAGGCCATGAAGGACGACCAGGAACAGTGCCTGGCCGCCGGCGCCAACGACTACCTGGCCAAGCCCATCGACCTGTCCCGCTTGTACTCGCTGCTGCGGGTGTGGATGCAGCCATGAGCCACGATGAACATCCCCGCAGCAGCATCGACATCGAGCTGACCATGCTGATGGAAGCCATCTATCAGAAGTACAGCTACGACTTCCGCGACTACACCGGCGCCTCGCAGAAGCGCCGCGTGCTGCACGCCATGGGCGAGATGAAGTGCGACACCGTCTCCGTGCTGCAGTCGCGCGTGCTGCACGACCCGGCCGCCTTCACGCAGCTGCTGCAATACCTCACCATCCCTGTCACGGAAATGTTCCGCGACCCGGCTTACTACGCCGCGCTGCGCGAGCACGTGGCGCCGGTGCTGTCCACCTACCCGTCGCTGAAAATCTGGGTGGCCGGCTGCAGCACCGGCGAGGAAGTCTATTCCATGGCCATCCTGCTGAAGGAGGAAGGCCTGCTCGAGCGCAGCATCATCTACGCCACCGACATCAATCCGCAGTCGCTGGAGAAGGCCAAGAAGGGCGTATTCGCTTTAGACAGCATGCGCGAGTACACCGCCAACTACCAGGCCGCAGGCGGCAAGCGCGCCTTCTCGGACTATTACACGGCCGCCTACAACGCCGCGCTGTTCGACCGCTCGCTGATGGAAAACGTCACCTTCGCCGACCACAGCCTTGCCACCGACAGCGTGTTCGCCGAAACCCATTTCATCAGCTGCCGCAACGTGATGATCTACTTCAAGAAGAAGCTGCAGGAGCGCGCTGTCGGCCTGTTCCACGAATCGCTGTGCCATCGCGGCTTCCTCGGGCTGGGCAGCAAGGAGAGCATCGACTTCTCCGCCTACGGCCCGCGTTTCGAAGCGGTGGTGAAGCGCGAGCGCCTGTTCAGGAAGCTGTCGTGAGTACTTCCTTCAGCGGCCTGCTGCAAGGCCGCGCCTTCGAAGCCGTGGTGATAGGCGCCTCGGCCGGCGGCGTGGCGGCGCTGCTGGAGATCCTGCCCGGCCTGCCGGCCGGTGCGCCGCTGCCCATCGTGGTGGTGGTGCACATGATGCCGGGCCGCGCCAGCCAGCTGGCCGAGGTGTTCGCCCAGCGCATGGCGATGGCGGTGCGGGAAGCGGAGGACAAGCAGCCGGTGGCGGCGGGCACGGTGTACTTTGCGCCGCCCGGCTATCACTTGTCGGTAGAATCGGAGCGCTGCTTTTCGCTGAGCTGCGAGCCGCCGCACAATTTCTCGCGGCCCGCGATCGATTTCATCATGGCGTCGGCGGCGGACGTGTACGGTTCCGCGCTGGTGGGCATCCTGCTTACCGGCGCCAACCACGACGGCGCGGCGGGCCTGGCCGCCATCGGCGAGGCGGGCGGCCTCACCGTGGTGCAGGACCCGGCCGAGGCGCAAGTGGACGTGATGCCGCGCGCAGCCATCGGGCTGCGCGCGCCGGACCTGATATTGCCGCTGCGGGACATCCGCGCTTTGCTGGCGCTGCTGGAAACTGGATTGGAGAGGAGCTGATGCTGGAACGGACCAAGCTGCTGATCGTGGACGATCTGCCGGAGAACCTGCGCGCGCTGCACGCCTTGCTGCGCGACGAGGAGCGCGTGGTGTACCAGGCCGCCTCCGGCGAGGAAGCATTGGCGCTGCTGCTGGAGCACGACTTCGCGTTGGCCATCCTGGACGTGCAGATGCCCGGCATGGACGGCTTCGAACTGGCGGAGCTGATGCGCGGCACCGAGAAAACGCGCCACATCCCCATCGTTTTCGTCAGCGCGGCCGGCAAGGAGTTGAACTACGCCTTCAAGGGCTATGAAGCCGGCGCGGTGGACTTCCTCTACAAGCCGCTGGACGGCGACATGGTGAAGAGCAAGGTGAACGTGTTCGTGGCGCTGCACCGGCAGCGGCAGGAAACGCAGCAGCAGCTGGAAGCGCTGGAGAAGGCGCGCGCCGAGCAGGAAGCCACGCTGCAGGAATTGCATGCGGCGCAGGAGGACCTGCAGCGCGCCTTGCGCATGCGCGACGAATTCATGTCCATGGTGGCGCACGAGCTGCGCACGCCGCTCAATACCCTGTTCCTGGAAACACAGCTGCGCAAGCTGCAGATCGAGCGCGGCCTGCAGGAAGCCTTCAACCCCGAGGTGTGGAAGAAGATGGTGGCGCGCGACGACCGCCAGATCCAGAGCATGATACGGCTGATCGACGACATGCTGGACGTGTCGCGCATCCGCAGCGGCAAGCTGTCGATACGGCCTGCGGCCACCGAGTTGTCCGGGCTGCTGCAAAGGATCGTGGCGGATTTGTCGCGCCAGGCGCAGGAGACCGGCTGCGAGATCAGCCTGATCGCGGAGCGCGAGGTGAGCGGCTGTTGGGACGAGTTCCGGCTGGAGCAGGTGATCGTCAACCTGCTGACCAATGCGCTGCGCTACGGCTGCGGCAATCCGGTGGAAGTGAAACTGGAGGCGGACCAGCGGGAGGTCCGGATATCCGTGCGGGACGGCGGCGAGGGCATCAGCGAGGAGACCCAGGCGAGGATCTTCGAACCGTTCGAGCGCGGGCTGGACACCGGCGTGAGCGCGGGCCTGGGGCTGGGGCTGTACATCTCGCGCCAGCTCGCCGAAGCGCACCAGGGCACCTTGACGGTGGCCAGCGCGCCGGGCGACGGCTCCGTTTTCACGCTTACCCTGCCACGTTCGGCGGGTAACGGCGTGACCGCCTAGCCCGCCCTACAGCCCCAAGCCCCGTACCCGCGCAAGCTCAGAACTCTTCCCACTCGTCCGCCGGCTGGCTCGGCGCCAGGCGCTGCGCCGGCTTGGCGGCCGGGCGCGCGGCCACGGCGCGTGCCGGCGCGCCTGGCTTTGCCGGAGCCGGTGCAGGCACCGGCGCCCTGCGGCGCGGCGCCGGTGCCGGGACCCCGGCATGCGTCCCCGTCTTGAAGAACCCCACCACCGTCGCCAGGTTCCCTGCCTGCTCCTGCATGCTCTGCGACGCCGCCGCGGCCTCCTCCACCAGGGCCGCATTCTGCTGCGTCACCTCGTCCATCTGCGCAATCGCCGCGTTGATCTGTTCGATGCCCAGCGTCTGTTCCTGGCTGGCCGACGTGATCTCGCCCATGATGTCCGTCACGCGCTGGATGCTGGTGACGATATCGCCCATGGTCTGCCCGGCGTCGTTCACCAGGCGCGAGCCGGTGTCCACATTGGCCACCGACGCGTTGATCAGCTCCTTGATCTCCTTGGCCGCCGCCGCCGAACGCTGCGCCAGGTTGCGCACCTCGGACGCCACCACCGCGAACCCGCGTCCCTGTTCGCCCGCGCGCGCCGCTTCCACCGCCGCGTTCAGCGCCAGGATGTTGGTCTGGAACGCAATCCCGTCGATCACCGCGATAATGTCCACGATCTTGCGCGACGAATCATTGATGGTGCCCATGGTGTCCACCACCTGCGCCACGATGTTGCCGCCCCGGCTCGCCACTTCGGAAGCCGACTTGGCCAGCGTATTCGCCTGGCGCGCGTTGTCCGCGTTCTGCTTCACGGTGGAAGTCAGTTCCTCCATCGACGACGCGGTTTCCTCCAGCGAGCTGGCCTGGTGCTCGGTGCGCGAGGACAGGTCCAGGTTGCCCGCCGCGATTTCGCTGGACGCGGTGCTGATCGCATCGGTGCCGGTGCGCACCTGGCTCACCACGTTGAGCAGGCTGTCGTTCATGGCCCGCAGCGCGTTCAGCAGGCGGCCGGTTTCGTCGCCGCTGCCGGCCTCGATGTGCGAGGACAGGTCGCCCGAGGCCACCGTCTCGGCCAGGTCCACCGCCTTGTTCAGCGGCCCGGTGATGGAGCGCGTGATGAACCACGCCACGCCGGCGCCGACGGCGATGCCGGCAATGCCCAGCACCAGCAGCAGGATCTGCGAGCTGCGGTAGACCTGTTCCACGTCGACCGCCGCGTCGCTGGCCAGCTTGGCCTCGTAGTCGACGAATGCGTCCAGCGCCGTCAGCACGGCGGCCAGCGCAGGGCCGGTTTCCTTGAGCAGGAACTCGGTCGCGTCCTGGATTTCGCCGTCCTTGCGCAGCCGCACCAGCTCATTGTTCTTGGCGGCGCCGGATTTCAGCGCCTCGTCCACCGCCGCCATCAGCTGCCGTTCCTTGTCGTCGGACAGCAGCTTCATCATGGTTTCCCTGGCGGCGCCGTACCTCTTGCGCGCCTCGGCGATCTTGGCCAGTTCGGCGTTCATCTCCGGCGTGCCGGGCACCACGATCATGGTGGTCAGCGCCAGCGAGATGCTGCGCACGTTGTCCACCAGGACGTTGGCGGCGGCCATCTTCACGTTCTTGTCGGCCACGATGTCCTGCGTGCGGCTGCCGATGCGCGACAGGGAACTCAGGCCCAGGATCAGCATCGCCGTCAGCAGCGCGAGCACGATCGCGAACCCTACGCCCAGCCGGGCGCCAATTTTCAAGTTTGAGAGTGCCATGGTGTCCCCATTGTTACGTGGATTAATACGTGGATAATTGCGTGGATCGTTATTGGATAATGCTGGTCTCCCATTGTCCTTAAAACGGCGGGCTGGCGGCGCAAAATCTTGCCCCTCCGGCCCCGGAAAACTGCATGTTGTCGCGGAGTAACAACGCACTGCGGCACGCGGGCTGCGCGGCAGTCGTAAAATAGGCGGAAAGGAGGGGGCGGCGTGCGGCGTGACCTTGACAAGCGCGAATGGCTATGGCGGCGCAATTGCTCGCTGACGCCGCGCCAGACGGCGGTGGCGTGGGCGGTGCTGTGCGTGCTGTCGCTGGCCGTGGCCACGCTGTTCCTCCTGCACGGCGTATGGCAGGTGCTGTGCTTCACCGGCGTGGAGCTGGCCGCCGTGACGCTGGCCTTCCTGTGCTACGCCCGCCATGCCTCCGACTACGAACACGTGGTGCTGACCAGCGGCTGCCTGCTGGTGGTGAGCGTATCCGCCGGAAAAACGGTGCAGACCACGTTCCAGCCCGGCCGCACGCAGATCACGCCGCCGGAGCGCGGCGGCGACCTGGTCACGCTGGAGTCGCAAGGCGCCGCGTTGCAAGTGGGCCGCTACGCGCTGGCCCCGCAGCGCCTGGCCTTCGCCAGCGAGCTTCGCATGGAGCTGCTGGCCGGCCGTTTCTGATGTCTAGAACCGATAACCGACGCCCACCGCCAGCAGCAGTGGATCCACCTTCACCTTGCTGATGATGGCGCCCGCGCTATTGACGTCGCTGCGGATCTGCACCTTCTTCACATCCACATTGAGCGACCAGTTCCGGTCCAGCGCGAAGTCCGCGCCCGCCTGCAGCGCCAGGCCGAAGCTCTTGTGCTCCAGGCCCGCGTTGCCGTTCAGGATATGCACCTTGGACATGGTGGTGTAGTTCAGGCCCGCGCCCACGTAAGGCCGGAACTGCGCGTCCGGCCGGAAGTGGTACTGGGCCAGCAGCGTGGGCGGCAAGTGCTTCATGGTGCCGATGCTTTTCCCGTCCAGCAGCACGTCGTGTTTCTGCGGATAGGTCAGCACCAGCTCGGCCGCCAGGTTCGGCGTGAAGAAATAGGACACGTCGAACTCGGGGAAGGTCTTGCTGTCGATGGTGAGGCGGTTGGCCGCGCCGGCGCCGCCCACCGGGTCCGACTTGTCGGCCGGGTCCAGGTGCAGTGCGCGCACGCGCACCAGCCAGGGACTGGCTTCCGCCGCCGTGGCGTGGCCTGCGGCCAGGGTTGCGAGACCAATGATCATTGCTGCTACAGGGTGCTTCATGACTTCCTCTCTGCTTTGTCGTTAAGTAATGACGGCAGTGTATTGATAGGGGTCAACGAAAACTTTGATGTAAGTCAAACCATCCGCAAGCAGCCCTTTTTCGAATCGGCAAGGTGGCGCTCCCTGCAGCAAGCGCGGCATAGACTGGAATCTCCAATGCCATCGCATACAACGGCTCCAAGTTCTGGAACGCTGCGGCGACCAACTACACAGGAAAGGTAATGAGCCATGACCCATACACTTGCGGCAGTATTTGACAACCGGCGGGATGCAGAGCAAGCGCGCGACGCCGTGCTTGCGGGCGGCTTCCGCGACCTGGTAGTGCAACTCAGCCAGGCGGACGCGGACAGCAGTGCAGGCAGCACCGCGCCGCCGGCATCATCGGCCGAGCCGAGCCGCGACGACGGCTCGATCGGCAGCAGCATCAAGCGCTTCTTCAGCAACCTGTTCGGCGACGATGAGGACACCGAGACTTATACGGAAGCCGTCAACCGCGGCCACCATGTGCTGACGGTGCAGGCCGGCAGCTTGGAAGAAATGGAACGCGCAGCCGACATCATTGAAGCCTATGGCCCGTTCGATATCGATGAGCGCAAGAACGAGTGGAGCTCGGCCGGCTGGAGCGGCGGCCGGATGGCGGGTGCAGGCGCAACCGGCGGCCAGTACCTCGGCGCACAGCAAAGCGCGCAGGGCGGCACGTCGTCCAGCATGGGCGCACCAGGCACAGGCGGCACGCTGGACCTGGGCGGTTCGACAGGCCTGGGCGCCACGGCAGCGGTGGGCGGAGCGACCGACCTGGGCGCCACGCCAACCATCGGCGGCATGTCCGGCGTGGGCAGCACGGCAAGCATGGGCAGCACGTCCAGCATGGAAAGCGGCTCCGGCCTGGGCAACGCCTCGGGCGTGGGCGCCGGTTCGCTGCAAGGACAGGCGGGTGGTGCATCGCAGCAGTTCGCCGACACCGGCGGGCAGGCCATCCCCGGCGGCCAGGCGGGGCAAACGGCGGGCCGGCGCGGCGTGCAGCGTGGCGGCGTGCGCATCTATCAGCGCGTAACGGAAACGCCGCTCACTGAAAACCTGAGCCTGCGCGAGGAGCAATTGCTGGTGCAGCCGTTGCGCGCGGACGACCTGGTCGACCGGGACGACGACTACTACCGCAACCACTGGACCAGCAACTACGCCGGCACCGGCGGCACCTACGACGAGTACGCTCCAGCCTACCGCTACGGTTCCAGCATGGCCGGCGCCGATTCCAACCGGGGCCGCTCCTGGGACGAAGCCGAACCTGCGCTGCGCAGCAGCTGGGAGAGCCAGTATCCGCAGTCGGCCTGGGACAAATTCAAGGCTGCCGTGCGCCACGGCTGGGATCGTTTGACATCATGATCCGCTGATACAAATCTCCGCTCTGCAAGGAGGAAAAAGGGGGTGTAAGATAGGCACGCTTGAAATCCCGTCAACCCACCCCCTGAGGAGAAAGCATGGCGCAGCTCAACGTCAACGGATCAGTACGCGAATTCGAGGCGGAGGACGACACGCCGCTGCTATGGGTGCTGCGCGAGCAGCTGGGGATGACGGGAACGAAGTACGGCTGCGGCGTGGCGCAATGCGGCGCCTGCACCGTGCATATCGATGGTGAAGCCACCCGCAGCTGCGTCATGCCGGTATCGGCGCTCAACGCCAAACAGAAGATCGTCACCATCGAAGGGCTGTCCAAGGACGGCTCGCACCCGGTGCAGAAAGCCTGGGCCGCGCTGGATGTGCCGCAATGCGGTTTCTGCCAGTCCGGCATGATCATGGCCGCCGCCGCGCTGCTCAAGCAAAAACCGAAAGCCACCGACGCCGACATCGACGCGGCCATGACCAACATCTGTCGATGTGGCACCTACAACCGCGTGCGCGCGGCGATCAAGGTGGTCGCCAAGGGGGCGGACCCGAAATCGGCCGGCCTGGCCATTACGCATGTGGGCGACCACGCCGGGAGCAAAGCATGAGCCGCGCCCACGACCGTAGCGCGTCCGTCTCCCGTCGCAGCTTCCTGAAAGGCTCCGCGCTGGCCCTGGGCGGGCTGATGGTGCCGTTCTCGATCCCCTTCGACGCCGCCGCGCAGGAAGGTATTCCCCCCGAGGTGAACGCCTGGGTGGTGGTCAAGCCGGACGACACCATCGTCATCCGCATCGCCCGTTCCGAAATGGGGCAGGGCACGCTGACCGGCCTGGCGCAGCTGGTGGCCGAGGAACTGGACGCCGACTGGAGCAAAGTCACCACCGAATACCCAACCCCCGGCCAGAACCTGGCGCGCAAGCGCGTGTGGGGCAGCTTCTCCACCGGCGGCAGCCGGGGCGTGCGCGAGTCGCATGAATACGTGCGCAAAGGCGGCGCCACCGCGCGCATGATGCTGGTGCAGGCCGCTGCGGATGCGTGGCAGGTGCCGGCGGCGGAATGTACCGCAGCCAACAGCGTCATCACGCACGCGGCCAGCGGCCGCAAGGTCAGCTACGGCAAGGTGGCCGAGGCGGCCGGCAAGCTGACCGCGCCCGCCGACGTGAAACTGAAAGACCCGAAAGACTGGAAACTGGCCGGCAAGCGCCTGGCGCGGCTGGACACGGTGGACAAGACCACCGGCGCGCAAATCTACGGCATGGACCTGAAGCTGCCCGGCATGCTGAACGCCGCCATCAAGGACTGCCCCGTCTTCGGCGGCAAGGTGAAAAGCTTCGACGCCGCCGCCATCGAGAAGCGCCCCGGCGTGAAAAAGGTGGTGCAAGTGGGCGACAGCGCCGTGGCCGTGGTGGCGGACACCTGGTGGCGCGCCCGCACCGCGCTCGACGCGCTGCCCATCGTGTGGGACGAAGGACCGAACGCCAAGCTCTCCAGCGCCGACATCGCCGCCATGCTGAAGGAAGGCCTGGACGCGCCGGACGCCGTGGTCGGCAACAGTAATGGCGACGCGCGCGCAGCCATCGCCTCCGCCAAGCGCAAGGTGGAGGCAGTGTATTCCTATCCCTTCCAGAACCACGCCACCATGGAAGTGATGAACGCCACCGCCAAGTGGACGCCGGAGCGCTGCGAAGTGTGGACCCCGACGCAGAACGGCGAAGCGGCGCTGGCCGCCACGTCCGAAGCGTCCGGCCTGCCGGCCGCCAAGTGCGACGTGTACAAGCTGCACCTGGGCGGCGGTTTCGGCCGCCGTGGCGCGGTGCACGACTGGGTGCGCCAGGCGGTGGCGATTGCGAAAGAGCTGCCCGGCACGCCGGTGAAGCTGCTGTGGAGCCGCGAGGAAGACATGCAGCACGGCCGCTACCATCCCGTCACGCAGTGCAAGCTGACGGCGGGCCTGGACGAGAAGGGCAACATCACCGGCCTGCACATGCGCATTTCCGGCCAGTCCATCCTGGTGTCGGTCGGCATGGCCATCAAGGACGGCAAGGACCCCGCCGTATTCCAGGGCCTGAACGCGCCGGGGCCGGAAGCGTCCATCGGCTACACCTTCCCGAACCTGCTGATCGACCACGCCATGCGCAATCCGCCGGTGCCTGCCGGCTTCTGGCGCGGTGTGAACCTGAACCAGAACACCATCTACCTCGAGTGCTTCCTGGACGAAGTGGCGCACGCCACCAGGCAGGACCCGCTGGCGCTGCGCCGCAAGCTGATGGCGAACAACCCCAAGAACCTGGCCGTGCTGAACGCGGTGGCCGAGAAGGCAGGGTGGGGCAAGCCCGCGCCCAAGGGCGTGTTCCGGGGACTGGCGCAAACCATGGGCTTCGGCAGCTACGTGGCCGCATGTGCCGAGGTATCGGTCAATAAAAACGGCAAGCTGAAGATCCACCGCATCGTCGCCGCAACGGATTCGGGCCACGCCGTGAATCCGCAGCAGATCGAAGCGCAGGTGGAAGGTTCGTTCGTGTATGGCCTGTCCGCCGCGCTGTACGGCGAATGCACGCTGAAGGACGGCCGCGTGGAACAGACCAACTTCGACACCTACGTGCCGCTGAAGATGGATGAGATGCCGAAGGTGGAAACCATCGTCATGCCGTCCGGCGGTTTCTGGGGCGGGGTGGGCGAGCCGACCATTGCGGTGGCGGCGCCGGCGGTGCTGAACGCCATCTTCGCCGCCACCGGCAAGCGCGTGCGGGACCTGCCGCTGAAGAACCACAGCCTGAAGAAAACCTGACCCGGCAGGCCCCGCACCCCATGGCCACCACGCCGCCCGTCACCGCAATCCGCGCCGCCGCGCTGTCGCTTGCGTGGCTGGCTGCGCTGGCCTGCGGCGTGGGCGCCGCCCGGGCTGCCGACTTTTCCGCTCCCTTGCCGGGCGCCGCCGCTGGCGATGCGGCGCGCGGCCGCGCCATCGTCGCCAACCGCCAGGTGGGCCTGTGCCTGCTGTGCCACACGGGCCCCATCCCTGAGGAACGCTTCCAGGGCAACCTGGCTCCCCCGCTGGACGGCGCGGGCGACCGCTCCACCGCTGCCCAGCTGCGCCAGCGCATGGTGGACGCCGCCAGCATCAACCCGGCCACCATCATGCCCTCCTACTACAAGACCGAAGGCCTGACCCGCGTGAGCGCCGCCCACCAAGGAAAAACCATCCTCACCGCCCAACAGATTGAAGACGTGATCGCCTACCTGCAAACCCTGCGCGCGGAGCCCGCGCGATGAGCGCCAACGCCAACCGTCGCAAGCTGCTGCAAGCCGGTGCTGCGTTGCCGCTGCTGGCGCTGGTGCGCCCCGCGTCCGCCACGCCCGAAGCACTGCGCGCCGCCATTGCCGCCTACACCGGCGGCGCCGTCCCGCAAACCGGCAAAGTCACCTTCAACATCGCCAAGCTGATCGACAACGGCAACGCCGTCCCCGTCACCATCACCGTGGACAGCCCCATGACCGCAGCGGACCACGTCACCGGCATCGCCATCTTCAACGAGCGCAACCCGGAAACCGACATTGCCCGCTTCACACTGGGCGCGCGCAGCGGCAAAGCCGAAGTCTCCACCCGCATCCGCCTCGCCACCTCGCAAAAGCTGGTGGCGGTGGCGCGCATGAAGGACGGCAGCTACTGGCAGCAGACGGCGGACGTCATCGTCGCGCTGGCCGCCTGCATAGAAGGGGAGGCCATGTAATGGCGCGCGCCCTGATCCACATGCCAGCCACCGCGCGCAAAGGCGAAGTCATCGAAATCCGCGCCCTGATCGGCCACCCGATGGAAAGCGGCTACCGCCCGGATGCCGGCGGCAAGCTGGTCCCGCGCGACATCCTCACCAGCTTCACCTGCCGCTACAACGGCGAAACCGTGTTCAGCGCCGAGCTGCACCCCGCCATTTCCGCCAACCCCTACATCGCCTTCTTCACCGTCGCCACCGAAAGCGGCACGCTCGAATTCAGCTGGCAGGGAGACAATGGCTTTGCGCAGACCGAGAAGATGCCCATCACGGTGAGCGCAGCATGAAACGGGCCGCCGGCGCCGCCGTGGCGATAGCCGCCGCTGCCGCCGCCCTCGTAGCGGCTGCCGCTGCCGTTGCCCCGGCCGGCGCCGCCCCGCCGGACACCCGCAAATCCGGCGCCGAATTCATGGGCGCCTCCACCCAGGCCATGCAGCGCGACGACACGCAAAACCCCGCCATGCTCTGGATCAGCGGCGGCGAAACGCTGTGGAACGCCAAGGCCGGCAAGTCCGACCGCTCCTGCGCCAGCTGCCACGGCGACGCCAAACAAAGCATGCGCGGCGTCGCCGCCCGTTTCCCCGCCTTCGACAAGGCCAGCAAGCGCGTCATCACCCTGAGCCAGCGCATCGACATGTGCCGCCAGGGCGCCCAGCAAGCCGCCCCCCTCAAGCCCGAAAGCGACGACCTGCTCAGCCTCGAAAGCTACGTCGCCATGCAATCGCGCGGCATGCCCGTGAACCCGCCGCAGGACCCCGGCACCAGCGCCGCTGCCGCCAAGGGCCGGCAGCTCTACCGCCAACGCATCGGCCAGCTCAACCTGTCCTGTGCCCAGTGCCACGACGACAACTGGGGCCGCAAGCTGGCCGGCGCCACCATCCCGCAAGGCCACGCCAACGCCTATCCCATCTACCGCCTTGAATGGCAAGCCATGGGCTCCCTGCAGCGCCGCCTGCGCAACTGCATGAGCGGCGTGCGCGCCGAAGTGCCGGCCTACGGCGCGCAGGACCTGGTCGACCTTGAAGCCTATCTTTCCCTCCGCGCCAGAGGCATGGCGCTGGAAACCCCGGGCGTACGCCCATAACAAGGAGCTGCCATGCAACTGATACGACACCGCCTCACCGCCGCTGCGTTCCCGGTCTTCCTTGCTTGCTTCCTCTCCGCCCCGGGCTTCGCTCAAGCCGCCGAGACCATCGCCCCCGGCGCCCGCCTCGCCGCCACCTGCACCGGCTGCCACGGCACCAACGGCGCCACCGCAGGCAACAGCCTGCCCGCGCTGGCCGGCCAGTCCAGGGAAGCGCTGCTCGCCTCCCTGCAGGCGTTCAAGGCCGGCGCCCGTCCCGCCACCGTCATGACCCAGCTCGCCAAAGGCTATACCGACGAACAGCTAGCCCAACTGGCGGCCTTCTTCGCCGCCCAGCCCGCCCCCAGCGCCGCCACGGCAGCCAGCACCCAAGGAGCCCGCCCATGAAACGCCGCCTGTTCCTGCAAGCCTCCGGCGCCAGCCTGGCGCTCGCCAGCACCGGCTGCGCCACCATCGGCGGCAGCGCCAAACCGCAAGTCGTGGTTGTGGGCGGCGGCTACGGCGGCGCCACCGCAGCCAAATACGTGCGCCTGTGGAGCGGCGGCGGCATCGACGTCACCCTGATCGAGCCCAACGCCAGCTTCATCTCCTGCCCGCTCTCCAACCTCGTGCTGGGCGGCTCGAAGCAGCTGGCCGACGTCACCATCAGCTACGACGCCCTGGCCCGCCACGGCGTGCGTATCCTGCGCGACAGCGTGCAATCCATCGCCGCCGAAAAACGCACCGTCACCCTCGCCAGCGGCCAGACCATCGCCTATGACCGCCTGATCGTCTCCCCCGGCATCGAATTCCTGTGGGACCAGCTGCCCGGCATGCAAAAGCCAGGCGCCCAGGACCGCATCCTGCACGCCTGGAAAGCCGGCGCGCAAACCACCGCCCTGCGCGCCCAGCTCGAAGCCATGCCGGACGGCGGCGTCTACGCCATGACCATCCCCGCCGCGCCATACCGCTGCCCGCCCGGCCCCTACGAGCGCGCCTGCCAGGTCGCCCACTACTTCAGCCAGCGCAAGCCCAAATCCAAAGTGCTGATACTGGACGGGAATGACGACGTGGTGTCCAAGGGCGCGCTGTTCAAGAAAATATGGCAGGAGCGCTACGGCAGCATCGTCGAATACCGGCGCGGCTTCAAGACGGTGGACATCGACGCCGGCGGCCGCGCCGCCATCTCCGAGCTGGACGACCGCGTGCAGGCCGACGTGCTGAACGTGATCCCGCCCCAGCGCGCCGGCGCCATCGCCGTGCAGAGCGGCCTGGCCAACGCCAGCGGGCGCTGGTGCACGGTGGACTTCGTCACCTTCGAATCCACGCAGGCGAAAAACATCCACGTCCTCGGCGACGCCATCCTGGCCGCGCCGCTGATGCCCAAGTCCGCCCACATGGCCAACCAGCACGCCAAGGTCTGCGCCGCCGCCGTGGTGGACCTGCTGAACGGCCGCGCGCCGGAACCCAAGCCCATGCTCACCAACACCTGCTACAGCTTCGTCTCCGACAAGGACGTGATCCACGTCGCCTCGGTGCACGCCTACGACGCGGAGAAAAAAACGCTGCTCGTCGTGCCCGGCTCCGGCGGCCTCTCCAGCGCCGCCAACGCGCTCGAAGGCGAATACGCCATGAGCTGGGCCCGCAATATCTGGGCCGATACCCTAGGCTGATGCACCGTGCTTACTGCGGCGCCTGCCGCAGTAAGCCACCACCGCCAGCCCCGCCCCCAGCATGCCCCAGGTAGCCGGTTCAGGCACCGGGTTCACAGGATTGAGGAGCATCCCCCAGCAACCGTCGTTGTACGGGCCGCCCGGCCCGCACGCGGTGGCGGCGATCTGCCCATGGTCGTTGATTGCGTCCACGCGCAACAGGTCCACTCCCTCCGCCGGATCGATCATCGTGCTGAGCACCGTGGTGGTGCCGTTGTGGTACAGAACAGGCGTTGCC
This sequence comes from Massilia sp. BGA-UO-ETr-WB1, assembly GCF_059567845.1. Lineage (NCBI taxonomy): Bacteria > Pseudomonadati > Pseudomonadota > Betaproteobacteria > Burkholderiales > Oxalobacteraceae > Massilia > Massilia sp. BGA-UO-ETr-WB1. The sequence continues at coordinate 23,470 of NZ_JCAQOT010000008.1, read as the reverse complement.
ACGCCGTTGATTTTGAGGACAGCCACTACCTGCCCCGAATCGTTGATATCCGGTTCGCCCCATTGGTAGTCGTTCCATACGCCCAGATCCTGCATGGTGCCGTTAGAGTACAGGAACACGTGCCGCACGCCGTCCGCAGTCTCGGAAACGCCGACGATATCGCCGTGCTCGTTGATGTCATACGCCATGCTGTAAGACCCGCCAAGCGTCCCTATTTCCTGCATGCCGCCGGCATCGTAGGTAAACGCGCGCATCACCCCCGCAGCGGTGTGCGAGCCGCCGACAACCGTGCCGGCATCGTTGACGCCCAGGGCGTAACTGTCCTTGCCGCCCAGCGTGCCAAGGTCGGTCGTGATTCCGTTCTGGTAGATGACGGCATGGCGCGGCGGTGGATTCGACCAGTCGTTAAAGCCCATGCCGCCGTCGCCCACCACCACGTTGTTGTTGTTGATGGCCATGACCCTGGTGCTGGCCTGATACACCAGATCCGGTACCTTGAGATAGTCGTTGTGCGTGAAGAAATGGCCCTCACCGGTGGTGGTGTCGTAGACATTGAAGTTCACCGCCATGTTTCCGGCGTCGTTGATGCCGGTGATGAAGTGGTTGTAGAGCTTGCCATGGATGCGCGGGATAAAGGAGAACTGTCCGTTCTTCCAGGTGTACGCCTGGTCAAACCAGCTATCCTCGATCCGGTAGACCACGCCTACCATGCCGTTGTTGTTGATCGTGGTGGCGGAACCATATTCCGCGCCGTACAGCGAGATGATGCCGGAGGCCAGGCTGACCGGCTTGTATTGGTACTGCGCCTGCGCGATGCCGGGCAGGGCGAAGGCGGACAACAGAAGTAAAGGCAGCAAACGTTTGGCTAGCATGATAGGAGCTCCTGTGGTTTGGGGGTGAAGCACAATTAGCGTATCGCTGGCGCGCGCGGTGCGGCGCGTGGTAGCTGGCGGTAAACCATCGTTGCAGATTGCTCAGTATCAAAGCCCCGCGCCCCCTCCTGTGACAACATCGTCGAACCACCAACGCGAGGACATGACGATGGAAAAACTGCTGCCGTACTTTGAACGCGAACTGGGCATGCTGCGCCGCGCCAGCCACGAATTCGCCGAGCGCTATCCCAAGCTCGCCGGCAGCCTGCTGATGAACGGCGAAACCTGCGCCGACCCCCACGTGGAACGCCTGATCCAGTCCGTCGCCCTGCTCAACGCCCGCACCGCCAAGCGCCTCGACGACGACTACGCCGGCTTCGCCGAAGCCCTGCTCGGCGTGCTCTACCCGCACTACCTGCGCCCCATCCCGTCCTGCTCCATCGCCCGCTTCGACAACAGCGCGGAAGCCGGCAGTGCCGACACCAGCGCCACCATCCCGCGCGGCACCGCGCTTAGATCCCTCGGCAGCACCGCCCCCGGCTGCAAGTTCCGCACCGCCTACGACGTGGCCGTGGCCCCGGTGCAGATCAGCGCCGCCCGCTTCGACACCTGCATCCACGCCCCCTCGTCGCTGCAGCTGCCGCCCGACATCACCGCCTCCATCCGCATCGGCATCGCCTGCACCGCCGCCAACCGCAGCCTGGCCGAACTGCGCCTGCCCATGCTGCGCGTGTACCTCGACGGCGAAGCCTCGCTGCGCGCCACCCTGCGCGACACGCTCTTCATGCGCGCCGCCTGCGCCTGCATCGAAACGGAAGGGCAGTGGCGCATGCTGGAGCGCGTGCCCCTGCGCCCGGCCGGCTTCGACGACGCCGATGCGCTGCTGCCCTTCGAATCCGCCGAGCAGCCCGCCTACCGCCTGCTCAGCGAATACTTCGCCTACCCCGAAAAATTCGACTTCATCGACATCGACCTGGCCGAGCTGCTGCGCCACGCCGCCCCCGGCTGCGCCAACGTCACGCTGCACCTGCCGCTCAACGGTGTGCGCGGCGACTCCAGCGCCGCCCGCATCCTGCGCACCCTCACGCGCGACAACCTGCTGCTGTCCTGCACGCCCATCGTCAACCTGTTCCGGCATATCGCCACCCCCATCCAGGTCACCCACACCCAGAGCAGCTACCCGCTGCTGCCGGACGCGCTGCCCGCCAAAGCCTGCGAGATCTACAGCGTGGACTCTGTGCACCTGCTGCAGCGCTCCGGCGCCAAGGACAGCATCGCCACCGAATTCGTGCCCTACTACTCGCTGCGCCACGGCGAATCCCCCAGCCGCAAAGGGCGCTACTGGATTGCGCGGCGCGACGAAGAATTGGCCAGCGGCCGCGTGGCCCACGAATACTCGCTGTCCCTGATCGACCGCGACTTCGACCCGCTCAAGTCCGAAGCCGGCATCGCCTCCATCGGCATCACCTGCACCAACCGCAACCTGCCGCAGGAACTGCAAGGCGGCCTGGCCGGCGGCGACCTGGCCACCGAAGCCAGCGCCGGCAGCATACCGATACGGCTGCTGCGCAAGCCCACGCCGTCGCAGCGCCTCAGCTCCGCGCGCGGTGCGCAATGGGGGCTGGTGTCGCACCTGTCTCTCAACCACCGCACGCTCACGCAGCAAGGCCTGCCCGCCTTCAGCGCCATGCTGCGCCTGTACGCCTTGCCCGGCAACGCCGTCTCGCAGCGCCAGATCGACGGCATCACCGGCCTCGCGCACACGCTGGGCACCGCCTGGCTGCGGCGCGGCGCCGGCATCGCATGCCTGCACGGCGTGGACATCCGCGTCACGCTCGACGAAGACGCCTACGCCGGCACCGGCATCCACCTCTTCGCCCAGATGCTCGACAGCCTGCTTAGCCTCTACGCGCACCTCAACAGCTACACCCAGCTCACCATCGTCTCGCACGCAAGCGGAAAGGAGCTGCTGCGATGCGCACCCCGCAACGGCAGCCTGGCGCTGGCTTGATCGCTGCGCTGCTGGCCGAGCCGCAGCGCTTCGACTTCTTCCAGGCCGTGCGCCTGCTGGAGCAGTGGCTGCGCAGCGCGCCTGAGCCCGACGTGCAGTCCGAGCCGCAGCCAGAGCTGCCTCCGCACGCGCCGCAGCTACGCTACCGCAATCGCCTCTCACTGGCCTTCCCGCCGGGCGAAATCGGTAGCCTGGAACACACCGGCGGCCACCTCGAGATCACGCCCGCCTTCATGGGCCTGCTGGGCAGCAGCGGCACGCTGCCGCACCACTACACCGAGCGCATCGCCGCGCACGAACAGCGCGAAGACGACGACGCCCCGCGCGCCTTCCTCGACATGCTCTCCCACCGCGCGCTCGCCATGTTCTGCCAGGCCTGGGCCACGCACCGCCCCGAATGCATGCAGGACGAGGGCGGCGGCGACGGCTACCTCGCCAAGCTGCTGCTGCTCTCCGGCGCGCAGCCGCCGCAAGACGGCATCATCGGCCGCGAAACCTTCGCCCGTTACGCCATCCAGATCCGCAGCCGCACCGTCTCGCACGACGTGATGACAGGCATGCTCACCCAATACTTCGGTGTGCCCTGCAAAGTGGAGCCGCTAATCGGCATATGGGAAGCGCTGCCCGCGCCGCAGCAAGCGCAGCTCGGCCGCAGCCACTGCAGCCTGCGCGAAGGCGTGCTGCTCGGCGAACGCCTCAACCGCTGCGACACGCTCGCCCGCATCCGCATCGGCCCGCTCGGCAGGGAAGACTTCGAGCGCTTCCTGCCCCACGGCCCCGGCGCCGCCGCCCTGCAAGCGATGCTCGCCATGTTCTGCACCGTCGGCATCGCCTTCGAAATCCGCCTGCTGCTGCGCGGCGCCGACGCCTGTGGCTTCAGCCTCCACCCCAGCGAGCAGGAAGGCGGCGCCCGCCTCGGCGTCAACGCCTTCCTGCTCAGCTCCCCGTCGGCCTGCGACCGCGGAGACGCCAGCTATCTGCTAAGCCCTTGAAGCGAGAAAACTACCTGCTTCCGAACTTCCACCTAAAATGGAATGGTGTAATGCGCATCCTGACAACCTCCGTCTTCGACGAATGGCTGACGAACCTCAAAGACAGGGAAAAATGCTGCATGACATTCGGGGACTAGCGTGAAGAGTCAATTGCAAGAATGGGATGGCGCCAAGTACCTGCAGACGAGCGAGGACATCACTTTGTACCTTGCTGCGTGTTTTGCCGAAAACGGCGGTGATGCCGGATTCATCGCTCGGGCGTTGAGTGACATCGCACGCTCGGCCGGATTAATACGGATAGCTAAAGATGCCGGCATCAACGGCGAAGCACTAGCCAGCTCGTTGCTGCGAAATGGCCAACCCAACTTCGAAGCAATGGTCACACTGTTCAATGCGCTCGGACTTCAGCTCCGAATCGAGCGTACAGCCGCGTAACAAGTCAGCCCCACCGGGCAGCAGCATCCCCGGCGAATTGCCCAGCCTTTGCGGCACATCAATACGGCCGTGTTCCCTCCCGTTCAGAATGCCAGTTCCATCTCTGGCAAACCGGCCACGCCGCACGGTCTGCCCGCCAGCCCCAACGAGGCCTTCGACCATGTCCACCGCCAGCACCAAACGCGGCGCCAAGCTCGCCCGCGCCCGCCAGGAATTCGAATCCCTGCTCGCCATAGTGGCGGAAGCCCGCCGCAAACACGCCCGCTGGGAAGCCAGCGCCGCGCGGCTGCGCGAACTGGGCCGGTGCACCCTCGATCCCCTGGAGCAGCAGTTCGGCGTCTACGCCCGTCAACTGATCCAGGTGTTCGACCAAGCCTACAGCCACAGTACGCTGAACGACCCCGAGCGCGTCGCAATAGCCGAATCCATCTGCACACTGGCCGATCGCATGCTGAGCACCAGCGACGACAGCGAAATCCAGCAGTTCTACGACCGCTACAGCGGCAGCGAATATGGCGTGGACTGCAAACGCTTCGGACCTGTGTTACGCGAAATCGGCGACATGCTCTTGGCCGACACCTACCCGATATCCTGCTCGTGGAACGAGGAAGAAGACCAGGCGCAGGCAGAAGAACTCCACGCCAAACTGGTCGGCGCCATCCTCACCATGCCGCCGCAGGAGCAGCCGGCGCTGCTCGAGCAGGCGGACGCCGGCTACATCAACGCCGACCCGATTGCGCTGCGTGTGCTGGAGATGGAACTGGATCAGACCAAGCGCCCCGGATCAGCGCACCTCACCCGCAAGCAACTGGAGCAGAACATCGGGATACTCGAAGACCACCTGGCGGACCTGGAGTTCGACACGGCCGGCATCCAGTTTTCCCTGATGGTGAAGCTAAACCTGCCCGGCACCACGCAATTCACCGAATACATCGCCCGCCAATGCGTGCACATGCAGAAAAACCTGCTCGAACACCAGCTGGAAAACATCGCCTGCGACGTCGCCGATTTCCGCGACATAGCCAAGCTGAAAGCCTGGCTCAAGGAAAAGCAGCAAGACCCGGAACGCGCCACGCCCACCCATCACTAGGCCAGGCACCGCATGCGCCGGGCCTGGACTGCGGCGGGCTTCCCCGTTGTCACTGCAGCCGGATGGCCGTGTCGAACACCCAGGTGCGGCGGATTTCGATCACGTCGTACTGGCGCGCCACCGTGGGCGGGAACGCGCCATAGGGCGCCTGGCTGGCCACCACTCGCCGTATCGCCTCGTCGATAGCGGGCACGCCGCTGGAGACGACGAACGTCACCTTCTCCACCGAACCGTCTGCGCGCACCGCCACTGTTACCGTCGGCTGCGTGTGAGGCTGCTTCACTACATCGCGCACCATGTCGAAAGTCATGTTCAGCTCGATCTTCTTGGCCATGGCCTCCGCATACAGAACCAGGTCGGCATTCGGGTCGGCGCGGCCGTAAAGCCAGCCGCGGCGAAGGCCGCTTGCCGTCGGCAGCAGCGAGCGGGAAGGGTGGTTCTGCGCGTCGCGCTGGGCCGCCTCCGCGTCGAGCTGCTTGCCGATCGCGCGCAACCGTTCCTCGCGTTGCGCCTCCCGCTCCGCCTTGTCGCGCTGCGCCTGATCCTGTTTCGCCGCCGCCTGCCGCGCCGCGTCCTGCTTCGCGGCTTCCTGCCTCGCGGCATCCTGTCGCGCAGCTTCCTCCTGCCTTGCCGCATCTTGCCGCGCCGCCGCCGCCTGCCGGCCTGCCTCTTGCCGCGCAGCCTCCTGCCGCGCAGCTTCCTGCCTTGCCGCCTCCTGCCGCGCCAATTCCTGCTTCGCCGCCTCCTGCCGCGCCGCCGCCTGCTTTGCCGCTTCCTGCCGCGCCAATTCCTGCTTTACTGCCTCTTGCCGGGCCGCTTCCTGCTTCGAAGCCTCCTGCCGGGCCATCTCCTGCCTTGCCGCCGCTTGGCGCGCTGCTTCCTGTGTCGCCGCCTCCTGCCGTATGGCGTCCTGTCGCGCCGCCTCCTGCCTGGATGCCTCTTGTCTCGCGGCCTCTTGCCGAGCAACCTCCTGGCGCGCCTTCTCTTCCTGCCATGCCAGCTCCTGCCGCGCCGCCTCCTGCCTAATCGCGTTTTGGCGAGCGGCTTCCACCTGCTCCTGTGCCAGCCGCACTTTCTCTTCCTGCTTGACCTGCTCCTGCCTCAACGCCTCCCTCCGCAGCGACTCCTGCCGCGCAAGCTCTTGACGCCCAGCCTCCATCCGCGCCGCCTCGACCCGATCCCGCTCCTGCCGAGCAGCATCCATCCGTGCCTTCTCATCCAGCCTTGCCTGCTCCTGCTGCAACGCATCCCGCCGCAACGCCTCTTGCCGAACAAGCTCCTGACGCCCAGCCTCCACCCGTACAGCCTCGGCCCGCTCCCGTTCCAACCGCGCGTTTTCGTCCTGCCTTGCCTGCGCCAGTTGCGCCTCCCTGCGCGCCGACTCTTGCCGCGTCAGCTCCTGGCGCGCCGCCTCTACCCGCGCCGCCTCGCTCCTGGCCGCCTGCTCAGCGCGTGCCGCATCCTGCCGAACCGCCTCCCGCTGCGCAGCCGCCGCCAACTCCGCCTGCCGCATAGTGTCCGCCCTCAACTGCTCCTGCTCCACCTGCTTGCCCCCAGCATCGGGCGCCGGCACATCACTCCCCAGAACAGGCAGGTTTCTCTCCAGCGAAGCAGCAGGCGCCCTGGTCTGCGGCGCATCCGGCGCAATAGGCAGATTCACCTCAGGCCGCGTCCAAGCCGTCATCCCCACCGCCTGCGGCTCCGAAGGCGCAGCCTCCACCACCGGCGAGGGTGCAGGTGCCGGCGGCGCCACCACACCGGCAGCAGACGCCCCATCACCCACTCCAGCCAACAAGGGAGCCTCAGGCAGTGGCACTAATGTGGGCTCGGCAGGCCGCACCGGCATCAGCACAACGCTCAGATCACTAGCCTCCAGCCGCCGCTCCTTCCAAGGCAAGCTCAGACCAGGAAACCCAAACGTCTGCCCCCCAAATGTCACGCTCAACAGAAGCGCGTGAAAAAGCAAGGAGAGCAACAACGCATTGCTCAACCGCCAGCTATCACGCTGCATAGGGAACTCCGTTCTCAACCCGCAATCCTTTCGAAGCGGTTCGAAGTTGTGTCAGTCAAAACATCCCCCTTCCTTGCCTGCTCAAATTGATCTGAAAGCCATTGGGATTGCCCAGCTCGGGACATCGTGAATGGCACTAGAGCCTATCACAGGCCCACGTACTTCTTGCTCAGTTAGCAGTGGCCTCCGATCGGGTTTGCTATAGCTGGAGTGCTGCCAAATGCTGAAAGTAGTGTCTACATTGCCCCGCTCGCTCTGCCTACTTACGACTATTGTCTGATAGGCCTAAATTTCGTTCCTGGTGCGTTTTCTTGAAACATGGCAAAATTGAGGATGGCCTGCTGGCAACGTGACTATAAAATATTTGGAAATAATGCAAAAAAAGAAAACGCTGCGCTTTGTGGATGTGTTCGCCGGTTGCGGAGGATTGTCGTTAGGACTCTCTCAGGCCGGTTGTAGGGGCCTGTTTGCAGTAGAGAAAAGTCCACTTGCATTTGATACCCTCAAGCATAATTTAGTGGACAACGGCAACTTTAAGTTTGATTGGCCAAGTTGGCTACCTAAAAAAGCCATGACTTGTGAAGAGCTACTTGCCGATTTTTCGGATGAAGTCGGTGAATTGGCAGGACAAGTCGACCTTATGGTAGGCGGTCCACCTTGCCAGGGCTTCTCCACCGCGGGAAAACGCGACCCGGCCGATCCCCGAAACAAGATGACTGAGCAGTATCTTTCGCTCGTAGGCCTGCTGAACCCGAAATTCATTGTAATCGAGAACGTTTCCGGTTTTGATATGGAATTCGAAAACGAAATCGGTTTGGACGCTTTGATGGACGGTGCAAAGGACGGGTCATATGCAGCTTATATTTCGCAAAGGCTTACTGCCCAAGGCTACAAAGTGTCATACGGTATCGTAAATTGCGCAGAATTTGGGGTGCCGCAGAACAGATATCGCTTGATTATGCTGTGTGAATTGCCTGCCGATGGAAAAATGTCATCGGTCCCAAATCTTTTTGCAAGACTTAAAAGTAAAGCGTTCTCCTTTAGAAAGAAAAAAGGGCTGCCGACAGATATCTACGTCACCGCATCCAATGCCATTTCCGATCTCGAAGTAGGGGGGCGCGAACTTATAAAGTGCACTGATTCCGATGTTTCAGGATTTAAGGAAGCAGCTTATGATGCCGATATTTCCTTCAATCCATATCAAAGATTAATGCGACAAGGTATGCTGGCAAATCCGCCGGATAGCCGGCGGCTTCCAAATCATAAAGCTACGACTATTGAATATTTTAGAAAAGTGCAATCGGTCTGTATACCCGGAACATCGCTTTCGGTCTCACAAAGGAAAGAAGTGGGAACAAAAAAGCATTCCACATCGGTCTTGGCCAGGAATTCGCCGTCACCAACTATAACCACGCTGCCCGATGATATTATTCATTATACAGAACCACGTATACTTACTGTTCGCGAAAATGCCCGACTGCAGTCTTTCCCAGACTGGTTCTCTTTTAAAGGAAAATATACGACTGGCGGTAAACTAAGAAAGTTCGAATGTCCACGGTATACTCAGGTAGGGAATGCTGTTCCGCCATTGCTAGCTGAGGCAATTGGAGAATTACTTATAAAGCGCATCAATTCTCTTGCGAAGAAGCGTAAAAGCCGAGTGCAGTCGCGCAAAAATAAAAAGATGATAGCGCTCTTCAAAGAGTAATCTCAAGCGCAGTGTTGGCGCTCGAGATCAAGCTAGCTTGGTGAATAGCTAGCGGCGATTCATGTGCTATTTTTCGAAATAGTCGCGTGTGCGTCAACAAGGTGAAGGCGATGCTCTCGAAGCGATTGTCGCAAAGTGCGTCCATTTTCTGTATCAAACGCTACGAAGTTTCCTTCATCCAGTTCAAAATAGGCAATATTTTCCTTGAACGATGGCTTCTGATGAGCAAGCGCATTTCTCCATTTAAGTAATTCTTTAATCTTTTCGATTTTCTCCTTAAACCCGTCTAAAGGGCCTCCGTTCTTGCAAAAGCTTTCTACAGCAGCTACGCGCTTGTAGCTGTCAAAGCTACGCTGCCCAACCAGGCTCAGAAAGTCCTTGGGCTCCAAAGTCTTCAGTGCGTCCAATGCGGTTGCAAGTGCTGTAAGTGCTTCGTGCTGATCGTTATCAGTTAGTCGTTTTATACTGGTCAGGCTCGGTAACATCTTTCCATAGAGTTTTTTTCTATGCTCAACTTTATCTGCATCCTCCAGCTTTTCATGCAGAATCTTTAATATATCATGCAGCTGATGGTCGATGTCGGCAATCGCAGCCATTACAATACCTCGCATATTGTTGACATCCACAACCTTTCGAACGGTTAACTCGAATACACCAAGAATTTTTGCGAATAGGGCATCCGCGTCCTTCGTTGAGAAAAATACCCCATCTAGCTGCTTTTCCGCAGCCTTCTGTCGAAGAGTACCGGATGCTTTGCCCGAGTAAAAAATTACTTCCGTCAAAAAATTATGGTCTCGAACCGCTTTGATTACGTCATCGCCGTTTTCACCGTCTTCCGTTAAATTATAATCTATGACGATAAGGTCAAAATCGTCACCGACTGAAACGATGTTTATGTCACTTGGAGCAGTCCTAAAATCAAAAGTTATGTCAAAACCTTCGTTTTGTATGTGGGACTTCAACTTATCCAGCGTTTGCGCTTGACTCTCGATGAAACTCTCATCGTCCTCTACCCATAATATTCTGTAATCAAGATTCATTTGAGCAACCTCATGATAATGCAAAAACCTTTCGCGTTGCTTTCGCCTAAGCTTATGTCGCCGTTCAATTGTTTTACAGTTTGTTTAACATGATATAGTCCAAGACCCGAACCGTTTGTAGTGGTGACGCCGCGGTCGAAGACAGTTTCCGGCGGTTGGATTTCAGCACTAATTCCTGGTCCGTCATCAGATACTCTTACAATCAGTTCGTTTTCGGATGGGCGAATAATTTCCAAATCGAATTTTTTGGCTCTTGCGCGAGTGCTATTGCTAGCCAAGTTATCAAATACGATTGCGACGTCGATAGGCTTGAATCGCATAATAAATGGCTCATCTGAATCTTGTGTCACGCTTACTTTTAGGTTCTGAGCTGAAGAATCTCCAGCAACGTTTTGCATATATTCTTTTATGAAAGACGCAATATCCGCTGTCATGGTCTCGGTCTTCAATCTGAAATTGGCCTTGGTTGCAAAATTGGTAACGGCTATAATTTTCCTAGTGCCGAGCAGAGCTTTCTCAACTGCCTCGATAATTTTCTCTGCATCGGCTCCTTTTCGTAATTGCGAGATCGCCAGATCAAGAAAATTCTTCGCTGTATTTGCGTAGATACCCGATTGGTGATGTAGCAACATCAATTGTTCTTGATCGGTGCCCGCAGAAAGCCGGGCAAAATGTAGTTCGGTCTGTTGCGTCCTTATCTGGCTTTGTAGAGCATCTTTTTGCTGAGCTATTCCTCGGGCGACATCTTTCAATCTCGTAACTTGAACATCTTTTCTAGCAATTTCTTTCTTTGCCCTCGATAAAGATTCCCGTTGGCGTCGAAATTCGTTCTGAACGCTGTGGAGCGCCAGTTTTAGGTCGTGTCCCATTGCACCTGTGAATGTATCGAATTTTTCTAAGAGCGCATTCACAGTCTCTTCTTTTTCTTTTGCGAGAGCATTAAGGACTTCTGGATCTATATCTAATTCGAGCGTATTGTCTGCTGAGGCGCCAACAATACGTAAGAGACTCAAAGCCACACGTCTTCGTTTTAAGTCGCCGGACTCACTATAAACCTCTGTCTCGGGCATATCTTCATCACCCGGTATAACGCCACTACGTAGCTTTTTACGAATGCTTTCAGGAACTGAATCCCATTCTAATCCATCCACTACGAACCGTTCAAACTTCGATAAGATATGGAAGAAGAATCCATCTGGATGTCTGTAAAGCTGCGTAAAGCGATCATCTTTGGCTACGCCCTCACGATTGGAAACAATTCGAAATGATCGGTCTCTGTCCGTGACGTCAATCAGGCCGAGCAACTCCCTATTGCCTAAGAACCTGGCAGTACCTTGGTTTTTTCTATTATCTAAGTGCAACCAATCATTATCCCGATCGCCATAGGGGGGGACGCGATAGCCATTAATAAAAAGAAATATTGAACCAAAATCAACTAAATTTAAACCTGTTTGGCGTTTGAAATATGCTTTCTTGTAAGGGTTCATGTAATGGATGGTTACATTTATATTCTTAAGAAGTCTGAAATCTTCATTTTTTTCCACCAATTTGTAGACTTGATCGCCGTCATGAAATAGCTGGGTTGTAATTGTTTTTCCATCGGAATCAATTTTTGATTCTATATATGTCGTTTTAAATTTTAACTTTGAAAAAATCTGATTTTCAATTCTTCCGTTAATTTTATTATGTTTCTTATCAACAGCATCGCGAATAAGCTCAGACTTTGCGGTCATTGTTACTTCTACACTGTCTTTATCAAAGACAGCGATCGGGTTCATGAATCGTTCTAGGCTTCGTTTTAGAAGCATGAGCTTTTCACGGGTCCAGCTCTGCCGAAGCCTAGAAATAATTAAAGTCGTTCCTATTTTGGGTGGCGATCGACCGGTAGTTTCTTTTACTTCAGCATCAGAGGACTGTTTTAGAGCGATGTCAACTTTTTGGATAGTAGCGGTCAGTTCCTTTTTATTCTCAAAGTGCGTCCAATCAACGGCGAGATGTTCTAAAGGCAGGTCGCTTTTTCTAGTATACATGTCTAACTTCTCACCCAACCTATCGCAGGCGAAGCGACCCACACCTTTGTTCCCTGCTAGGGCTCTTGTGTTGGAGGCTATGTCCTTCTTTTCTGAGTAAGCTATATTCAGCCATTTTTTCTCAAGATCTTCGGCGGACATTCCGGAACCATCATCCTCAATGATAATTTCGGATTCGCGGAATTCTATATGAACTTGTTGGGCGCCTGCATCTATGCTATTTTTTACCAACTCGACAATTGCAATATTATCATCGTTAATTAGGTCTTGGCCAATGATGTTTTTAAGATCCGCGTGCGTATTGAAATGAACTTTTCTAGACATTGACATTCCTACCATATCTTGTTTGTTTTTTTCGCCTAACTGGAAGCGTATTGATCGTTTATTGCCAGCTCTAAGTCTGCAATATAATCCATTAGTGTTCTGTTGAATTGAACTCTGTCTTGCGAACAATGAGCCCGTCTATGGCAATTCGGACATAGTGCCGCAACATTCTGCGGGGCATCTGGCCCATCATCAGCAAGCCTTGTCATATGATGAACCTCTAAAAAACCGCGACCATTTTTTGCGAGAAAGGGGGCGGGTGCGCGGCAACCTTCGCAAATTTCTTTCGCACGTAATAGTGCATACGTGTGCACTTTTTCACTTCGCTTACGGTATTCTCGCAAAGCTGTCATCTTTGTCGAAGCATCGTTTTTGTGAATTAGTTCATTACGAAGTGTTAAAAGGATGTCTCCCTTAAAGTCTTCGGATCTCATACTCTCAAAATCTGCATCGCCATCGGCGGGAATTAGTCTAAACTTTATCAGTCTATCATTCGCTCTTGGCCCAGACGTAGGCGTGATGAACTCATGTCCCGAAACGTTAAAACAGCCCTGGAAAGAGAAACGCTTTCCATACCCGCTGCCAGTTGCTAGCTCTTTGGAAGTCGGTTCTCTGCTGGTGAACAATAAGACCGAGCGCTCTTCGGAGGCAAGTTTCGCGTTCGCCGAGTTTTTAAGATCTTGATCTCCAGTTTGGCCTTGACCAAAATACCACCACGTCCCGTCGCCGAGAGGCTCGTCCGAGTACCCAGCTTTTCGCCCGTGGCGCCCACCTGATGTACAAATTAAGCAGCCCGGCTCTTCGCTGCCCCAGAGAACTCCTGACTGGGCCTGCTTGCTGCCGATAAAATCAAGCAAGTCTGTTCGAATGTATTCGCGTCCGCGGACAAAGGGATGTATCAACTGGCCACCTGAGGAAAAGACCCAAAGAACTGGGATATAAATGATCTATGGTAACAATCATAACTCGTATTTCAGTTATTAACAGCATAGTAAAAAAAAAGCTCCCAAAAAGGGAGCTTTGTGGCACAGCTGGAGAATACCCCGACTATCGGATCAATATTTACACGTCGATATTCCCCGCCCGCAGCGCATTGGTCTCAATGAAATTCCTGCGTGGCTCCACATCATCCCCCATCAGCGTGGTGAAGATCTGATCCGCTGCGATGGCGTCCTCAATCTGCACCTTCAGCAAACGGCGCACCTTCGGATCCATGGTGGTCTCCCACAGCTGATCCGGGTTCATCTCACCCAAACCTTTGTAACGCTGCTTGGACACCACGCGTTCCGCTTCATCGCGCAGCCACTGCATCGCGTGGTGGAAGTCCACCACGGCCGAATCCTTGGTACGCTCGCCTTCGCCGCGGCGGATCACCGCGCCTTCGCCGATCAAGCCTTCAAACGTGGCGGCCGCGTTGGCCAGCGTGGCGTAATCCGCGCTCTGCACGAAGTCCGCGTCGATCGAGCACACCTTCACGTTACCGTGGTGCATGCGCTCGATGCGCAGCGCGTGTTTCTCGCTCAGCTCGTCCGACACCACCGTCACGGTCACGGCCGGGTCGCCGATGCGGTCCGCCATGGCCTTGGCCGAGGCTTCCGCCTGCGCCTGCGTTTCCATGTTCAGCGTTACACCGGTCATGATGGCGGTCAGCGCGGCGCGGTCGATCACGCGGGTCAAACGCATCATGATGGCGTTGGCGGTGTTGTACTGGCGCGCCAGTTCAGCCAGCGCTTCGCCCTGGATGATCTCGGCGCCGTCGCGCGGGGTCAGGGCGGCGGTGTTCAGCGCTACGGTCATCATGTAGCTGGCTTCTTCCACGTCGTCCTTCAGGTAGCGCTCGTCGCGGCCGGCCTTCACCTTGTACAGCGGCGGCTGGGCGATGTAGATGTGGCCGCGTTCCACCAGCTGCGGCATCTGGCGGTAGAACAGCGTCAGCAGCAGGGTGCGGATGTGGGCGCCGTCGACGTCCGCGTCGGTCATGATGATGATGCGGTGGTAGCGCAGCTTGTCGGCGTTGAATTCGTCCGGGCCGATGGAGGTGCCCAAGGTGGCGATCAGCGTGGTGATCTGCTCGGACGACAGCATCTTCTCGAAGCGCGCCTTTTCCACGTTCAGCACCTTACCGCGCAGTGGCAGGATAGCCTGGAACTTGCGGTCGCGGCCCTGCTTGGCGGAGCCGCCTGCGGAGTCACCCTCGACGATGTACAGTTCGCACAGCGCCGGGTCTTTTTCCTGGCAGTCGGCCAGCTTGGCGGACAGGCCCAGGCCGTCCATCACGCCTTTGCGGCGGGTCAGGTCGCGGGCCTTGCGGGCCGCTTCGCGCGCGCGCGCCGCTTCCACGATCTTGCCGCAGATGATCTTGGCGTCGTTCGGCTTTTCCATCAGGAAGTCGGTCAGCGTCTTGGCCACGATTTCTTCAACCGGGCCGCGCACTTCGGACGACACCAGCTTGTCCTTGGTCTGCGACGAGAACTTCGGCTCCGGCACCTTCACGCTCAGCACGCAGGTCAGGCCTTCGCGCATGTCGTCGCCGGAGATTTCCACTTTCGCTTTCTTGGCGAAGTCGTTCTCGTCGATGTATTTGTTAATCACGCGCGTCATCGCGGCGCGCAGGCCGGTCAGGTGGGTGCCGCCGTCGCGCTGCGGAATGTTGTTGGTGAAGCACAGCACCTGCTCGTTGTAGGCGTCGTTCCATTGCATGGAGACGTCCACCGAGATGGTGGTGTTCTGGTCCGACTGGCGCTCGCCGGTGGCCTGGAAAATGGTCGGGTGCAGCGTGGTCTTGGCTTTGTTGATGTACTCAACGAAGCCGCGCGTGCCGCCTTCGAACGCGAACACGTCTTCCTTGCCGGTGCGCTGGTCGGTCAGCTTGATGTTCACGCCGTTGTTCAGGAAGGACAGTTCGCGGATGCGCTTGGCCAGGATCTCGTAGTGGAATTCCACGTGCGTGAAAATCTCTTCGTCGGCCCAGAAGTGCACGTCGGTGCCGCGCTTGTCGGTCTCGCCGATCACCTTGATCGGGGACACGGCAAAGCCGTCCTTCTGTTCGATTTCGCGGTTTTGCGGCACGCCGCGCACGAATTCCATGTAGTGCACTTTGCCGTCGCGGCGGATGGTCAGCTTCAGCAGCTTGGACAGCGCGTTCACGCAGGATACGCCCACGCCGTGCAGGCCGCCGGATACCTTGTACGAGTTCTGGTCGAACTTGCCGCCGGCGTGCAGCTCGGTCATCACGATTTCAGCGGCCGAGCGTTTCGGGTCGTGCTTGTCGTCCATCTTCAGGCCGGTCGGTACGCCGCGGCCGTTGTCGGTGATCGAGATCGAGTTGTCCGAGTGGATGGTGACGTGGATTTCCGTGCAGTGGCCGGCCAGCGATTCGTCGATGGAGTTGTCCAGCACTTCGAACACCAGGTGGTGCAGGCCGGTGCCGTCCGAGGTGTCGCCAATGTACATGCCGGGACGCTTGCGTACGGCTTCCAGGCCTTCCAGGATCTGAATGGATGCGGCGCCGTATTCTTCCACCTTGGCTGCCTGGATCGGTTGTTCGTTTTGGCTCTCGGACATGGACTGCTTTCTCTGTAATCTTGTTGACTCGGTGCTGCGGTTGGCGGGTTATGCACGCTGTGCTCGCCCGCCCTACGTGGTGCGTGCCGCTCCTTAAATACGCATCGGCATCACAACGTATTTGAAGTCGGCGTTGTCAGGGATGGAGATCAGGGCGGACGAGTTCGAATCGCCCAGCGCGATGTTGATCTGGTCGCACTTCAGGTTGTTCAGCACGTCCAGCAGGTAGGTCACGTTGAAGCCGATGTCCACGCTCACGCCGCCGTAGTCGATCTCCAGCTCTTCCACTGCCTCTTCCTGGTCGGCATTGGTGGAGCTGATCTTCAGGCTGCCCGGGGTGATGATGCAGCGCACGCCCTTGAACTTGTCGCTGGTCATAATGGCGGCGCGCTGCAGGGAGCGCAGCAGCTCGTCGCGGCCGATGGTGAAGTCGTTGGTGTAGCCCTTCGGGATCACGCGCGTGTAGTCGGGGAACTTGCCTTCCACCAGCTTCGAAATCAGTTCGATGTCGGCAAAGGTCAGTTTCACCTGGTTGGCGGCGATGTCCAGTTGCACCGGCTCGTCGTTTTCTTCCAGCAGGCGCTGCAGTTCAATGATGGTCTTGCGCGGGATAATCACTTCCTGGCGCTCGAACGCTTGCTCGGTTTCCACCTGGCAGAAGGCCAGGCGGTGGCCGTCGGTGGCCACGGCGATCACGTTTTTGCCGTCCAGAACCAGCAGCAGGCCGTTCAGGTAGTAGCGGATGTCCTGCTGCGCCATCGAGAAGTGCACCATGTTGAACAGGTGCTTCAGCGTTTTTTGCGGCAGCGTGAAGGACGCGTTGTAGCTTTCGGCTTCCTGCACGGTCGGGAATTCTTCGGCGGCCAGGGTTTGCAGGGCAAAGCGCGACTTGCCGGTTTGCACGGTCAGGCGCTTGTTCAGCAGGGTCATGGTCACGTCGCCGGATTCCGGCAGCGCGCGCAGGATGTCCAGCAGCTTGCGGGCGGCCACGGTGGTGCCGGTCACGTCGCTGCCGGAACCGATGGCGGCGTTGGTCGTGATCTGTACTTCCGTGTCGGTCGACAGGAAGGAGACGCTTTCGCCATCTTTGCGGATGAGGATATTGGCCAGAATCGGCATAGTGTGCCGACGCTCGACAATACCGCTCACGATCTGCAGTGGCCGAAGTAGCGTATCTCGGGTGGTTTTGACCAATTGCATATTTATCCTCAATATGTAAAGTAACGATACGTTTATATCAACAAATTTGTTGCTGAGCTTGCCCATGATAAGGGCAAACCCGCGGTTTTCAAACCGGGGCCCGGGCCCCGGTTTGGTTCAACCTTTCAGGGTCTGCTCCAGCACGTGCAACTCGTGGTTGCACTCGGGATTCTTGGTGCGGTCCAGGGCGATCTTGCGCACCGCGTGCAGCACGGTGGTGTGGTCGCGGCCGCCGAACAGCTCGCCGATTTCAGGCAAACTCTTCTGCGTCAGTTCCTTGGCCAGGTACATTGCAATCTGGCGCGGGCGGGCGATGTTCGCGGGGCGTCGCTTGGAATACATGTCCGCCACCTTGATGTTGAAGAAGTCCGCCACCGTTTTCTGGATGTTTTCCACCGAAATCTGGCGGTTCTGCACCGACAGCAAGTCTTTCAGCGCTTCCTTCACGATGTCGATCGTGATGTCCTTGCCGTGGAAACGCGAGTACGCCAGGATCTTGCGCAGCGCGCCTTCCAGCTCGCGCACGTTGGAGCGCAGGTGCTTGGCCACGAAGAAGGCCACGTCGTCGGAGAAGGTCACACCTTCCTGCTTGGCCTTTTTCAGCAGGATCGCCACCCGCATTTCCAGCTCCGGCGGCTCGATCGCCACCGTCAGGCCGGAGTCGAAGCGCGAGATCAGGCGGTCGTCCATGCCGGTAATCTCTTTCGGATAGGTATCCGAGGTGATGATGATCTGCTTCTTGGCCGCGATCAGCGCTTCAAACGCGTAGAAGAATTCCTCTTGGGTACGGCTCTTGCCGCCAAAGAACTGAATATCATCGATCAGCAGCATGTCCAGCGAGTGGTAGTAATGCTTGAAGTCGTCGAAACCCTTGCGTTGGTAAGCGGTCACTACGTCGCGAACGTACTGTTCCGCGTGGATGTAGCGGATGCGCGCGCCCGGCTGGTCGGCCATCACCTGGTTGCCGATGGCGTGGATCAAGTGGGTCTTGCCCAGGCCTACGCCGCCGTAGAAGAACAGCGGATTGTAGGAAACGCCCGGGTTGTTGGCCACCTGGATGGCGGCGGCGCGCGCCAGCTGGTTGGCCTTACCGGTAACAAAACTGTCGAAGGTCAGGTCGGTGTTGACGCGGCTTTGCTCGCGGCGCGGCGAATTGCCGATGTTGTACTCGGGCGAGCCCGGGCTCACGGCGGCCTGGTCGCTGGCGCGCTGGGCGCTCATGTCCGGCACCGACGGCGCGCTGCTGTGGATGATGCCGGCGCTCGAGGCCACCGGCTTCTTCGCCGCGTTCAGGCGCGGGTCCAGCACGAACTGCACTTCGGTCGGCGCTTCCCAGTACTGGCAGGCGAGGGCGGTGATGCGGCTGGCGAACTGGGACTTCACCCAATCGAGCTTGAAGCGGTTGGGCGCAGCAACGCGCAGCTTGCCATCCTCGTAGTCGAGGGGCACCAGCGGCTTAATCCAGGCACTGAATTGTTGCGGCGTCAGCTCCAGCTCCAGTTGAGCGGAACAGGTCTGCCAGAAATTATCCATGAATCTTCTATCTGTAAGGGTGCGCACGAGCGTTCGAATCGCCACGCGTAACGCGCTATTCTACCCGCGAAGTCGAAAGTTATCCACAGGCACGACGCGAAAATTTGCAACTCGGCGGCGCGGCGCGGCGGCGAAAGAGTGGTCGATATGTCGGCCGCATGTTGACCGCATGTTGACAACGGGGACCGAAATGCCGATAATTCAGGGTTCCCCGCCCGTATGCCGTGTTTAAACCACAATATGGAGTAAGCGTGGATTGAAGCGGGCGATGAGATGGACCCAGCTTGTGCCGGACGGCATAAGTGCGCGAAATGTCATTGGCACCAATAATTGACGAAGCCTAGCGCCTCGATTCCGTATTTTTTTGCTTTTTCAGCGAGACCAACATGAAACGTACTTACCAACCTTCCGTCGTACGCCGTAAGCGTACCCACGGCTTCCGCGCACGTATGGCTACCCGTGGCGGCCGCGCAGTTCTGAACGCACGCCGCGGCAAGGGCCGCAAGCGTCTGGCTGTATAAGCCACACGCTTGTTAGCTGATCGCGTGGAAAGCTGTCCTTCAAACGGCTCGACAGGCGAAGGTTCACACGACTTCGCACGCGCTCGGCGCATCGTTAAAACGGATGAATTTTCATCCGTTTTTCGTTTGCGCCCCGCGCAAAAAAGCGCGCACTTCGTCCTGTACACCCGACCCAACCAGTTGCCGCATGCGCGGCTGGGCGTCGTGGTGGCCAAGCGTTTTGCGCCGCGCGCCGTCACGCGCAACACCATCAAACGCGTCACCCGCGAACTGTTCCGCGTGACCGGCCTGCCTCCTATCGACTGCGTGGTGCGCCTGTCCCGCCCGGTCAACAGCAAGGACGGCCCGGCCACCACGGCCAAGCTCAAGGCGGAACTGCGGCAGGAGCTCACGCGCCTGTTCGCGTCGCAAAACAAGCCGCGGCCCGCAAAATGATCAAGCTGATGAACACGGCGGCCAGCAAGCTGCTCACCCTGCTGCTGCGCTTTTACCAGCTGGCCATCAGCCCCATGCTGGGGCCGCGCTGCCGTTTCTATCCCAGCTGCTCGAACTACGCCCTGGAAGCCATCCGCGTCCACGGCGCCGGGCGCGGCAGCTGGCTGGCGGCGCGCCGCGTGTGCCGCTGCCATCCCTGGAATGCGGGCGGGCTCGATCCCGTCCCAGCCAAGAATTCCTCGACCGCTTGCGGTTGCAACCACACCTGATAAATACCGTAATGGATATCAATAAACGTACCATTTTGTGGATCGTGTTCGCCGTCTCGCTGGTCATCCTGTGGAATAACTGGATGGTCTCGACCGGCAAGCCGTCGATGTTCTCGCCGACGCCGCCTGCGGCCACCGCAGCCGCCGCCAAGTCCGGCGTGCCGGCCGCCGCCACCGCCGCTGCCACCGCCATCGCCGCCGCAGCCGCACCTGGCACGCCCGGCGCCGCCGACGCCGCGCCGTTCAAGCGCGAAATCATCACCATCACCACCGACGTGGTGAAAGCCGACATCGACACCCTGGGTGGCGAGCTGGTGCGCCTGGAACTGCTCAAGCACCACGACAAGATCGACGCCAAGAAGAACCAGGTATTGTTCCAGAAGGGCGACAAGAACACCTACCTGGCGCAGACCGGCCTGGTTGGCGCAGCCGGCCTGCCTAACCACACCACCGGCTTCACCGCCAAGCCGGGCGTGCGCGCGTTGGCCGAAGGCAACCAGGTGCAACTGGTGCTGGAAGCGGAGCAGGGCGGCGTCAAGCTGGTGAAAACGTTCACCTTCAAGCGCGGCGACTACACCATCGACCTGCGCCACGACGTCACCAACACCGGCGCCGCGCCGGTGGAGCCGCAGCTGTACCTGCAGCTGGTACATGACGGCAACGCCCCTGAAGGCGACACCTGGTTCAACAGCAGCTTCACCGGCCCCACCATGTACACCCCGGCCGACAAGTACAAGAAGCTGACCTTCGAAGGCATCGAAAAGCACGACGCCAAGCAGAAGGAAAACCCGAACGTGAAGCTGGACGTGGGCCACGCCGAGAAAGCCGACAGCGGCTGGGTCGCCATTTCGCAGCACTTCTTCGTCTCCGCCTTCGTGCCGCAGGACAAGCTGGCGCGCGACATCTTCACCAAGAAGATCGCGCACAACACCTACGCCATCGGCGTGCTGCAGCCGCTGGGCACGCTGGCGCCGGGCGCCACCATCTCCAACAACGCCAAGCTGTACTCCGGTCCGCAGGACGAGAAGGCGCTGGAAAAAGTCGCGCCGGGCCTGGACCTGGTGAAAGACTACGGCATGCTGACCATCCTGGCCAAGCCGATGTACTGGGTCATGGAGCAGCTGTACGCCATCCTGCACAACTGGGGCTGGACCATCATCGTCTTCACCATCCTGATCAAGCTGCTGTTCTTCCCGCTGTCGGCCGCCGGCTACCGCAGCATGGCGCGCATGAAGGTGGTCACGCCGAAGATGACCGCCATCCGCGAACGCCACAAGGGCGATCCGCAGAAGATGAACCAGGCCATGATGGAGCTGTACAAGACCGAAAAAATCAATCCGCTGGGCGGCTGCCTGCCGATCCTGGTGCAGATGCCGGTCTTCATCGCCCTGTACTGGGTGCTGAACGCCTCGGTTGAAATGCGCGGCGCGCCGTGGGTGGGCTGGATCACCGACCTGACCCAGCCGGACCCATGGTTCATCCTGCCGGTGCTGTACGCGATCTCCATGTACATCACCACCAAGCTGAACCCGGCTCCAGCCGACCCGATGCAAGCGAAAATGATGCTGTGGATGCCACTGGCCTTCTCGGTCATGTTCTTCTTCTTCCCGTCCGGCCTGGTGCTGTACTGGGTAGTGAACAACGTGCTGTCCATCGGCCAGCAGTGGGTCATCACGAAGAAATACGCGCCCGCCGAAGCCAAGTAATCCGGCCGGTTGTGCAAGCTGTACCAAAGGCCCGTGCCCTGCACGGGCCTTTTTTAATAGAATAGCCCCATGAAACTCGACACTTCCCCCATCGCCGCCATCGCCACCGCCCCCGGCCGCGGCGGCATCGGCGTGGTACGCGCCTCCGGCAAGAACCTGAAAGGCTTGATCGAAGCCCTGTTCGGCGCCGCCACGTTGCAGCCGCGCCACGCCACCTACATCCCCTTCAAGCAGGCCGACGGCACCGTCATCGACCAGGGCATCGCCATCCACTTCAAGGGACCGAACTCCTACACCGGCGAGGATGTGCTCGAGCTGCAGGGCCACGGCGGCCCCGTGGTGCTGCAAATGCTGCTGGCGCGCGTGCTGGAAGCGGGCCAGGCCTTCGGCCTGCGCCTGGCCGAGCCGGGCGAATTCACCCGCCGCGCCTACCTGAACGACAAGCTGGACCTGGCGCAAGCCGAAGCCGTGGCCGACCTGATCGACGCCTCCACCGAAGCGGCCGCCAAGTCCGCCTCGCAGTCGCTGTCCGGCGCGTTCTCCAAGACCATCCACGCCTTGGTCGAGCGCGTGACGAACCTGCGCATGCTGGTCGAAGCCACGCTGGACTTCCCGGAAGAAGAAATCGACTTCCTGGAAAAATCCGACGCGCGCGGCCAGCTGAGCGGCATCGTGGAAGCGCTGGACACCGTGTTCCGCCAGGCCGCGCAGGGCGCGCTGCTGCGCGAAGGCCTGAACGTGGTGCTGGTGGGGCAGCCGAACGTCGGCAAATCCTCGCTGCTGAACGCGCTGGCCGGCTCGGACGTGGCCATCGTCACGCCCATCGCCGGCACCACGCGCGACAAGGTCAGCGAAACCATCCAGATCGAAGGCATCCCGCTCAACATCATCGACACCGCCGGCATCCGCCGCAAGGACGAGGACGTGGACGTGGTCGAGCGCATCGGCATCGAGCGCACCTGGGGCGAAGTGGAAAAGGCCGACGTCATCCTGCACCTGCTGGACGCCGACCACGGCCCCTCGCGCGCCGATGAAGCCATCGTCGCCAACTTCCCGGCCGGCGTGCCGGTGCTGCGCATCTGGAACAAGATCGACCTGTCCGGCCACAAGCCCGGCGTGGACGCAATGGAAGACGCCACCCACGTCTACCTGTCGGCGCACGAGCACATCGGCATCGACCTGCTGCGCGCCGAGCTGCTGCGCATCGCCGGCTGGCAGCAGACCGGCGAATCGCTCTACCTGGCGCGCGAGCGGCACCTGATCGCGCTCAAGTCGGCCGGCAAGCACCTGGCCCTGGCCGGCGAGCACGCCGCCGTCAGCGACCAGTCGCTGGACCTGTTCGCCGAAGAGCTCCGCCTGGCCCAGGCCCAGCTCTCCAGCATCACCGGCGCCTTCTCCTCCGACGACCTGCTGGGCGTCATTTTCGGCCGTTTCTGCATCGGAAAATAGTTTGCTATCCAGTTCGTTCCAGGCACTTCTAAAATTCCAGTTTTCTCCTATGATAGGCTCTGTGATGTGTCCAGCGGGGCCTAGAGTTTCCTATGGACATCCCGGCTTTTAGGTACACTATTTGGTACACGTATTCCAATAGTTGGGCTAGCGTGTACCTGACCTGCTACCCAAATTAGTACGGAACTGAACTGGAGTCTGCGGTTAATAAGCCATCAGCAAACTGCTTCGGCGTCCGATTGCCCAGCGTGCTGTGCGGCCGCTCGTCGTTGTATTCATG
>NZ_JCAQOT010000007.1:0-50010 GCF_059567845.1 Massilia sp. BGA-UO-ETr-WB1 | reverse complement strand
CATGAATACAACGACGAGCGGCCGCACAGCACGCTGGGCAATCGGACGCCGAAGCAGTTTGCTGATGGCTTATTAACCGCAGACTCCAGTTCAGTTCCGTACTAATTTGGGTAGCAGGTCAACCGTTCCTAACGACTGCAGACGGTAGTCGGGTTTGTACTCCAATCCAGTCCGACTTACAGCCGAAAACTATCTCCTGATGCGATGGACTGACGCCTGCCGAGCGGGACGGTTTCGCATTGTTTACAAGCGCTCTGCAATTGGCAGAATCATACTTCCTTATCGAATTAGAAATTCTCTCCAATTCTCACAAGTTGAGGGACACGAATTTTATGTGGGGATTTCAACTCCGCAGTTTGTACGCACCTCACCATTTTCGTTATGGATTCCATAGGGACCGGTTGGCCTTCTATCGAACAGGAATATCATAAGCAGCGCACGTCAAGAAACAAGAAAAGAAAAATATGTTGGTATCACAAAAGCAACGCTTGCATATCTTTGCCGACGAGGGGAAGCTCCGTGAGTGACGAGGCACCGCCTGTGCTGTACACACCCGGCCCTGGTGAAGTGGGTGAGCCAGGTCAGGCATGTTGGGCTGCACGACACCATGCTCTGCGATGGCCGGAAGATGCGCCGCTCGGGCGATGCGCAACGAGTATTGCTGTCCTGCGAGCAGCGTTTGATGCCGCCCGCCGAATAGTCGCTTGCGGCCGGGATGAGAGAGCCTGCGATCCGCTGGCTATGCCAGGAGGCGGGTGTCGCGGGCGCGGCGGATGGGCTGAATGAAAGTCAGGTCGGCGCCGTCCAGCACATCCCGGGTGGCTAAATCATGAAACTTCAAGCCAGTCTCAGATTCTATAAAGGAGAGCGGGCGTTGCGACATCTCGAAGTCCTCCAGATTCTTAGCCACGCCGGTGTCTAGGTATTGTCCTTGGCTCATCAGGTAGGCTATGCAGCTTAACTGTCCAGTGCTTTGGCTGATGAAGGCCACCACTTTCCAGAAATCACGTGGGATGGGCACGTCAAACCGAGGCACATCGCCGGTGCGGAGGATGGGGCCGGTGAACACGCTCACCAGCTTCCTGTCCTCCTGCGCATTTAACAGGATGTAATCCTCCAGGTCGCCCCACAGGCCGTCGTTAAACGGCTGCCATTGAGGGCAGGCGTTGGTCGCGAAGAACGTGTCGATGTTGGCCCGTTGGGCAATTTCCTGGGGCCCCCAGTTTGGGTCTTGCCTACGGGTCATGTGTCCGCGCGAAAACTTGCGTTCACCCTGATCACCGTACGCTTCGCGCAACATCTGGTATTCCTTGCCGATGCGGCCATCGTAGCTCCAGGTGTCGTGGCGGGGAATTGACTTGGTCATGGCGCCATTGATATTGCATGCGGAGAATAGCGGCACGCGACGCGACATTGACTGGACAGTGCTGAAGTGTTCGTACTTGAGTTCGTAAGAACCATCTGCCAGTCTGGCAACGTCCTCCAGGTTGGCGATGGCTGGCAGTGCGATCTTATTGGAAATGCCGAGGAAGATTTCGGAGTAGCCGTCTCGGCCATGGAAATACGAGGGCGGCTTAGGCGTGGCAGCGACGCGTTGGATACCTGCCCAGGAAGTTTCGACTATCTGGATTTCGGATTCTGCCATGGCAACGCCCTTTTTTAAAGAGCCTTCGCCACCATGGCGCAGGCCAGGTTAACCGTCGCGCGCCAGTTTGGCACGCGCATTCTTGAGACTAAAAGAGGGTTTTCGGATTTCCGCGTAGCTTGGACGGGACACTTCCCAGTCGCGCTGGGCTTCGAGCTCGGCAACCTGCGAGTCGTTAACCTGCGCCTCCACCAAGGTGCCGGTCTTGGGCGTTAGCACCGCGTTGGGGAACAGCTGGCGTAGCTTGGCCTCGGCCGCCCGCCGTCCATTGGCGCTCCCCTTGTAAGTCAATACAACGCAAGTCACGTTACTTCTCCACTAACACTCCAAACCCTTCGTACTCAGAAGGCCAGCCCACCTTGCGCGCCGCTACGGACAGTGCTTGGATAAGGGCGTCGGTACGCTCCTTAGTGCGGCCCATCGCTAAGATGTCTGGCCGGCGAGACAAGATCCGCGCCGCCATTCCCGCGATAAAAGGCGATGCCATAGAGGTTCCTGACATCATCGCATACTTTTGGCCGGGGAATGTCGATAATACCGCGACACCCGGACCAATAAAGTCGGTAGCCATGCCGTAGTTCGAGAACTCCGCGACAAACTCTTTCTGGCGCCGCACTTCGCTTTCCTGGAACGACTCCGGGCAGTCAACCGGAAAGGTCCCGTCGCGTCCCAGCGCCCCCACCGCCATGGTATGACTATAGCGTCCCGGATATCGCAATTCCGGCTTGCCGTCGTTCCCGGT
Source organism: Massilia sp. BGA-UO-ETr-WB1 (assembly GCF_059567845.1). NCBI lineage: Bacteria > Pseudomonadati > Pseudomonadota > Betaproteobacteria > Burkholderiales > Oxalobacteraceae > Massilia > Massilia sp. BGA-UO-ETr-WB1. Next base: position 47,623 of record NZ_JCAQOT010000007.1, on the reverse strand, counting down.
GGCGGCGAACACCACGATACCGGCGTCGCGCGCCTTCTCCAGCAGGTCTGGTACTTCCGGCATGGCCTCAAGGCTGCCCATGCTGATATTAATGATATCACACTGGTCAGCGATGGCTTGCTGCAGGGCGGCAGCGATGTCGGCCGACTTGGCGCGTCCCTTTTGCCCGCTCTTTGGACAGACTCGATAGGCCATGAGACGGCAGGCCGGGGCCACTCCGTAGACAGCTCCGCCGGGCTCTGCCTGTGCGGCGATGATGCCGGCAACGTGGGTGCCATGGCCAATGCCGTTGTCCAGGTAGTCCAGCTCGTCCTCGCCCGTCACCAGGCAACGGCCGCCCGCTACGGACAGTGCTTCGTGGGGGCCGACACCGCTGTCGATGACGCCCACGGTCACGCCTTTCCCGGCATCGGCGTCATAGCGCGCATAATGGCTGGTCAGAGCAAAAGCGTCTGGCAAAAGAGGTGTGGCCAGCAAGTCTAGCCGCTTCGGGGCTTCGACACGGTTGAACCCATCGGCATAGACCGACCAATGCGTATGTTCTGGCTCAGCCAGGATCATCTCTACTCTGGGATAGCTGAGGGGAATGGCAAGCGTGGCAATGCCATCGATGCCGGTGAGCGCTGCGACATGCGCACCACTGTCCCAATCCATCAGTGCCTTGATTCTGACGCCGGGTGCCGGCTCGCCTCCGGCGGCCGCGAAGCGCACCTGAAAGTGCTTGACCTTGGCATCGGGCGCCGCTTGTATTTCTGCGTCGCCGAGTTCGTCGCCCAGCGGACGGATGTACTGCAAATAGGCCCACGCGGACGGCGACATGCGCAGTCCCGGACTGCGATTGCGCATCGCCAGCAAGGCGGGCGAGTTTGCTTTCATGACCAAGGCATCGTCGAGATGGTTGAGTACCTGGAGTTTCAAGGCCCGCCGTCTCGGCAGCGCTGCCGACGCCAAATCCGCCAGCGTGTCAGCCACCGCTTGCCCGCCGATGGCGTCGAGCATCCGCCACTCCGGGTCGCCAGCAACAGCATTGCCTGAAGGCCAAACCACGACCACATCCGAAAATTTCTGTTCGTTGAGAATGCGCTTCTCGCGCAGCCTGTTGAGCAGACCTTCGATGCGCTGCGTTTGCGCAGGAGCGAAGCTGCTCTTCGTCAGCTTGAAACCGCTGGCTTTGACCGTTGCAGAATCCGCAATCACGGTAGGCGTCTTGGGCTTGCGTTGCGACTTGGTCTTTCCTTGCACCGCCGGTTTAGTGGACATTGCCGGTTTGCGTGCTGCTGATCTTGAATTCGCTGGCATAGGCAATTCCATTCATAGAGTGTCATCGCGGCGCGAGTCTGATGCCCAGATGCGCCTCCGGATCAGCTTGATCGACATGCAGGCCGCCCGACGTGATCCCTACTGCAGCGATCGCCGGCGGCTGTGAAGCGGGCATGTTGTTGGTGTAATGTAGCAAAATTTCCTTCAAGAATACTCACAGTTTGTCACGGACATCTGGGGGCACCATCTCAGGCCCTGCGCGGCGATGCGATGCCTGCTGTAAAAAGTATGAGTGCGCGATTGTAAAAATTAAATGTTGCATGTGGGTTTTGGATAGATTTCGGATTCATTTCCGCGTGCAAAATGTCTTTCTGGTAATTTCTTGCACATCTGACCAGCGACGAGCGCACAAAATCGGAGCGCTTTCCTGCGCCGCTTCCTGGTGCGCCATCGCGCCGCGTATTGTACGAGCGGGTATGTTGGGCATAGCCGGGGCCTCTCTGTTGTGATTGAAGTAGCAATGTTTTCATGCTTGCCTGTGAATCAAAACTCATTCTGAAATGGGGGGATCTATGAGACAGCGATACATTGTTTTTGGTTCGGGCGCGCCCGAACCGGCCGGGGCCGACATTTTAGCCGCGGGCGCAGCGATTGGAGAAGAACCGCCCAGCTTTGTTATGACTGTCGCCGAACTAAGCGATGCGGAGGCGCGCGACGCGCATGACGATCCCGCTGTGCGGGGCTTAGCACCGGCCGATGTCCCCATGAATCTCATTGTGCCAATGGATGGGTTGGCGACGGCTCTGGATGCGCCGCAATGGGGGCTGGACGCCACCGGCGTCTTGACGTCGCCCCGTACCGGCGCGGGCGTGCGGGTGGCGGTGCTGGATACCGGCCTGCAGGTAGAGCACGAAGCCTTCTCGACATTGCGAAAGGCGAACCGTATCCTTGTCCGCAACTTTACCAATGGCGATCCGAATGATGTCAGCGACACCAACGGCCACGGAACCCACTGCGCCGGCACTGTGGCGGGCGGCACAGTCGGCGAACGGCGCATCGGGATCGCGCCGAATGTCGATGCGCTCATTATCGGCAAGGTCTTGGGCGCAGGTGGCGGCAGCAACGAGACTATTCTCAAGGCTATCCAATGGGCGGCCGAGCAGCGTGCCCACATCATTTCCATGTCACTGGGGATCGATTTTCCCGGCTTGGTGAAGCGATTGCATGAGGTGAACGACCTGCCTATCCCGGCCGCGACATCGATGGCGCTCAAGCAGTATCGGGATACAGTCACTTTGTTCGGCAAGCTGGCTGATTTTTTGAGCACGCAGAACGTACTGCTCATCGCCGCCAGCGGCAACGAATCGAACCGGCCAAGCTACACGATCGATGTGGCACCGCCGGCCGCATCGGAATTCTTTATCAAGGTCGGTGCGGTTGGGCTGGCCAACAACGCTACGTTCCCGGTCGCGAATTTCTCCAACACAGGGCCCGACCTGGTGGGGCCTGGTGTCGATATCGTATCGGCCCGCATAGGGGGGGGGCTGACGGCGAAAAGCGGGACCAGCATGGCCACGCCGCATGTGGCGGGAGTGGCCGTACTGTGGGCCGAGTATCTGTTGCAGCAGAACGGCGCCGCCGCGTTTCAGGACATCAAGACCGAAGTCCTTGCGTCGGCCCGGCGCCTGGACGGCAGGCGCGTCGACGTTGGTCGCGGCCTCGTCACGGCCCCACAGGAGTGAGAGGACGGCATGAATAACGGATTTCCCACAAGGCAATATCCTTACCAGCGGGGAGGGTCGCCGTTGGCGCAGTTCGAAGCGGCTGCGGCGGCCCCCGCGCTTGCGGCTAATATCTTGCACCGCTTCATCGTCGGCCTGGACGACAGGCCTGCGCCGGACGGACCTCCCATGCCAAGTCCCCTCGCGCAGGCCGAGGCCGATGCGCTCGACGATCCCTTCGGGCGGTTGCTAAAGGCGGGGGGAACCCATCCGCTGGATGCCGACAGCCTGGTGGCAGCATTGGACGCCACGGCCATGATGCGCCGAAGCTTCGTGGTGGGCGAGGGCTTGCAAATCCCTTGGGACGAGCAGAGTGCCGGGCTGGCGCGCCAGCTGCGCATGGTCGTGAGCTGGAAGAAAGGGAATAACCTCGCGATCCTGCTCAGTACTGCGCCGCCATTCGACAGCCGGCAGATTTTCTTACAGGTGATCGGCTGGGATGAAACGGCGCGCCATTTTAACTATTATGAACGCCGGCTAGGCGTCTGGATTTTCGCCGGAAATTCCCGTCACGCCCTGTCCGAACCAACGCGTGGACGCGGCCCCTTCGACAGCCATGTAAATGGCGCCCTGGTTATGAAAGAGTTGAAGGCGCCATGGCTGCATTGGAGTTCGCAGGCGGCATTCGAATTGCCTGGCATAGCGCCGGACGACCCGTTGCGGCAGCAGCCTTTGTTCGCGCTGCGGGCGGGGGCGGAGGAACTTGAAAAACTGGTACGGACCGGTGTCGCGCTTTGGACTGGCGCGCGCCTCGACGCGGCGTTGTCTGGCAACTCGCTCGACGCGGCGCCGCCCCTGCTCCGGCACATCTTGACGCCGACGACCGTGAATCTGGTGTCGTCGGCAGCCGAAAGCCTGACCCAGCCGCCTAGCGGCCGTATGCCGGTGCCGATCACGCCGTTTCTGGATACTGGCCTGCTGCTGGACGTGCTGCAGATCGAAATCAATAGCGGGGCACCGAGCGCGCCATGGGCACATTACCGGCGCATGATCGAGGAGCATCGCTATGAGCTGCGTGACGAGGCCGGCGTGCTGGCTCTGAAGGGCGATACCCATTTCGCCTTGCCTGCGTTCGAGCGTTCGCTTGAGGACACGATGCTGGCTGCCGCGCTGGTGCAGCGTCGGGTGCTGTCTCCGCGCGTAGTGGCGTGTCTGGCGATGGTCGACTTTCCAAACCCCATATGGTCGCCGCGACGCGCCGCGTTGATGCGCCATGTTCCGCCGGTGGCGACGCTGGGCGGGTCGGGATGGGATCTCGGCGATCAGATCGTGGACGCCATCTCTGCCTCGGAAGGGCTCCCCGGCACGCCGGAAGCCGAGTTCATGCAATGGTGGCAGGTCGGCGAGAACTGGCAGGTCGATTTCGGACAGCGACTGGATGCGTATCTCGGCGCACTGCAGGCGCAGATGGATAGCTGGAACGGATTCGAAGCGATAGGCCGGCTGCTGGAATCCCACCGCCGCCAAGCCCGCAAGCGTCCACTGCTGGAATTTAGCCTGACCCTGCCGCGCGCCACCGCGCTACCCGATGCGACTTTGCGCATGACCCCCAACGCCACGATAGAGGAGCTATAAAATGCCAGTGATTGACCGTTTTACTCCGCCTGGATTTGCTGATGACCTGACCGACGCCAACAAGGCGCTGTGGAGTCAGTTCCTGTCTGAAAACTACTTCGCGCGCAGCAAGGAGGGCAACCTCGATGAGAACGATGGCCCGCGTAATCAATTTTTCAATCCCACCATTGACACCGTGGCGGGTGGCGTGATCGAGCAGATCATCACCTGGACGGCGTTTCCACGACAAGTCGCCATCGCGAGCGCCAGCGACACGCAACGCTGGCGAAAGGCCGACAGTTCGCGATCCCTGCAGGATGAATACTGCGAATGGTCGGTCCACCGGGAGGATGGTAAGATCCGATGGATCGACTTCACCAGCGAAGGGCCGGAGTACTGGCAGGTTCTGGGGCAGCTGCAACCCGATACGCTGGTTGAACTGTATCGCAAACACGTTTCACAGGATATCGACAAGCATGACCTGTTTCCCGCCGGCTCCTATGACCTATTCAATCGCTGGAACAATTCGACCACTAACGGTGCCATGCACCTGATCCAGCGGGCCAACACTCTGGGGGCCGAGATTGAGCTTGCTGCCGGCGCGAGCATCGTGCGCCGCCGTAGCGGCAATCTGCTTACCAATGTGCAGGAGCTGATCAACTGTTCACAGTATGGCGCTGCAGAACGGCACAGCGATCCGCATATCGGCGCCGAAGTCAATGCGCTGGCGCGCGCCGGTCACCTTGTCAGCCTGTCGGATCCAGTAGGTCTTTTCATCCAGGGATGCGATTTTTCCGGATTCCAACTACCGACCGGCAACGCGTCGCCGGACCAATGCTGGCACATTGTTCGCGGTACGAAGGAGCGGCCGCTCCGTGTGCGTTTCGCGCCGCCGGACGGGGAAACCTTTGCGGTCTCGGATATCCTGATCGATGGCAAATCGATTGAATTCGGCGGCCAGATCGCTGACAAGATCAGTATAGGCCTGGCTGGATGGGCGTCGCAAACGGTGTCACACCTTCAGATCGTGGATGGATGCCGGGGTGTTGTCGGCAATGCGCTTGCAGCGGTCGCCGCGACGACTGCGCGCGCATCCCGTCGCAGCTAATTGAGCGTCGCCAAACTGGCGACCTATACACTCGGCGATTACCGCAGGTTAAGCTGCTCCATACTAAGCGCGGGGCTAGACAATCTTATTGGTGCCGCACTTGCGTCGCGTGACCGAAAAAGACAGCCGCAACTGTATGACGCAGATTGGGGTAGTCGAATCGCGATGCGGTAAACAATAGAGCGCTTGTTTAAGGGGCGCTGCACTGTGGTGCCATAGCCGGCTGTTGTAACATTGCTGCTCAGTCAGAATTCGACTTGGTCGCAGTGTTCGTTGCCAGTAGGGCAGGAACTTTCAGATTATGGTCAGAAGGAATCAAGCTAAAAACTAATCGCCCTGCCCTAGGGAGGAACTTGCTTTGTTGGCGCCAACGCATGGCATTCTCTGCGCCGAGATAGTATTGCAATGCAAGATGCCCACCCAACTGCGTGGCCGTGGTTTCATGGCGATTTGTGCTCAGATCGTTATTCTGGCGTGATACTGTACGTCGTAGTTTAGTGTTGCGCGGAACTCACATTCTCGCGCAAACGAACCTGCCTTCGTGTTTTTGGAGTCTAAAGCATGGTAGGTTATATAAAATAACATGAGTGGAGCGTTACAGGGGAACCTTGTGACGGAAAATCATGAAACTTGGCCGCGACATCGATGAAATACCACATCACATAGCATGGTGTCATGCCAACGGCATGTCAGTTAGCGCGGACGATGCTGAACTTTTCCTTGATTATACTAATATTATGTCAAAGTTGGTTCATCGCCATTACCCTGATTTTCTTCCCAGTGATCTACCAGGTTATTTGACCTATTCTGGTGACAAGGTGAATTTCACTGTTCCCTATAATCTGGTTCCGATGTTTCCAGCCCCCAATCAGATAACATGGATGGTTCCAATTATCTCATCTGCTCGCTTGATGGATTCAAGTATGTTCTGCTTTAGCGGCAGTTCAACTTTCCTAGGGCAACTTGAGTCTATCGGAGATTTGGACTTCTGTGAGTATATTTCTGAAGATGAAGAGATCGGGAGTGCATTTGAGCGAAAGCGCAGCTGTACTGAACTCAGGTTAATGAAGGTCAAGTGCGGGCGTATCGTTGCCTCAGATCCTTTTCCAAGAGCCGTTTTTCCTGATTCGAAGATAAGCGCGAAGATAGCTAACCCTTTTAAGATTGATTATATCCACACCGACGGGAAGTATGGGGATCTGGCGGTGACGAATGTTGTAATTGTGACTTGTAATATCGAACCCGATCCCGCTTTAGAGCGAAGCTTCGCGTTTCAAGAAGTCGTTGTTGGGTCCATTCCGTTAGGTAAGCGCCGAAATCTGCATGACGTTGGTGAATTTGGTCGATATGCTAATTGGCTGAAAGACGAAGTGGGAAAATATGTGTCCAAGGCTGAACGTGATCCAAGCAGTCTGTACTTAACATTAAAGGCTTTAAAAAGAGCTCTCTCTTGGTTTTTAATTGTCGGCTTGGAACAAGAGGTTAATTCTATTCTGATAAATTTGAAAGGTGAGTCGGTTGAAAGGTTCGCTTCTGTCTATCGCGCGAAGGAGGTTGAGAATTTGACTAGGAGAGGTGCTGCGGGAGCTAGTCAATCGGGGTTGATGCTTCCTGAAGATGAGCAAGTTGCGTTATTTTCAGATTTACTGCAACTGGCCAAGAATCTTTTGAACACGATGCACGCATATATGATGGCGCAACCGATGGGGGAGCCGGGATGAATATTCCAGATGGAGCGAAAGGTTTAAGCCCGGACAAAGATGCAAGTTTAGTTGAGTTGGAAAAAGAACTAGCGCAGCGCGCCGCAAAATTGCTGGTTCCAAAACCAGACACTTCGCTGCTGATTGCGCTTCGAACGGAGCGTGAGGCATTGATTCAGCGCATTAAGAGAAGTGATCAAATTTCTGCTGTTGCGGTAGCGCGAAATGCCGAAAGTGTGCCTATAAAATCTCACGATAATGATATGCTCCAAAAACAACGTGATACTGAGGTGTTTGTTGTATTTATTAACTCGTATGATAGGAAGCGTTTTCCTCGCGTGCGGACTACTTCATACTCGGGATCTGATAAGTCCTTGAGCGAAACATCCAAAGTCGCTTACCGAGGATGGTCGAAGCGTTTAAATCAAAATAGGCAATTCGATGATGAGGAGGTGGTGATTGATGTTATTGAGAATCCCAAAATTTCCAAGCCTCATGGTGAGGTGGTAGCTACGAAAGGCGACGGTACCATAATTAAAAAAATGGGCGTATACGGTGTTTACGGTAAAACACAACACTTAAACCTGAAGGTCGACATAAAAAGATTGGCAGAATTTCTCAAAGATGGTGCTGTCGTAACGAGTGCTGCGGCTAAACTTGTTGAAAAAATAAGCTCAATTCCGCCATCGGCGGCACCCCCTCAAAGAAAAGATCAATCGTATGCTTTGATGTGGCGGCCTGCAGTCGGCACTGGAGAAAGAAGTGCTCTTGGGAAAGATGCTAGGGGGCTGTTGAAAAAAAACATTTAGTGGAATAAAAATCCCAGTCGACCTATTGCTTCCGCTGAATGGCCAAAAGGGCAAGTCGGCGCGATGTGACCGGGGAGATGGATAATCGATTCATTCTTCGGATGGTCAAGCTGGCATCCTGCCACAGTGAGCTACTGCACCGATCTGAAAAGGGGGGCGAAATTCCTGCCATTCCGGAGTGAATGCCTAGCGCGAAGGCGATACCATCATCGCATCAAGTCCCACACCAGATATTCCTCGCGAGGTGCACATCATGACTACAGCGTACATTCCGATCGACCCTACGCCCTGGTTGGCGCGCGGTGATCCGGTTTCCATGCCAACGGATGCGCGCAGCGGCGACACCGTAAGCACACGCGTCTGGTTTGATGAATTCGCCTGGCTGGAGGTGCTGTACAACGATGCCGCCAACCGCTCGCCCAAACTTCGCTATCCGGACCTGATCAGCGCCTGCGTGTCGCTGGTGTTCAACGCACCGATGCCCGAGCGGCGTATCTTCGTCTTCCTGCACACGCGGCTGGTGTTGCGTGATCAGGAGACGGCACGACGGCAAGAAGACATGTGGCGCGAGCAGTATCAGCTGTTGCTGGCGTTGCAGAAGTCCGAGCAGAACCGCCATCCTCATCCGCAGTTCAAGCTGGATCACTTCACCACCGCCTGCGTGGCCTTGGCGATGGAGGAAGAAGGAGCGAAAGAAAAGTTGTTCGAACAGGCGCGCCGCAACATCGCCCGCCGCGCCGCACCATATTTCACCTGACGTTCTCCCGCGCCCAAACGGCGCGCACCTTGCTGTTCACCGCGCCTGGCTAACGCCGGCATACCCGAAGCCACCTGGTTCCTCGCAAGAGCGCGAGGCCGAATCCATGTCGGGCTATGCCGAGAGGTGAACATGCGCATTCTTATTCATTCCATATTGCCGCTGCTTGTCATCCCGGGACTGGCAAACGCCTGCTGGGAACAAGCGGCGCGGCAACGCGACGTGCCCGTCGTTTTGCTGCAGGCGATGGCCGACGTCGAATCCGGCATGAACCAGGCCGCCGTCAACAATAGTCATTTTCAGCGCACTGGCACGGTCGATATCGGCTACATGCAGGTCAATTCCGATGCGCGCATGTTGCGCAACCTGGGCGTTACCCAGCGCGCGCTGTTCGATCCCTGCACCAACATTGACGCAGGTGCGCGCATTCTCGCCGAAAAGATGGCGCGCTATGGGCGCACCTGGGAAGCCGTCGGCGCCTACAACGCTTCATGCGTCACCATGACCGCGGAGCAGTGCCTGCGCGTGCGCATGCGCTACGCATGGCGCGTGTATCGGTCGCTGGTGCGGCGAACGGCACCGGAGGGCGGCGATACCACCCGGCTGGCAAGCTCCGCCGCCATTTCCTCCGTGAACGTGCGATGACGCGCCGCATTGCGTTGATGGCGGTGATCGCCGCGGTCTCGGCGAGTTGGCCAATGCTGCTTGCCGGCTGCACAAGCGCAGCGGCGCGGCCCGACGCCATGCCCGCGCGTACGGAGCATCTGATTACGCGTTATCGCATCGCACAGCTCGGTCAATCCCAAGGCAGCTATTTCGCGCTATGTCTTGAACCGGCGTGTCCATCGCTGACGCCCAAGACGCCATCCGAGTCGGCGGGCCCGACGGCCCACGCTGGCACTGGGGGCGCCGCTTCTTTCACCGAAACTCCTGCAGGTGTGCCTGACACGCTGGTGATCCAGTTCCCGAGTGGCTCCGCAGCGCTCGGCCCAGGAGGGGCGAGGGCGTTGTCCCAGCTGTCCGGGGCGATGCGCGGTACCGGACGGATCGCCATCGCCGGACGCACAGACAGTACCGGCAGCGATGCGGTCAATCACCGTCTCGCATGGGCCCGGGCACGCGTCGTCGCCGACCATCTGCGCGACCAGCTGGGTGTGGCGCCCGGGCGCCTGTCATGGGAAGGGCGCGGCGCGTGCTGCTACGTGGGAGATAACCTCACCCGCATTGGCCGCCAGGCCAACCGGCGCGCCGAAGTCACATGGCACCCCTCACTGGAGCCCCGGCCATGAGCCCCATCCAGGCGTTCCGTACGAAGCGACCGAACCTGCTGCGCTGGCCGTGGACGCGGCCTCGCGGCAGGCGCTTCGCGCGCGGGCGTCAGCGCCGCAAGGCCATGGTGCGGGGGCCGCCTGCACCTAACCGGCTGCCAAGAGACGCGCATGGCGCCGCATTAAAGAGTGTGTCGAGTGTAAATTTCAAGGAGGACTGAATGAGTACGTTGAGTTCGTGGGCGCCGCTGCCCACATCCTGGCGCCTGCCGCGCAAAGGCCTGAGTGCCGTCGCATTGATGGCGCTGATGCTGCTGGGGCTGCTGGTAGCCGCTCCAGGTCAGGCGATCGATCTGGTCGCGTTTTCCGGCCTGACCGGCCCACTGGTGTCCGCGCTGGCGCAGATGGCCGATCTGGCGCCGGGCATCAAGGCGATGGTCGGCTTCATCGGCTTCGTGGTGGCGCTGATCTCGCTGGCGGCGCTGCGCAACTTCGGACCGGTGCTGTTCTATATCGGTCTGGCCATCTTTGCCGCCGTCGGGCTCGTCATTGCGGGCGCCATCATGGGCGCGGTGATCTAGTAGGGCAGGGAGGACGGGATGCTTGCCGATACCTACATTCCACGCCGGTTGGACGATCAATGGAAGATCGGATTGTGGGACGTCGATGTGGCGGCGCCCGTCCTGTTCATGCTGTTCGTTGGCTACCTGGCCAACACGCTTTGGGGCTTTGCCGTGGCCAGCGCCATCGGCCTGTATTTTGCCCGTCTGATGGCGCGCACCAAGGCCGACAAGCATGCCGCCTATGCCTTGCACTGGCTGTATTGGTATTTGCCCACCAATCCCGTGAGCTCGATGCGCGCCACGCCGCCGTCGCACATCCGGCGCATGGTGGGCTAAGGAGGGAACATGGACAACACCCGCTACCAGGACGATCTGCGGGACCTGCGCGCGCGTATCCGCGCCCATCGCCTTGCCTTGGGCGTGCTGTGCCTGTGCCTCTTGGTCACGCTCCTGATCACGTATTCGCTGGTGGGCGCGCAGCGCGTGGTGGTGACGCCGCCGCACGTGACCAAATCGTTCTGGGTGTCAGGCGAGCGGGTCGGCAGCGCCTACCTGGAGCAAATGGGCGGCTATGTCGCCTGGCTGATGCTGGACCTGACGCCCGCGTCGGCCGGCTGGAAAAAGGATGCCCTGTTGAGCTTCGTGGCGCCGGAAGACTATGAGGCGCTCAAGCTGCAGATGGAGCTGGAAGCCGAACGCCTGCGCAAAATCAACGGCTCCACCTACTTCCAGCTGCAGCAACTCGAACCCGACGAGGAGACGCAGACGGTGCTCATGACAGGACGGCTGCGCACCCTCATCAACGGGCAGGAGACGTCGCTGCTGCAAAAGCGCTTTCGGGCTAGTTTCCAGTTTCGCGGCGGGCGCACCCATCTGAAAACATTCAAGGGGGTTGGCAATGAACAGTAGGCATCCAGCCATGCTGCTCGCACTGACATGCTGGGCCGGTGGCGCTTGCGCCGCGCAGCCGCGCGAGGTGCGCGACGGGGAAACCATGGAGGCGGCGATCGCCGCCGATGCGCCGACCCGCGTCCGGCTGGAAGGGCAGCGTATCGTCAACGTGGTGGGCAACATCCATTCCACCAGCAACTGCGACAGCGCGCCGCCGGCAGGCAACGCGCCGCTGGCCACGTCGCCCTTGGCCGCGCCCGCCGTCAACCCGCGCGGCGACGTCATCCTTAACTGCGACCTGGACAAGGGCGAAATCTACGTGCGCCCGGCCGCGGCCGGCCATGCCGGCCCGACCCGTCCGATCAGCCTGTTCGTGTCGTCGCCGCGCGCGACCTACACGCTGCTGCTGCGCCCCGCCCAGATGCCTGCCGACAGCCTCGTTTTGCGCGACCGGCGCAGCGAAGTAAGCGAGCCCGCTGCCAAGGCTACACGGCCGCAGGCCACCAGCCATGTGCGCGCGTTGAAGTCGATGTTGATGTCGATGACGCAAGGGCGGACGGCGGACGGCGTGCGCATCCAGCAGTTGGATGTGGCGCAAGCGCTGTGGCGGGAGGCCGAGTTCAGGCTGATTCGGCGCCACGAGGGACGCGCCCTGCTGGGCGAGATCTACCGGCTGCGCAACACCGGCGCGGCGCCCATGGTGCTGGCCGAGCAGGAATTCGATCAAGACGGCGTGCTGGCGGTCGCCATCGAGCGGCACAACCTGCCGCCGGGCGCCACCACCTTGGTGCATGTGATCCGCGCACAGGAGGGCACGCCATGAGATTGCGAGAGAAATGGCGCACCGCAACCGGCCGCCTCAGTACCCGGCAGCGACAGTATCTGTTGGCGGCCGGCATCCTGGCAGGCGGCATCGGCACACTCTGGTTGGTGCTGACGCTCGCCGGCGGCGACAAGGCCAAGGCGGCGCCGCGCGCGGACCGCGCCAAGGAGAAAGTGGTGGTCAAGCCCGAACAGGAGGGCGTCACACCGCTGCGCGTCGATCCGCTCGACCAGTGGGTGGGCACGGCCGGCAAGACCTTGGCGCAATACAAGGTGGACAAGGATGCGCAGGACCGGTTCAACCTGGACCGCAAGGCGGGCGAACAATCGCTGATGCAGCGCCTGGCCGAACTGGAACGTCGCCAGCAGGAGCAAAGCCCGGGCGGCTCGCCGGGGCCGGCGGTTGCCGCCTCGCAGGTGCCGACGCTCGCTGCGGCATCCCCGGGGCCTGCCCCCGCTGCCGTGTCGGCCGCATCCCCGCGCTCAGCGATGCCGCCGCCGGATATGCCGGGATTCCCGCCAGGCTCACCGGTGGCGCCCGTCGTTGGCGCCGGCATGGGGCCGAGCGCCCAGGCAGCGCTGGCTGAACCGCCGCCGGTACTGGTGCGTGTCAGTCTGGCCGTGCCGGCCACCACCGCAGGGCAGGCGCCAAGCGGCGAGGCCGATATCCAGGATGCGCAGGGAGAGCGGGAGGAGGAAGGCGGCGTACTGGAGAGCTATCTGCCGGTCGGCTTCATTCGCGGCGAAACCTTGAGCGGCATTGCCGCCCCGACCGGCGGCCAGGCGCAGGCCAACCCGCTGCCCGTGTTGATCCGGCTGTTGGACAATGCGGTGTTGCCGAACCACTATCGCGGCGAGGTGAAGGAATGCTTCGTCATCGCTTCCGGCTACGGCAGCATCAGCTCCTCGCGCGCTTATCTGCGCACGGTGAACCTGTCCTGCGTGCGCCGCGACGGCCGCACCCTGGAGGTGAAGATCGACGGCAACGTCCACGGCGAGGACGGCATGCTGGGCTTGCGCGGGCGCCTGGTGACCATGCAGGGCCAGATGCTGGCCAACGCGCTACGCGCCGGCATCGTCAGCGGCATCGGCCAGGGCTTCGCCCAAGGCGGCGCGACCTACTCGGCAACGCCGTTCGGCACGCTCACCACCGGGCCCGAGGGCATGGATGAGCGCATGCGGCGTGGCGTCGCGGGCGGCGTCGGCCGCGCGCTGGACAACCTGGCGAACTACTACATCAAGCTAGCCGAGGAGACCTTCCCGGTCATTGAAGTGTTCGCCAAGCGGCAAGTGGACATTGTGCTGACCAAGGGCATTCGGCTGCCACGGCTGGGCAAGGAGGCGCGCGATGACAACACGGACTAAGTGGCTGCCGCTGGTGCTGGCGGCGGCGCTGCAGCCGGCCTTAGCGGGCCGGACGGAGGACGCGTTGCTGGCCAGCCTGCGCCAGGCCCATCCGGCGACCCGCTTCGACCGCGTGGCGCCGACGCCGGTTCCGGGCCTGTACGAAGTGTGGATGGGCGAGAACGTCGCCTATGTGCGTCGCGGGCATGTGCGCTACCTGGTGTTCGGCCACTTGTTTGACGCCCGTCGGATGCAGGATGTGACGGCGTCCCGCAAGGCCGGCGGGATGGCCGGGCACGCGAGCCCGGTGGCCGATGCCAACGCATCGGGTGATGTGGTGGACCTGCCGGCGATACCGGTTGAAGACGCCATCACGCTGGTGCGCGGTACCGGTGCGCGGCGCCTGCTGGTGTTTACCGACCCGGCCTGCGCCTACTGCCGCCAGCTCGACGCCGCCTTGCGGCGCCTGCGCGACGTCACCGTCCTGCACTACCTGTTGCCCTATCAGGGGCGCCAACTGCCCGAGGCGATCTGGTGCGCCCAGGACCGCGACGCGGCGTACGCGCGCGCCATGGCCGATGGCGCCATGCCAGCTGGCCCTGCGCAGCCCTGTGCCAGTCCGCTGGAGCGCAATCTCGCGCTGGCGGCCCGGCTGGGCGTGCAGGCGACGCCCACGCTGGTGTTCGCCGACGGCAGGCGGATCGCCGGGGCGCTGGGCAGCGACGACATCGAAGCCGGATTGGCGCGCGCCGCCGGCGGGACTGATCAGGCCGACGGCCTGGCAAGGAGCGGACATGGAATACATCGGCGGTAACAAGATCATGGCGCGCAAGCTGCGCGTGCTGGGCCTGCTGGCGCTGGCCGGCTGCGGCAATCTGTCGGGCCTGGACGGCTCGCCCAAGTTGAGCTGCAAGGCGCCGGAGGGCGTGCACTGCGCTTCCGTGTCCGCCAACTACCACAATCGTTCTGTCCCAAGTGGCGATGGTGCGCCTCGCCATGAGGCCGCATTGGCCCGGCCGCTGGCGACGGAAGCGCCGCAGAGCGCCGCGCCGCCGGGGCTGGACCCGGTCGCCCTGCGCTCGCCGGTGCGGGTGCTGCGGCTGTGGGTCAAGGCCTGGGAGGACAGCGACCGCGATCTGGTCGACCAGTCCTACGTTTATGTACGCATCGACGATGGCCAATGGCAGCTGGCGCACGCCCAGCGCGCCGCGCGTGAAGCCTACGCGCCGCTGCGTCCGCCGCCATCGCGTCCGCCCAGCCAGCTGGAAACCGCCGCCCCGCCGACGGCGGCCAGCGACGGCGCCGAGGTGGCGCGCTCCGCCGCAACCGCGCCACCGGCCGCCGGGCCGCAGCGCCAATAGTTAGCCCGGGAGGACATCATGCTTGAGACTGCAGAAGGGCCAGCCCAGCGCGGCCCGCGCCACATCCTCGATTGGCTGGGCCTGCGCGCCGGCAACGATTCGCCGCCGGAGCAGTTCGCCTCCTGGCTGCCCTATGGTGCCTACATCCCCGACGTGCAGCTGTTCGTCAACCGCAACGGCTGCCTGGGCTTCGTGCTGGAGGTGCTGCCGCAGTGCGGCGCGGACGAACGTATGGTCGAGGTGCTGGTGAGCCTGTACATCAACTGTCCAGTGGGCACCGGCATCCAGTTCCACCTGTTCGGCGCGCCCCACGTGCGCAACATCCTGCGCGAGTACGCCAACTTGCGGGTAGAGGATGCCGACCAGTACGAGCAGGGCAGCCGCTACGGCCGTCCGGCGCGCAACAGCAACCTGTACCGCTCATTGGCGCGCCAGCGCGTGCAGCATCTGCTGGCCGGCACCATGCGCTCGCTGAGCGCGGCCCATCATTTCACCATGCGCGACTTCCGACTGCTGGTCTCGGTGACCTTGCCGGGCCACGGCGCGGACGAGCGGCGCCTGGGCACGCTGTGCGCGCTGCGCGATTCGCTGTCGGTGACCTTGGCCTCGGCCTCGCTGCCGAACCGGCATTGCGACGCGGACGGCCTGATCAACTGGTGCGCGCAGTTCACCAACCCGGACCGCATGGCGCGCACCGATCTGCCGCAATTGCATTACGACGAGGGGCGCGAGATCCGCGACCAGATCGTCGACTTCGACACCATCCAGGATGCCGGGCCGGAAGGGCTGCGCCTGTCCAAGCTGGCCGGCGGCGCGCCGCTGGAAGCGCGCTTCCTGTCGATCAAATCGTTCCCGCAGCGCTTTGCGCTGTGGCGCATGGGCAGCCTGATCGGCGACCTGATGCAGCCGCCGCTGCAATACAGCGCGCCGTTCCTGCTCACCATGGGGGTGCATATCCTCGACCACGCCGAGACGCGCAGCGCCATCGCCACCAACCATTTCCGCGCCAACCAGAACGCCGGCAGCAAGCTGGCCGACATCATGCCCGACGTCGAGCAAAAGCGCGAGGACTGGAAGGCGGCCGCCAACGCGGCGGACGCGGGCGGGCGCCTGGTGTCGATGTACCATCAACTGGCCATTTTCACTTCGCCCGACGAGGCGCCGCAGGCCTGCGAGACGGCGCGGGCCATCTGGCGTGCCAGCGGCTTCGAATTGAACGCCGATGTGTTCAAGCAGCGCCAGGCCTTGTTGGCCAGCCTGCCGATGACGCTCTCGCCGGCCTTCCACGGCGACCTGCGCAAGATGCGCCGCGTGACGCGCAAGACCACCGCCAACGCGATCCACCTGGCACCCCTGATCGCCGAATGGCGTGGCACCAGTACCCCCACGCTGGTACTGGCCGGGCGGCGCGGCCAGGTGACCACGCTCGACCTGTTCGACAACGACCTGGGTAACTTCAACGCCGCCGTGGTGGGCGCGCCCGGGTCGGGCAAGTCGGTCCTGCTCAACGAACTGGCGTGGTCGTACCGCTCGGTCGGCGCCAAGGTCTGGATGATGGACCTGGGCCGTTCGTTCGAAAAACTGTGCCGCAAGGCCGACGGCGCCTACATCGAGTTCACCGCGCACAGCGACATCAACCTCAATCCCTTCTCGGCCATCAACGACATCTGCGACGACATGGACATGTTGGTGCCGGCGATCGCCAAGATGTGCTCGATGCAAAGCCGGCTGGAGGAGGTGCAGTACAAGGCGATCTCGGCGGTGCTGCTGCGCCAGTGGCAAAAGTACGGGCGCGACGTGACGATGACGGCCATGCGCGATGCGTTCAAGAGCGGCGCGATTCCCGACCTGGGCATCCGCGACGACCAGCGCATCCGCGACCTGGCCATCATGCTCAATCCCTATTCGAAGGACGGCCAGTACGCCCGCTTCTTCGAGGGCAGGAACAACGTCGATTTCACCAACGACTTCATCGTGATCGAGAACGAGGAATTGAAGCGCCGCCCGGACCTGCACGCGGTGGTCAATATCCTGCTGATGTACCAGATCACCGGGGAAATGTACCTGACGCGCAACCGCAAGAAGCTGCTCATCATGGACGAATTGAAGCAGCAGCTGGGCGAGATCGGCAGCGACGATCCGCTGAAAGCGGCCGTGGTCGAGGAGGCCGCGCGCCGGGCGCGCAAGTACGGCGGCGCGCTGGTGACCGCCACCCAGGGCGCGGACGACTACTACGGCTCGGCGCAGATGGAAGCGGCGTTCAACTGCTCGGACTGGGTATTCCTGCTGCGCCAGAAGCCCGAGTCGATCGAACTGTTGGACCGCAAGGGGCGCCTGCTGATGGACGCGGCCAAGAAGCGGCTGTTGAACTCCTTGCGCACCGAGGCCGGCGCCTACGCGGAAATGTACGTCTCGTCGCCGGTCGGGGAGGGCGTGGCGCGCCTGGTGCTCGACCCCGCCACCCATCTGCTGTTTTCCAACAAGCTGGAGGACAACAAGCCGATCGACGCCCTGCGCGCGCAGGGCTACAGCATCGATGAGGCGATCACGCGCATCCTGGCCGAACGGGGGCACGCATGAAACCGCTGCTGGCAGGCGTGCTGGCCGCTGTGCTGCTCAACGCGGCCGCGCTGGCCGGCTACCATTACTGGCTGGTCAAGCCCATCCCCGTGGTGGCCGTGGTCGACGCGTGGCAGGTGTACCGGGAAGAGCAGACGCGCCATCTGCGGGCCATCTCGTCCAGCAGCGACGCACCGGCGCGCGACAAGGCGCTGGCCGCCGCCAACAGCTTCGTCGCCGCCTATCCGGCCCGCCTGGCCGAACTGCAGCGCGACTGCGCCTGCCTGGTGGTGGAGCGCTCGGCCGTCGCGGCGCTGCCGGCGGGCGTGGCGGACCTGACGCCGCTCTTGCGCCAGCGGGTGCGGCCATGAAAGCGCGTCTGCTGCGGCACCTGCGCAGGATGCGCGCCGACTGGCCGTGCTACGCGCTCTTGGCGGCGGTGTGGCTGCTGGCCTGCGTGCGGGTGCTGGTCGATCCAGTGCCGCGCCTGCCCGTCCTGTTCAACGTCACGCCCAGCCTGCCGTACCTGGTGGCCGTGGTGGACTACCGCGCGCGCGGCGTGGTGCGGGGCGACTACGTGATCTTCTCGTTCCGGGGCGAGGCCGTGCGCCACGTGCCGGGCCTGCGCGGGCAGCCGTTCTTCAAGCGCGTCGCCGGCGTGGCCGGGGACCGCATCGAGGTGCGCGGGCGCGCGGTGCTGGTCAACGGCGTCGACGCCGGGCTGGCCAAGCGCTACGCCGTGGTGTCGCGCCTGGCGCTCGATCCGATCGCCGCCACGGTGATCCCGGCCGGCTACCTGTACATGCAGGGCGTGGACGCCGACAGCTTCGATTCGCGCTACCACCTGTGCGGGCTGGTGGCCGAGCGCGATGTGCTGGCCGTGGTGCGGCCGTTGTTCTGAGGAGTGGGCGATGACAAGGCGACAGAGGGGATGGTGGCTGCCGGCGGGGCTGGCAGCTTGGGCGGCATGGGCGGCAGTGGCGGCCCCGGGCGCGCAGGCCGCGTCGCTGGGCGTGATCGGGCCGGTGTACCGCATTGCCGAGGAAGACCTGCTGGCCATGATAGCCCGCCGTTTGCGGGAAAAGGAAGCGAGCGGCGAACTGGCGCAGCTGCGCGGGCAAGCCGTCGACCGGGCACGGCAGGGCGTGCTGCGCCCCGTGCCGCTGGGCCTGCCGGTGGCGCGCACGGCGCGCACCTTCCACTACGACCCGAGCTATGCGCTGGAGCGCAACATCGTCGATGCGTCGGGCAAGCTGCTGTTCCCGGCCGGCACCCGTGCCAATCCGCTCGACATCGTGCCGCTGACGCGCCGGTTGCTGTTTTTCGACGCCCGCGACGCGCGCCAGGTGGCGCTGGCGGCGGGCCTGGTCGGCCAGTACGCCAGCGCGGTCAAACCGGTGCTCACGGGCGGCTCGTATCTGGAGTTGATGCGGCGCTGGCGCGTGCCGGTCTACTACGACCAGCGCGGCCTGCTGGTGCGGCGCCTGGCCATCGGCCACGTGCCGGCGCTGGTGTCGCAGGAGGGCAGGCGGCTGCGCATCGACGAGCTGGTGCCGCCGCAGACGGCAGTGGCCAGGGAGGATACGCCATGAGCTTACTAACGCACTGCCTGGCCGGTTTCGCCGGTCGAGCTGCCGGCCGCAGCCTACGGTCCGCCCGGGTGGCGGCGGCTATCGCGCTGGCGGCGGCCTGCCACAGCCCGCCATCGAAGGCGGCAGGAACCTGCAACGGCCGTTTTCCCAACCCCATCACGGACATCTGCTGGAGCTGTTTGATGCCGATCACCCTGGGCGGCGGCACGCTGGCCGACTTGGGCGGGCAGGGCGATATCCCGAACCCGGCCAATCCCCTGTGTTCCTGCGGCGTGAACCCGACCGTCGGGCTGTCGATCGGGTTCTGGGAGCCGGTGCGCCACGTGGAGGTGGTACGGCGCCCGTTCTGTCTGGTCTCGCTGGGCGGCGTGGACCTGAACCCCGGCATCGCGGCGCCCGACGCCGGCCGCGCGGTGGACGCCGGCGGCGAGCAGAACAGCTTTTACCAGGCCCACTTCTACGCCAACCCGGTGCTGTACTGGCTGCAGGTGGTGGCGGACTTCCCCTGTCTGGAGCGCGGCGGGTTCGACCTGGCCTATCTGACCGAGGTTGATCCGCTGTGGAACGACGACGAGCTGACCCTGATCCTCAATCCGGAGGCGGTGCTGTTCGCCAACCCGGTGGCGCAGGCCGCCTGCGCGGCCGATTGCGTCGCCGCCACCGCCGGCTTTGGCCGTCCAGAGCTGTTCTGGTGCGCCGGTTGCCAGGGGGCGCTGTATCCGCTGGACGGTCATGTGCCTTACCACCTGGGCGGTGTGCGCACCGCCGAGCTGCTGGCGCAGCGCCTAACGGCCAAGCTGCACCGCGAGCTGGTGGCTTGGGGCCGCCACGGCGAGCGGGGTCTGTGCGGACCGTATTTCCTGCCGGTGATGGACAAGCGCGCCTACAAGAGCCAGCTGACCTATCCGATTCCCGCCACGGTCAAGGATGCCGGGCGCTGCTGCCAGCCGTTTGGCCGCAGCACGGCGCTGTGGGGCGCCGGCAAGGAGTATCCGGTGCGCGGCGAGGACTTCGCGTTCATGCTGTTCAGGAAGGGGAACTGCTGTGTCGGATTCTGACTGCTTCGTTGTCAATAGCGCGCGGTCCGCCATGGGACTGCTGGCCGCGCTGTGTCTGGCCATGTCGGCCAGCCCAGTTGGTTCGGCCGAACCTGCGCCGCCAGCAGCCACCCATCGCTTTGACCGGCTACCCCAGCCGCAGGCGGGTGCCGGGATCGATCTGGCGCAGGTGGCACGCGGTTACGAGATAGCCGGCGTGGGCACGGTGCCTGCGAACACGGGACCGCGCCTGCTGGTGTTCATCAGCCTGTCTATGCCGGAAGGGACGCTGCGCCGGTTGGCGGCAGACGCCCCGCGCGCCGGCGCCGTACTGGTGCTGCGCGGGCTGCAGGACGGCTCGATGACGAAGACCGCCGCGCGCATCCGCCAGCTGACCGGCGGCGGCCAGGCCGTCGTTCAAATCGATCCGAAGGCGTTTGCCCGTTTCGGGATCGCGCACGTGCCGGCCGTCGTGCTGGCGCGCGAAGCGGCCGCAGCGACCGCCTGCCAGGAAAATGGCTGCGCAGCCCCCGATGGTTATGTGTCGGTGGCGGGCGACGTGACGCTCGGCTATGCGCTGGACCATGTGCTGCGCACCGCACCGGCGTTCGCACCGGAGGCACGCCGGCTGCGCGCCAGGCTGGAGCCGTGACTATGCGAAGCCTGACCGCCTGGCTGACCCTGTGCGCCCTGTTGACGGGGCAGGCGCGCCTGGCGCTGGCCCAGCAGGACGACCTGGCCGCCGCGCGCGCCGCCAACCTTGCGGCACGCGCCACGGTCAACGCCGCGTCGGCCGCCGCCGTGGTCCCGGGCTACACGACGACGGCGCCGCAGTCGGCGTTGTACGGCCAGGCCAACCTGGCAAGCCAGGCGCGTGCCCAGTTGGCGCAGTGCGCGCTGCATCCGGACCCGGCGGCGTGCGAGGCGGGCCGGCATGCGGTCGCGTCCGCCGCAACGCCACGTCCGGCGCTGCCGCCGGGTGACACCCAAATCGCCGGCGCGGCGGCGGTGGCGAGGAACCCGCTTGCGTCCGAAACGGCGCTGGCGAGCCTGTACGCGGGCTGCCCTGGACCGGGGCCGTGCCCGGCCAACAGCTTCTGCCTGGGCGCCCAGTGTTTCGATACGGCCCAGGTGGCCGATCCGGACTTCGCCCTGGCCATGAGCTACCTGGAGGCCGCGCGCGAGGCCGGCGTGTATCTCGATCCGGCCACGCTGCGCGTGTTCGCGGGGGAGGACAACCGTTGCCGCGACCGGTTGCTCGCCAATTGTTGCCAGAGCAACCGCGCCGGCGCCGGCTACAGCAACGGCTCGCTGTTCGGCGTGGGCTCGCATCTGGTATTCGACGTGTTGATGAACGCCAACAACCGCAGCTTCATCACGGCCGGCATCAAGTCGATGCTGACCAGCTATGGTTTCAGCGGCACCTTCACCAGCTATGGCGTGACCGTGGCCGTGAACGGGGTGGCGCTGCCGGCCGGCTCGGTGACGATCGCCGCCGGCGAGAGCATCGCGGTGGCGTTCAACCCCTGGTCGCTGGCCATTACCGTGGTGTTCGCGGTGGCGACCGCCATGATGTCCTGCAACGCAGAGGAGGGGCAGTTGGCGATGAAGGAAGGCGCGCGCCTGTGCCGCAGTGTGGGCACCTGGTGCTCGCAGTGCATCCGGGTCCTGGGGCGTTGCGTGCGCTGCATCGAACGCACCACGTCCAAGTGCTGCTTCAACTCGGTGCTGGCGCGTCTCGTCAACGAACAGGGCAGGGCGCAGCTGGGCATGGGTTGGGGGGCACCGCAGAACCCGTCCTGCGGCGGTTTTTCCGTCGCCCAGCTGCAGGCGCTCGACTTTTCCCGTTTTGATTTGTCCGAATTCTATGCCTCGATTGCGCCGGCGCAGCCCAACGTTGAAGCGCTCAAGGGCGCGGCCGCCGTTAAAGCACCGCAATGCTACGCGCGGGGTGGAAAATGCTGAATTTTCGATACCTGGCTGCTGGCATGGCCGCGTTGGCGCTGCTGCCGGCGCGGGCGGCGGACGCGCCGCCGCATAGTACCCCGGTGGCGCAGTTCGCGCCGCTGCTGCGCGCCGCGCTCGACGCGCCAGGCGGGACGGCGCGCGGCGTGCTCGCCGGCCCGGTGGCCGACGCCTTCAAGCGCCAGTTCGGCACCGGTGGGGATGTCGAGATCGACGTCTCGACCATCGTGCGCTACGCCCAGCCGGGTTGCGCCCGCCTGCGTGTCGACGTGTCCCAGCAAGGCGTGAAGCTAACGGCCCAGGCGGCACCCCAGTTGCAGCAGCTGCGCTTTGAACTGAACTACTGCAGCGACGGCCTGCCGCCGCGCAGCCTGGCGACGGGGGCGGCGCGATGACACGCCCGGCCCTTCTAGGCGTGTGCCTGGCGCTGGCCGGCTGTTGCTGCGCCGCGCAGGTGTCCGATACCGGTGAGCCGGCCGATGGCGAACGCGCCAGCCTGCTCGATCCGCGCACCGGCTGGCACTTCCATCTCGATCCGCCGGCGCCGCCCCGCAAGGTGGCGCCGCGCTTGCCGCGCGCCGGCGACAGCGAACAAGCCGCGCTGGCCAGGTTCCGCCAACTGCAGAAGGAAGTCGAGGAGCGCCGCGCGCTGGCGGTGATCCAGCCGACCGAGCCGAACGTGCGCCGTTACATGGAGCTGGAAGCGAAGGTGGTCCACAACGCCTCGCGGTTTGCCGACGTCGCCCAGCGCATCGCCTGGTCCCATCCCGAGCTCGATCCCGCCACGCAGGGCCGGCCGGTGAACGCCACCGCACTCGAAGTATTCGAGCAGGCGCGCATCCGCGAGCGGAACGTGGTGCTGGCGCGGGTGGCCAGGGAGCACGTGCTGATGTTCTTCTTCCGGGGCGATTGCGGCTACTGCCATGCGATGGCGCCGCTGCTGCAGGCCTTCTGTGATCGGCACGGCATTCGCCTGGTGCCGATCAGCGTGGATGGCGGCGCGCTGGCGGGCTTCCCACAGGCGCGCAGCGACAACGGCGCGGTGCGCGCGCTGAAGGTGCAGCAAGTGCCGGCGCTGTTCCTGGCGCAGCCGTTCTCCGGGCGCATCGAGCCGGTGGGCTTCGGGGTCTTGTCCGAAGCGCAGCTGGCCGAGCGGATCGTCGCGCTGTTCGAGGGCCGGGATGGAAAGGGGACGCCGCCACCCGTGTTTTGGGGCGATCAACGATAGGAGGAAGCCATGAGGAAATTTGCGAAATGGATCTGCACCGCCGTTGGGGCAGGCGCGCTGTGCGGCGGCGCCAGCGCCGGGGATCTGAACGCGGCCATCAACACCATGTTCAACGACCTGGGGGCGATCGGCAACTACACCGCGCCGGGCGCCTTCAAGGGGCAGGTCTTCAATACCTACAGTGGCGGCAGCCTGATGCTGCGCAACCAGAACCGGACGTATCAGCTGATGGCGATGGATTTCCCGGCGGTGAAGGCCGGCTGCGGCGGCATCGACATCTATGGCGGCTCGTTTTCGCACATCTCGGCGGCCGAGTTCAAGAACATGCTGAGAAATATCACCGCCGCGCTGCCGGGCGTCGCGTTCCAGCTCGCCGTCGATTCGGTTTCGCCCCTCCTGGGCGGGGTGACGAAGTGGACCAAGAACCTGGAAAGCATGCTGACGCAGGCTAACATCAGCACCTGCAACACCGCGAAATCGCTGGTCAGTTCGGCGATGGAAGCCACCGGTGTGAGCGGCGACCGGCTCTGTGAGGACCTGGCGGTGACGCTTGGTCTGGAATCCGACTACGCGACAGCAAAGGTACGGTGCCAGACGGCCAAGCCGTCGGTGCTCGCCACTGCGCGCGCGTCGTCCGATTCCCAAGTCCGAAACAAGGCCCCGTTCGTTGGAAATTTGACTTGGAAGGCGTTGAAGCTTGCGGGCACCAACCTGGACGATCAGGAGAGAGAGCTAATCATGAGTTTGGTGGGTACAGTGATCTTCTACGAAGATGGTCGCGATCCGGAACCCTTTGCACCGACGATCACATCAATTAATCGACTTCTATACGGCAGTGGCGGCACGCCGGGCGGCAATGTCGTCCAGGAGCTACTGCGCTGCAACAACTTTTCTGAATGCGACGCGGTCACAATTCAGCACAACTATTCTCACTCGCCATTTACTTTGAAGGTTGAGAATCTGATGCGCTCCATTGCGAACAAAATTCTTACGCGTACGCCGATCCCGAACAATTCACCAGAGATTGGCTTTGTGAATCAGACCACAGAGCCTGTCTATAGGATGCTCTCGATATCGACTGTTGTGCCGACGGCAGATCTTTCGGAAGACCTGATTGCCAGATTTCGCGAACTGATTGCCGCTGACTATGCCTACGTCTTCCTCGAGAAGAACCTTCGTCGAGGAATATTCGCGCTGGAGAAGGATTATTTGCTTGATCTGCCACAGGCTGAACGCGCTAGAGAACTGCGTACACGAGCGCAGGATTTGCTTACACAGCTTTCGCAGGAGAAGGCACAGCTCCACCAGAGAGTGGGTTCGATAAATGCAATAGCATCCAGCCTCGAGCAAATGGAGCGGCAAATGCGAAGCGCGATGCCCCAGCACATCCTTGATATGCTAGGCCGTCGCGCAGCCTACATGCAATAGTTGATCGTGGGAGGCCGCGATGTGGGAAGTATATGCCTACCAGAATAATGACAGTTTGTTCGGTGTCCTGAACGCGATCGCGGCCATCTGCGGTTCCGGTTCATATGCGAGTGCCCTCGGCGTGGTTGCATTCTGCGGATTCTTCGCGGCGCTTGCGGCATACGCAGTCGCACCGCAGAAACTTCATGGCTGGTACTGGCTGGCGTCGGTTACGCTCGTCTTTTCGGTGATGCTCGTTCCCAAGGTGACCGTGGGAATTGTGGACAAGACTGGAGGGAGCGCGATGACGGTTATCGACAATGTGCCATTTGGACTCGCCGTGTTTGGCTCGCTATCGAGCAGGGTCGGGAATACCCTGACCGAACTGTACGAGACGGCGATGCAGGTACTGCCAGGCACCGCCGGCCTTCCAAGTGAGCTTGCTTACCAAAAGAACGGCTTGGTGTTCGGGAATCGCATGATCCGCGAGACCAGTCGGATTGTGTTTCAAAATCCGAGCTTCAGAAGTGATTTGATCAATTTCATCAATAACTGCACCATATATGATCTGGCCTCAGGTGCTCTGGAACCCGAAGTATTCGCCACGTCGGGCGATATTTGGCCCCTGATGGCGTCGCCGAATCCGGCCAGGTTCACTCCAGTATCCGACGGAGCGGGAGGGATGGCAGTGGCGCCTTGCACCGAAGCTTATACTAACCTGAACAGCAGATTGCCGGCCCAGTTAAGTCGCGTTCAAGCCATGCTGTCGAGTCGGATGAATCCAACCCTGAGTGGGCCGGCGGCCGCGGCGGTGATCGCAGGGCAAATCCAGCAGGCTTACATCAAGAATGGAATCGCGAATGCAGCCGCGTCCGCTGCCGACATCATTCGCCAGAATGCCTTGATCAATGCGGTGAACGATGCATCCCTACTGGCCGGCCAGAAAATCAACGATCCCGCATCGATGCTGCTTGCTGTTGGGCGGGCTCAAGCGGTGGTGCAGACGAACGCGGGATGGATCAACAATGGAAAGGTCGCTGAGCAGGCACTACCGGTGATTCGCAACACGGTGGAGGCATTGGCGTACGCAATCTTTCCGATCGTGGTTTTGCTCCTCATGCTGACCGGCGGCCGCGAGACCGCGGTGGCGCTGAAGAATTACATTTCGTTGCTAGTCTGGATCCAGTTGTGGCCGCCGCTGTATGCAATACTAAATTACATGGCAATGGTGTATGCGGCGAAAGATTTGGCTGCTGCGGCCAATGTCGGCGGTGGCGCCAGTGCGCTGTCATTGCTGACGGCTCCCTCGATCTACTCGAACGCTATCTCCGGCGAAGCGGTAGTTGGCTACATGACGATGAGTATTCCCATGATTGCCTGGGCCGCGCTGAAACGAATGGAAACGCTCGGCAGCGCGCTGGTATCTGGCGTACATTCGCTCCAGTCCATGTTGACCTCGACGTCATCTGCTGCTTCAATCGGCAATGTGTCGATGGGGAACACGAGCATGGATCAGGTCAATCTCGCGCCGGCGCGTTCTTCCGCCTTTTTTGGAAGCAGGCAAAACGACAGCAGCGGCACGACATATACCTCAAACGTGTTGAGTGGGCTGACTGCTGCCAAGGCGCTGGCCAACGAGGGGCCAGTGTCGCGCATCGTGGACGCTAAGATATCCCAGCAGCATGTCGAAGCGTCTTCCAGATCGGTCGCTTCAGCGCAAGCCGAATCTGTGGCTGCGTCTAACGAGAAAGCTGCAGCATTGAGCAATGCTCTGGTAAGTGCGAATGCACGAATACGCGCGCACGGTCGTACGGAAGGATCGAGCGTGTCAAGTGAGGAGAGCGTTGGAGAGCGGATAGGCGAATTGGTGCAAATTGCCAAGTCTGTGGCGGCCACCACTGGCGCGAGCGAACAGCAGGTGGCATCAGTAGCATTTGGCGGCGCCTCGCACGTGGGAGTTGGCGTAGCGGGTGCCATGAAGAGCTTATCTCCATTTGATGTGGGCGGGCAGATCTTCGGCGAGGGACGCAAACACTATTCTTCATCGGTGCAGAAACAGGACCAACTTATCAACAATGCGTTGAGCAGCGAGGATAAAGCGAAGTTCAAGGCATTTTCGGACACGATTTCAAGAAACAAGAACTCTCTTCTATCTGTCCTGGGGGAGAATCGAGATGGGAAAGAAGTTGCCGCGCGACTGACGGAGAGTTTGTCTCGTAGCGAGCGAGCGGATGCGAGTCTGCGCAAACAGTTGGAGTTCTCTGAGAGCGTTGCGGATGCATTTCAACGGGGAGAAACAGTTAGCAAAGACTTGGCAAAAGATCCCCAGCATGTTTCGTTGTTCGAGCAATTGCTCCGCTCGGATAATGTGGGTAGTGCCGCAGAGCTAGGGAAGTGCTGATTTATTCGGGTTTTCGGCCGAAAGCAGCACGTAAACCATTGATCTGTAAGAGCTCTAAATTTCAGAAAACAAATAAATCAGCGGTTCCCTAGTGAAATTGGAATCCTTTCTCGGAAATGTTACACGCGTGCCTGTTCCGGTTTCGAAGTCAAGTCGTTTACCTAGTTCATTTGATGAAGTCAACACGGATTATCGCGAGGCAAAGAGCGCACTGGATCGTGGCGCAATCTCAAACTTAAATATGACGGCGGAGGCGTATCGCAATAAGGTAAAAGATTCGCCGGCAGGAAATACACGGTCGTCGGCTATTATGGAATCGCCGGCGCGGAGCGACTTTATACGCAATGAGATAAACCATAATGCGACGAATTTGAAGGAGAAAGCGAGAGAGCACGAGCAGAGATTCGAAGCGGAGAAGGTGGGGCGGACAAAAAATAACCATGTGTCAACTGAACGCTCGCTGTTTAATAGTGTCAATGAGCAAGTTAAAGACGATCCAGATATTGTTTCGAGAAAATTGAAGGAGCTATTCGACAAGATTGAGACGAAATGGAAGTAACCCTCACCAGCGGCGTTGGTTGCTGTGAATCCGAAGCCGCCCGCGTGAATCGTGACCTAGCAGGGAGCTAGCGGCAAAGTGCCTGTCGACCTTGCTGCGAAAAAGTTGGACTAGCCAATAGACCAGCGCTAGAGCCAAGTACAGCGTGACAAAGGTAGCAGCTATAATCGTGCCCGCGATCAGAGGGGCCGTCGCAAGGCCGAACCCGACCATTGCCCATCCGCTTGCCAATCCGATGCTTGAAATTAGAATAATGTGTCTTAGCATGTGCATGATGTCCTCTTACTTGGAGAAGAAAATGTTAATCCTTCAAGCTATGCTTCTCGCTGTCACGCTAGTTCTCGGTTCTAATGCCCACGCCGTTTCGTTGGCAGGGCGTCCAACGGATGAAACTGTCTGCGATCTCTCGCCACTTACGAATTATCGTTTGACTCGAAAGACATTTGTGCCGCAAGGCACAAGCAGGGTTTGGGAAATATATTCACGACTTGCTCTGCAGTTCATCACTTCCGAGTGTAGGAATGGACAAGTATTGATTTTGCACTCAGACCTTGGCAGTTCGGTCGACGAACGATCCTTCCGAGATGTAACGGGTGAGCTCTGCAGTCCAGCCGATGTGACACGCGATTCTGCTGCCACTAGAGAGTATCCGCATGCGTTTCAGGTTAAATGCAGGTTGGTGAAAATTCAAGATGCCAAGCAACGCTTGGCCGCTGCGGAAAGCATCCAGACGGTAGATGAAATGATCCAGGAGCGGGCACCGGCACAACGCAGCGTCGACGTTGGCGAAAACTCGCCGAAACCCAAGGAGTGCAGCCAGAAGATCGGCCTTGGCCAGATTCTGCTCGGGCTCGGAGGAAATTGCAGATAGGGTGCGGAGGGAACGATGGCTATTGAAAAAGTTGATGCGGCGCCGATCGCGCCGCAAGAGGTCGTATTGCAGTTGCTCGCGGATCTGCATGCCCAGCAACTTGCCATCCGTGAGGAGCAGCGCCGCAGCGCCCGGGAGCGCAAGTCCGAGCGCCGATGGAGTATCGGAATTAAGGCCTTGTTGGTGCTGGCGCCAGTCGCCGCCGGGACGATGTTCCTGGCGAACGCCTCGCGCTTTTCCTTCGGCCCGTTTCGCGACGTGGTCGGGGTCGTGCGCATCCATGGCGAGATCGCACAGGGCACGCTGGCCTCTGCGGACAAGGTCATACCGGCGCTGGAGGACGCGTTTTCCAGCGCGCACGTCAAGCACGTGGTGCTGTCCATCGACAGCCCTGGGGGCGCGCCTGCAGAAGCGGAGCGCATCACCCGCGCCATCTCGGTTCTGAAGTTGAAGCATCCGAAGCCCGTCACGGCGATTATCGGCAACATGGGCGCTTCCGCCGCGTACATGACTGCGATGCATGCCGACCGCATCGTGGCCGGCAAGTACAGCCTGGTTGGGTCGATCGGGGCGATCATCGCGCCTTGGCAGCTGGACCAGGCGATCGCGCAGTTTCACGTGTCGCAGCGCGTCTATGCGTCTGGAAAACTGAAAGCGTTTTTGAATCCGTTTACGCCGGTGTCGGAGGAGTCCGATGCGAAGGCACAGCAGCTGGTCAGTCACGTGGGAGCGATGTTCCTTCACGAACTGGTCGCCCAACGGGGACCGCGTCTAAAACCTGGTATCGATTACGGCACCGGTGAGGTCTGGAGCGGAGAAGAGGCCAGGTCGCTTGGGCTGGTTGACGAGATTGGTAGCCTGGAGTCGCTGGGTAACGCCTTCCCTAATCTCAAACCATTCAACTTTGGGCCGCAGGAGTCGGCGATCATGCGCTTTGCTTCCACGATCGGCCGGACCGCAGCGGCAACGATACTAGGCGTGTCGCTTCGCAACGTCGGGAATGGTCTTCAGTAGCTGTCCCTGTGTACGGCGCGATGGCCCAAGCTAAAGCGCACTGCGATTGCGAAATTATGTTGAGCGCGCAAAAGCATGTGACGCCGTCCATCTGCGCTTAAGTGTAGAGGCTGCGATCTGACCTGACAGTGCTCACGTCATAGCGATGTACCGTTAGATCAAATTGCGACCACTACACCTATAGGTCAGCTTCCGATGCTGCTAGGTCGCTGACTTCGACGCTTGGTTCGTCCAGAAGATGTCCAGACACATTTTCTTGATGGGGCGGAGCTTTCTGCGCATGCAATGACGGATCTGGCGATCAACTGGCACGTCACCGGTTCATGAATAGCCGACGTGGTAGTTATCCATATAGCTTGCCCGCTCCGGCCCAGTCAGACGGCTTGACGTCTTCGAACACGACATAAATGTAGTTCGGATCGGTGCCGGTATGCTTGACAATGCTTTCGGTAATCTCGGCGGCAATCGCTTGCTTCGCTTTCGCCTCTTTCCCTTCGAACCAGGTAACTCGTACGACAGGCATGGCTTTCTCCTCGGGTAAAACCTGTAGCTTACAGCGCCAGACGACGAGAATAAACCGGCTGGCGTTCGTCTGGCCGTCAACGTTTTGTCTACAATGTGCCATCATTTCTTGTTCTGGAGGCGACATGGTCGCAATTGAGACGCTCAGCGGCGTCGCCACGTTTGTCGCGGTGGCGCGCGCGTCGAGTTTCACTCAGGCGGGCGAGCAGCTGGGCATCTCCAAGTCCGCCGTTGGCAAGGCAGTGGCGCGGCTGGAAGCGCGGCTGGGCGTCAAGCTGTTTCACCGCACGACGCGGCGCCTGTCCCTGACTGCGGACGGCGAGGCCTACTTCGCCGTGTGCGCGCAGGCCCTGGAGGGGATCTCCGAGGCGGAGGTTAACTTGGGGAGCCGGCTCACGGAGCCTGCCGGTCGGCTGCGGGTGGACATGCCTGCAGCCTTTGGCCGCAAGGTGATGCTGCCGGTACTGCTGGAGATAGGCAAGGCCCATCCGGTTTTGCAGCTGACGCTGACCTTCACCGATCATGTGATCGACCTGGTGGAGGAGGGCGTAGACCTGGCGATCCGTTTCGGGCCGTTGGACGATTCCAGCGAATTGGTGGCGCGCAAGCTTACCAGCCACCGCTGGGTAATCTGCGCGGCGCCCTCGTATCTGCGCCAGCACGGCAAGCCCCGCACGCTGGCCGATGTTGCGGGCCACCGCTGCATCGTCGCCCACCGGCGCGGGCGGCCGCTGGCATGGCATATCGGCGAGGATGGCCAGGTAACGCGGCTGGCGCCGCCGCCAACCTACCAGATCGGCGACGGCGAAGCGATGATAGACGCGGCGCTGGCCGGCATCGGCCTTTGCCAGATGCCGCTGGCGCTGCTGCGCCAGCACATCGATGCACGCCGCCTGGTGACGGTGCTGGACGCCTTTACAGCGCGCGAGATCGACGTGCACGCCGTGTGGCCGCGCACCGCGCATCTGCGCCCCAAGGTACGCCATGTGGTGGACACGCTGGTGGAACTGGCGCGCCAGGGACGTCTGGATTGATCGAGCCGATACGCAGACATCGTTGCTGGACAGCTGGACAACGGGGTGGTGGCGCTTGCCGTGCCGCGCAACTGGCTCGGATCGTCTTAGTCGAAGGCCTTGACCAGCGTGACCGTGGTGCCTGCGAACGGGTGCACCGTGTATGGGAGAATCCCTGCCATTTCTAGTTGACCATAACGAAACGATACGGTATCGTTTCGATATAAATCAACGATAGATGGAGCAACAGATGGTCCGAGTAAAAACCGAAGCGCGCCGCCAGTCCATATTGGCCGCCGCCAGGGAGGTGTTCCAGGAGCAGGGTTTCGACCAGGCCTCGATGGACGACATCGCGGCGCGCATCGGCAGTTCCAAGGCGACGTTGTACCGCTACTTCGCCAACAAGGAAGCCTTGTTCACTGAGCTGGTGCAACGCACCGTCAGCGCCGAGGGCGGCGACATGATGGCCATGTTGCATCAGAGCGGCGGCGCGGCGCCTGACCTGGAGCTGACGTCGGAAGTGCCTGTGGCCAATCCCATGCTGGACCCCGGCGCGGAGGTGGAGGCCACGCTCACGAAATTCGGCCACTACATCCTGAAGGGCTTCCATACGCCCGAATCCTTGGGTGTGCAGCGCATGGTGATCGCCGCCGCCGTGAACCCGGAGATCGGCAGGACGTTCTACGAGCAGGGTCCGGTCCGCGCAAGGCGCTACCTGGGCAACTACTTCACCGGGGTGATCAAGGCCGGCAAGCTGCGTGACGCCGACTCGCATGTGATGGCCTGCCACTTCTTCGGCCTGCTCTCGTCCGAGGTGTACCAGGGCGGCTTGTTCAACGTGATCACCAAACTGGACGACGAGCGGATTACCGCCACGGTCGGCCGCGCGCTGGATGTCTTCCTGCGCGCTTACGGCGTGCCGCCGAACGCCTGAATCTCCCGCAGTACCCATTTCCTTCCAACCCTAGAAAAGGATGTCCTATGCACCAAGTTGTCCGTCTTTGTTTGAACTACAAACGCTATGCTCCGGTGGCAGCTGCGCTCGCCGGTGCGCTGGCCTGTGGGCCCGTTTCGGCGCAGAATTCCGCCGCCGATTCGTCCGCGTGGGCGCTGGGCGGTGGCGTTTCAGTGGTTCAGAAGGGGTACCGCGACATCGACCGCGATGTGCTGCCGATGCCGCTGATTTCGTATGAAAGCAAATGGATCAGCGCCTCGGTGCCGACCCTGGACGTGAAGACGCTGACGAGCGACAGCCTGTCGCTGCGCCTACGCACCCGTTATGCCCGCGACGGCTATGAGGCGGACGATTCGCCTTTCCTGGCCGGCATGGCTGACCGCAAGGGCAGCATCTGGATCGGCGGCGCCATGCTGTGGCGTCCGCAGTTCGCCAACCTGTCGGCCGAGGTGCTGGGCGACGCGTCGGCCCATAGCAAGGGCATGCGCGCCAAGGTGCAACTGGACCGCCGCTTTGCGTTCGGCGCGATCGGCGTGACGCCCAGGCTGGGCGCTGAATGGGTCGACAGCAAGTATGTCGACTACTACTACGGCGTGCGGGCTTCGGAAGCGCGCGCGTGGCGCCGCGCCTACCCGGGCGACTCCGCCGCCAACATCGAAGCCGGCGTTCGGCTCGACTACAGCTTTGCGCGCCGCCACACCATGTTCCTCGACGTGCGCACCACCCAGTTCGGCAGCGCCATCAAGCACAGTCCGCTGGTCGACCAGTCCCGCCAGCCCGGCGTAAGCCTCGGCTATATCTATCGATTCTAACCAGGAGTGTTGCCATGAAATCTCTTCGTTTGTTCGCGCTGGCCGCGATCATCCTTGCCACCAGCGGGTGCGCCAGCAATGCCATCAAGTCCGAGCCGATGGCGGACGACGGGCAAGCCGCCGTCAACGATCCGTGGGAAGGCTACAACCGCCGCGTGTACGGCTTCAACAATGCGGTCGACAAGGCCGTGCTGCGCCCAGTAGCCAAGGCTTACGACTGGGTCACGCCCGATCCGGTGCAAGCCAGTATCGGCAAGTTTTTCGGCAACCTGCGTGAACCGGTGACTGCGGTCAACCAGGCCTTGCAGCTGCGCCCGGGCCAGGCAGCGCAAACGGTGGGCAGATTCGTGGTCAATTCCACGGTGGGCGTGGCCGGCTTGTTTGATCCGGCCACGAGCTTCGGCATCCCCAAGGGGAATGAAGACTTTGGCCAGACGCTGGGCGCATGGGGCTGGCGGGACTCGCGCTACTTCGTGATGCCGTTGCTTGGACCGCGCACGGTGCGCGACACCGTTGGCATGTTCGGCGACCAGCCTTTGTTGCCGCTCGGCCGGGTGGACAGCACCGGACTGGCGAACAGCCTGACCCTGGTGCAAATGGCCGATGGACGGGCGCGCATGCTGCAAATGGACGGCATGCGCGAGTACGCGGTGGATGAGTACGCGATGGTGCGCGACATGTGGATGAAGCGCCGCACCGAGCAAATCGAAAAGGATCTGTAGCCTGTCAGGCAGGGATGAAGGCGCCGGGCGTACTTATCGGCGCCTGCGATAGACATGCAAACGCCGGTTAGTGGGGTTTCTTCAAGAATGCATCCAGTTCCGCTGTGAATGTGAGCGGGTTCTTGAACATCAGGAAGTGGTCGCCTTGCTCTTCCACCGTGTACACGTGCAGTTCGCTGTTCGGAATCACCGAATGAATCCAGCGTTGGCCCGACAGCGAGTCGCTAAGGACACCGGTCAAGATCGCCGTGGGCACGTCGATGTGCTTGCGCAGCACGTCGCGCCAGTCGTTGGTCACATGATCGAACATCACCCGCTTCAGCGCATCGCCATCGTTTTTCACAAAGGCCTGGGCGAACGCTTCCGAATTCTGGAAGTAGGGCGAATCCAGCAGCATGAAGCGCTGGAACGCATGGCTGTTGACGATCATGGTGTTGGGCGCTTTCCCGGACGTGAACGAATCGATCATGCGCTCGGCGTCGCTGGTGATGGCGCCGGCGTCCAGCCGTTCCTGTTCCGTCCAGTCGGCGTGGCTGTAGATCGATGGCGGCTGGACGGCATGACGCAGCAGAATGCCGCTCTAGTTGAGCAAGCTGCGGCTGCCGCCAACCTGCTGGAAGAGCAGGCCGTGCGCTTGCGTGGCGTCGTGTCGGAATTCCACGTCGGCGCCCCCGGACCGGACAAGCGGCCCACCGGGTCGCACTTGCTGCTGACCTGAGATAGAGGAAAACGTGCAGCGCTGGTGGCGCGTGCTGGAAGCGCGCACCATGAGCGAGGCCGATTCGGCCAACCCGCAGCGCGTGTACTGGGGAACGTTGCCGTGCCTGCCAGACGCGCCTCCTCTCCATCGGCGGCCAACTGGCACGCCCGCGACGTGCGGCTGCGGCGGGGCATGATGGCCAGCCTGTTTGGCGGCCTGACCACCATGGGGCCGGCCTGGGACGAAGCGCTGCGCTGCGACCGGCCCTGCGTGCTCGAAATGGTAACCGATCCGAACGTGCCGCGCCTGCCGCCGGACGTACCGCTCAAGCAGCCCCGCGCCTATTTCTCGGCGCTGCTTAAGGGCGACCCGGATTCCATTGCCATCATCAAGGCCACCATTAAGGAGACCAAGGACTCTTGGTTCCCGCCCAAGCCATGAGGTGATATGGTTCCGCCCATACTCTGATCCGCATCAACTCTTACATAGACGGAGGCAGTCAAACTGGTGCTGTAGCAAGGGCTGTTGCTGGATCGAGCTGCAAAGCGAATCGCCATACTCAAAGGTACGTTGGCCAATTGGGTAAGTGCAAAGAGCAGTACCAATCTGGCGGTGGGATGCCGCGCACCAATAGCGGCTGTGGACACGGGCTGGAAGGAGTCTTATGCCTGCGGCGCGCTGGGTTGCCGGCCTGCATCTTGAAACGTTTGCTTGACGGGTGGGTTGGTTATCGATAACATATTTCGGATAGCATGGTAGCGCAACCAAATATTGATGAGAGACCACCACATGAACAACAAGCGCATTCGGCCAGCCAGCCGCAGGCAATTCCTCGCCTCCATGACCAGCTTGGCCGGCATGGCCGCGCTGCCCGCCTCCGGTGCCATGGCGGCAGCCAGGCGACCGCTATATAAAGATCCCGCCGCGCCCGTCCCGGCGCGTGTTAAAGACTTGCTGGGCCGGATGACGCTGGAAGAAAAGGTTGCGCAAATGTGCTGCATCTGGGGCGCTAAAGGCGCGCTCGAAGATGGCAGCGGCGCTTTTTTGGCAGAGAGAGCATCGAAAGCCTACCCACAAGGACTGGGCATGATCGCCCGTCCGTCGGACCGCCAGGGTAGCGCCGCCCCTGCGGCGGCCGGCGACAATGGCGAACGCAGCAACCGTGGCGCCTTTGAAACCGCCACGTATTCCAATGCCGCGCAAAAATGGGCGGTGGAACAGACCCGCCTCGGCATCCCACTGCTGCTGCACGAGGAATCGCTGCACGGCTATGCGGCAAAGGACGCCACCAGCTTCCCGCAAGCGATCGCGCTGGCATCGACGTTCGATACGGCGCTGGTGTGCAATGTGTTTGCGGTGGCGGCGCGGGAAATGCGCGCGCGCGGCGCCAATCTAGCGCTGGCGCCCGTGGTGGACGTGGCGCGCGATCCACGCTGGGGTCGCATCGAAGAGACCTTTGGCGAAGACCCCCACCTGTGTGCGGAAATCGGCATTGCGGCCGTGAAAGGCCTCCAGGGCGAAGAGCGCAAGCTGGGCAAGGATAAGGTATACACCACCTTGAAGCACATGACGGGGCACGGCCAGCCGGAAAGCGGCACCAATATCGGGCCGGCCGAAGTCAGTGAACGTACCTTGCGCGAGGAATTCTTCCCGCCATTCGAGCGCGTCATCAAGGAAACCCATGCCGCCGCCGTGATGCCGTCGTATAACGAGATTGGCGGCCTGCCCTCGCACGCCAACCGCTGGCTGCTGCACAAGGTGCTGCGCGACGAATGGGGATTCAAGGGCGTGACGGTGTCCGATTACTGGGGCGTGAAGGAGCTCATCACGCGCCACCGCCTGGCCGACGCGGCGCAGGATGCCGCCGTGTATGCGGTCAAGGCCGGAGTCGATATCGAAACGCCGGACGCTTTCGGCTACCAGCTGTTGCCGCAGCTGGTGAAGGACGGACGCGTCAGCGAAGCCGAGATCGACGCCGTGGTGGCGCGCGTTCTGGAATTGAAATTCCTGGCCGGACTGTTCGAACAACCCTATGTCGATGCGGCGCAGGCCGAGCGCCTGACATCTGCGCCAGAGGCCGTGGCGCTGGCGCGTGTCGCGGCCACGCGCGCGGCCGTGCTGCTGAAGAACGACAAGGGTGTGCTGCCGCTCGATGCCAACAAGGTAGGCAAGGTGCTGCTGCTGGGCCGGCACGCGAAAGACTGTCCGATCGGCGGCTATTCGGACGTGCCGCGCCACGTTGTGTCGATTTACGAAGGCGTGAAGGCGGAGAGCGAACGGCAGGGCTTCCAGTTCGACTATGCGGAAGGCGTGCGCTTGACGGAGGAGCGCGCGTGGGGCCAGGATGAAATCCATTTCACTTCGCCGGCGGTGAACGCGCAATTGATTGCCGAGGCGGTGCAGGCGGCCAGGTCAGCCGACACCATCATCATGGTTCTGGGCGACAATGAACAGACCAGCCGCGAAGCGTGGGCCGACCAGCACCTCGGGGACCGCCAGACACTGGATCTGATCGGCCAGCAAAACGACTTGGCCCAAGCCATCTTCGACCTGGGCAAGCCGACTGTGGTGTTCCTGCTCAATGGCCGTCCCCTGTCCGTGAACCTGCTGGCGCAACGCGCCGATGCACTGATCGAGGGCTGGTACCTGGGCCAGGAAACGGGGCATGCGGCAGCGGATCTGTTGTTCGGCCGCGCCAATCCTGGCGGCAAGTTGCCGGTCACGATTGCGCGCCATGTTGGCCAGTTGCCGATCTTTTACAACCGGAAGCCGTCGGCGCGGCGCGGCTATATCGACGGCAGCACGGCGCCGCTGTACCCGTTCGGCTTTGGCCTGAGCTACACCACGTTCGCATTCTCCACGCCGCGGCTGGCACAGGCCTCCATCGCCCGTACCGGCGCGACGCGCGTGTCGGTCGACGTGACCAATACCGGCAAGGTGGCGGGCGACGAAGTGGTGCAGCTGTATATCCGTGACGACATCAGTTCCGTCACGCGCCCGCTGCTGGAATTGAAAGGTTTCCAGCGCATCACGCTGGCGCCGGGTGAAACGCGCACTGTCACCTTCGACATCAAGCCAGAACACTTGCGGTTCTTTAACGCGGACATGCGGCGGGTGGTGGAACCGGGTACCTTCACGATTTCCGTGGGGCCGGACAGCGTGGCGTTAAAGCATGTGAAGCTGATGGTGGCGTGACGCCGGTGTGGTGAACCTCCACCCGCGCTGGCGGCAGCCGCGCAGTCGCCTCAAAGGCCGAAACTGGTTAGCCCCGGATGGTCACCCGGGCGCCGGGCCTGCAGCCAATGGAACCGCCGGGCAGCCGCGCTGATCGGCATAGCGTTGATGCTGGCATGGTGTAGGGGCACCAAGCTGCAAGTACCGCCCGGACTACCCGAGTAAGCCGTTTGGGAGCTTGGACGAGGTACGGACATGGACACAAAAATTCGTACGCTGGTAAAACCAGGAACGCAAGTACAGCGGACTGAAGTTCGTGACGCCGGCACAGCGCCATTGCGGCCTGGATGCGGTGATCCTGGCGCGCCGTGAGGAAGTCTATCGGGATGCAAGAAACCGCAATCCGCAACGCTGGTCGCGGGACACGAGGGATTGGAAATTCCAAGGTTAGGAAACGTTCAAGTTCTCGACTGATCCCTTGTTTGTTGAAAAGACCCGCGATATTGTGGGGCTGTTTATCGATCCGCCAGTCAGGGCCATGGTGCTTTGCGTTGATGAGAAAAGCCAGATTCAGGCACTCGACAGGACTCAACCGAGTCTGCCTCTGGCACCAGGCATCGTAGAGCGGCATACCCACGATTATGAGCGTCATGGCACAACCACGCTATTTGCTGCGCTCGACATCGCCACTGGTAAGGTCATAGGGGAACTTCATCGTCGTCATCGCAGCAGCGAATTCTTGAAGGTCTTGCGCACCATCGAAGCGGCTGTTCCATCGGACCCGGACATCCATCTCGTGATGGACAATTACGGCACGTATAAGACGCCGACGATCCGGAACTGGTTTGCCCGCCATCCCCGTTTCCATGTCCATTTCACACCAACTTCAGCGTCGTGGCTCAACCAGGTCGAACGCTGGTTTGCCACCTTGACGGAAAGCGCGACCGACAGCGCTGTCAATGTGAAGCAAAACGACGAGCGTGCGCGTCATGCCGACCGTATGGCCCGCTCGGCATCCGACGTCGCGGCCCAAGGCGGAGCGGTGGTCGCTCAAGTGGTGGGCACCATGGGGGGGCGATCAGCGCCTCTTCCAGGAAGATCGTCGATATTATCGGCGTTATCGAAGGTATCGCCATGCCGTGGAGCGGCAGATCGTGGAAGCAGGCTTACCCTCGTGTAAGACGAGCATCGGCAGTGCCTGCATTATCAGCAGCGGTCCCGCTCTGGCGACCCTGTTGGCGCAGGCCGACGCTGCCTTGTACATTGCTAAACAGGAGGGCCACAATGCCGTGCGCATGGCCAGCGGGCCCCAGGATCACGTTGCCAACTGGCAGGGCGATGAGGGCAAGGGGGCGCTGGTTGCCTAGGAGTTGACCAGTGCGCTGCGAAGGGTAACGGAGAAGACCAGATGTATGCCAGCCATTACATCGAGTTCGATCTCACCACCGTCTACTGCCGTACGGCGGTTGCGCATGTGCAGGCATCGATGGTCCAAAGTCATGGGGCCGCGTTCTCCGACGAGTTCGTCGCTCAGCACCGGCAAGCCATCTAGCGTGCGGCCACGAGTCGGCTGCATGGCCTTACCGAGCTCGCGGCGCGAATGATGCTCCGGGAGCTGCGGCTGAGGTGCCAAGCGGGTTGGCCGCGCGCTTGAGCGGAGTGCGTGTTCCTGGAAAATCCGATCAGTACTGCGAGGCTGATCCGCGTCGCACCTGTTGGCGCAATGGCGTCGCTTAGCCTATGGCAGGCGCGAAAAGTTCCATGCTCGCAGCTGCGTGGACGGGATCGTGCTCGCCATTCTGCGGTTGCGGTGCGACCGACGTGGTCGTTGCGGCGGCAGGTATCTGGGCCATGAGGCCTGCATGGGCGAGCGTCCGCAGACGGTTCACGCGCTTTGCGCCCTTGGTGAATCGGGCCAGCTCGTCATAGAGTGGCGGATTATCGGCACGATCCAGTTCAAAATTGATGCGTAGGCCCTTATCTGAGGCATCCCAACGCATCGCTACCGGTGACGTTGCCGCTGCGACCTCCATGCTTCCGCATATCGCTGAAGGCGCGCTGACTGTCGCCTATGCTGATGCGTTCCAGGTGTTGGTGCACGTGTTGACTGGAGTGACGCTGCTTGCCGCTATTGCCGCTTTTGGCTTCCTTGGTAAAACGAACAACGGTGGCGGTGTTGAAAGTGGCGCGGATACCGATGTATCGATAGGCGCGAGGGAACGGGAGGTCGCCTAGCCAGGGAACCGGAGTCTCTCGTGGCTGCTTGTTGGCGCTTTTGCTGACGCGCGAGGGAGCATCGATTGAATCGCCACGAGTTCGCCAGACGCTCGCGAGTCGCTGAAAATACTTGACTGATCTGCCCTGGCGAAATTAGACACTTCCGGGCGCGAGTTTTTGGTCAATAATTCCTTGACGGGAGGGCTTGACCATGAAGCGCAAACATTTTCCGGCGGAACAGATTGTATCCGTGTTGAAGCAGGCCGAACTGGGCATGGCGGTTGGGGACATTGTCCGGCAGCTCGGCATTTCAGAGCAGACCTTTTATCGCTGGAAAAAGCAGTATGGCGGCATGCAATCCGAAGGCGTGCGGGAACTCAAGGTTTTGCAGGACGAGAACGCACGGCTGAAGAAGTTGGTGGCCGAGCTGAGCCTGGACAAGGCGATCCTGCAGGACGTCGCGTCAAAAAAGTGGGACGGCCCGCGCTGAAACGAGTGGTGGTGGCATACATCATCGATCACTACGGATTGAAACTGGCGCGGGCCTGTCGATTGACCAAGCAAGTGCGCAGCACGCAATATCTGTCGAGCAGGCTGGCGCTGCGGCAACGCTTGCGGGAAGCTGGCCCAGGTGCGGGTACGTTGGGGCTACAGGCGGTTGCACGTGCTGCTCAAACGCGAGGGCTTCCAGCTGGGCGTCAACCAGACTTACCGCTGGTATTGCTTGGAGCAGTTGCAGTTGCGCGCCTGGCGCAAGAAGCGGCGCAAAAGTGTTGTTGCCCGCCAGGCGCGGATGCAACCGCGACGGGCAAACGACGCGTGGAGCATGGATTTCGTCGCCGACCAACTTGCCGATGGAACCAAGATACGGCTGCTGACGATCATCGACATCTACAGCCGGGAATCCCTGGCCATCGTGGCCGGGCATCGCCTCCGTGGCGAGGACGTGGTTGCGGCCCTCAACCGCATCGTTGCTAAACGCGCGCCGCCGCGGTGCCTGTTTGTCGATAACGGCAGCGAATTCTCGGGGCAGATGCTGGACCTATGGGCCTATCACCACCAGGCCAAGATCGATTTCAGCCGGCCCGGCAAGCCGACGGATAATTGCTACATCGAAACGTTCAACGGATCGCTGCGTGATGAATGCCTCAACGTCCACTGGTTCACCTCCTTGGCCGAGGTTCAAGCCATCGTGGAGGCCTGGCGCGTGGACTACAATGAGATTCGGCCTCACATGGCTCTCAGCGATCAAACCCCTACGGCCTTCGCTCGGAGTACGGTTTCTGAAGGGCTTGAAATAGGCCATTAACCGACCAAATTCTCGTACCCAAAGTGTCCATCGAACCCAAGCGGATCACAAAAGCCGCACCGGTTCGTGGGAATTGGATAGATTCCTGCTGCATTTTTTGTGTCAACCTCTGTAGGTGAGGAGTCATGGCAGTTGCAGGTTGTTTGACGATTGCTGGCAACTTCAATAACCGAAATTTGAGGATCCCTCGATATTTCGTCTTCCAACAGGTGAATTGTATGCGGTCTGCTTTTCCAGTTATCGCTTTGCTTCCCATAGTTCGAGGTACTGTACGGATGACCGGTAGCCAAGCACTGAATGCTGCCGTTTGCGATTATATATAAAAGACTTCGATGTATTTGAAACTGACAGTCTTCATAGCGACATGCGTCACATAGCGATGGTCATGGTACCGTTTACTCTTGAAGCTGTTGAGCCAGCTCCCGGTCGGAGCGTTGTCGGCGCAGTTGCCTTTTCGGCCCATGAAACAGGTCACGTCGGATTCCTTGAGTTTTCCCTGAAACACCTTGCTGGCATACTTTCTGCCACGGACCGAGTGATGCATAACCCCTGCTGGCCGACGGTGGAACCAGGCCATGGCCAATGCGTCGGTCATAGTGGTACTGGTCATGCGCGGCTTGAACGACCAGGCAATTTCATCCCGATTGAACAGCGTGAGAACGATGGCCAGATACAACCAGCCCTCCTCGGTTCAAAGGAATCCTATGCCCGACCTACGTACATAGTTCGCGACCGTCGGTATAGAGTCTCGGGCAAGCAGGTTGTGCTCCACCTGCAGGCCAAGTTTCGAGTCCATGGTGATCTTGTGGTGCCGCTTGTGAAGGGTGCCAATGCCATCCTCCCGCATGAGCCGCTCGCGCTTTTTGAAGGCCGTAAAACCTCATCGACGCAGTTCCCGCACCATGCGCAATCTGCCATAAGCCGCTTTAGGCTCGCCGTGGATGGCACGTATCACCATCAGCATTTACGTCTCCATCAAGTGCTTACGACCAGGTGCGGTGCCACGCTTCCCTGCTCGATAGCCGCTGATGCTCTCGTCCAGCATGGTGCACATGTTGGACAACGCGAACACCTTGGCATACTGGTCAATCCAGCCTTACTTCATAGAACATCGCGCGCGAAGCACGCCGCTGCATTCGTTGTGACTTCGTTCTCCCGCTTCAAGCGCGCCACCTCGGCCCGCTGCTGGGACAATGCCATCGCTTCCGGCGCTACCACCTCGCTGCCAGTTCCGTTGCGCGAATCCGCCGCTTTGACCCAGTCGCGCAATGTATGCGTCGCTCAGTCCCCGCTTCTTGGCTGTCGTCGATATCGCTTGGCCATCGGCCACCACGCGCTTGACGGCAAGCACCTTGAACCCGACGTGGTATGTCTGTTGGTACCTTCTTCATTTCTGGTTCTTCCAAAGTCGCATCATTTTACGTCGCCTCTGGACGGCGCAATTTCAGGGGAAGCTCAATGTCTTCTCCAGTTTTCGGAAAGATATTTTTCAGGATAGAAGGGGAGACCATGGAAAGCTTGATCCTACTGCTACGCGATGACCGCTTTATGCCTCACGGACACTGCTATTTGTGGCTACCTGAGCTGTTATGGGCCAATGTCGTGTCTGATGCCCTAATTGCGGTCGCCTACTTAACCATCCCGGTGACGCTGGTCTATTTCATACGGAAGCGCCGGGATCTTCCGTTCGATTGGATGTTCGGGGCCTTCGGTGTGTTCATTCTTGCCTGCGGTAGTACCCATGTACTGGACATCTGGACCATATGGTATCCAGATTATTGGTTAGCCGCCTGGGTTAAAGTGACCACCGCGATTGCTTCTGTGGTCACAGCTGTTCTGCTCATCAAACTTGTGCCTGTGGCGTTGCATCTGCCTAGTCCGAGCCAGTTGAGAAAAGTAAACGATGAGTTACGTAACGCACAAGCTGAACTGGTCGCCACGGCGCGCCGGGCGGGCATGGCTGAAGTCGCCACAAATGTGTTGCACAACGTGGGCAACGTGCTGAACAGCGTCAACGTTTCGGCTGACCTGGTGACCGGGAAAATACGTACTTCGAAGACGCAGGCTTTGGCTAAGGTCGTGCAGTTGCTGCAGGCGCATCAAGCTGATCTCGGACACTTTTTCAGCCATGACGACAAAGGGAGGCAGTTGCCCGATTACCTGGACAAACTCGAACAGGCGATCGCCGAGGAGCGGCGCCGTATGCTAAACGAACTGGCGAATTTGACCAAAAGCATTGATCACATCAAAGAAGTAGTGGCGACCCAACAGGCATACGCCGGCCCGGCCGGTGTCATCGAACCGGTCCGCATCGTCGAATTGGTGGAGGATGCCATACGTATGAGCGGCGATTCACTTTCGCGGCACGAGGTCACCGTG
Organism: Massilia sp. BGA-UO-ETr-WB1; assembly: GCF_059567845.1. Classification (NCBI taxonomy): domain Bacteria; kingdom Pseudomonadati; phylum Pseudomonadota; class Betaproteobacteria; order Burkholderiales; family Oxalobacteraceae; genus Massilia; species Massilia sp. BGA-UO-ETr-WB1. The sequence continues at coordinate 3,969 of NZ_JCAQOT010000007.1, read as the reverse complement.
GTCACTGAGTTCAGCGCGGTGCCTCAGGTTCTGCTCGATAGGCACCAGGTACTGCAAATTTTGCTGAATCTGATCAACAATGCCAAGCATGCGATGTCCAGCACGTCTGACCAGCAACACCAGATCACAGTACGACTCAGCATCGCCGAAAACGCCGGAGTGGTGTTACAGGTGGCGGACAATGGCGAGGGGATAGCACCCGAAAACCTGACCCGCATCTTTGCCCACGGCTTTACTACGCGCAAAAATGGACATGGTTTCGGTTTACATAGCTGCGTTTTAGCAGCGCAGCAGATGGGGGGGACGTTGCTAGCGCACAGCGACGGCCTAGGCCGGGGCGCGACTTTCACGCTAAAACTTCCGATTCGCGCTGACGTCATTTGCGGGGTCGTATGAATGTCGCTCCCAACCGAAGAATCCTGTTGGTCGACGATTTGCCCGCGATCCATACGGATTTTCGCAAGATCCTGGTCGCAGTGACAGGCGAAAACGTGGAACTCGACGCGCTGGAAGCCGGCCTTTTCGGCACGGTGCAGGCGGCGCCGACGATAGGTTTCGAGCTTGATTCGGCCTACCAGGGCGACGAGGCCGCCATCATGGTGGAACAGGCCCTGCGTGGCGGCCGTCCCTATGCGCTGGCCTTTGTTGACATGCGCATGCCGCCAGGGCCCGACGGGCTAGAGACGATCGAACTGCTGTGGCAACGCGATGCTGCGCTGCAGATTGTCATTTGTAGTGCCTATACCGACTACTCCTGGCATGAGGTGTTGCAGCGACTCGACTGCGGCGATCGCTTGCTGATCCTCAAGAAGCCATTTGACAGCATCGAAGTCTGTCAACTTGCCAGTGCGCTGAGCGCGAAATGGGACGCCAGCCGGCGTCTGGCGCTGCACGCGGAGCAACTGGAGGACACAGTGCGAGTGCGTACCGCCGATTTGCTCAGAGAAGTACAGGTACGGCGCCAGGCGGAAGCGGCGCTGCGGCTGCGCAATCAAGCGATGGAGTCGACCGTCAATGCCATCGTGATCACCACCTTCGGACACCACGATGCACTGATCGAATACGTCAACCCTGCCTTCGAACGGATTACCGGCTATGCGGCGGCCGAGGTGATCGGGCGAGATATGCGCTTCCTGCAGCGCGATGACCGTGATCAAGCCGGTTTGCAAGTGCTACGCGAGGCCTTATTGGCGCAGCGCGATGGCCATGCCGTGCTACGCAACTACCGCAAGGACGGCAGCTTATTCTGGAACGATCTGTATGTCGCTCCGGTTTGTAATGACGTCGGCGAGGTCGGGCACTATGTGGGCGTGATGAATGACATCACGGTGGCACGCGATTACCAGCGTCAACTGGAGCACCAGGCCAACTACGACATCCTGACTGACTTGCCCAATCGCGCGCTGCTGCAGGATCGCATGGCGCAGGCAATTACCCAGGCGCTACGCATGCGCGAGCACTTCGCTGTGCTATGGATCGACCTGGATCGCTTCAAATACGTCAACGACACTTACGGTCATGCGGTTGGCGATGCACTGCTGAAGGAAGTGTCGGTCAGACTCAAGGCCACGCTACGCGGCAGCGATACTGTGGCGCGGGTTGGTGGCGACGAGTTTGTGGTGATGGCGCTGGGCTTGGCTAGCCCGCTCGATGCGAACGTTATTGGGCGCCAATTGCTGGTCGCGATCTCACTTCCCTTCTTGGTAGGCGACCAGGAACTACAGGTCGGCGCCAGCATCGGAGTGAGCATCTATCCGGAGGACGGCGAGACCGCCGAAATCCTCCTCAAGCACGCGGATACAGCAATGTACAACGTTAAGGAACGGGGGCGCAACGACGTCCAGTTCCATACTGCGGCCATGAGCGAGCATGTGCGGCAACGCGCGACGCTGGAAAACGCCTTGCGGCAGGCGCTAGGCCGCGGTGAATTCCGCCTCGATTACCAACCCAAAGTCAACGTCAAGACCGGTCGCATGCGCGGCGTCGAGGCGCTGTTGCGATGGCACCATCCCGAGCAGGGGATCATCCCACCCGCACGTTTCGTGCCACTGGCGGAAGACACCGGCCAGATCGTAGCCATCGGAGAATGGGTGCTGCGTACGGCATGCGCCCAGACCCAGGCGTGGCACGCGGCTGGCCACATTGATCTGACCGTCTCTGTCAACGTGTCGGCGTGCCAGTTCAGGCAGCCGGAACTGGCAGATACAATCGCCGCTATCCTGACTCAGACTGGGCTCGATGCGCGTTACCTGGACCTGGAACTGACCGAGGGCGTCATCATGCAGGATAGGGAGGACGTGATTGAAACCCTGCGCGCCCTGAAGACCATAGGTGTGACGCTGTCACTGGACGATTTCGGCACCGGCTATTCAAGCCTGAGCTATCTGAAGCGTTTTCCGATCGATATTGTCAAGATCGATCAGTCTTTCATCCGCGATGTCACCAGCGATCCGAGTGACGCCTCGTTAACCAAAGCCATCATCACGATGGCCCATTCACTGGGGCTGAAGGCCATCGCTGAAGGCGTGGAAACCGACGGTCAGCTGAGCTTCCTGGCTGGCCTGCATTGCGATGAGGTCCAAGGGTATCTGTTCAGCCGACCGGTGCCGTCGACCAGCATCGACGCCATCCTAAGTGGGTCACTCATGTTGCCAGTGCCGAACCGTCCTGACATAGGTCTAGTGCCTACAGTGTTGCTGGTCGATGACGAGCCGAATGTCATAGCGGCGCTCAAGCGCGACTTACGACATCGCGGCTATCGCATTTTGACAGCGTCTAGCGGCGCGGAGGGCCTCGACCTGCTAGCACGCAACAAGGTGGATGTGATCGTGTCAGATCAAAGCATGCCAGGTATGAGTGGCGTCGAGTTCCTACGCCGGGCCAAGGATATTTATCCGGAGTCGGTGCGCATGATCCTGTCGGGTGACGTCGATCTTCCGGTAGCAATTACCGCGGTCAACGATGGCGCTATTTCGCGCCTGCTCCTGAAAGCTTTGGACGAGGAAAATTTAGGAAAATATATCGAGCAAGCTATTCGGGTAAAGGCGATGGCCAACGATAGCTGGCATCAACGATCAATGAGGGCCGATGAGCTGCAAATTCAAGTCCCTTAGCTATTTTATTGCGAAAAAAATCTGATTGTACCCAGTCTATAATTTGGCACAGTAAATTTGTGAAAGCGAAACATTGAAATATGGGCCTCCATGAATTGCCTCACTAAGTTATGATCCGCTTCGGATCGATAGACAGTTTTGAGGGCTAGTTTTCGGCGTCTCAAAGCTGTCGATGACGCGTGGAAGCACTGCGGCTTGTCTTGCAATCCTGGCTCACTTCTTGATGGATACTGCCGACAGTATCCCCCGCAAAATTTCGATAGGCGGCGGAGGACAACCGGGTATTTCGACATCGACGGGGATAATGTTGGCGACGCGGCCACAGCTTGCATAGCTGTCCCCGAACAGTCCGCCGGAGCATGCACATGCCCCCGGTCGCGACAACTAATCTTGGCTCGGGAACGGCTTCATAAGCCGAACGCAATGCCTGCGCCATGTTCTTGCTCACTGGGCCGGTCACCAGGAGCATATCCGCATGGCGCGGGCTGGCGACAAATTTGATGCCCAGACCTTCGATATTGTAGTAGGGGTTGCTCAGTGCGTGAATTTCAAGTTCGCACGCATTGCATGAGCCGGCGTCGACCTCGCGTATGCACAGCGCACGACCAAGAATGGCGAGTGTTGACGCCGACCGAAAATTGATAATCATCTAGCCGTCCTCCCTTCGGCCGAGCCGAGGAATAAAGTCACGGTACGAATCCGAACTTTATCGAGGAGAACGTCATGTTATTTTGTGGCCACGTCCGTCCATGCTGATGGTGACGCCCTCACGCTTAAGCACATCGGTAAAAGCCGTGCTGGTGAATTGCGAGCCCTGGTCGCTGTTGAACACCTCCGGCCTTCCGTGGTGGCGCAA
>NZ_JCAQOT010000006.1:0-36840 GCF_059567845.1 Massilia sp. BGA-UO-ETr-WB1 | reverse complement strand
TACTCAAGGTCGGAAAAGCTTCGTTGCATGATCGGATGGGCAGCAGTAGGCGGTGTCACATTGTCTCAGGTTCAGATCACGGCAGGCACAACCGTTGAGGAATAATTCAGCGTTTCCCTAGGACTATTCCAAGTTTTCGTCAAGGCGGCCAACATGCGTGATGGTCATAGGGACTACCCGATGGTTGGGTGGGTAGTGACCCGTTATGGCCATTATCGAGCACACACATTGGAATTCTTTTCCGATGAGGATGCGCAGGCGCTGTCGTACCACTTCGGAATTCCTTTTGCCCCAAAAACCTTCGGACGCTATGGGTCCTATTCGCAAAGCGAGTATTCGGAATTCTGCTTTTTTAAATCACCAGCGTTCGCTGCGTTGCGGAGGGCTTTTCGTTGCGGCCAGATTACGCTGCCCCCAATGAAGAGTTGGACCTATGGACTTTGTTCGCTCTGGCCTCACTTGGTCGCGATGTCCGACAAGGACTTCGAAGATGTTGAACGGATCATGACCTGGTGCTTTCGAGCGATAGGTTTGAAGCTTCCTCATGAGGCCCTTCTGGACCGCTGGAGTGAGGTGCCAACGCTAGGACTAACTGGGAAAGGAATTAGTAGTCTGGGTGACATGTTCCGTCTGCACAATGTCCGCCGCAAAAAGCTCCATGCCATCAGAGCGCGAAAAAGCTAACTAGTCAGCAACAATCAGAGGCAGATGAGGCTGAATCTGCCCCTGTCGGAACCATCACACTTGAGATTGGGCGTCTACGGCTGGGTATCGAAGGCCAAGCCAATGCCACAGCACTGGCACAAGTGCTGGAGCGCGTGCTGCGATGATCGGCCTGCCGGCATGTACGAAAGTTTGGCTGGCAGCAGGCATCACCGACATGCGCAGCGGTTTCAACGGCTTGGCAGCGAAAGTGAAAATCGCATTGGAGGAAGATCCGTTCAGTAGCCACGTGGTTGCATTCCGTGGCCAGCGCGGCGCCTTGAGCAAGCTGCTGTGTGGACCGGCAACGGCTTTGCTTGCTGGCCAAGCGCCTGGAGCGTGGCCGCTTCATCAGGCCGCAGGCCAGCAGCGGCAGCGTAGCGCTGACGCAGGCCCAGTTGGCATCCAATCCCTACAAGGTCCGCTCAGTGAGATGCTTGTGCTCATTGACCAGCCCGTCACGCCTTACCTTCCAGATGCATTAGACTTCACCTTAGTCGGGATCAAGCTCAGGACTTCCCCTGCCCGCCGTGGCGCCAGCGTTTTCTCGAGACACTCCGCGATCTCGCCTGCGACTGATCATTGCCAAGCTGCAGAGTGAAAATTTAGCCTTCCGAGCAGCCCCGGCCTCGCGGCTAGTTGCAAGGTCTTGAAGTTCCAGAGCAGATGGGATTGGTTATTCTGCGCCGGTCAATATCAGCGCAAGCGTCAACAGTATTTACCGAAGATGTCCCCAAGGCTTGAATATCGGTATTGCTCCCGCTCCTCTGGGCGTTCCGCACGCAGAATGATGTGGCCCTCGTTGAAGTCGGCCACCGGAACAAGAAAGTAGGCCGACACCGCGACGTTTGCGCTATCCATCTGCACACACAGCACGAAGTCAGGAATTGGCGCAGTGTGTATTGGTATCCGCCATCGAACGCGACCATGCTGATCGTGGCGACTCCTTGAAACCACGACCTTGAGGATGACCAGGTCATTTATCAGCAAGCACCATTTCGTTGCCCCTGGCGCATGTGTTGCCCCGGCCTGCTCAATCAGCATCTTCGCCGCCGAAATGGTCGAGTGCAGGGTATGGCGCACCGCGCGAGTGGTTCTGGCATACGTCAGCGTCTTGGTAATCGGCAGCCCCGCTAGAAGGTAGGCGTCCGCCATGGTGCCGAAGGCCTCCTTTATGTAGCGCGGCGCGGGATAGCCGGGTTCGGCAGCGATCAGCTTTGCATCCACCTTGCCGCACCTGCCATGCAGCCTGCGCAGCAGCATAAGAATTTCTTCCTTCTGCCACGGAACCAAACGCGCTTGGCGTTCTAGCCGGGCCTGCTCAAATAGGTCAGCGGAAATGATCGGTGCCAGCGCCCCATCGACCCGCACCACCGCCACGGGCTCGTTGAATACAACCGGGGTCTTGAGTTTCGCGGTCCGCTTGTTGAATACGGCGTGGCCCATGTACTTCTCGCCGATCAGGACATTCTTGACTTTGAACGCAGTCCATGATCGCCCCCGCTCGGCGGGTATGCCTTCCAGATTCAAAATCTCGGCGATCTTGGTATCCCCGTAATGCTTGTGAAGGTACATGTCGTAGATGCGGCGGACTACCGCCACCTCGACCTCAGGCCCCCAGCACAAGCGTACACGGTCTGTCAGGGCTGCTTTCCGCTCGCCTGGCTGTAACATCCGTCGGCGCTTCCCGGTGGAGTCGAACGACATACGCCGCAAGCCGTATCCGGGCGAGGCGCCCATCTTGAAACCCATCCCGGCGAACTTACATTGCGCGGCAGACACCTTTGCTGACAGCTCGCGGCTGTACTCTGCCGCCATGGTACGCTTCACGCCTTTCAGCAACGACGACATGGCCGAGCCGTCGTTTTCAAACTGTTCGGCGCAGTACACGACCTGCACGCCCGCCCGCCGGCACACGAATTCGTAGTGGGCGCTTTCGTCCACATCCTGAAAACGGCCCCAGCGGCTGACATCGTAGACCAGAACCAGTTCAAATCCCGGCGCTCCCGCTTGCACGTCCGCCATCAACCCCAGCAAGCCGTCGCGGCCATTGATGCGCAAGCCACTTTTTCCCGCATCGGCGTACATCATGACGATCTCGATGTTGTGCTTCTGGGCATACTCATTCAGCCGGTCGCATTGATGCTGAATGGAGTGGTCCTGGGGGCGGCTGGACATTCTCACGTAGATGGCAGCCCGGCGCGCCCCGACATGTTTAGCCGCCCCGCTTGTGTTCGGGTCAGTCATATGACGCCGGGCCGTGGTTCATTCGCTGCAGCTCCCGAAGTTCCATGCGCACTTGATCGTCCATGCGGCCATTTAAACGCGCCTTGGTGGCCCGATGAATTGCTGCTATATGGTCCGCAACAAATGCATCAGCAAAAGCGCTACCGTGGGTGCGGGTTAGCGCGGCGCGTATCGCCGCGATGACAGCACGCCCGAAAACAGCGGCGACATCGAACTCTATGTGGCTGGTCTTGTTCATTGCGTTTCGCTCCTTCGAGAAGGTTAGCAGCAACCGCAGGCGGCGCATTGACAATACGCAAATTATGTCCCTACCTTTTGTTCTTTTTTGAGCCATCCTTTCAACGCCCAAGCGCTAGAGCCTAAGGAATGGACATGGACGTGCACGATTTCCCAGATGCACATTGCCCCAACTTCATCGCGAACGCCGATCAGCGAGCCTGTCTCTTGAACTTTAAGGCTAATTTGCAAATAGCGTGAGCATGGGGCCACTTTCATTTGCAGTTAATTTGAGCCGAAATCGGCGTCAAATGCGAGCACGGTCGGCTTGAAATGCGAGCCGCTACAGGTAGTCCAGCCGGCACGCTGGCGTGTCGATCACGCGGCGCCTTGCCCTCAAAAGTGTCGAAGTGATAATATTAGAGCTGGCGCCAGCAGCACACTCCAGTGGGCGCGAGTTACGTTAGGCTCCCATGTCCACAGTGCTTCGCGAATTGCACCAAGAGTTGCTGCTGGCGTTGAATGGGGACCGCCCGTATGTGCTCGGGGTGGTCGAGAAGCGCCTCGCGGTGAAGCTGCCGGCCAAGGGGGGATGGTTCGACGACGAATTCGTCTTGACCGAGGTCTCGACGATCGAGCCCGAAACCGGCCCGCTGCCGCATGTGCACGCGTATCCAGAGACTGCGGCGGGCATGGTCGATCCCGACCAATCGAACGGCTGGGGGACCGACCTTGGCGCGTCCCCAGAGAGGTCGGACGGGCACATGGAAGTCGAAGGGGGCGCCCTGGGCCAGTTCGGTACTTTCCTCGACAGCCGGAATGGCAGCGGGCAGCGCTCGTCCCACCTGGTGGAGCATGAAGCGGCCGACTTGGCCGAGGTGCGGTTCAAGGGGCGGTTGACCGATGGGCCGCGCATCATGGGCAAGGCGTGGCGTAGCGCGACCGGGTACGCGCTGCTGGTCCGTTTCTACGACTTCGAGGAGTCGTGCAAGGACTTCCTCTCGGAGCTCTTCAAATACCCATATTGCCCGTCGCTCGACCTGCTTGAGCTCAGCGGTCAGCGCATCGTCGCCTCGACTGCGAAGACCAGGATCACGCTCAATGGCGTTCGTGTGCGGATCCGGCCGGGGATCAACGTGCTGTGCGAGGCCGTGCCGCCGGTGGGCGTGAGAGCGCTGATGTCGACAGGGGCGACGCCGCTGATCTTTTTCGGCGTGCTGCCGGAGGACCCGGCCGCCCCCACCTACCTGCATAGCGCCCCGCTGTTTTCGTTCGATTCCGAGGGTTTGCACCTGTCACGCGGGTATCTGGAGATCCGCGCCAAAGGAAGCGACGGCGAGGACGAGGACGACGCGTATTGGGAGGCGCGTGTGCAGCTGCGCGGCACGCTGGCGGTGGGCGAGGCGACCGTGGCGATGAGCGCGCCGCTGGTGGCCGGCGACCAGCTGCTCGTCGCGTCAAGCCTGCGCCGCGAATGCGAGGAGATGCCGCTGCAAGCCTGGGATGATCTGATGGGCGGCGACGCGTGGCGCGCGGATCTTCCGCTTCCCGCGACGACGCCGTGCCGCCTGAAGCGCTTCGAGCATCACCGCGACCTTGGCACAGGCGTCGTCGCGAGCTGCTATCTGGAGTTGGAGTGCCCGAGCATGAGGATATCGGGCGATATCGGCGCTACCTTCATCGTCCAGGCCCCGGTTTTCAAATGGCGCGTGGGGTTTCCCTACAGCGATCCGCACACGCACGCCACGGCGCGGTCCACGCGCGCGACGGTAGGCTATGTCCACCCGCAAACGCGGAGAACATATCTGATCAAGGACGTGTTGTATGGGATGCTGAGTGCGCCCACGTTCAGGCAGTTCATCGTGTTCCTGGCGAGCGGCGAGCGCTTGCGCGCACTGGCCGCCACCCTCGGCATCGCGCTGCGCGGCGGCGCGGGGCTCGGCGACCAGGAGCGCGCCGTGGCCAGGCTGGTGGCGGACCAGCTCAGCCTGTCGCTCGAGGCCCGCCCATACCCCAAGGATTAGCATGCCCAACACCGTACGCGCCATATGCTGGAACATCAAGGACTTCAGCGGCAAGCAATTTAAGGACCACAACGCCGCGATCCTGTCGCAGATTTATACGGGGGACGCGCGCCAGCTCGACTTGTTCATTATTGTCGAGCCCTTCTCCAGGTCGCAAGACTTCGCCTTCGAGGACAACGTTACCGCCGGGGCGGGCCTGGACGGGGTGCTGGCGCTTTACTTCGCGCTCGCTGCCAAGGACATGCGTTGGAAGGTGGTCCCCCTGCGGCTGAATGCCGATTGGCCCGAATCGGACATGACGGCCTTGTTCTACCATTCCGACGTCGTCGATTGCGCCGGTCCCGATCACCTCGACGGCGGCGTGGTGGCAGGGCCGGAGATGATGGCGATCGCCGTGGACGTCACAACCAATCCAGGCGGGCACGCGCTGCCATGGGCGGCGGCGACGGTGGCCTGGCCGCAGGTGCAATTTCGCGACGCGCTAGACGCCGAAATCGACTTCTTCGGCCGGCGGCCAACGCTGTTCGGCCTGACCGCGCCTGACACCGCGGTCGCCAAGTTCACGCTGGAGGTGGTCGCGCCCGTGGTCGGCGGCAACCCGACCATCGTCACGGACTTGATCCCGGTTGGCAGTGCGCAGCAGTTGTTCGAGGTGCAGTTGCAGGCAGACGGCGGGGTGCCCCCCTACACCTGGCGCGCCCGCTTGCCAGGCACGGCGCTGCCGGCGGGACTGGCCTTCGACGCGGCCACCGCGCGCCTGGCGGGCGTGCCGGCCGCGGCCGGGGCCGGCACGCTCGACGTCGAGCTGACCGACAGCACCGTGCCGAATCCACTCGTCGCCAACAGCGTGTTCAATGTTCAGATCTTGGCGGCGCAGGCGGCGCTCGGCTTCGACACTGCGCCGGCATTGCCGCGCGCGCTGCAAAACGCGCCGTACCACGTCCGGATCGGCGCGCGTGGCGGCGACGGGCCGCGCTCGATGGTGCGCTCGCAAAAGCTGATCACCCGCCCGCCGCCCGCCGGCATAAGCGTCGGCGCCGATGGACTCGTCTCCGGCACGCCTACGGTGGCGGCGGCCAGTGGCGACATCTGGGTTCAGTTGCGCGTGGCCGCGCATGTCAACCAGAACTGCACGGTTGCCGTCGTGGCAGGCGCGGGCGTTGCGCTCGAGGTCTTCAGCGACGCCCTTCCCGACGGCGCGGTCAACGTCGCCTACGAGTTCCACCTGCAGGGCCATGGCGGCACCGCCCCGTACACGTGGAACGCGAACCCCGGCACCGCCTTGCCGCCCGGGCTGGCATTCGATCCGGTCCTGGGCCGGCTGCATGGGACGCCAACGGCGGCCGGGCTCTGCGTGCTCGACGTCAGGATCACCGACGGCGTAGGAAACGGGGTCGATCGGGTACTCAATTGCAATGTGCTGATCGCGCAACCCACGCTCGGGTTCGCGACGGGGGCCGCGCTTCCGCGGGCCCTGCTCAACGCGCCCTACCATTGCGTGATCGCGGCGATGAGCGACGCCGACCGGGCGTTGCAAGCGTGCGGCCCGCTGCCCGCAGGCTTGTCGTTGTCGGCGGCGGGCGTCGTTAGCGGCACGCCGACGACCGCCGCCGCGCATCAGGTGACGATACAGCTCATCGACGCGCGCCGCGGTTTCAAAGTGCTGGCCGTGCACGCGCCGCCGCAGGCCAGGGCGCCGCAGAACGTCAATTGCGTAGCCAATTTGGCGACTATCCGTGAGATCACGACGCAGCGCGGGGGCATCGCCGTCGCGGTGTGCGGCGACTTCAACATTTGCACGCACGCACTTCAGGATTGCGGCGCGCACGATGCGGGGGAACTTGGCGCGTTGAACGGGCTCACGCACCTCCATTACCAGTCACGCAACGCCAACCGACGTTCCAGTTGTGTTCGATCCGATGGCGCCCAAAAGAAATGCTATGCCCACCTGAAAGGGAACGCCGCGAACGATATCACCCTCGATCAAATCGGTAAGCACGCGTTCGACCATCTGCTGACGATCGGATTCGCCGCAGTGCCGGCGACGACGACGGTCAATCTCGTGGCGGAGGACCCCGGCTATGCGGCCGCGAAGGCGCAGGCCGTAGCGCGCAAGCCATCGCCGATCAAAGGAATCGTCAGGAAATACTTGAAAAACGACGGTGTCAGCGACCACCTGCCGGTAAGCTTCACCCTCGACGTCGGCCCCTGAGCCGCTCAGTCCGCGTCAGGCAGGGTGGCAGGCGGCCAGTCCGTCGCGGAGGCGTCATCATCGACCTCGTCGGTCTCGAAGCGGGGCAGCGCGTACAGGAAGGGCGCCGCCGCGACCGGCGCCGGTGGCACAGCGTCGGCCGGCGCGGTTTGCTTCGCGCGCACCCGCGCCCGGTAACTTGGCCGTTGCGCGTCGGGCGGCCAGTCGCGATGCAGCTCCACGTCGAGCGTCGTGGCGTCCACATCGACACCGGGGAAGTGCGCCAGGCCGCTCGCGTCGGTCGGCGCGCGGCGTCCCGCGCCGGCGGGGAAGTCCAAGGTGACGGCGACACCGGCAAGCGCGGCGCCCTCGTCGTCGCGGATCTGCACGTCGAGGAAGGGCAGCGGGCAATCTTGCACGGTGGCGATGGAGAAGCTCGCGCGTGCGCCGCGGGCCACGGCGTCGAGTCGGGCGAACGAGCGCGCCACTTCTGACGGCAGGGGAGCGGGACGCGGCGCGAACGCTTCAAGCTCGACCGTCCATCCGGGCGCCGCCACGTCAGCGCTCCCGTAGCTTGGCACCGGCCCAGGCCACCAGTTGGTCGAGCCGCCGGTCCACGCGCAAACCGCTGCCGAGGATGAGCGCCGCTTCCGGTTGCCGGGCGAAATCGTCGCCCAAGGCCAGCGCGACGTTGGCGTAGCGCAGCCACGCGGCGCTCGATGTCAGTCCGAGCAAGTCGGCAGCCGCTGCGCAGCGCACCAGCCTGTCGAGTACCGTGTCGGCCGGTAGCGCGGCTAGGCGCGGCCAGCAGGCAAGCACCTCGCCCAGCATGCGCTCAGCCCACGTGCGGTAGGTGTGGCTGCGGAAAACTGCCATTTGGGTATCGCGGATTCTCAGCATGTGGCCAGTATAGGCGTTTGTAATTGAACAACACAAGCGCGTCGCGCTGGGGACGCACGCGCACGCGCATCCAGGCCTTCGCGCCCGAAGGCGGCCGTGCGCGGCAAACGGTCGCGCCATGCTGACGAGCGGCTTCCGCCCTTGGGCTGGGAACACATCAATCTGACCGGGGATTACGTCTGGCGTCAGAATCGGAAGAGCGACAATGGACAATTTCGACCGTTGGGGTTCCGCAACAAGGAGTGAATTGCCTTAGCGCCCGATTTTTTCCAAATCCTGTGTGCCCCCCCCTTCTAGGTCTTTAGCGGACAAGTGGCCTACGTGCTAATCACCCATGAGGCACCGGACATGCATGATGATGGCTTTGCGCCGATCACGAAATTGGCGCACGACCTGGGGGTGACGGCGGCGTTTCATGGCCACCACCATCAGGATATTGTTTATCCCGGCGATGTCTGGCGCGGCGTGGCCATGCGCCAGATCGTGAAATACATATGGAACTGACGCTTCTGGATGGATGCGGCGGATTATGGGCACGGAACAGATGCTGTGCCATCACTGCGTAGGTGAAGCGCTCACCTGCGCGATGCTGCTAGCACAGCCTCTATTCGTTTTTATTGGAAGTCAAATAAAGCCAAATAATTCCCAAAAGCAACAAAATTCCGATCTGCCGCTCCTATCCCGTGAGTCCCTGCTACTACTTGCTATCCAACTCTATAATCAGATTCGCTCCGAAGGAAGCGTTTTCAGCATTGCCTCCCTTCTCCATATATCCCAAAGGATTAGCGACAACTCTGCAGTGGCCAATAAGGTAGTCAAAGCTCGTGTGCGTATGCCCATGAATCCAGATGTTTGCCTTGCTGACCAGGTCATCAAGACGGGATGCGAATGCCGCTGCAACGGGATCTGAAGCATATTCTGGCGCCACAGACTGACGAGAAGGAGCCATGTGAGTAACGACAACGGTCGGGCCTGCAAAAGGCTCGTCGAGCTTCCTTGCAAGCCATACCTTGTGCTCAGCATGCAGCCTCGTTGTATCGGTGGGCCGCAGCTTCCGGTAGCCTGCGGACGCTAGGCGGATGCGCTTATAGTCGTTCATTACATTGTGAGCATCGACCATAGCGCTACTTCTATTTTCGGATCCGAACAATGAGAAGTCGGTCCAAAGTGTTGCGCCTAGAAAACGCACCCCGTCAAAGACGAATTCTCCGCAGTCGAGGTAGTGGACGTTCTCGAACTTTGCGCATTCGTCATGAATGGCGAGGTTCGTCTGATCGAGCGTACCGCCGTAAAACTCATGGTTGCCGGAAACGTAGACCACTGGAATTTCTGGAAAGGCTGACGCTGCCCAACCAGGCGCGCGCGCGTTCGTATGGATATCCCCAGCCAACACAACGATATCGGGTCTGCTAGCTGATGTATTGAACTTAGGGGCAAACTCTCGCCAAACTTCAAGGTGGAGATCCGATAAAACCAGCAGACGCATTTCTTCCTCACAGTGGAAAATTTTCAAACAGTCGAACGCTTAGTTTGGCTAAAGACAAGAGAGAGCTGCTAACGCCCATCGGACTCTGGATCTGGATTCATGGGCGTATCCCCCATCCCCAATGCATGACAGGCTTGAACCCAGTCATCTTCACCAGCCTTCGTTACCTCATACCAATATACATCGTCAGGACCAATACCGCAGTCGTGCCAACCTTCATGAAAAATGATGCTCCGCAAATGATTTTTTACACCTACAGCGCCGTTGGCGTGCCCCCCCCTGGCAGCTCCGATTGTTCATCGCGCCGGCTAGTCCGCGACCACATAAATTTCATGTGCGACCGCGTTCTCTAGCGCAGTGCGCTGTAACCGGTAGCCAATCATCGATCACTACCACAAATTCAATAATTTTTATTAACGTGTAAAAAATATAATAAAGAAGACGCAACAATGCTTACTTATTAATAAGAAAAGAATAAGATATTTTTTCCTTCCTTTGCGACTGGTTACGATGCGAATCCTGCCTGTTCTGCTGCTGGCTTGCTCAGCCCCCCCCCCTACGCAAGCCGCAGGCTGGATCGTAAAAAGGATCTCGGTAAGGTGGACGGCGGGAAGCGCACGTTTTGAAGAAGTCGTATGGAAAGCCGTACTCTGAGCTACTTGGGATTCTGACACCTGCACGCACCGATGACATAACATCAGCTCGTGCTGAGTTTTCAGAATGCATTCTCAAAGGTCAGTCCCATTCATAGAGGACGATCTGTCGCATGGCCACGCCGTGCCAGACGTCCCCGGGATACGCGATGTCCTGGTGATGGTGGCCGTGAAAGGCCGCGGTGACCTGCAGGTCTTGTGCCAGCATGGTGATCGGCTTGAAGCCGTATTCATGCATATCCGGTGCCTCATGTGTGATCAAAACGTCAGCCGTCTGACCTGCAAAGGTTTGGAAATCACTGGAAAAAAGCGAGGAGCGATGCCGCATTGGCAGGCCTTGGCGCCATCTGTTTCCTTTGCCGCACACCTTTAGATAATCAGCAGGTGCCAGAAAACGTGGCAAAGATTTACCGTCCCACACCCTGGACCGAAACACGCCGCCCAAGCCGGCAATGCGCAGTCCGGCAACTGTCGCGATACGACCATGAATGTTGCCGACGGCAAGCCCGGATCCGAACAAGTTGTCGTAGAACCGGCAGTCCTCGGTGTCGTGATTGCCAGGGATCCACAGCAGTGTCGTTGCGTGCGGTAAGCCGCTCAGCTCCTCGTCCAAGGGCCGCGCGGCTTCCATATCCCCCAGCAGGAGCACAGCGGCCGGGCGAACCGCTCGGGCCGCGGCCACGATTCCGTCAAACTGGCCATGTGGGTCACCACAAATAAGAAGCGCTGGCATTATTCCTCCTGGCTCGGTGCCCCGAAAACTATGGCAATATCGCGAAAGGCTCTGTTTGAACTGTTTCACTGACTCGAAAGAGCATTATCTAACTGAGCAACGATTACAGCCAGCCGCGACACTGTCCTCCTCCTTGAAGCGGCTCAATGAACATTCCCCAGAACAGCTCGGCTGCACAATGGGCCGAGAGCTGTTCGTTGCCGTGGTTAACCAGCGTGGACCTCAATTCCAAACCGCGGCGTCGCACCTCATGTACACCCTGCCGATGTGTCGCGACCAAGAGGCAGCTAATACGCAAGCAAGGCGCTCATCCTCGCATACCAAGTAGTGCATTGAGAACTTGATGTTTTCGTCACATGCCTTGGCTGATCCGCATCCAACACATTTATGACAAATCGGTGGTTTACGCAGCTTCCGTTGCGGACATCCCACTCGTGGTTCCATGAATTAATCTTGTCAAAATCATATCTAAACACGCGATTGCTGTAAACCACCGCGAGCTCGCGTTCACCAATGTCGAAGGCAAATATCGCTGTGCCATGAAGAGCGTAGCTCTCGTTGAACCCGGACTTCAGTAGCTCCACATAGTTCCGCCTTCGTCTCATTTCACTTTGAACTAGTCTCCATATCAACCAGCCGACGAAGGCACCGCCTCCGCCATAAATCACTAGGTAACCCATCAAATCGCGCATTTCCATAGATCCCCTCGAAAAATTCACAATATATTGTGAAGACATAATGATACCCGAGCGAGACCATCTCTCCCAATATATTGGGAGAATCATTGGATCCGCAGGTTTCATTCGGTCGAGTACTGCGCAACTTGAGGAAGGCTCGGGGCTTGACTCAGGAACAACTAGCGTTTGCCGCTGGGATCGAGCGCAACTACGTCAGCTTGATTGAGCGTGGCCAGAACCAGCCTGCGCTAAAGGTCCTCTTTAAGGTTGCTGAGGCGCTCGAGTGTTCACCGTCTGAGTTAGTTCGTCTAGTTGAGATTGAGATGACCGTTTCGGTCTCGGAGCCATAGTCTCTTGAAAGCCACGTATAACATGGTGTGGGACTCGGCCGATGCACCTGGCCAAGCCCACTACCAGGCATATTTCGACATTTGCAAGCCAAGTACCCAACCACCTGGCGAGTTGCCGGTACTGATCATGTATGTGCAGAGCGCCTACCTCAAGAGCTCAGGTTGAGCGCGCCTCCACGGTCCGGGTGCGGTCTCGTTCCCGTAGTTGGAACACGACCGCTGCGCACCAGAAGGAGACCTGTGCCCAGCTGCACGAGCAGACCTTCAGGTACTTCGGCGGGACCACGGCCTATGTCGTGCTCGACAACCACAAGGAAGGCGTCATCAAGCCCGACCTGTACGAACCGGAACTGAACCCCGTCGACAGGGACGTGCTGGCCTACTACGGCGTCGTCGCCGACCCTGCAAGGGTGTGTGACCCCAACCGAAAGGGCACGGTCGAGAACGCGATCCAACACACTCAAAGCACCGCGCTCAAAGGCCGCCGCTTCGAGACCTTCGCGGAGCAGAACGTCCACTTGGAACAGTGGGAAACCAAATGGGCGGCTCCCCGCATCCACGGCAGTGCCAAGCGCCAGGTCGAGGCTATGTTCCAGGAGGAGCGAGCCCACTAGGGGGCTGCCGCTGCAGGGCTTCGACTACTACACCGAGCGCGACGGGTTTGCCATTTAGCGAGATGACGAGTTTGTCGAGGTCGCCTGGATGCACTCGGAACCTGATACTGGCCAGAGAGGTCCAACGCATGTATAGACTACTCAACGGTAATGCTTAAAAATTGCGTCGACCAGCCGTCCAGTGCTATTTCACCAGCCGCTGTACGTCGGCCTGCCGCCACGTTGAACAGCAATTGTGCCAGTGGATCGTCGAAACTCTTGGCCACGCTTCGGGCAGAACCACTCTCCACGCAGGGCTGACGAAGAGACTCCAGAGCCACAGGTTCATCGGCAGCAAGTATCAAGAAGTACTCCCGACCTTTTTCTGGCCCGGCACGCAGCAGTTTAGTGCTGAACAGGCCATTCAATGGTTCATCCTTAGCCCATGGCGCCGGACTGAGCAGTTCGACACACAGGTTGGGCGCGATGTTCAGCACATAAACATGCATTGCTGAAGCCCCACTGTTGAACAGCCTCAACTTAAATGTTTGTCCCACAGGTAGCATCGCCTCGCCATCGCGTTTCACTGGTTCCTTAACATCCGAAGATGCGCCATTGGCCAGAACGATGCTACCGGTGACGGGAGATCGCGGCCGCCTCGGATTGCTCAAACCCAGCAATGCTTGTACATGGGCGAGACGTCCTAGCAAAGTTGCAAGCTCCGGAAGCATGCCGGCATCCATAGGTACGGTAGCACCGATCCGGGTGCCGTTTGCCAGCAACACCTGGATACCTGTAGTATTGAGCTGCAACCAGTGTGTGGCGGCCCCGTTCGGAACCACGCTTACGAAGTCAAACTGGGCTAGGGCATTGCCAAGCTGGGCCTGCTGGCTTGGCGTGCCGCCGACAATGGCGACTCGCAACTTGAGGTCCCCAAAGGAATGGCTGCTCTCCAACGCAAACAGTGTTGAAGGCAGTTCGGCAGCCGGTCCACTCAATCTTACAAGCGCCGAGTTCGGACGCACTTCGTCAACGACGCCACTTCCCAGCGGCGGTGTCCCCTCCCCGGCTCCAGCGGTGGCGAAAAAGTTAAACCTGGAACCTTTCGTGACGCCTGAAGCAGCGCCGCTGCGCAGCAACACGGTGGTGGCATCGACCGGCTCTGCCAGCATCGGTGTCCGCCGCAGTGGACCGGTGCCAAGGAAGCGTTGTTGGAGTTCGCCTTCTGCCTGGGGCCGATGGGGAACCCCGAACGATGCCATCATCACGCGCACACGCGTTATGACGTCCAAATAGGTCACATCTGACTCCGCCCCCCGAAGCACTCCCACTAAGGCGCGAGTGAACTCGCCTTGAATGGTTCCATCGCGCTCCATCTCCAACGCCTCCTCACTATCTTGGGCAGCTGCAAGCAAAGTCCCGAAGTCGCGAGTGACATCTCGCTGTGACTGCAGCGTACCGCCTCTCCTGACCACCGCTGTAGTGCGCTTGATCGGAGGTGCCGAACGCGCTTGCGCCAGGAACCGGATTCCAGTACCCGAATGGCAACTGTCCAGTATCACGATCGGCTTGACGCCTTTGGCTATCGACGCAGCGACCACAGCTCCCAATTCGTCGTCGGTGATGTCCAGCGGCTGCGCCTGGGAACGCGCGTCATATGGGAGGATCGTGCTATCGAATTGAGAAGTTTCGTCCAAATTTTTGTCATAAACACGGGATCCGTGTCCACTGAAGTAAAACAGGGCAACTCCTCCGGACTTGGCCTCATCAACCAATACCCGCTTAAGTGCCGCCAGCAAGGCGCCACGCGTGGCTTGCTTATCGAGCAGCACAGTCGTGTCGCGCTCAGCGAGGCCATAGCGCTCGGTTAGGACACTACGGATATTGGCGACATCGTTCGCAGGGCCATGTAGCACCTTCAGACCAGCCACAGCGGCGTTTTCGTAAGTGCCTATGCCAACTAGCAGTGCGCGGGGCGGTGGCGGCCCTGCAGCAAGGCTTACGCATGCCACAAGCGACATCGCCACCGTCGCTCCCCATCGGAAAATACGCAAAGTTAGTGTTTTCATTTGGTGGGGCGCAAGATGATGAACTCCCGCGCTAGTTGGGGATCAGGTATGAAGACTCGGGGCGTCTGCGCGCGACTGAGCACCACATCTGCAAAAGTCGAGCGCTTCTTATCTTCCCTTTTCGGCACGGCACGCTGCGGTCGGGAGCGGCTTAAAGTGGCCAGGCTTGTTTCGACCTCTTTAGGCGTTTCAGACTGCGCGTAGGCTAGCCATTCACGCACGCTCGTGAAGCCGTCGCCATTAACGTCAGCGGCGGGCCCGAACGCACGTTCGAACAGCACGTACGAGAACACGCCGTGGCCGAGCCTCTGAAGTTCCAGTGCCGCCTGTTGACTCTGCGCGGCACTGATCACGAAGATGGCCTTATCGTAGGCGAGCTGGGCGAAACTGCGGCCGGCCAGCGGCCCGGCACGCGCGTCGACCTGGTCGAGTGCTTTGCCAGACTCGCAGGCATCAATGATGACCACAGTTCGATCGGATTGAAGCGGCTCCAATGCGTCGCGGATCTGGCTTGCCGAAACAGTGC
This sequence comes from Massilia sp. BGA-UO-ETr-WB1, assembly GCF_059567845.1. Taxonomy (NCBI): domain Bacteria; kingdom Pseudomonadati; phylum Pseudomonadota; class Betaproteobacteria; order Burkholderiales; family Oxalobacteraceae; genus Massilia; species Massilia sp. BGA-UO-ETr-WB1. Next base: position 21,473 of record NZ_JCAQOT010000006.1, on the reverse strand, counting down.
CGCTCACCTTGGAGCTGCCGACCTGACCGTCTGCTGCGATCAATCGGTAGTCACCTGCAAATCCGCCGCCATGCCCGGCGAAGTAAAGGAACACGGCGTCGGACGGCGTGCTGGCTTTCAACTGCAACAGCGCCCCCTGGGTTACGGGAGGTTCCGAGCCGGCCAAGATGCGCAACGCTTGGCGAATCACATCTGCCGTAGCCTCGCCGTCGAGCAGCGTTGCTTGGCGAACCGACCCGTACTGTCCCGACGCGCCGAGAGCGGCGGAAAGCTTTGTCGAGGCCAAATTCGCATCCGCCACGGCATATTTCAACTTCGAGTTGGTGGGGGAATAGGCGTCGATACCGATTGCCAGGACGTAGGCAATCCGTTCTGTCTTCAAGCTTTCAGCACCGAAGACCCGCACTTCGGCCTCGGGGCTGCGTAAGCCTGACTTTGCAAAGCAGTAGGCCGAGAGAACGTTGTCGCCCTCTCGCAGCGGCACTTCGATTTCAAGATTCGCCGTGCCATTGCCAGGTGCCTTAGGCACAATCGTCCGTAACAGGCGTCGATTGCGAAATATCCGACACTCGCCAATCCCATCCCCGGCGTCGCGCACCTCTACCTTGAACGTAACGGATTTCGACACCGCGCGCTGCTGCGATCGTACCAGGCTATCCTCATCGGCAGGTTGGATCACACTGAACGTCAACGGCTCGCCTTTTTGGTTGCGGCGCCGCTCTGCATTGAGGTACATGGTCGACGTGTTAGATGGCGATGCCTCCCGCACGTAATTACCGACGGGAGCCATGATGCGCAGTGTCGGAGGTTTGTGCTGTAGGCCTACTGATGTGCCGGGACGCGGCTCAGCCACATTGTCGCGCATGACCTCAGCAACAAGTTGCGGGCGAAAGGCCGCCGAAAAGAAGTTGGCAGGATTTATCGGCACCAATGGCTCCGCCAACAGGGTGCCTCTCAGTTTGTCCCAAGCCCCATAGGAGCCATCAAACGTCTCATCCAACCCAGGTGACAATCCGCGCGCGATCCATCCCCTGCGGTCGTAGCTCGCCAGATCGGCCAATGGGGTGCCGTCCTTGACCCGATGCAGCGCAATACGCCCATGCCCAGAGCCGATGGCGACATTGAGCCCGTCTGGACTGAGTGCCACGGCATTGGCTGACCCGCCGATAGAAAAGTCGCGTGCATTAAATGCCTGGACTCCGCGACTCCAAATTCGGACGTGGCCATCCGATGTGGCAAGCACGCCTATATTGTCCTGCGGGGACCAATCGAATGCCGGCGCCCCCTCGTCCCACCCTGGCGGATCAACGTCGACTGGAGATGTGTGCCAGGCCAGTCGAGAAAGTACTCCGTTGGCCAGAAAGATTGGCACACCCGGCCGTGCTTTAGTACGCCGCAGTTCTACCCCAGTCACCGCGCTCAGTTCGATGATGGCCTCATGAGTGTTGATGGCGAAGCGATCGCCAGATGGGCTAAACGCCCCTTTCCGAATGACGACGTTTGAAATGGGAACGGTTCGCTGTGCAAGGTCAGACGATTCGATGAATGTGACCCCACGACGCCCTAAAATGGCTGCACGGGCAGGATTGCCCCCCACCGCAACTAGTGGCTCCCGTGTAGTAAATTTGCTCAGGATTTTGCCATCGGCGACGTTGACAACTTCCGCCGCCCCGCTTTGATGAACCATCAGGAGCTTCTCGTTCCCGAGAAAGGTCAGTCCAACGACACGCTCTTTGGTGAACTCAGGGGCATTCGTCACACCAACACCGACAATCGCGGTCTGGGTGATGTGGACCAGACCGCCGGTCTCACTGAACCCTGGCTCGGGCGGCGTGCGCACTTTTCCCAAAGGATCGAGCACACGATACCAGTTTGAAGTTGGCTCCCATATCGCCGCGCCCCCAGTTGAGTAGCCGCCGGCCAGGTAACGCCCGTCAGGACTGAACGCCACCGCTGAGATGTCATCGGCATCAACGCCCATAGAGGGCCTGAACTCGCGTTCTTTGATAGCGACGCGTTGAATTCGCCCATTGCTCTGTCCAAGGAGAAGCGAATCCCCTCCCTCTGCCAGCATCGTGATTGGACTGTTACCGGCAGTGAAAGTCTCCATCGCCCAGTCGCCCGCATTGAACCGATACACCAGGTTGTGAGCGCCACCGCTCCAGATCGAATTCGAATGCCCCCCAGCTACGATCGATCCATCCGACGCGAAATAGATGAACTCTGGTTCGGACAGCAACGGGTGTCTGACCTGCATGGCACCATCGGCCGCGCGCCAGACTCGGAGCTCTTTTTCGCCAAGATCGGCTATCCAAATGCTGTCACGCGAAATAGCGAACACGCCACGGCCCCCTGTTTTAACCACCCGGGTTGTCCCCGTATTCAGGTCCAAAAACACTAACCTATCATCCCGACGGTACACTAAGGTGTCCGGACCTGCGAAGTCCGCCCATTGCGCACTGACCTGCAGCGCCACATGGAGCCGGCCAGACTGCGTGTTCCAGACGGACAGCAGGGAGTGTGCCGATGAAGTGAGCCATTTACCTGTTGGTGAGAATCGTAGTCGGCCGGATTGGCCAGCGAACTGCTGCAGGGTTCGACCAGTGCCGAGATCGAGGATACGGATGACGGCGCCTCCGCCAAGAATAGCCGTATATCCCGGCTTGTCTTCTAGAGTACCAACGGCAACGCGTCCTGGCTTGGAAGGGTCGCTTGCAAGACCACCGAGCGGCGAATAGCCCAGCGAGGCAGACTCGGAAACTAACAAACCGCTATGCTCTTCCCAAACCTTTAGGCGGCCATCTTCCGCCGTACTAGCCACAAGGCCCAATCCCTCCAGCCGTGTCAACCCAGTGATCGGCAGGGAATGTTGGACAGGCAGGGGGATGCGTATCCGCGATTGGGGCTGTGCGAGCACGGCGGCGCAACTGACCAGCATCGCGACGCCAAGGAGTACCTTGTCCAGCATGTTGTATGCGTTCTTCAGCCATCTCATGGCGCCTCTCCCGACACGTTCAGCCAGACACCAGACTTTCGCTCGAAGCGCCAGCGCTGGCCAACCACGGTCACTAGCACCTGGCCACGATCGAGGGCGACACAGCAATCATGGCCAAAAGCGCCTGCGTTCGGGGTAGGCGCTAGCCGTGCTTCCCAGCGCCAGCCAGCTGGCCCAGAAAGTCGGTACACGTCCACCCTGCCAGGAAGCGCACCGCCATCCCCATGATTCAAGCCCGATGCGCTCGACACGAGCAAATCGTCCTGGGAGGTGATCTGGCCGCTGAAGGCATCTGCAGCTCCCGGCGGCGAAGCTACGCGTCCGACAAGCGCCCAAGCCCCTCCAGGCTTAAAGATGCGTGCTTCGCCTCGACCACCGACAAAGAGACGGTCGCCGTGCATGGTGACCGACTGCGCGAACCCACGTACTGCCTGGAGTTCCTGGCCTGGGGAGTTCGACGCATCTAGGTCGAAGAGCCATACAGTTTGCGGCCGTTTGGAGAGCACGGCCAGCCATCGACCGTTCGACCCTAGCTGCGTGCCAAACCCTCCATATGCGGCGGGCTGGGGCGCACGTAACCGTCGCGTTTCTTGCCATACGTCGCCTCGCCGCCTGGCCACGATAACGGCGCCGGCTTGCAAGAATGCCGCGTTCCGAGCCCAGGTTGCTTCGCCGGCCTCCCACACCAAAACATCCGCCGTCTGAGCCCCAGCATCCTCTTGTCGCGGCAGTCCGCAAACGCGCAGCGTCCCCATTTCGAGCCAAGTGCGGGGATCCGGTGCCACTCTGGTGGCCCCAGAGTGCGGAACGCAAGGCGCCTGTGCCAAAACGGCGAAGCTCAAGAGTATGCCACCGCCGCCCACGATCACGCTTTTACAACGCATAGTTGACCCACCTCTGAAAAAGTTGACGGAGGGATAGCGCACAAGCTGGAAATTCTTCAGAATGGCAATTATTACATCAAAACAAGGGGGTCTCCAATGCTCATATCGCACCGATTGAAAGTGTTGTTCGCAGGCTACTCACTGGTCCTTCTCACGGCCGCATGCGGTACGACATCCGATCCCGACAGCATGCGCAGGAGCCTTCGGAACTCTGTGTACGAAGGTGTACAGGTTGGCGTTGGGCCTTGCATCACCTCTCAACCACCTACCGGTAAGGGTCTGACAGACACTGTGCTTACGGCCGTAGTTTCCAAAGGCGTGAACCTGCTCGGCAACGCTTTGAACGAAGCCGGTAAGGATAAAACCTGGAAGGCCATGGCCTCACGCAATCTTGCCGGTGGCGCTTCTTTCCCCGCTTGTGTGCAGGTACTGCGCGGCCGCTTTCATACAGACAAACCCGCTGCTGATGCGCCCTGGTTGAAGGACTACGCAACGCCTCCGAACGCTTATACGCTCTTAACGAAGAACGGCATTTGGCCTGTAGATAAGCCCGACTTTTTCTTCGAGGGCGCCATCATCTTGAGCGAAGACAAAACTGCGGCTACCATCCGCCCATTGGTGGCGGTACTTAACGAGCCTCAGGGCACACGTATAACCGGCGGCACCGATCGTAACGTCGTCGGGCTCTTCGCATTCTCCGCCGCCGGCACCCGACCGGACATGGGCACCAACCCGGCCGCAACCGTGGTACTTGGCACAATGCGCCAGGGCCAGATACTCAAGTTCCCCCCAGCTGGCGACACTCCAGCATCTTCGACACCGTACGAGCCGTCATGGTTCACGCTCAGCGAAGCCGATGCGCGAAAACCCCTTACGGTGACAGCGCTGGTGGCCGAAACTCAACCAGGTAGCCCTTTCTTCGCCTTCATGGCGTCGATCTTCAATGACGAGAACGTGAAAAAGGCTGTCACTGACCGGGCAAATACGATCTTCGTTCCCGGGGCGCGTGACGCGGCCGAGGAGACTCGCCACAATGAACAACGCACGGCGGCCGAAAACGCCGACACAAAGTTCGTAGACGCCATAGGCAAACTCGCCGAGTGCAAAGCAGCTGACAAGGACGCCTTGACGAAGGCTGTGGCGGCCAAAACGGCGCTGCGCAGCTATGTCGCAGCGGACACCGCCCTGCCAAAGCCGATGAAGAAAATTCGTGAACAGGATATCGACCTGATCACGGTTTTTGAGCCGGCAGAAGTCGGGGTACGCTGCAACGACATATACGAGAAGCTCACTGGCAAGCGCCTTTGATTGTTCTCCGTCGGTACGTTAAACTCTACGGATTTACCCCATCCGCTAGGGAACCGAATGTTCGATGTCACCCCTGAGGACATTGCCCGACTTGCCGACGATGATCTTCGGGAACTGGTGGCTCGCCTGGCGACCGCAGAGCTTGTGCGCAATGGGCAGTCGATTCTCGCAGTTGAAAATGGCGGACACCAGGATGCACCCGACGGTGGCATCGACGTAAGGGTGAGATTGGACGCCGGCGCGGCAACAGGGCCGAACCTTCCCCGTCCTAACATCGGCTACCAGGTAAAGTGCCCCGATAGAGCCCACAAGGCGATTCTGCAGGAAATGTGCCCCAGTGGACAGTTGCGGCCCGTCATAGTCGAACTGATGGCGGCCGGCGGCGCCTATATCATCGTCAGCGCAAAGGCGTCCCTAACGGATGGCACGCTACGCGCACGTCATTTGGCCATGCGAGAAGCGCTCGCCGGCTTTCCGGAAGCGAGCCATCTGCACACCGACTTTTATGACGGGACGCGGGTAGCCAACTGGGTTCGTGAATACCCCGGGTTAGTGTTGTGGGTACGCGAAAAGGTCGGCCGGGCGTTGTCAGGATGGCGGCCATACGCCAACTGGAGCAACCGGAGTGAAGAAGCCGACGCATCCTATCTGACCGATCAATGCGCCCGCGTTCGCTTTAATGATGACGAAACGGCGGTGACTGACACCGTTGCCATCGCGCGACTACGTGAGATGCTGCGCCAACCAGGTTCCGCAGTGCGACTAGTCGGGTTATCCGGTGTCGGCAAAACTAGGCTCGTCCAAGCCCTATTTGATCCCAACGTCGGAACAGGCACATTGCTGAGCGCCGCCGTCGTCTACACCGATTTCCACGAACTCACTTCGCCGCAGCCTGAAGGCATGGCTGAAGACCTCCTGGCCCAGGGACGACACGCTATTTTAATCATCGACAACTGCGGCAGTGCCACGCACGCGCGACTAACGCTGGCTTGCAAAGAATACGGCAGTAAGATTAGCCTGTTGACAGTGGAATACGACGTGCGCGACGGGTCCGCCGAGTCCACGCAAGTGGTCGAAATGTACGCCGCGTCCGATTCGCATATCGAAGATCTGTTGCACCGGCGTTACCCAATCCTCACGCCAGAGAATACGCACACCGTGGCGCGCGTCTCCGGAGGCAACGCCCGCATTGCGCTGGCCATCGCTGAAACTGTGCGCAAAGGTGAGCGGCTTGCAGAGCTGCGCGTCGGCGCGATCTTCGACCGCCTGTTCCACCAACGAAATGCGCCGAACGACGGGTTGCTACGCGCCGCTGAGGCCTGCGCGCTGGTGTATTCGTTTGACGGTGTAACAGAGGAGGGAGACCTCGCAGAGTTGCCGGTGATCGCGGAATTGGCCCAGATGAGCCTTGGCGAGCTTTTTCGCCATGTGCAAACGCTACGTGATCGCGACCTGGTGCAATCGCGGTCAAACTGGCGAGCGGTATTACCCCACGCGTTGGCAAATCATCTGGCGCACAACGCCTTCAGTAAGATTCTCAATGGGCAGCTACGCCGCCACTTAGCACAAACAGACAACGAGCGGCTATTTGGCTCTTTTTGCCATCGACTGTCGTTCTTGCACGATTGCCAGGCAGCTGTTAGATGGTCCGAAGAGTTGTTAAGTCCGGGTGGTAGGTTAGGTCAGGTGTTGAGGTATACGCCGCCGCAGCATCTCTTGCTGGCGTACCTGGCCCCTGTCGCACCTGCCGCAGCGCTGGCAGCTATTGAGCGGGCAGCTGAGGAAGACTTTACAACGTGGCTGGACCAGGCGCGTCATGCGTTCGAGGTGCTGCGCTTGCTGGCTTGGGAGGCAGCGTTTTTTGACCGCTGTGTAACCCTACTCGAACGCGTAGTTCGCACGAACCGACACCGCGTTGAGATCCAGGAACCACGGAAAATCCTCGTCTCGTTCTTCCAACCGTATCGTTCCGGCACGCATGCACCGGTAGCGATACGATTCACACACATCGCAAGGTGGTTGGCAGATCCAGAGGTGCCGATGCAACAGTTGGGCCGCTTGGCGTTGGTCCAGGCCATTTCGACGAGCATCAGCAGTCACGGCAATTTCAACTTCGGTGCACGCAACCGAGACAATGGATATCGCCCCGCCACTGATGTTGATCGGGCCGACTGGTTCCGGCAAGGACTGGCTCTGCTCGCCACAATGGGCCAGGCTGGAGGGCAACAAGCCGAATTTGCCCGCCAAACTTTCACCAAATCCTTCAAGACACTGTGGGCCTTCCCACTGCTGCACGGCGTGTTGGCACAGCAGATGACCGACTTTTCAGCGGGAGAGTTCTGGCGTGAAGGTTGGCTCGCAGTGCGCACTACCCAACAGTATGGCGAACGGAATCAGCAGGGTCTGCATCTGCTGCTGCAGCTGGAAGCCCAACTGGCACCAACCGACCTCGCTGGAAGGGTATTAGGCACCGTACTTTACGGGGACGGCGTATTTGAAGGCAAGCGTGAAGGCGAAGAGCATGCAAACTACTTAGAGCGAGTTGCGGCAACAGTCCAGAACCTTGGGCGCGAAACTGCACATGATCTGAGCACGCTACGCGCAGTGGCGCAACACCTGCTGATGCGCCCGGGCAGGACAGAGGACTTCGGTATTGGTTTAGCGCAGGAACAGAGTACGCATCAGCAGGTATGGGATACGATGGTGCCGGAGCTGGAATCAGTCATAGCTATGAACAACTCCAATGATCCTCCCTGGCGCACCTTACCGCACGTTCTACGCGGGTTCATGATGGAACTCGTGAACCACAATCGCCCGTTGGCTGATCAATTCCTGGACCAGTGCTCAACTAGCTCTGAGCTGGCACTTGTGCTCCCTTCGTTGCAGGCTGCGGCTGGTTTCGACGCCGTCGGCCTATCGCGTGTTCAACAGGCGTACATGGAGGGCAAAGTACCCGCTAGGGAACTTGGCTGGTTGCGGGCAGCTTCCGCGGCGCCGACTGACGTCCAGCAGGCGGCACTTGAACTACTGGTACAGGTTGCAGCAGCCGGCCACAGCCACACGGCTGTCAACGGCCTGGAAGGCTGGTTGGAACGGCTGGAACGATTTGAATTTGTACCTGATGTCGACTTGGTGACCGTCTGCCAGCAGGTACTCGAACACTTCACCTTCGCAGCCAATGAATCAGAAGATGCGTTCTCTGTTTCGCGCATCGCAAAAGTGGGCATTCACGGGGACGGGGCTGCCGCTCTCGTCGCACGCCTGGCTGCGCGCATGGGCGCTGCGTCACGGGAGTACCACATGCTGGCTTCGCACTACCAGGAATTGACAATCGTGTTGCTAGAGCGAGAGCCAGAAGCTGTACTCACTGCGTTATGCCAAGATGGTCCGCGCGCGCTGTCTACTGCAGTTGAACTACTAGGGTTTGAAGCTCCCGACGGCCGATACCCGATTGAGAAGGTGGAACCACACCGTTTGGCCGCTTGGTGTGCCGTTGATCCCGTGCGGAGGTTGCCGCTCGCGGTGCGTGTCGTACCTGTCGTGGAAAATGATCCTGTCACTGGTCGTGCGCGCATGACGAAGCAAGCGTTGGAACTACTGCGGCAATCAACTGCGCCGGGAGACACGTTGATCGAACTTGCTGACCGCATGGAATGGCAAGCGCTTAAAAATACCCGCGGCGCCATGATTACGCACAACGCTGAAGCGCTGGACGACGCAATAAATTTGCACGACGCGTCCTTCCGCTTGCTTGTCCGTGAGGCCCAAGAACGAATGAGGGCAGCCGGCGCGAGGAGAATTGACGTGGAGGCCGCACAAGACCGGTTACGCAATGAACGGTTCGAATGACGAACCGAATCGCGCAGCCCGCTTGGACCTCTAGTGCCGGTGTCGTCTGCCAGCCAGTTTCTAGAAAATTGCCTAATGGACATTCTTCTGTTGGATGTTTAGACTGGCGAAAGCTCCAAGGGTTTGCCATGACCTTTCGCAAACCACTCCTCCCATACCGCATCGATCTCTACGCGCTCGGCGCCATCGGAACACAATTCACGCGCGAGTTGATATAGGTTGTGCATTCGTAAGTACCGTTCTTTGGCGTTAGCCGGTACAGTGGGCGGCAGCACAAGCCGATCAATGATGGATCGCCATCCGTCGGAGTCGCTCTCGGATAGATCTGTCATGGTCGGCGCGAACGTGACCTGTCGACTTGCAAGAACCACCGGTGGAATGAGACGTAGGATCACTTTTGTGAGAGCTTTATCCTTTGTTACCACGACTTGATCGCCAGCTTGATTGAAGCTGTGTTGGTGCAGCATAGGCAACAGATACCACAGACCGAGATCCCCTGCTCTGTTGCGTAAGTAGTCTCGCGAAACATAGTTTGGCTCCCCCTTTTCTTTCGACTGGAATGCGAAAAACGATTCTAGGAAGGAGAATGCGGGTTTGCTGTCGCCAGGTAGTTTAAGCCCCTGCTTGGACTGCAGGTGCAGGGCTAGGCCAATAAGTAAGAGGCAACCCGAAAAGCGGGGAATGTCGGCGCCGACTATTCTTTCCAGTATCCGCAATTGCTCAACTTGGCCACCTTTGTGGTCAAGCACCTTCTTAGCGATGGAGATATAGAAAAACAATAGACTCCACTGCGTTCTATATTGGGTGTCGTTTTTACGAAAATGCTCCATCAGAGCCGTTTCAATACTGGGTGGGAATTGGACGCCTGCGTCACGGAACGGCTGCAGAAAACCCTTCATCCTGACCACGGCGTTCTCTTGGAATTGCGGATTTGAAATCCACTGTTCCAGAAACGCATAGAATGGATTGATCACCACCTTGCCTCGCAACTCTGCCGGCAACTCTTGTATCCACTCCGCACGCGACAAAGCATTGGTATCCAGAAAAAGCTCGTATGGCCCTTGAGTTTTTCTGCGGTTCAGGTAAGCCCAAATAAGGTTGCAACCTCCGCTGAGGACAATTTTTCGTTCAACGTAGGGAATTGCTTCGTCCATTTGCTTTGCCATTTTCTTGCTAAAGAAGCCCAGTATAGAATTGAGCAGTCGAATCATCGCCATCACTTCTCAGAGGCCGCAGCCGGTACACGTTCATACTTAACAGCACCTCCAGGAATGATCGCAAAATTAAGACCGGATCTTGCAAACGTATCAGCCCCGACACCATCGTAGATAGAATCATAGAGCCAAGCTGCAAGCGCCGCATTGACGGCTTCCATTTCAACCTGCTTTAGAGGCCGCTTCTCTTGGATGGCTGTGATTAGCTCTTGCGCAAAAAATGGAATCGCCCCTGCGGTCCATGTGCGCCCTCTTCTGCGTGCTTCATCCTCTCGTGACTCAGCCATTATCATTAGGCGAAGAGAATCTACGTGCGCCTCGGCGACTATAGAACTTTGGGTGTTGCCATCGGTCGTGTAAACACGAATCTTCATTACGTTCCTTGAATTTCTAAAAATGGTTTGGCATTTTTACAATACCGCACTGGACCATGACACACTGCTGCAGTGAGCGCGTAAGTCCTACTGATCCACATCCTACGATAGTGATGAGCCGGCAGTCAGTCGACCAAACATCAGAACACGGAAGCCATCATCCCAAACTCAGTACGCTTGGAGCAGACTGTCATGCTCCAAGACTGCAGCAAGCTAAGTTAGGTCAAAGCGTACACTCCTTTGCGCACTGAAGTAGCTTTCCCAGCCAGTCTATGCAGGTTAACGACCATTGCCACGTTCTGACGCCATCTCGATTCATCGACACCTTTTGTCGCCAAAAATTTGTGATAAGTTTGAGAGGCAATATCAGTGAGTGAAAATGCTTCGCCGTCATTTTTCATCATCAACCAAGCGGTAACCTGGATCACTGCGGCACGATAGATCCAACTCCCACCGGTGTCTGGGTACCGGTCAAAGGTTTCCGCCCGTCGATTATTACGGAGTCCGAATTCTCCCAAAGTGGCAGTTGCCAAGAAAAAGGGAAGCTCCTCTCGTCTCTTTAGAATCTCTTCCCACGAAAGAGCCCCGAGCATCCCCTGAATCACCCGATCATGGGCGACCAATTTATCCACGTGGCTAGTCATCAATTTTCCCCTTGGATGAGAGAGAACGCCACTGCAGACTGAGCACTCTCTTGAGAAATAGTCTGTAGGTGTATTCTTCTCACACCGCTCGCAAAACTCTAGAGTCAGCCCCGTTCCATAAATATCTTCTTCGGTATCTACGTTGTAGAGCTTGACAGTTCGCTGAGCGTCATCGGACCAACTTAGTACTGGCCAAGAAAATTCATTAAGTAAGTGATTAGCCCATAGCCTCATTGGCCTATTTTCATTAAAGGGGAATACCCAGCATCTCATGGAATAACACCAAGAGAGACTAATTGTTTTCACCTCAGCGAGTTTTTTTGTCTCGTGTGCAGCGAGCATCGTTCTAGGATGAAGACGATGCTGAAGGTCGCTAAGGACATTCCGATTGGCAGTCTCGGTAAGCACTTTCTCCAAGAAGCGGCCAGCGCTAGACAGTCTCAGACGCTCGGCAGAGAAAAATGCCATGCAAGTTGTAGTTGCTCTCGAATATGCACAGAAAAGCTCAGTGTCCGTCAAATCCTCAGCGCCAATGATGAGTACGACTGGGGTTTCCATACCGCGGAACCGAGCGACTGGTACGACACAAATATCACCATGCTCAAGCAAGAAATCGACGACGGACTTTGGTAGACGGTCTAATCCCGCCTTCACTAACACGGTGATTTCAGATGGGGCCACGCCTTGTTCAAATAGATGTCCAACAATGGTAGGCAACACTGCGTCCCAACCGTCTACCACCATTTCTCTAACTGTATCAGCCTCGAGCATCCGAGGAGTACTTATCTGGACGTGAGACTCTCTAACTTCCCGCAGTCGATCTGTGACTCCTCGAGGCATCCGCATTACAACACTCATGTGAAACGGGACTATCCCGCCAAGCATTTCACTAAGCAATGCAAGAGTCGTTGGTTCCTTCTCAAATGAAAATACCTGGGTCTCGTCACAGAAGACGGAAATCTGCTTTTTCTCAAACCACTGAAACAACAACGCACACCAGCTAGGCTTTAAAGCCTGAGCTTCATCCAAGATCAATACGTCATAGCTATTAAGCAGCCCTGCATCCAGAGCTGCGGATAGGTCCTGAGCGCATTCGTCCTTGCCCCACTCACGAAACTCATCATCATCAAGCGCTGAGCGATTGAGCCTGGATCGCGCCATTCGGCACAACTTGTGCCAGGTGAATACCGCACAGTCTGTGCCGGCCAATTGCTTGTCCCAATAGTCACCCAACAAATTATTGAACGTCACAACCAACACTTTCAGCCCCGCCTTGCAAAAGCGTCTGCCGGCCTCGATACCAATTAACGTCTTACCGGTACCAGGCCAACCCGTAACAATAATCCTTTGTGTCGACAGAAGTCGGTTCGTTACCCCCATCTGTTCGGGGGTGAGGCGCAACCAGAAATGGTTATCGTAAAGAACTTTCAGGCCCCACTGAGGAGTTCCATCGAAATCTGGGCACAACGCTTTAACCAATTCTGCGACTTTGCGTTCGCCTAATGGGCTTATACGAAGCTCTTTCGCCCAGTACGTCATGATCTCGATAATCCGCCTGCCCAATCTGTGCATATCAGCCATATCGAGCATCAAGGATTGTGTACCGCTTTGACCTGGATCCTTCATCGCTGGGGGCAGCACATCAAGCGAGAAGTGGCTGTCTGGGAAACAAAAAGCGTAACCTACAGGCGCTCGCAATGAGTTATTACCGGCCAGCCATCTGGCCAGTCCGTGGCTGTTATTGCGGGTTTGCTTCACAACAGCGACACGCTTACCTGTGCGCATTAACACGAACGCAGCACCTTGGATGCGGTACTTCCCGCCTTTGACCTCTACCGCCAGGACGCCAAGTCTAGGATGCAGGATCAAGAAGTCAATCTCTCCAGTAGGCGGTTTTCGCTCTCCACTGAGCTGCTGGATTGCGGCCGAAAGCCAAGGAAGGCTATGTATAACAGTGAAGTCATTCGGCAGCTGTGCTTGGAGCTGGTTATACACCAGCGGTTCACTATAACTATCTGTTTCTGCCGGACCAAAATCCGGAATCATTTTTGCCATGGAGACTGCTTAGAGATGCTCTCAAGACCTAAACGCTGATCTTGAATTCTTGTGAGAGGATATCGGCCATACGTTGCCACAAGGATATCGGAATATGCAGTAAAGAAAACTCACCAATTATAACTTTGACGTGTATAACTTGCGGTTCCTCAACACCAAATTATGCGCCCCCTTCTAATCCAAAAATGAGAACGGCATCCCGCTGATCGCCAGATTGAGGGAGTAATTGACGGGTGCCCGCAGAGATCAATGAGTATGTCCCATCTGGGCTTCCCCTCCGGGACGACCAATAATTCGATAACCTCATCACACCCACACGGGCAACGCATGCCGACACACCAATTTTCGCCATCGTCTTGAGCCAGAACGAGATTACGATAAGGAAGCACCGGCGGCAGGCTATCCCTTTCAACCACAATCACAGATCTCGCCGGCCCCCAACTATTTAAGATCCTTGCTGCGATCCGTCGTCCCCAGTTAAAAAATTTCATGCCGGCCTCCGAACCCGAGGTGCCTTTAAGCTAGGCAATCCCAGCAAAGGCTCCGCATCTCCCTGAGCGATAGGCATTATCGCCCTTGTGCCGAAGCTATCTTCCGAATCATAGTCTTGCTCACGAGCTCCAACCGTAAAGGAAACGCGAGCGTATCCGCGATTGGGCTCACCGAAGGGGTAGGCTCGATTGATGAACTCTGAAAGGCAAATTGACGCAGCCCTCATGTTCAAGGAAATCACTGCAGGTGCCTCCTCGTTGGCGCCTGGTAGATAACCCGCATCGATCCGATCTCGCAACGCACTAGGTGCAGCGCCTTTCAGATATTCGGCCTCCAGACTCGCTGGCGTATAAACACCTCGATCAAGCAACGAGGCACCTCCCGGCTGAACGTAGTCAATCCTGCCGTAAGCCTCAATAATTTGAGCGCGTCCGTCAATCTGCTTCGTAGGAATAACGACACCTACATCAAACAAAGGAATCAGGAAAGTGCCGCAAATGAGATCCGCTAAATAGCGTGCTTCGACGGTATCAGTACAGCAAAAAATCACGTCCGCCTGGCTCGCTGCCAGAACAGCCTCCCTCGTAGAGAGGCTTGCCGGCACAGGGTAAGCTACGTCGGCCTCACGATAACGTGCTATCGCCGCAGCAAACATGTTGACCTTGAAAACCTCATCCCCTACGTCTTGCAGTCTTGAGTTAAGAATACGGTTTAAGTTTCGCTTCTCAACACGATCAGGATCGATCAGTATAATGCCTCCAAAACCAAGCCTGCCCAACTGCTCAGCTACAGGCGAACCAGTCCCCGAAACACCAATTACAACCGCAGTAAGTCGATGTAGCTCATCGGTCATCGCACTGGTAAATGCGATAGGCCTAGCCCGTGTTCCATTTCTCGGAGCGTCACCCCACCAGTACCGCAAATCATCGCCGGCTACAGATACCAGATCGACCGCCTCGCACTCCATGCTTTTGTCATACAGCCTGGCACGAACGGTCCCATCGGGAACCATAATTGCAGTTCCATGAAAAGTATCCACCGCCTGAAAAAGTGACGGCAGAACCATACGATCGCTAAGATCATCAACTGGAGAAAAATCGAGCTGGTTGCCAGGATGCGAGTGGATGAGAATCATGGTTAGCTTCCCCGATTCCGCGAGGTCAATGGCTTCCTCCAGATACTCACCAGGCCAAGTGATCTGATCCAAAGCACGGCGCTTGCACGCCGCATTCGGAACCAGGATAACGTGCTTAGCCAGGAGGCGGCGACGTGGTCGAGGCACGCGTGAGCAAAGGACGATTGCAGCGGACTCACGACCATCGCCACAGAACAGATGACGGTGCAGCTGCGTGTGCATAGCCTGAGGTAACGTCAGAGTCAGCGCCGGCAGCATCACTCTACCTCTTTCTGCAATGCGGATTCAACGAGAGCCAAGTGAGTCACCACATTGTCGACACCGATCTTCCACTCGGATGCCGGGCCGCGGTGACGCGACCATCCGTGAAATTCAACACCTTGGATGACCGCGCGAACCTGGGTCGCAGGGATCTCACGGCCGTTGGAAAGTGCCAATGGCGGGCAGCAGTAAAACATGTCGATCTGGGAGCCCGGATATGTCCCAGGAATTTCCAACGCCAGTTTGGTCTCACCAGAGGTGTAGCCCATCGGAACACGATACGATTCGACGATGAGCCAGCGGCGATCGTTTTCTATTATCGTCTCCCAGCGAGTCGCGAATTGGTCCAGGTGATCTTCATCGACATCAAGCAGCGCGAAATCACGGCGCTCGGCCTGCGGTGCTTCACCGTTATTCACTTCCTTTGGGGTCAAACGAAGCTTCTCGATCCCAGGTTCGGTCAAATCTATAACCGTGTCGAGTTCAACAGCCTGCTTCGGCTTCCCAGCGATCTTCAGGAAGATCTGCCACCCTTGTGAAACATCGAATTTCGCCATGATCAATGCCTCGCGAACGCTAATCGTTGGCGATCCGCTGTTGATCAGCACACCTTGGACGTTGAGTTGCCAGGATGCTGGACGGCTTGCGAAGCGTTCGACGCCGGCGCTGTCGAGATCGACCAGGTCTGTCACCTCGAGAATTTTGTCCGGAGCAGAGGTGAACTCTTGGTAGAGCGCCATGTGACCAGGCACGTTACCCAATTTACGCAGCTGTGCCCCTGAAATCAAGCGCACCGGCCAGCTGAGGCGGCCGCCGTCCACAACAAAGTTATAGCTTCGATCGCTGTTCACCATGATGAATTTACGGGAAGAGTTCTGGAGATTTACAACTTCGTCCGGGCGAACATCTTCCAGCTGGCCATCAGGCTGCATTTCCAAAATGACGATGTCGTCGGTGTTGCGGAGTCCAGCGGCCAGAGCCAGTTGGCGGCCTGTCGGAGTACCGTCAGCAACTTGGAGGGTAGTGAATGCGAGAGCAGCGCCGGCTACTTCAATGGCGTAGCGTGGTGCTCGGTTCAGGGCTTCAAAGTTTTGCATTTTAAGCTTTCAACGGATCATCAACATGTGACCCTCACTTCCTTAATCGAGTCATCGAAGCAAATGCGGAAAGCTTTTTTTGAATCAGATCACATCATGACAGACGGGCAGACATATGCGTAGGCGCAGCGCTTGCAAGGGTAGTTACTAGTGGCAACGCTGTATTCTTTGTTTAGCATTCCAATAGTACGTGTGTTTAGCGCTGACCTTGAGTACACGACGATAGGATGAAATTCAAGCAGGCTGTTGCGGCTCAAGTCAAACATATGCACCTCGACGATACGTGCCAGATCTGTCGAAGTACAGCTCATCATCTGCCCGACGACCTTCTTCAATTTATCAAGCTCTATAGCGGACGATGGGTAAAAGCCGACAGCGTGCAATCGATACCCACCAGGCGCCGGAGCCACCACTCCCCATGGAAGCTCGATCGTCATACCGTTTATGCCAGCTAGAGGCACCAAATGAGTTCCGTTCACCGCGGCTAAAATGGACGCACCTCGCTCACACGCATTCCAAGCCTGCTCCCATAATTGGATATCGAGTTGTGGCTCTGGTAAGCGTGCTTTTATCCATTCTGTGTAGAAGACGGCAATCGCATTACGAAAATCCCCAGCCCGCGCCATGACATCCAGAGCTCTGATCACTGTCGCGCGCGCCTGAAGGGCAGAGTTAGGCGCGACCTCTCGTCCCAACTGCATGATGAAACGATACATATACTGCCGAGGGCATCTATCGTATGTCCTGAATTCGTCAAAGCTGACACGCGCGCTCCCAACCTGCTGCGGGCGATGGTTTGGGGCCTGGACGGGCGGCTTAGGAAGCGAAGCTAACGCATGCAGAGTAAGAACGCCTTCATTTATTGCGTGGTGCAAAGCATCAGCACGTTTGAACGGGAAGGGGAACTCATCGGAGCTTTCAAAAATTCTCAGATGCCGCTTCGCACGTGACACGGCGACATAAAGCAGGTTGTGGCATTCGATATCAGACTCTTCCTGATAATCTTGTGGGCTGCTGTTAATCGCCTCTGGTGGCAGAAGCGGAGAAGGCTCATTCCCGCCCGCAAAGTCTGCGCCGTGCACACCACAGAGGTGTACCGCCTGAAACTCAAGCCCCTTGCTAGCATGGACCGTCATTACGCGCACACCGTCCAAAGCATTTGCTTCAGGGGGAACCTGTCGATCAACATACGAATCATTGATCTGCTGCCGCAATCTCAATCTATTGAGGAAACGATGTAGTGTCCACCGCTTACGTAGCCCATCACTAATCCTGCTCATATAGGCAAACTGCCATACCGCCAGCCGCTTCAAATGACCGTCTAAAGACAAATCATCGACATCGGGCAACAAGAAGCGCTGTTCTAAAATGAGCTCACAAATGAAATCCCACGGAGACATTGACCAAGTAAATTTCCCGAGCCGCCTCCTTAGGTCTAGTTGACTAAGCTCGCCATTTTTTGATGCACCTGGAATTGTATGCCTCAACCACCCCATACGCTGCAAGTCCGGATTCAAAGTCAGAGTCTCAAACACTTTTTGGACGTCCGATAAGCTCATTGGTGGTGAGGCCAACAAGCCGACTCGAAGTAGTGCACGCGGCTGACGTTCAACCACCAACTGAACTACCGCGAGTATGTCTTTGATCTCATCGCGCTCGGCAATATCGCCTATGTACACAGTGGGTATACCAGCAGACTGCAATGCTTCTGCCGCAGCGTCAACGCATCCTCCTTTACGAGCCAGAACTGCTTGGTCTTTGTAAGCTATGCCGGATTGATGAAGACTTTCGATTCCTTGTATCAGCCCATTCCACATCTCGGCTCTGGAACTAGCGCATCCCATAGACGGAACGGCTCCGGTCTTCCCGACAACTCCAGTTACCGTTGGAAGAGCGAGACGCGATTGTAAAGGATGATGTGTTCCAACTGATCGAGTTAAGGCTATGATCTCATCGCTGCTACGCCGATTCTGCGTGAGGACGTATAACTTGGCGTCAGCGAACCGGTCCGAGAAGCCTAAAAGAGCATCGAGTGATGATCCTCTCCAGTGATAAATGGCCTGTCGGATATCTCCAACCACCCACAGTGCCTTCGCGTTTAGCGACAAGCCCTCAATGAGAGAAAGCATCGCTGTCGTCATATCTTGGAACTCATCAACCAGGATATGTTCGTAGTGATCCGCTATATCAACAAATTTGCTACGATCTGAGGCGATTGCCTTCGCGGGAAGAGCCACCAGATCAACAAAGTCGACTAACCTAGCTTCCTTTAAAACCCCACCATAGACATTCGCGACAGTTGCTACGTCACGATAGATAGCTTCTTCAGAGTCCTCGCATACCTTAAGCGCTGACTCCAAATAATCCTGAACACTTACCAACTCCTCTTTGATCCGTTGCGCCGCCTCGGTCACCTTCGGCAACCATTCATAAGGGTCATCCGTTCGTCGGTAATGCTCAAGTGTGGCGCCGGCGAGCGCATTAGCGGTCAGCGTAATAGTGGTAATCTTATCCGCCACTGTTACGTCCTGAGGCAACTCAAAGTGCTGATAGTACTTCCGAAGGAACTCTAAGCCAAAGGCATGAAACGTCCCAGCCCAGATCTCTGATGCCCCCTTCACTCCACTGCGCTGAAGACGCTCAACCAATTCGGCTGCAGCCTTATTGGTAAAGGTCAGAACGAGGATCTTCTTCGGAGGCACACCGTCAACTTCAATGAGCTTCTTCACTCGATGAACAAGGGTAGTTGTCTTGCCTGTACCAGGACCTGCAACGACATTGACGTGCTTTTCGCTCGCATTGATTGCCGCAACCTGGACAGGCGTTGGTTGCGGTAGATCCTGTGGCGGCGGGGGGACGTACTCAGGTAACAAGATGGCGTCCAACAATTGCTGCCTAGCTACCTCTAATGGAATGCCTAAAACCTTGGCAATCTTCTTAGGGCCCCATCCTTGCTCAAATAATGCTTTTGCCACCGTTCTAGGAAGAAGAAGTTCTCGTCCAAAGGTATTTTTCTGCAGCTCATCCCGTTCGCGAGCGCCATACGAATCAACTACGGCAGTTGACTGTGAGGTTGGCCTAACACCCGAGGCATGAACGTGATTGACTGTCTCGTCCGAGATGTCATCCAGTCGGAGATGACCCAACTCATGCGCAATCAGGTAGGCCTGATCATCCCAGTTGAGATCTCTTCGATAATAGATAAACTTGCTTTTCCGACGAAGGGTTGCATTTCCGCCCTTTAGAACAGAGTTGGTGAACGCAACCGCCTTTACCCCAATATCGAGAACACTTTCGACGTTGGCAAAGAGAGATTTAGAATCGATTGCAGTAAACGCGGCGTCCCCCGCCAACTCTTGTCGCAAGAGTGAGGCCTCATGTCTCGCACGAAAAAAAGCATTCACTTTATTCTATCTTTCGCTCTAAACTCAGAAGGTAATCAGTGTCTTCTTGATCTAATTCAGCAGCGCGAACAGCATCCTCCCAATCAATTGGCTCTTGCTCCAATTGAGGTTTTCCATCTGACTTGAATGCTTGCGCTGGACGATGAGAAAAATTTAGTGCAAATGCTTGTACCAGAGAGGCAATCTCTAACCCAAGATTGCTAGCAAGTCTCTTAACTAACACAAACGGGGCTTTAGTTTCCCCACTAATTATTTGATCTAAGAGTTCTACATGCTCACGAAGCCCAATATCACGAGCGATGGTTCGAGACTTAGGCCCAACAACCTTCTCCAATTGTACTTGAGCCACATTCGCTGAACTCTCCACAGATCCAAGCATATCAAAGAGCTGCTCACTCAATTCATCAAATAAATCTTGATCAAGAGGCTCATCATAAGCCTCCGATTGAAGATGAATATTTCGCGAAAACAGCATAGAGAAGTCGGCGATTTCCGATGCGTAGTCTGGATTGTTCATCACAAGAGCCTTCCAATCTCCGTTAGTAGGGTGTGGATTCTCAAGCAGGAGTGCCTCGATCAAAGCCGTGGCTTCACGACTTACTTTCACATTCATGTTGTTCATCTCACACCCCCTTGCGCAACAGAACCAGCGCCTTGTTCAGATACGTCCGAACAGACCTGGCGGAACACTTCATGAGCTTGGCTGCTTCTTCGTGAGTCATTTCCAACTCGAAGCAGTAGTACACGGCGTCCCTAAGTTTCTTCGGTAACTTCAGCACATGGAGTTCCAAACGCTGCAGCAGCTCCTTCAGCTCGACCTGATCTTGGATCGGCATGGCATCATCATCCGGTACCATGTCCACCAGTGACGTGGAGTCGCCATTCTCATCAACGGGCGCTTCCAGCGCCTCCGCTGCTGGAGCAGAATTCTTCTGCCACAATTGTGATTTTAACCAGTCCAGGATACGGGATTCGAGAAATAGCAAAAAGCGCACCTCCGCAAAGGAAACCAAGGTGCGTGTGGCCATCAGCTTCACCCAGAGGTCGGAGATCAGTTCCTTTTTCGATTCGCTGCTGCGCTCGATTACCGGTGACCATTGCGGGTTTCGACGCAGGTACCACATGGTCACCTTCACGATACGCTCATGCAAAGTCAACGCGATAATCTTTTGAACCTTAGAGTTACCGAACTTTAGCCGGGTCAAGGTGACCAAGACTTCGGATGGTATGAACCCTGAAGAAGTATGTGCCTTGATCCCGAGGGCGTCGAGCAAGTCTGGCTCGCGCATGGCCATCTAAAGTGGACCCGTCAGTCAAGACACTTTGCCGGTTAATTTAAGCTGTGCCCATTTCCACCTCGTCAGCTGCCCGGCGCTGCCCCGTATTGCTCTTGTCCTGCGGCTTATCGTCATCGTCACCAAACCTGTCGACGATCAATGCACCGCCGCCAACACCGGCGCTGTAGACATGGCTGGGCGTTTGGTAGCCCAGCGCCTGGTGCGGTCGCTGCGCGTTGTAGAACGCGAAGTATTGCGCCAATCCCACCGTCAACTCCGCCATGTTGACGTACCCCTTCAGATACACATCCTCGTACTTCACGTTCCGCCACAGCCGCTCGACAAAGATGTTGTCCAGCGCCCGGCCACGTCCGTCCATGCTGATGGTGACGCCCTCACGCTTAAGCACATCGGTAAAAGCCGTGCTGGTGAATTGCGAGCCCTGGTCGCTGTTGAACACCTCCGGCCTTCCGTGGTGGCGCAA
>NZ_JCAQOT010000005.1:0-4096 GCF_059567845.1 Massilia sp. BGA-UO-ETr-WB1 | reverse complement strand
CCGAACAGGACCGTGAAACGATTTTGCGCCGATGATAGTGCTGCAACCAGTGTGAAAGTAGGTTATCGTCAGGCTAGTTATAAGCAAAACCCCGCCGGGTGATCCTGGCGGGGTTTTTTGCGTTTACTCGCCTGACACCCTGCTGGCGACGTAATCGATGTGGCTTTGCATCGCCAGGCGCGCGTCGTCCGCCTGACCGCTGCAGATCGCGTCGCAAATAGTGCGGTGCTGGCCCAGCAACTGCTTGCCCACCTCCGCTTCCTGCGCGCGCAGGCTGCTGCCGTTGAAGGTGATGTGCTCGCGCAGCATGCCGATCACGCTCGCATGCAGATGCAAAAACATCGAATTGTGCGACGCCAGTGCAATCGCTTCGTGCAGCCGCGCGTCGGCCGCCGCTTCGCTTGGATGGTCGTCGGCCTGGCGCGCCTGTTCCAGCGCCGCGAGCTGCGCGCGGATGCGTTCGCGGTCCGCCTCCGTGCTGCGCAGCGCCGCAAAATACGCGGTCGCGCCTTCGAGTACGCGCCTGAATTCCAGCACATCGTCGCGCACCGCCGGATGGTCGGCAATCAACTGGCCCCATGGCGATGGCGGCCCGGTGCGCAACTGCTCCGTCACGTAGACGCCCGCACCCTGCCGGCTGCGCAATAGCCCGCGCGCAGCCAGCCGCTGGATCGCCTCGCGCACCGTGTTGCGCGACACCCCGTATTGTTCCGCCAGCACGCGTTCGGCCGGCAGCCGCGCATGGGCCGGGTAGCTGCCGTCCAGCAGCGCCGTTTCGATTTGCCGCATCACGCCTTCCACGCGGCCCGCTTCCTGTCTCATCGGATTTCTGCTCCATTCATGCCTGACCGAACAGGATACCAAAAATTGGTCCAACCAATTTGTGCGAATGAGGAATTGCGCGAATGATGGCGGCTTACGTCAGCAATCGCGGAGACAAAATGCAAGCGCGTCACTATCCGGCCTCGCCGCCATCCGATGTCTATCTGTTCGGCACCTGCGTTATCGACCTGTTCATGCCGCAAGCCGGCCTCGATGCGGTGCGCCTGCTGGAGCGCGAAGGCGTGACGGTGCATTATCCGCGCGGCCAGAGCTGCTGCGGCCAGCCCGCCTACAGCAGCGGCAATCCGGAGCAGTCGCGCGAAGTGGCGCGCTCGCAGATGGCGCTGTTCCCGCAGGACTGGCCGGTGATCGTGCCATCCGGTTCCTGCGCCGGCATGATGCGGCACCACTGGCCCGAGCTGTTCACCAGCGATGCGGCGCTGTCTGCACAGGCGCGCCGGCTGTCCGAACGCGTCTACGAGCTGAGCGAATTTCTGCTGAACGTGCTGCACGTGCAGTATCCGGCGCAACAGCAGGCGGATGAAGCGGTGGTGCTGCATACCTCGTGCGGCGCGCGGCGGGAAATGGGCACGCGCGTGCATGGCGTGGCGCTGCTGGATGAACTGCCCGGCGTACAGCGCCTGGAGCATGTGCGCGAATCGGAGTGCTGCGGCTTCGGCGGCACCTTCTGCCTGAAGCACCCGGACATTTCCGGCGCCATGGTTGCCGACAAAATCGCATCGGCATGCGCGACCGGCGCGCGGCGGGTGGTGTCCGCCGACTGCGCCTGCCTGCTCAATATCGGCCACGCGGCCCGGGCGCAAAGTGCACCGTTGGAAGTGGAGCACATGGCCAGCTTCTTGTGGCGCCGGGCGAACGGCCTGGCGGCGGGCGGGGAGGGGCAGGCATGATGAATGCACGCGAACGCATGCTGGGCCGCCTGCGGGCGGCGGCGCCGGCGGCAGGTGGGCCCCACGCCCTCGATGCGCTTGATGCCCGGATTACCGCGCACTATGCGGGGCCGCGTCCCGATGCCGCGGCGCGGATCGATGCGCTGGAAAATGCGTTGCGCGCATCGCGCGCCGAAGTCTGGCGCGCCACGGCGAACGAATGGCCGGCGCAGCTTGCCGAAAAGCTGGCCGCGCACGGGGTCAAGCGGCTGCTGCTCGACACGGCCGGCGCCGAAGGCGCAGCACTGGCCGGCGCACTGCCGACGGACATGGAAGCGCTGTCTTTCGCCGGTCCACTGGAGGTCTGGAAGGGGGAACTGTTCCGCACCATCGATGCGGGCTTCACGGTGGTCCGCTCCGGCATCTCCGCCACCGGCACCCTGATCCTGGCGCCCGATGCGCGGACGCCGCGCACCGTATCGCTGGTGCCGCCGCTGCATATCGCGCTGGTGTATGCGGACACGCTGCACGCCACTCTGCATGATGCGGCGCGCGCGGAGTGCTGGAGCGAGGGCATGCCGAGCAACCTGGTGCTGGCGTCCGGGCCATCGAAAACCTCCGACATCCAGCAAACCCTGGCCTTCGGCGCGCACGGTCCGCGTTGGATGTGGGTCGTGATCGTCACTGAAAGGAACAAGCCATGAGCGGGCAGACTATGCACTTCGTCGCGCCGGAAGACTTTCACCAGCGCGCGAAAACGGCACTGAACGATCCCAAGCTGCGCGCCAGCTTCCGTGGCGCGATGGACTTCCTGCAGACCAAGCGCAGCACTCAGTTCCCCGATGCGGATGAGCTGGAGGAATTGCGCGATCTGGGCGAGGCGATCCGCAAGCACGCACTGGCCAACCTGCCGCAGCTGCTGGTGCAGCTGGAGGAGCGGCTGACTGCCGCCGGCGTGCATGTGCATTGGGCCGAGACGGGGGATGAAGCCAACGAGATCATCGCGCGCATCGCGCAGCAGCATGGTGCGCGCAAGGTCATCAAGGGTAAGTCGATGGCCAGCGAGGAAATAGAGCTGAATCACTACCTGGGCGAGCGCGGTGTGGAGTGCATCGAATCGGACATGGGCGAATACATCGTGCAGATGGCAGGGGAAAAGCCGTCGCACATCGTCATGCCGGCCATCCACAAGACGCGCCAGGACATTGGCGCCCTGTTCGAGCAGCATATTCCTGGCGCCGCCTACAGCGAAGATGTCGATACGCTGATCCAGACCGGCCGGCGGGCGCTGCGCACGGCGTTCGCGGAAGCCGATATCGGCCTGTCCGGCGTGAATTTTGCGGCGGCCGATACGGGCACGATCTGGCTGGTGGAGAACGAAGGCAACGGCCGCCTGTCGACCACGGTGCCGGATGTGCATATCGCCCTCATGGGCATGGAGAAAGTGGTGGCGAAGCTGGAGCACATCGTGCCGCTGGCCAGCCTGCTGACGCGCTCCGCGACCGGGCAGCCGATCACCACTTACTTCAACCTGATTTCCGGGCCGCGCCGCGAGGGGGAGCTGGATGGTCCGCGCGAGATGCACCTGGTGCTGCTCGATAACGGCCGCACGCAGGCATACGCGGACGAGCAGTTGCGCTCCACCTTGCAGTGCATCCGCTGCGGCGCGTGCATGAACCACTGTCCGGTGTACGGACGCATCGGGGGCCACGCCTACGGCACCACCTATCCGGGGCCGATCGGCAAGATCATCTCTCCGCATTTACTCGGGCTGGAAGCGACCGCAGACCTGGCCACCGCGTCAAGCCTGTGCGGCGCCTGCGGCGAAGTGTGCCCTGTGCGGATTCCGATCCCGTCGCTGCTGGTGCGGCTGCGCACGGAAGCGAACCGCAATCCGCAGGAACAGGTGGCCCATCCCTTGAAAGGACAGGGCGCGAAGTTCAGCCGTGGCGACCGCCTGGTATGGCGCTTCTGGAGCGGGGCGTTTTCCCATCCCTCGGTATATAAGCTGTTCCGCTGGGCCGCGACCCGCTTCCGCGTGCTGACGCCATCCGAGCAGCTGGGCTGGACGCAGCACCGCGCGCCATTGAAGCCGGCGCCGCGCAGCCTGGCCGATTTGATGCGCGATAAGGGACAGCCTGAATAAATCCTTGCAAGCCGCGCAGCGGCTTGCTATAGTTCTGTCCCCGCGCTGCTGAACATACGCAGCGCAGGATAGAAGGGAGAAGCAGGGGGTTGACGGATGTAACGACAAGCCTCATAATCTTCCTTCTTCGCTGCTGACAAACAAAACGCTTTGT
This sequence comes from Massilia sp. BGA-UO-ETr-WB1, assembly GCF_059567845.1. Classification (NCBI taxonomy): domain Bacteria; kingdom Pseudomonadati; phylum Pseudomonadota; class Betaproteobacteria; order Burkholderiales; family Oxalobacteraceae; genus Massilia; species Massilia sp. BGA-UO-ETr-WB1. Next base: position 84 of record NZ_JCAQOT010000005.1, on the reverse strand, counting down.
CAAACGCAGCAGATCTTTAAAAATTAACAGTCGATAAGTGTGGGCGTTTGATGATGATGCCGGAGGCGCAAGCCTCTTAGCTCA
>NZ_JCAQOT010000004.1:0-57843 GCF_059567845.1 Massilia sp. BGA-UO-ETr-WB1 | reverse complement strand
GGCGTACTCAAGGTCAGAAAAGCTTCGTTGCATGGTCGGCTGTGCAGTAGTGATCGGTACAGTATTGTCTCAGGTTCGGATCGAGGTCGGCGACGACGATGACTAATAAATCAGCACCTCCTTAGCACGCGCATTCATCCGCAAGCCCGAAGCACCCCGAAACTCCGCCAGGAGATCAAGGACTCGAGGCTGTCCGACCGAGGGCGGCGAAGGTCTTCATCATCCGCGCCACGGCCGCCAAATGCCTCAAACGCGACGACGTGCAGGACCGCTCCCATCGCGCGCTCCTTGCATGCGACCTAAAAATTGTGGACTAATCGTCATGCATTCAATTGAGCCAGAAGTTGCGGGCGTTCTCGGCGATAGAACCGTTATAACTAGTCGGGGTGGGAAGATGCGTAGAACGCCTTCACTACGAGTGTCAAGGTTGGCTTGGCGACCATATTCTCGAAAGCGTTCAGTGTTACATCATAACCACCCAGTTAGCGAAAGACATGGTTGAAGCAGAATTAACTGGATATACTTTGGACGACGTTCAGGTATCTACATCGGATGACTTTCACCACCCCCATCCAGATGCAGTGTTGCCGAAGTTATTATGGCTAAAAATCAATGGCACCGTTAAAGCCGACGATTTCGCACTATCCGAAAACTGGAACTCGTGGTTTCTGACCGTGCCCTTGCGTTATTACGTAAAAGCGGAGTGAACGCTGAAATTAGGACTATTTAGCAAACAAAAACCCGATTCGCAAAAATAGACTCAAAGGTCCTGCCCGCTCTCCTTGAGGTGACTGCAAAGCAGAAAGACTACCAGACCATTTAGTTCATAGATAGAATAATATGATCTTCTCACTTTATGCTTTATTGACCGAAAACTCCCCTCCTTTCTCTAACGAATTGCTTGCCTCTAAGCTCAAAAACTATTTCCGGGAGGACGGAAAATTTACATTGGCCTTTGAGCAGCTACCGTTCAAAAAGACTAAGAGTTTGGCAGTCCGCTGGGACAATTGGCTGGTACGAGCCAGCTATGAAGAAGGCGGCACTGTCAAGGAAGACTCAGTCGAGATCCAGAAGAGGACAAGCGAATTTTCGACGATTGACGTGTCAAGCATCGACCGACGCATTCGAATGGTTTTCGGCAGTGACGATGATAAAGAACATACAAGTGAAATAATTTATATGATGCAGTTTCTTGGGAAAATAGAAGGAATCGTCATTTACGATCCACAGCAAAACGATTTTTTATCATCTTGAGTTAGTGGCCCATTCTGATTTGATTTTATCTAAAACACCTGAACTATTGGCAAAACCAATGAGAGAGCCGGGTTAAAACTCTGAATAAAGCAGCACAAAAAGTATCGAAAGGTATAGAGGATCGACAATGATGAATGTCGAACTTCCTAAATGCGCTTAGAAGGTTAATTATGAATGAATATTTCAGCTATTTTGTAGAAAAATCTGGGCCTGCAATTGACCCAACATACCCAACACCTCTGCAACTCACCAGCTACGCCGAAGCGGTTCCGCCGAGCCTCGTCGAATTCTGGTCACAGTGCGGCTGGGGAGGATATTCCGAGGGGCTTGTCTGGAGCACAGATCCAGGAGATCTTAGCTCCGCAGTTTCGTCTTGGCTGGACGGAACCGGACTTCTCGAGAAAGACCAATATGTAGTTGTGGCACGAAGCGCGTTTGGCAAACTATTTTTATGGGGCAAACATAGCGGCGTCAACATACGTATAGATCCACTTTCTTCGCTCATCACAACTTCCCCACCAAATGCTAGAATTCCACAAGGAAAATCTGATCTAGTCATAGAAAGTTTTTTCATTCATTAAAGTTGGATTCGCTAGACTTTGAGGATACCGAAGAGAAAGGCCTATTTAAGCGAGCCCTCAAAAAATTGGGAAGGCTGAAAAATGATGAAATGTACGCATTTGAGCCCGCTCTTGCGATGGGTGGCATGCCGAGAATTGAGAGTATGGTTAAAGTAAAGATGGAAGAACAACTTGTACTGTTAGCGCAAATTACCGAGCCTGTAATACTTCACATTGATGTCAGCAGGCACGTGTAGTTTTCGTCACAGCACATATTGTGGGGACCTTGAGTTACAGGAAAATCAGCCACGAACATGAAGGAAACGGCGGGCGCAGAGTTGCTGATGTGATTCACCGGACCGTTTCAACGGCCTGTTTCGACGCTGTATAGCTATGCATCCGATAGTGTTCTGCTGGTTCTCGGTTGCGATTGCGGCGCCGATGGCGTCTCATGTAACGACCCACTGAATTCCTGCTCACGTCATTTACAACCACAAACGCCCACACCAGGCGCTTCGGATGCCCCCCCAGCGGCTGCTTTTGCATTAGCCGCGTAACCTGAGCAGATTCTGCTGGGTCACTACAGACGCGCACAGAGTCAATTAGTGCACCGCTGTTGGATAGCATCCGACAAACAGGCGGCAGCGTAATGCGATACGACTCCGTCACTCACAAACTGACTAAAATTGACATCGGGTCATCTGGCCCTTGGAAGAAATAATTATGGCCTTTACTTTATTTGGACTCTTGAGCAAAGAATCGCCGCAACTCTCGGTTGATTTATTGGCTGACAAACTTAATGAATACTTCCGAAAAGAAAAAGATTTTTCTTTGGAACTTGAGGAAGTACCATTCACTGGCGACACGGTATTGGACTTGCGCTTTGGCGAATGGCATGCCAATGTTAGCTATGAGGATGACGAAGTTGTCAAAGAGGATTCTATAGAGATTCAGAAACGAACGGCCGCCTTGAAGGTTCACGATGTATCAAACGTTACTCGTCGCATCAGAGTTCTGGTCGGAGATGATAACGAAAAAAAATACACCAACGAAATCATCTATTTGATGGATTTCCTTGGCGAGATAGACGGCGTCATAGTTTACGATCCGCAGCAAAACGATTTCCTATAAAATCGTTACGGTTCCGCACAGGTCTATGTTTCTAGCTGAAATGCCGGCTATGGCAATTCCCCCTTTACAGTATGATTTTAGCCCGACGGGATCCTTGGTCGCCGTGGACGGCGAGATAGAAACGGTACCTGTGCTGCTTCTTCTCGTCGTCGACAACAACTACGACTACGAACTGAAGTGCGAGTACAGCAACCTCGACAAATGGGCAATCAGCAAAATGGACGGCGGAACCGGCGTCCCCACAGGGATTGAGTAATGCAAACTTATCAAACCGCAATAGCGCAGATCCTGGCGGAAGTGGCTCGCAACGAGACCGCATCGGTACACGAGATAGACCGGCTAGTGGCGGATGTGCTCTCGTTCCGCGACGCCACATGCATCGCTCCCCTGCTACTCTGCCTGGACGACCGCTTCGAAGCGCACGAGGCGATGTTCTCCATCATCCATGCAGCCTAATCGTTCGCGGACGAGCCGTACGTACAAGCCTACCTGGCGGCGCGGCGCGGGCTATCAGTCAACGCGCCGGAATGGGCCGACATTTTATTTAAACGTATCCAGAACAATGAGGACAGCCGCGAAGTGTTGGAGTCATTCGCCGCGAAAGGCGGTTCATGACAGAACCGGAATAGCTGCCCGATGCGATATCAGGCGTGCAGATGTGGACTTCGCAGAGCGTGAAGGACCGCAAACAATGGAAGCCCTTTTCGAGCGCGAGCACATCGACATCTATGACCTGAACCGTCCAAGCGTGCTCTGACCAAGCCAGCACGAAGCTCGCCCTAACCTCTTCCAAAAGCCATAGCCCAGCATTTCCCCTTGCGCCGACGGCGCGGGGCTGGCTAAATTGAGTCCATGGCAATATTTTCTACTCGACTTTTCCTGCGCGCCGCCTTGGCGTTGGCAATCACGCTGCTGGCCGGCGTGCCCGCACGGGCGCTCGACCCCGCCGTGCCCATCACCGGCTACCACCACGACATCTGGACCAGCCGCGAAGGCGCGCCGCGCGAGGTGGACACCATGGCGCAGACCGCCGACGGCTGGCTGTGGCTGGGCACGGTCACCGGCCTGCACCGCTTCGACGGCGTGCACTTCGAACCCTTCCAGCCCGCACCCGGCGAAAACCTGCTGGGCAAGCGCATCACCTCGCTCACCGCCCTGCCCAACGGCGACTTGTGGATCGGCTATACCTTCGGCGGCCTGAGCCGCCTGCGCAACGGCCGCCTGCAGCACTTCGCCTCGGGCCCGGGCAATCCCATCGGCGCCACGTACAACCTGGCGGTGGAGTCCGACGACAGCATCTGGGTCGCCTCCACTTCCGGCCTGATGCACTACAGCGGCGGCAAATGGGAGAAGATCGGCGCGGAATGGGACTATCCGGCCCCGCGCGCGGAGTACGTCCACCTGGACCAGTACGGCCGGCTGTGGGTGGCGGATGGCAAGGTCCTCTACCTGTTGGACCGGGCCGCCCGCAAGTTCCGCACCACCGGCCACGCCACCAGCGAGCCCCTGCTGCGGGATGCGCCCGACGGCAGCCTGTGGCTGATCGGCAAGGACAGCATCACGCCGCTGCCGGCGCCGCCCGGCCAGTCCATCCCGCGCGCGCCATGGGCCAACCGCGCCGCCGCACATACCAGCTTGTTCGACAGCCACGGCAATCTCTGGACCGGCAATTGCCCTGCCGGCCTGTGCCGCACACTGCCAGCCACCTGGCAGAAGCAGCGCGGTGCTTTCCCGCGCAACAGCGTGGACGACAAGCTGGACCAGCCCTGGCAGATGGGCAGCCTGAACGTGCACTCCCTGCTGGAAGACCGCGAGGGCAATATCTGGGTCGGCACCCCGGCGGGTCTGGAGCGCCTGCGCCACAACAAGCTGCGGACCACCCATTTTCCGCCCGAGTCGGGCCGCCTGGCGATCGCGCAGGAAGCGGACGGCACCACGTGGGCCGTCTCCGCGGAATCGGGTACGCTATGGAAGGTTGAGGAAACAGGCCAGGCCATCAAGCAGGACCCAGGCCAGACCGTCTACGTGGTGGCCAATGGCCGCGACGGCTCGGTGCTGATCGGCGGCGACCAACGCATCGAGCGGCGCAAGGGCGGCGTGGTCGAATCATGGCCTCTGCCCCCGCTACGCGAGGGCGACAACCCGAGGAATTTCGTGCTGCTGCTGGCGGACGACCGCAATGGCACATGGGTCGGCATCGGCGGGCGCGGCCTGTACCGCCGCCAGGACGGCATATGGATAACGCCGAATGATCAGAAAAGCCTGCGCGCCCCGCTGTTCATCGCGGTCGACGCCAGCGGCGCCAGCTGGTTCGGCTACCGAAACAACAAGCTGCTGCAGATAGCGCCCGGCAAGACCACCGAATACGGTGCGGCGCAGGGCATCGACCTGGGCACGGTCAGTTTCGTCGACGTCCAGCGCGAAACGCTGATTGCGGGCGACAACGGCATGGCGGTGCTGCGCAACGACAGGTTTGAACGCCTGTCGACGGCAGACCCGGAATTGCTGTCCAACGTGTCCGGCATCGCCATCACGCCGGACGGCGACCGCTGGATCAACAGCAGCAAGGGCCTGGTGCACGTCACCGCAGCCGACTGGCAGCGCAGCATGGCGGAACCGGCCGCGCCGCTGCGCTACGAGCTGTGGGACAGCTCGGACGGCTATCCCGGCGCGGCGGACATCATCGTGCGCGTGCCATCCGCACTGGCGGGTGCCGGCGGCAGGCTGTGGTTCGTCGGTACCGGAGGCATCGCCTGGTTCGAGCCGGCGCGCGCGCACCGCAACACCAGCGCCCCCGCCGTGCACGTGACGGGCATGCACAGCGATGGCGTGCGCCACGCGCTGCAGGCGGGCACGCGGCTGGCGCCCGGCACGGACAAGCTGCAAATCGACTACACCGCCCTCACCTACACCATGCCGGAGCGGGTACGCTTTCGCTACCGGCTGGACGGCGTGGACAAGGCCTGGCAGGATGCAGGCACGCGCCGCACGGCCTACTACACCAATCTCGCGCCGGGCGCCTACCGCTTCAACGTGGAGGCGGTGAACGAGGACGGCGTGTCCAGCGGCGTGCACAGCGCGCAGCCGTTCGAGATCGCGCCGCGCTTCACGCAAACCGTGTGGTTCGCGGCCCTGTGCGCGCTGCTGGCAGCGGCGCTGGCGTATGGCATGCACCAGCTGCGCCTGCGCCAGCTCACGCGCCAGTTCCGCCAGCGGCTGCATGAAAGGCTGGTCGAGCGCGAGCGCATTGCGCGCGCCCTGCACGACACCTTCCTGCAAAGCCTGCACGGCTTGATCCTGCACTTCCAGGCGGTGGCCAACCGCCTGCCGCCGGACAGCGACACGCGGCAGCTGATGGACAAGACGCTGACCCAGGCCGACAAGGTGCTGGTGGAGGGCCGCGACCAGGTAATGGGCTTGCGCGTGTCGCCGGGCGGCAGCCTGGCCCAGGCATTGAAGGACGCCGGCGCGGTGATGGCCGCCAGCGGCGGCTGCCTGGACGGCGGCGACGGCGTGTTCGCGCTGTCGGTGCAGGTGCAGGGCAAGGAGCGCCAGCTGACGCCCGCCGTGCACGACGAGGTGTACGCCATTGCGCGCGAGGCCATGGCCAATGCGTGCCGCCACGCGGGGGCGAGCACGCTGGAAGTGGAGCTGGACTACGGGGAGCGCGAATTCAGGCTGTCCGTGCGCGACAATGGCAAGGGCATGAGCGCCGACACCAGGCAGCACGGCCGTCCGGGGCACTGGGGATTGACGGGCATGCGCGAGCGCGCGGAGCAGATCAGCGCCCGGCTGGACATCGCCAGCCGCCAGGGCGGCGGCGTGGAGGTCACGCTGGGGCTGGCCGCTGGGCTAGCCTATGAACAGGCGTATGCGGAAGCTTAGGCGGAAAACTGGCTACCCGCACATCATGTCCCTGCTGTCCGCATACAGCTTGGCCAGCCACGCCGACACCACCTTGAAGCGCGCGATGGAGCCGGCGTCGCGGTGGCTCAGCAGCCACAGCTCGCGCTGCACCTCCGGCTGCTCGCCCAGCCGGCGCAGGCCCGGCGGATGGCCGATCAGGCAGGGCAGCAGCGCCAGCCCCAGTCCTTCCTCGCAGGCGCGCAGCATGGTGGTCAGGCTGTTCACGCGCACCGGGCCGCGCACGCACGGGCCGAGGTTGCGTATCCAATTCATCTCGGGCAAATGGGAGAGCTGGTCCCCATACATAATCCATGGCTGCTGCCCCCATTGCCCGCGCGGCACCGGCTCGGCTTTGGCGCTGCCGTAGACCGTCCAGCCGATGTCGCCCAGCTTGCGCATCACCAGCGCGGCGTCCTCGCCCGGCTGCGCCAGGCGCAGCGCGAAGTCCGCTTCGCGGCGCGTGAAGGACAGGTTGTCGTTGTCCGCCAGCAGGTGCAGCTCCAGCTGCGGGTACTGCGCGTTCAACGAAGGCAGCTGCGGCAGCAGCCAATGGTCGAACAGGAAGTCGATCGCCGTGATGCGCACCGCGCCGGTAACGGCCTCGGCCTCGCGCGAGGACGCCAGCAGCATGCTTTGCACATTGCCGTACACCGCCTCGCCGTACTCCACGAACACCCGGCCCGCTTCGGTGAGCTGGTAGCGCGTATTGTCGCGGATGAACAGCCGCAGCTGCAGCGACTTCTCGGCGGCGGCGATGCGGCGGCTGATGGTGGACGCGTCCACGCCCAGCGCGCGGCCGCTGGCACTCATGCTGCCGGTGCGCGCCAGCGACAGAATCAGCGGTATGTCGTTCCAGTCGAAATCATTAGCCATTCGTCTTTTGTTTTCCTATCCCTATCGAAAGATCCGCATTTTTACAAAGCGGCATTGCAGGTTTGTCCGTTCCCTTGCGGCGTTTTCAGCCCTAAGATGCATCCATCGCAACCGACAAAACCAAGGAGTCGCAGATGAAACCAGGCATCACCATCCAGGCAGAAGACGGCAGCTTCAACTGCTACGTGGCCCGTCCGGCCGGTTCCGCCCCGGCCCCCGTGGTCGTCGTGCTGCAGGAGATCTTCGGCGTCAACGCCGGCATCCGCAGCATCGCCGACCACTACGCCGCGCAAGGCTACATCGCCGTGGCCCCGGACCTGTTCTGGCGCGCCGAAGCGGGGCTGGACATGTCCGAGGCGAGCGAAGGCGACTGGGCCAAGGGCTTCGCCCTGTACAGCGCCTACGACTTCGACAAGGGCGTGCGCGACATCGCCGCCACCGTGGCTGCCGCCCGCACCCTGCCAGGCGCCAGCGGCAAGGTCGCCGTCACCGGCTACTGCCTGGGCGGCCTGCTCACCTACCTGAGCGCCGCCCGCAGCCGCGCCGACGCCTTCGTGGCCTACTACGGCGGCGGCACCGAGAAGTTCGTGGCCGAAGCCGGCAAGGTGCAGGACCCGCTGCTGTACCACCTGGCCGGTGAGGACGAATACATCGGCAAGGAAGCGCAGGCCGCCATCAACGCGGCGCTGGGCGCCAACCCGAACATCGAACTGCACACCTACCCCGGCTGCAACCACGCTTTCGCGCGCCCGGGCGGCAACCATTACGACGCAGCCGCAGCCGATCTGGCCAACGGCCGCACCGCAGCCTTCTTCAAGCAGCACCTTGCCTAATGTAGCACAGCGATTTTTAACTCTCTATTCACTAAAAGGAAGAATCCATCATGTCCACCAAGACCCAAGAGCAGGCCGAAAACGAAGTGAACACCTCGCGCCGCGGCGCGCTGACCGGCGGCGCCGGCCTGGCCGCGATCGCCGCAGCCGCCATGCTGCCGCTGGCAGCCACCGGCGAAGCGCAAGCCGCCCCGGCCGCCAAGCCGATGCGCAAAACCGCCAGTACCATCACCACCAAGGACGGCGTGGACATCTACTACAAGGATTGGGGTTCGGGCCAGCCCATCGTGTTCAGCCACGGCTGGCCGCTCAATTCGGACAGCTGGGAATCGCAGATGTTCCACCTGGCGAACAACGGCTTCCGCGTCATCGCGCATGACCGCCGCGGCCACGGCCGCTCCAGCCAGCCTTGGGACGGCAACGACATGGACCACTACGCAGACGACCTGGCGGCCGTGATCGAGGCGCTGGACCTGAAAAACGCCATCCTGGTGGGCTTCTCCACCGGCGGCGGCGAAGTGGCGCGCTACGTGGGCCGCCACGGCACCAAGCGCGTGGCCAAGCTGGTGCTGGTGTCGGCGGTGCCGCCGCTGATGCTGAAAACGGCCGACAATCCGGGCGGCCTGCCGATCGAAGTGTTCGACGGCATCCGCGCCGGCTCGGTGAAGGACCGTTCGCAGCTGTACCTGGACATCGCCGGCGGCCCGTTCTACGGCTACAACCGTCCGGGCGCCAAGCCTTCGCAAGGCATCATCAACGCCTGGTGGATGCAGGGCATGATGGGCGGCCACAAGAACACCTACGACTCGATCAAGGCCTTCTCGGAAACCGACTTCCGCGCCGACCTGAAAAAGTTCGACAAGCCGACCCTGGTGATCCACGGCGACGACGACCAGATCGTGCCGATCGACGCGGCCGGCCGCGCCTCGGCGGCGCTGGTCAAGGGCGCCAAGCTGATCGTCTACCCCGGCGCCCCGCACGGCCTGACCGACACCCACAAGGACAAGGTCAACGCCGACCTGCTGGCCTTCGCCAAGGCCTGAGCCAGCCTTGCCGGCCCTGCCGGCGCCCTATTTGCCGCCGCCGACCGTCAGGGTGGTGGCGGTAATATAGGAAGCGGCCGGCGACAGCAGCCACACCGCCGGCTCCGCGATCTCCTCCGGGTTGGCCGGGCGCCGCATCGGGATGCCCGGCGCGGCGCGCTCCAGGCGGTAGGCGTCGCCGCCGCGCGCGTGGATCTCGGTCAGCGTCATGCCCGGCGCCACGCCGCACACGCGGATGCCTTCCGGCGCCAGTTCCCTTCCCAGCCCCATCGTGAACGCCTCCACCGCCGCCTTGCTGGCCGCGTAATGCACATAGTCGCCCGCGCTGCCGCTGCTGGCCGCCGTGGACGAGATATTGACGATCACGCCTTTCACGCCGCTGCGGTGGAAGGAAGCGATGGCCGCGCGGCAGCAGTCCATCAGCCCCAGCACGTTGACCTGGAACACGTGGGCGATGCCGTCCGGGTCGGCGTCCATGAAGCGTCCCAGCCCGCCGGTGATGCCGGCGTTGTTCACCAGCGCCGTCACCGGCCCCAGTTGCGCCTCCACGGTGGCGAACAGGCGCGCCACGTCCTCCGGCTTGCCCACGTCGCCCTGCACCGCCACGGCGCAGCCGCCCATGGCGTCGATCTGCTCCACCACCTTGGCGGCGGAGGCCGCGTCGCTGTGGTAGTTCACGCCCACCGCGTAGCCGTCCTGCGCCGCGCGCAATGCGATGCTGGCGCCGATGCCCCGCCCGGCCCCGGTCACGATCAATACCTGTTTCATCCGACCTCCAGCGTTGTTTCAATGCCGATCATGCCCGCCAGTGTAGCGCAGGCGCGGCCAGATTGGTTTGTCCGCCTTGCAAGATTGGCCTGTCCAAACTAAAATCTGCCCACGTTGCATCATTTAACACATTCTCTCGGACACGCCCACTCAATGAAGAAAACTCCTGCGCCGCGCGAAGCCCCTGTCGCCGAGCCGCGCCTGTACCGGGTCGTAGCCTCTCGTATCCAGCAACTGATCAAGGATGAAGACATCCAGCCGGGTTCCCGCCTGCCGGCCGAACGCGAACTGGCCGCCAAGCTGACCGTGAGCCGCGCCTCGCTGCGCGAAGCGCTGATCGCGCTGGAGCTGGGCGGCGTGGTGGAAGTGCGCGGCGGCTCGGGCGTGTACGTGTCCGAACTGGTGGAAACCCCGGCCGAGATGCCGGAAGTGGGCCCCGGCCCATTCGAAGTGCTGGCCGCGCGCCGCCTGATCGAATCCGAAGTGGCCGCCATCGCGGCCAAGGTGGCCACCGATTCTGCCGTGGACGCCATCCTGAAGGCCGTGATGGAGATGGAACAGCACCACGAGGACCGTACCAGCAACGAGCTGGCCGACCGCAACTTCCACCTGGCCATCGCGCGCGCCACCGGCAACACGGCGCTGGTGGGCGTGATCGAATACCTGTGGAACCAGCGCGGCACGCTGTGGCACAAGCTGAAGGAGCACTTCCAGACCGAAGACTTGCGCAAGCAAACCCTGCAGGATCACCGCCGGGTGCTGGAGGCGATCGCCTCGCACGACGTGGCCGGCGCCCGCCAGGCCATGCGCGCCCACCTCGAGCGCGTCACCCGCACCTTCTCGCGCGGCTAAGCGCGGACCAGTTTTTCCGCCGGCGCCGCTACGGCGCCGGCGTCCGCAGCACCGCCGTACCGCAATCCCCCTCCGCTTCCCCCTTCCGTTTCCACTGTTACACACAAAGCGGCTAGTCCGCCTTGCACATTTGGTCAGACCAAACTAGAATGGCCTGACCAAATGACGCACCCATCATTAAAGCAGCGCCAACGGAGACAAATGAATACCACCAAGAAACTGCTGGCCAGTGTGGCCGCCCTCGCCTTGCTGCTGGGTTCCGCCCAGGCGGAAGGCCCTTACCGCAACCCGGACAACAAGAACCTGACCGATCCCGGCGAGGGCACCTACCCGGTGCCGTACAAGATGCCGGTGGTATCCGAAATCACCGAAGTGCTGAACCGCATCCGCGGCTACATGGACGTGTCCACCCCCACCCGCGTGATCGACAAGAAAACCGGCAACCAGATCACCGACTTCAGCAAGCCCAGCAAGGACGCCATCTTCGCCCCCAGCAGCGGCGACTACGGCATCATGGTGTACGAGATGGGCGTGGTGCACGCCGGCCTGTTCAAGGCCGCCGAAGCCACCGGCGACCAGCGCTTCACCGACATGACCAGGCGCCACTTCCAGTTCTTCGCCGACACCCTGCCCTACTTCCGCGCCCAGGAACAGCAGTTCAAGCTGGAACGCGCCAACAGTTTCTCGCGCTTCCTCGACCCGCGCGCGCTGGACGATTCCGGCTCCATGTGCGCCGCGCTGATGCGCGCCCGCGCGCTGAAGATCGGCCCGGACCTGAGCACCATGATCGCCACCTGCAGCGACTGGGTGGCCAACAAGCAGTTCCGCCTGCCGGACGGCACCATGGCGCGCAAACGCCCGCAAGCGGTGTCGCTGTGGGGCGACGACATGTATATGAGCATCCCGGCGCTGGCCGAAATGGGCCGCATGACCGGCAAGCGCGAGCACTTCGACGACGCCGTGAAAAACACGCTGCAAATGTCGAACTACCTGTTCAACCCGCAGCTCGGCCTGTACACCCACGGCTGGCACGCCAACATCCCGGACGCGCCGCGCTTCTACTGGGCGCGCGCCAACGGCTGGGCGGTGCTGGCCATGTCCGACCTGCTGGACGTGCTGCCGAAAGACCACCCCGGCTACCCGAAAGTGCTGGCCCAGCTGCGCGCGAGCCTGAAAGGCATCGCCGAGCTGCAATCGGGCAACGGCCTGTGGCACCAGATGATAGACCGCAACGACTCCTACCTGGAAACCTCGGCCAGCGCCATGTTCGTCTACGTTATCGCGCACGCCATCAACCAGGGCTGGATCAGCCCCACCACCTACGGTTCCGTGGCGCAGGCCGGCTGGACCGGGCTGGTGTCGAAGGTGACGGCCAAGGGTGAAATCGAAGGCATTTGCGTGGGCACCACGCTGGCCGGCGACCAGACCTACTACTATCACCGTCCCACCAGCGTGAACGCGCTGCACGGCTACGGCCCGACCCTGCTGGCCGGCGCGGAGATGATCAAGCTACTCAAGAACCCGAACATCGCCGTCGAGCACCGCGTGCGCACCTACCACTACATGCCGAAGACCGCCGGCCAGACCGACTACCGCGAACACCACTAAGGAGACCCCATGAAACCCACCATCACGCCCCTGCTGGCCGGACTGCTGGCCTCCTCGCTGGCCCACGGCGCCGGCTTCACCGTCAAGCTCAGCCACGACCTGGACATCGCCCGCCCGTCGGAAACCGTGACCATCCCGTGGACCGAGGTCAACCGCCAGCTGCCCGGCGCGCTGATCCAGCGCCTGGCCGTCAAGGACGCCTCCGGCCGCGTGGTGCCGCACCAGGTGACCAACCTGAAGCCGCTGGCCAAGGACCCGAAGAATGAAGGCCTGGCGTACGGCGAGCTGATCTTCCAGCACAGCTTCGCGGCCGGCGAGAAGTCCGCCACCTACACCATCGAAACCACCGACGGCGTGGCGCCGCCCTTCCCCAGCAAGGCGTCGGCCCGCTACGTGCAGGAACGCCTGGACGACTTCGCCTGGGAAAACGACAAGCTGGCGCACCGCACCTACGGCCCGGCGCTGGCCGCGCCCGCCGAACCGGGCAGCGGCAAGGAAGTGCTGGAGACGAGCGGCCTGGACCTGTGGTTCAAGCGCGTGAACTACCCGGTGATCGACCGCTGGTACAACAAGGGCCATGACCATTACCACTACGACCAGGGTGAGGGCATGGACATGTACAACGTCGGCAAGTCGCGCGGCGCGGGTGGCGCCGGCGTGTGGCTGGGCGGCACCCTGTACACCAGCAGCAATTACTCGACCTGGAAAGTGCTGGCCAACGGCCCGGTGCGCGCCATCTTCGAGCTGCACTACGCGGCCTGGAACGCGGCCGGCACCCCGGTCACCGAGGTCAAGCGCTTCACGGTGGACGCCGGCCACTACATGGACCGCATCGACAGCACCTTCACCTTCGCCGGCCCGAAGACGCTGCCCATCGCCATCGGCCTGAACAAGACGCCCACCGACAAGGGCGAAGCGCCCAAGATCGCCGTGGCCAAGGACAAGGACTCGTCGGCCCTGCTGCAGTGGATCCAGCAAGCCACCAAGGGCGCCTTCGGCGTGGCCGTGGTGCTGCCGGGCGCCACCGAGTACACCGAGGACAAGCTGAATGAACTGATCGTGGCCAACGCCACCTCGGGCCAGCCGCTGACGTACTACGCGGGCGGCGCCTGGGAGCGCTCCGGCGACATCACCTCGCAGGCGCAGTGGGAAGCCTATGTGCGCGCCACCGCGGCGCGCGCGCGCAACCCGGTGCGGGTCACCTGGAAACAGTAAAGAGGTAAAGAAGCAAAGCAATACCGCAGCACCGCAGCAGTCGTACTCAATACAAAAAATTAACAGGGACAAGTATGGACAACAGCGAACAACAACGCCGGCCGGGCCGCTTCAACGTGCGCCTGGCAGGTTCCACATCGATCAGCGCGATGGCCCTGGCCGTCAGCGCAGCCTACGCCCCGGCGTACGCGCAAAGCACGCCGCCCGTCCCGGCGGCGCAGGAAACCGCCACCGTGGTGGTGACCGGCATGCGCGCGGCGCTGGAAAGCGCCTTGAACAAGAAGCGTGAAGACAACGGCATCGTCGACGTCATCAAAGCCGAGGACATGGGCAAATTCCCCGACACCAACCTGGCCGAGTCGCTGCAGCGCGTGCCCGGCGTGGTGATCGACCGCGACGCCGGCGAAGGCCGTAGCATCACGGTGCGCGGCCTGGGCCAGGATTTCACCCGCGTGCGCATCAACGGCATCGAGGGCCTGGCCACCACCGGCGGCACCGACAGCTCCGGCGGCGCCAACCGCTCGCGCGGCTTCGACTTCAACGTCTTCCCGTCCGAGCTGTTCAACTCCCTCACTGTGCGCAAGAGCTCCTCGGCCGACATCGACGAAGGCTCGCTGGGCGCCACGGTGGACCTGCAGACCATGCGTCCATTCGACCTGAAAGGCTTCAACGCCACCGTCATGGCCAAGGGCAAGTACAACGACCTGGCCAAGAAGACCGACCCGCGCGTCGGCTTCATGGTCTCCAACACCAACGCCGACCGCACGCTGGGCTTCCTGGTGTCGGGCGCCTACTCCAAGCGCCAGGTGCTGGAGGAAGGCTTCTCCACCGTGCGCTGGGACAACGGCCCCTCGTCCGGCGGCTGGTGCGCGCCGATGGGCGTCACCCCTGCCAACCCGAGCAACTCCACCGCCACCACCTGCGGCCCGGCCGCGCAAGGCGTGCCGCGCCTGCCGGCATCGGCCGCCGCCAGCGCCGCCTACGCCGAGGCCAGCAAGGCCGAAAACTTCGTGCCGCGCCTGCCCCGCTACGGCCGCCTGACCCACGACCAGGACCGCCTGGGCCTGACCGCGTCGGTGCAATGGCGTCCGGCGCGCGGCTCGCTGGTCACCTTCGACATGCTGTACTCCAAGCTGGACGCCACGCGCCAGGAAGACTTCCTGGAAGCGATCTCCTTCAGCCGCACCGCCACCCAGGGCGGCAAGCCGCAGACCAGCGTGGTGGAAGCCCAGTTCGCGCCCAACGGCTCGCTGCTGTACGGTAAATTCAACGGCGTGGACGTGCGCGCCGAATCGCGCTTCGACGAACTGTCCACCACCTTCACCCAGCCCACCCTGACGCTGGAGCAGGACATCGGCGACTCGCTGCGCCTGCTGGCCAAGGTCGGCAGCGCCAAGTCCAAGTTCCGCAACCCGGTGCAGACCACCACCACGCTGGACGCGCTGAACGTCAACGGCTACACCATCGACTTCCGCCAGAACGACCGCATGCCAGCCATCGGCTACCCGTTCGATCCGGCCAACCCGGGCGCGGCCATGGGCATCGTCGGCGTGCCGCAGGTGGCCAGCGGCACCCAGCCAGCCTCGGTGCCCAACACCACCACCAGCGAAATCCGCATCCGTCCGCAAGGCGCCACCAACACCAACGACGTGGGCCAGCTGGACCTGGTGTGGGAAGCCAGCGACAAGCTCAGCTTCAAGGGCGGGGTCAACTACAAGAAGTACAGCTTCGACTCCTACGAGTCGCGCCGCGTGAACCAGGGCGACACCATCTTCGCGCCGCCGGCCGGCACCAGCATGTCCAGCCTGATGACCACCGTCACCGGCTTCGGCAAAGGCCAGGACCTGCCGGCCGGCACCGCCACCTCGTGGGTGATCCCGGACCTGAACGCCATCGCCAAGGCCTACGACATCTACTGCAACTGCATCAAGAGCGGCCCGGCGGGCGGTCCCGGCGACTTCACGCTGTCCTCCATCACCAACGGCAACGCGCGCGGCAACAACCGCTCCGTCACCGAAGAGGACAAGGGCTTCTACCTGATGGGCGAGTTCAACCACGAACTGGCCGGCATCCCGCTGCGCGGCAACTTCGGCGCGCGCTACGTCAAGACCGGCCTGAGCACCACCGGCTACCAGTCGGCCGGCGGCGGTTCGCAAGTGACCGTGGAGCACGACTACTCCGACGTGCTGCCGTCCTTCAACGTGGCCGCCAGCCTGACCAAGGACTTCATCGTGCGCCTGGCGGCGGCCAAGGTCATGACCCGTCCGCAGCTGAACAACCTGTCGCCCGGCGGCACCGTGGCCACCACCGGCACGCCGTCCATCACCAGTGGCAACCCGCTGCTGAAACCGTTCCGCGCCAAGACCTTCGACAGCAGCTTCGAATGGTACTTCGACAAGAACGCCTTCCTCGGCCTGGGCCTGTTCCAGAAAAACATCGGCACCTACATCCAGAGCCTGCGCACCAACGTGCCGTTCAAGGAAACCGGCCTGCCGATGTCGCTGCTGCCATCGAACTTCAACGGCGACGAGATCTTCCAGGTCACCGCGCCGGTGAACACCGACGGCGGCAAGCTGAAGGGCTTCGAGCTGAACTACCAACAGCCGTTCACCTTCCTGCCGGCCTGGGGCCGCAACTTCGGCACCCTGCTGAACTACACCTTCGTCAAGTCGAAGATCGAGTACCTCGTTTCGCCGACCGGCAACGCCACCATCACCGACGACCTGCTGAACCTGTCGCCGCGCTCGTGGAATGCCACGCTGTACTATGACGACGGCAAATTCAGCGCCCGCCTGTCGGCCTCGCAGCGCGCCTCCTTCGTCACCCGCGTGCCCGGCCAGAACAACAACGACGTCGAGGGCAAGAACAAGTCCACCAACGTCGACGTCTCGTTCTCGTACAAGGTCAACGAAAAACTGGACCTGACGCTGGAAGGCGTGAACCTGACCAACGAGCCGAACGACCAGTTCGTGAGCCGCGCGCGCAACAGCGTGGTGGTCAACAACGTCACCGGCCGCGAGTTCCTGGCAGGCCTGCGCTACAAGTTCTAAGCCAGCCCGCAACACCGCAGCCCCCAGCCTCCGTCCCGGAGCGCAGGGGGCTTTTTTTATTTCACGATCCGGTATAACGTAGTGCTTTTTGCGAGCAAAGCCAAATGTCCCGAATCGCCATCCTCGCCATCGCAGCCATGCTCGCAGGCTGCGCCAGCGTACCGCCGCAGCAAGCCGCAGTGCCGGCCCCGGCGTCCGCCCAGCCCAAGCAGCTGTACCAAATGAGCCCGCAGGAAGCGGACGGCTATATCGCCCAGATGCAGCAATCCGAGCCGGACCTGCGCAAGCGCATCGCCGCCATCGGCCGCCGCAACATCGGCCAGCCCTACATGCTGAATCTGCTGGGCGAATACCCGTTCGAACTGCACGACACCCTGCCCACCTTCAGCCTGACGCAAAGCGACTGCGTGGTGTTCGCCGAGCACACCTACGCCATGGCGCTGTCGCGCAACTGGAAAGAGTTCTACTGGATGCTGCAGCGGATACGCTACAAGGACGGCGTGATCGGCGTGGCCACGCGCAACCACTACACGGAACAGGACTGGAACATCAACAACGGCTGGCTGCTGACGGACGTGACGCGCGAACTGGCCGGCGGCTTCGCCGCCTCCTACCCCTTGCGGGTGGACCGCCAGCGCTTCCTGAAAACGCGCCACAACACGGAAGTGAGCATGCCGGTGCAGGACAGCACCGAATACTACGTGCCCAAGGAACGCATCGCCGAAGTGCTCGGCACGCTGCAGGACGGCGACTTCGTCAACGTCATCTCCACCCGCGACGGCGGCTACTGGGCCTCGCACGTCGGGCTGATCGTCACCGCGCCGGACGGCAAGCGCATGTTCCTGAACTCCGCCGAACCGCAAGTGCGCGAAGAAAGCTTCGAACAATTCTTCGCCCGCACCGCCGAACGCGAAGCGCGCAACGCCGCGGAAGGAAAAAACGGCCAGAAACTGGCCGGCTTCAAATTCCTGCGCCTGAACGACAACATCATCGTCCCGCCCGCCCTGCCCCAGCCGCGCCCATAAACGCTTAAGACGGGGTCAGTTCCGGCATCGCGCCAAAATGGCGTGATGCCGGAACTGACCCCGGTGCAAAATGGCATGATGCCGGAACTGACCCCGGTGTGGAACTGACCCCGGTGTGTTTTGGAACTGACCCCGGTGTGTTTTATTTCAGCTCGGTAATGAACTGCTCGCGGGGGCGGCGCACTTTTTTCAGGCTGACCAGCCAGTCGCCTTCGTCGGCGCGGTAGCCGAGCGGCAGCATCACGACGGAACGCAGGCCGCGTTCGCGCAGCTTGAGGATCTCGTCCACCTTGGCCGGGTCGAAGCCTTCCATCGGCACCGAATCAACCTGCTCCTGCGCCGCCGCGATCAGCGCGGTGCCCACGCCGATGTAGGCCTGGCGGGCGGCGTGCTGGTAGTTGGTTTCGGCGTCGCGCTGCGGGTAGCTGTTCAGCAGCTGCTGGCGGTAGGCTTCCCAGCCTTCGTTCCTGATGCCGCGTTCTTCGTTCACCAGGTCGAACATCTGGTTGATGCGCTCGGCCGTGTAGTTGTCCCAGGCGGCAAACACCAGCAGGTGCGAACAATCCGTCACCTGGCCCTGGTTCCACGCGTGCGGCTTGATCTGCTCGCGCAGTTCGGGGTTGGTCACCACAAACACTTCATAAGGCTGCAGGCCGCTGGAGCTGGCCGTCAGGCGCACGGCTTCCAGGATGCGGTCGACTTTCCCTTGCGGAACCGCCTTGGACGGTTCCATCTTCTTGGTGGCGTAGCGCCATTTCAGGACTTCCAGCAAATCGGACATGGGGACACACTTTCTTAGGAGTTGATCTAGCCCCCATATTTAGGCGGCCGCAGCCATTTCAAGTCTATTCATTAATGAAGTTTTGATTTTACTGGCATGCATCCTGCTCTATCACTATCGGCGCTGTTGCCTTTGTCTGTAACCGAGGTTGGAAATGAACACTGAAATGGTACGTAAAACTGTCTCCACCGCACTGGTGGCCGCATCGATCCTCGCTCTGGCCCCTGCTGCACACGCAGCGGCCACCAGCGCCAACAAGGACGACCGCCCGTCCTGGCTGCTGGGTGCGCTGAGCATCGTCGTGGCCATCGCAGTCCGGCGCAAGACTGTCAACACTGACGTGTAAAAAGCCGCCGAAAGGCGGCTTTTACATGGCAATCTGACACGTCACTTACATAATGATTCCCTAAGCACAATATTTCGCTGGCGGATGCGCGTCCGCTATGCGAGACTCACCATATCTGCTATTGAAAGGCGGTTCGGCAACGCTATCGCCGGTCCGCCCCCGGAAAGATATGGAAAACCAAGCCGCCGAAGTCACCACCCCGCCACAAGACATCCCCCAGTTCAGGCATTACCAGATTTTGGCGCGCCTCGGCGCCGGCGGGCACGGCGAAGTGTACGAAGGCTGGGACAGCCGGCTGCGGCGCAAGGTCGCCATCAAGCGCCACCGCGCCCTCGACCCGCTGCGCGACCCCGCCAGCCTGGTCAAGGAAGCGCGCATGACCGCGTCGCTGCACCACCCGGCGTTCGCGCAGATCTACTCGATTGAACAGGACGACGAAGGCTGGGCCATCGTCATGGAGCTGATCGCCGGCCAGACTTGGCGCCAGCTGGCTCAAGACAAGGAAAACCCTGTCGACCTGCCCACCCTGCTGGGCTGGATGGGGCAACTGGCCGTGGCCATGGAAGCGGCGCACGAGTCCGGGCTGATCCACGGCGACCTGAAGCCGTCCAACCTGATGCTGGACCCGGCCGGCAAAGTCCGCATCCTCGACCTCGGCCTGGCCTTCCACGACGACGCGCAAGCCACCACCTCGGTGATGCAGCTGGAACAGCAAGGCACCATTGCCTACATGGCCCCGGAAGTGCTGCTGGGCGCAGCGCCGGGGCGGCAGTCGGACATCTACGCCATGGGCGTGATCCTGTTCGAACTGGCCACCGGCGCCCGCCCCTTCGGCACCATGAGCGGCCTGGCGTTGGCTGCGGCGCAGATGCAGTCCAGCTCCAATGACTGGACTTTCCCCGATACGTTGCCAGAAGAGGTGGTCCAACTAATCCGCGCCATGACCGCTCGCCGCCTAGATCAGCGGCTGACTTCCATGCAACTGGTCGCCCAACGTGCCGCCGCTATTGCAGAGCAACTGGCGCAGGACGCTGCCGTTGTTGCTGAAGGCGGATTGCCAGCTCGCAGGCGGCTCCCACGAGAGGGATGGCCCTACAGAGCCAGCTACTTCATGCGTACACGACGCTGGTTATGTCTTGGCTTTGCAGCGTTATTCGTTCTGGGAATAGGAGCTTGGCAAGCTAGTTCAAATGGGCTCCTGCAATTGTCTGTCGCCCCCTCGTTCTCCAAAGCACAAGCGATTTCTCGTGCGCTGACTGCGCTGCAAAAATTCGAACTCCCCGAGCGGTTGGACGAAGCTGCCCGCGACTTTGAGGCGATTCTGAAAACAGATCCAGACAACGCAGCAGCTGTAGCGGGCATGTCGTTGGTCTACGGCTTTCGTTACACCAACGATCAGCAGGACGAAACTTGGCTGAAACGCGCTGCCGCAAGTGCTCAGCAGGCGCTCAAGTTGGACAGCCAACTTGCGCTTAGCCACGCGGCCCAAGCGTTCGTGCTAGTCAAGCAAGGACAACACGAAGAAGCGCTGGCCGAGTGCGAGCGTGCATTGGCACTGGAGCCTGGCCACTTCTTTGGTTCGGTTGGCAAGTCGACAGTACTGCGGGAAATGCGTCGTTATGATGATGCCCTTCAATGGAACCAGCTAGCATTAGAACGCAATCCAAGCGAGCGTTTTTTCGCTGACCTGCTTGGCGATACGCTATTCCAACTGGGTCGTTATGCCGAGGCAGAATCTGCGTTCCGGCGTAGCATTGAATTGCAACCAGACTCCGCGTATGCCTATGCCAATCTAAACGCTGCACTACTGCGCCTCAACCGCGGCGATGAAGGCTTACAAGTACTGCAAAAAGGATTACAAGTGCGGCCTAGCGGCACTCTTTATAACAGCCTCGGCAACGGATTATTTGCCAGAGGCGACTACGTGGGCGCAGCGGACGCGTTCGAACGCGCCGTCACGCCGCCTGCGGGTAACCCGAATAACTATTTGCGATGGGCCAATCTCGGCGACACTTTGCTGTGGATCCCAGGCCGCCAGCCGCAGGCACGCGAAGCATATCAAAAGGCTTTGACCCTACTAGAGCCTCAGTTGAAGCGGGCGCCGCAAAATGCCACACTGCTGTCACGCATGGGACTCTACTCAGCACGCGCAGGTGACAAGGAGCGCAGCATTGACTTGCTGCAGAAAGCCGTCGCAGCGGCACCCTCCAGTCCCGACGTTCTATTTCGTTCCGGTCTGGCATACGAATTGCTAGGAAAAAGAGAACTTGCGCTTACGGCTCTGGCGCAAGCAAGACAACAAGGCTATCCCGTCAGTGCCATAGAGTCAGAGCCCGACTTAGTGGAACTGCGGCGAGATACCCGATATTTGCCCCCCCCCCCAACCAATGGAGTTAAATAATGCGAGAAGTCCTTCTTACTGCCACTTTTGACATCGATCAAGACAGTCAATTGCTGCGCTGGTCTTTCCTGGCAGACGGCAAACCGATCTCCGGCGACGGCGTGGAAACCGGCCTACTGGCTTTCAAGATGAACGATACGTTGAGTGTGCAGGTGATTGCGAACAGCAAAAACCGGACTCTAAAGCAAGTCGACATCAATAGCTGTCATATCATCACAACGCCACTGGCGTTTACCAAGCGTGAAAACCCTGAACGTGCCGGCGAATTCCCTGATCCATCGCCATTTGGCGATCAGTACGCAGTAATCGACCTTGGCAACGGCACTTGCGAAAATAATACGGAACTAACTCAAGGAACGTGGCGTTCCAAGATGCCGCTGCAGTGCGACAACATTGGCCGCTGGGAGCTGTCCTTCGTTATCACTACCAATATCATTTACTCGAACGGAAAGGTAGAGCGCCGCGTATTTGAGTTCGATCCCGAGTGCGAAGTCGGCGGCGGCACCTGAGCAAGCGACTGCTAGAGCCCGAGGTATGAGCAATTGATTCGTTTGCAGTGCATTCAAATATCGGTATCCTAAAATTATGACTGGCCTTTAAGGAATTCAAGTGAATAATATCCAGTGCAAATCTATCTTCTCTCGCATTAGCGACGTCTTTACTACCGAAATCCAAGCGAAGAAAGCTGTCGCAGAGATGCGTCTGTTGACTGACGACGAGCTGCGCGCGGTTGCTGGCGGCCCTGAGCTCGAAGTAGGCAACGGCACCTAATCAATCAATCGTTACTGGGCGCGCTCACATAACGTTGCAGCACTGCTGCATTCGTTTCTGAGCGGCCCTCCCGGCGACCAACCGAAGTAGTACAGACGAAAGTGTAGCTGACCTCGCATTTGACAGTGTGCGCATCTCTTGGCTACCAAAGCCTGCGATAGCACACACAATCAGTCACTTAAACTGAACCCAATATGCCAAACACCAAACACAAATCTGTTTTTGCCTGCATTAGAAACATCTTCTCTATCTTCCCTAATGAGACGTCTACTGCAAAACCTGTGGCAGGGATGCGGCCGTTGACTGATGACGAACTTCGGGCTGTTGCGGGTGGTCCGGAAGTTGAAATAAATGACGGAAATGGTGGCCGCTAACAACACCAGCGGCTGCAATGGGCCGCTGAAGGACGACGAGCCGCAGCCATTGCTGACGTCATAGAATTTACCCGGACTAACGCCTCAAGCCATCAACTAATGACCAGCGCGCCAAGATAACGCCTTAACGCCTCGGCCGGCGTTCTAAGCTGCGTCCCAGATCTGTGAATGCTTATCCAGCAGCTTTGTACATAGTCGGCTGCGAAATTCCCGGCGCAAGCACGACGTTCAGTACGCGCCATCCGCTGGCGGCGATTCTACGAAAACTCAGCAAAAAAAGACAAAGCTAGTTGCGCATGTTACAAAGTGTGCATTTCCCGAATGAAAAATTCTATACGATGATGCATACCAATTAGCCACCTAGGAAATGATATGCTACACACACAACAAGAGTCCATTTTTTCCACCGTCCGCAAGATCTTTACAGGCGAAAAGCCGGCAAAACAAGCCACAACTGAAATGCGTTCACTGACTGACGACGAATTGAGCGCGGTGGCTGGCGGCCCTGAGTGCGAAGTAGGCAGTGGTGGCTAAGTCATCAGCTAATGCCCGCGCGGCGAGTAGCGACATAGCGCCGCGGCTGGCGTCTTGAGCTGCGCGGCGCAGTGTCTCTTTAACTATTCCAGGGGATTCAGTATGCAACAAGCACAACAAGAATCAATTTTCTCCAGCAGCCGTAAAATTTTTGCTGGCAAGGCACCAGCGCAGAAGCCTGCAGCTGAAATGCGCCCACTGTCTAACGACGAACTCCGAGCGGTAGCCGGCGGCCCCGAAGTCGAAGTTGGCAACGGTCATTAATCCTCCACGAATGCCCACGCACCGTGTAGGGACGCGACGCCTCGCACAGCCAATGATTCATACCACAACAACCGTTTCAAGGATTTAATATGCAACACGTACAACAAGAATCCATCTTCTCCAGCGTTCGCAAGATCTTTTCAGGCGAAACGCCGGCGAAGAAACCTGCGACTGAGATGCGCCCACTAACCGAAGATGAGTTACGCGCTGTGGCGGGCGGACCTGAAGTCGAAGTAGGCAACGGCACTTGATCTATCAATCGGTGCCGAGCACGCTAAAGTAGCGCAGCATTGCATTGGAAGATGCTTTTGAGCTGTGCAGCAATGCCAGATAACTATTCCAAGGAACTATATGCAACATGCACGACAAGAATCACTTTTCGCCAACGTCCGTAAAATTTTTGCTGGCGAAACGCCAGCGCAGAAGCCGGTGGCTGAAATGCGTCCACTGACCCAAGACGAATTGCGCGCGGTGGCTGGTGGCCCTGAGTGCGACGTGGGTAACGGTACCTAAGCCATCAGCTAATGCCCAGCGCCCCAAGGTAACGCCTTAGCGCCTCGGCAGGTGTTCTGAGTTGCGCGGCGCAGCGGTCTACGGCTCCGTCGCAGGCCGCGAGCGCGGTGCGCAGTTCTTCTTCGGCGATCCGCTCGGGTCGCCGGATCTGCGGATGTTCGTCCAGCAGCTTGTACATGGTCGGCCGTGAAATGCCCAGTGCTTGCGCGGCGCTCAGAATCCTCCAGCCGTTGTCATCCATCGCGGCCAGCACTTCCTCCTGGTCCGGCATCGCGCGCCGTCCGCGCTTGGCTTCGGCCGGAGCTGATGGGCCATTGCCTGCCCCGCCCGCCGCTTGTCCCGCCCCCTGCCCCGCCCCCTGAGCAACCGCGTTTGCAAACCCGTCATCGCTCTGCGCTGCGGCTGACGATGCCAAGCGGGCGGCACTGCCCTGCGGCGTGGCCACGCTGCGCGTCAGCGCGCTCAGCAGCGGTACTTCGCCCATGCGCACCGACAGCAGCGCGCGCCGCACCACCTGCGCCAGCTGGCGCACATTGCCCGGCCAGTCGTAGCAGGCGCAGTCGCTCACCAGCGCAAACGGGAATTCCTCCGCCGCCGCCCCGCCCTCGGCCAGGAAATGCTGGATCAGCACGCCGATATCCTCGCGCCGCTCGCGCAGCGGCGTCATCGGGATCACATAGCTTTCCAGGCGCCGCAGCAGCGCGTGGTTGAAGGAGCCGCCGTACAAATCCTGGTCGGTCGCCGCGATCAGGCGCGCGCTGCTGCGCCGGTCGCCCTGCGCGCCGACGGGACGGTAGTCGCCGCTTTCCAGCACGCGCAGCAGCATGGGCTGCACCACGGCCGGCGTGTTGCCGATTTCGTCCAGGAACAGGGTGGCGCCGTCGGCCTCGCCGAACAGGCCCACCCGCACGCCCTGCGCGCCGGTGTAGGCGCCCTTGGCGGCGCCGAACAGTTCCACCGCCGCCAGCGATTCGTTCAGGGTGGCCATGTTCACCGCCACCAGCGGCGCGCCGGCGCGCGGGCCCATGGCGTGGATGGCGCGCGCCGCCACTTCCTTGCCGCTGCCGGTCTCGCCCAGCAGCAGCACCGGCATATTGGTCTGCGCGGCCGCGCGGATCTGCTCGCGCATCATGATGGCGGCGCTGCCCACGCCCAGCAGGCCGGCCACCGGGTTGTGACGCGGCAGCGAGGTGGCCCAGTGCAGGCACAGCAGCACGGCGCGGCCCAGGCCCAGCACGGCGCCTTCGGCCACGCGCTCGGGGCCGAGGTGCTGTACGCTGCGCACTTCCTCTCCGTCCAGCTCGAAGATCATGCGGCTGTCCGGCGGCGTCACTTCCACGCCGCCGTCCGGCGTGCGGGCGATGCGCAGCGGCTGGCGCGAGATGCCGCCGTAGCCGAGCGGCAGCCGGTCCTTGCCGGGCCGGCTGAACATGGGCATGAAGCGGCCCAGCTCGATCACTCCGTCACCGCTGCCGTCCAGGTACTGTTCGCCGATCCGCGCGGAATCGGGATGCCACAGCACCGTCAGCGCCAGCACCGGGCCGCCGGTCACTTCGGCGTCGCGCAGCGGCGAGGTCAGCGTGTAATCGGAATCGTTCAAGCCTGCAACCAAAATCTTCTCCTAGTGTAAATGACAATGTAAAGCCCGCCGGTTGACATGTCAATTAATGAAACGGAATGGTTGCAATATGCAAATGACCCGGCTTCCCGCGCTGGCGCCCGCTCTTGCGCGCAGGCATGGGGTTTGCTATTGACATTCAGTAACGATGAATTGCAGGAGCAACAATATGAAGACACGCAGTGAATTGACCGATATCCCGATGAAGAGCACTTACCAGGACGGCTTGTGCACCGAGGTCGCCATTGTCGGCGCCGGGGCAGCCGGATTGTACAGCGCCTGGCGCCTGGTTGCCGACGGCGGCCTGCCCGGCTCGCAGGTGCAGCTGTTCGAGATGGACGACCGCATCGGCGGCCGCCTGGAATCGGTCAGCTTGCCGGGCATGGACGTGGTAGGCGAGCTGGGCGGCATGCGCTACATGTCCTCGCAAGCCATCGTCGCCACGCTGATCGAGCATGTCTTCAGCCACACGCTGGAAAGCATCTCCTTCCCCATGGGCGACAACGCGCACCTGTTCGCCTTCCTGCGCAAGCAGTACCTGCGCGCCGACGCCTGGAAACGCGCCCAGTTGCGCGGCGACCGCCAGCTCACCCGCTACATGCTGAACGAGGTGGACATCGGCTACAGCGCGGACCAGCTGTTCAACAAGGTGGTGTACGAGGTGCTGACCGCCGACCCGTGGTTCAACGCGCGCTACGCGGACAAGGTGAAGCACTACGGCGCCTACGACTACACCTTCGAGCTGACCGCCGAGGACTGGAGCCGCATCAAGCCGCAGCTGCGCTACTGCTTCGCCGGCCCCTACCAGGACGCGCTGGTGAACGAGCTGGGCTTCTGGAACATGCTGAAGGACCGCGTGGGCCAGGAAGGCTACAACTTCCTGGCCGACGCCGGCGGCTACTACTCCAACACCATCAACTGGAACGCCGCCGAAGCGCTGCCCTACATGGTGGGCGACTTCTCCAACGCCGGCACCGAATACAAGACCATCGCCGGCGGCTACGACGGCATCGCCTACGCCTTGGCGGACGCCTACCTGGCCGAGCCGGGCGCCTGCATCTGGCGCGAGAACCAGCTGCTGGGCTTCACGCGCTCGAGCAAGCAGGGCTACCGCTACACGCTGCACTTCCTGAACCGCCCGGGCCGCGCGCCGTGGGCGGTGCACGCCAACAGCATCGTGCTGGCCATGCCGCGCCGCGCGCTGGAACTGCTGGCGCAGGACAACTTCTTCTTCCGCAACGACGAGCTGCAGAACAATATGGCGGCCGTGATTCCTGAGCCGGCCTACAAGATCCTGATGGGCTTCGAGCAGCCGTGGTGGCAACAAAGCTTCGGCGCGCAGTCCGGCCATTCCATCACCGATCTGCCGCTGCGCCAGTGCTACTACTTCGGCAGCGATCCGTCGAACAGCCATTCGCTGCTGCTGGGCAGCTACAACGACATGCGCACCACGCCGTTCTGGCAGGTGCTGGCGCGCCACCCGGAGCCGTTCCAGCCGCGCGCCACGGCGCTGGTGGCGCCCGCGCAGCTGCTGGGTCTGCAAAACGTGCAGGCGTCGCAGCGCATGGTGAACGAGGCGATGAAGGAATTGCGCGAGCTGCACGGCAGCGGCGTGAGCATTCCCGAGCCCTATGTCACCTGGTACAAGGACTGGTCGGCCGATCCCTACGGCGGCGGCTACCACGCCTGGCGCGCCGGCTACGCGGTGGACCGCGTGATGCCGTTCATGCGCAAGCCGGACCGCGCGGAAGCCGTCCACATCGTGGGCGAGGCCTATTCGGACCAGCAGGGCTGGGTCGAGGGTGCGTTCTGCGTGGCCGAACGCATGCTGGAGGAACACTACGGACTGCGCCGCCCGCAGTGGCTGGACCCGCGCTATCACCTTGGTTACTAAGGAGTGTGCACATGCAGGTAGCTTATCAGGTTGAACTGGACCCGCTGCAGCTCGAACTGCGCGTGCAGCTGCATATCTCCGGGCTGACGCCGCGCGAAACCACGCTGCTGGCGCCGGCCCTGGCGCAGGGCGATTACGACTTTGAACAGTTCTGCCGCGCCGTGGGCGACGTGCGCGCCTTCGATCCGGCCACCGACAAGGGCATCGAGATGCATCGCCACGGCTGGTCCTGCTACACGGTGCAGCAGCGCTCGGACAAGCTGGGGCTGTCCTACCGTTTGGCCGCGCTGCCGGAAGCGGGCGGTGTTGGCGGTGTTGCCCGCGGCGGCGTCACCGGCCGCATCGCGCCGGCGGGCTGCTACCTGCGGCTGGCGCCGCATGCCGGCCCTTGCCGGGTGCTGTACTCGGTGCCGCGCGGCTGGGCCGTGCGCCATCCCGCCGGTACGCTGGCGCTGGGGAAAAACTACTGGGAATATGCGAACTACGAACAGCTGCTGGCCACGCCGGTGTCGTTCGAGGAGGAACGCCACGCGCTGCAGGTGCGCGTGGCGGCGGGGTAAGACTTATTCAGGACTTACTTGTAGAAAGCTTCGACCTTGCCGCTCAGTTTGATCAGCATGGGGCGGCCCTTGCGGTCCAGCGATTTGCCGGCGGCCACTTTGATCCAGCCTTCGCTGATGCAGTATTCCTCGACGTCCAGACGCTCTTTGTCGTTGAACTTGATGCCGATGTCGTGCTGCAGCACTGGCAGGTGGTGGTGAGGGCTTTTCGGGTCGACCGACAGGCGGTCCGGCAGTGGTGGTGGGGTGGTGGTATCGTTCATAGGCACTAATTATCCACTAAAAAAAGTTTCCCGCCTAGTTGATCCAGATCAAGTTCCCCCGCTGCAATGCGCGGCAGGCTCCGCTATCGTGAAGGTCAGGTCCGGCGCGCGGCCACCGCCGCCCGGCGCCTGCGGGAGATAGCGATGAAACTGACATTTCTGGGCGCCACCGGCACCGTCACCGGCTCGCGCTACGTGCTGACCAGCGGCAGCGAGCGCATCATGGTCGATTGCGGCCTGTTCCAGGGTTACAAGGCGCTGCGGCTGCGCAACCGCGAGCCGCTGCCGGTGGCCCCGGGGCAGCTCAGCGCCGTGGTGCTGACGCACGCCCACCTGGACCACAGCGGCGGCCTGCCGATGCTGGTGCGCGACGGCTTCAAGGGGCCCATCTACTGCAGCGAGGCGACGCGCGACCTGTGCCGTATCCTGCTGCCCGACAGCGGCCGCCTGCTGGAGGAGGAAGCGGCCTACGCCAACCGCCACGGCTACAGCAAGCACCATCCGGCATTGCCGCTGTATACCGAAGCCGATGCGCGGGCGGCGCTGGAACGCCTCACGCCGATGCCCTTCGGCCACACCTTCCGCGTCGGCAGCGCCTTCGACGCCACCCTGCAGCGCGCCGGCCACATCCTCGGCGCAGCCATGGTCCGCATCGAGGCGGACGGCGCCAGCGTCGTCTTCTCCGGCGACCTGGGGCGCCAGCACGATCCCGTGATGGCCGCGCCGGAGCGCGTCGAACAGAGCGACTACCTGGTCATGGAATCGACTTACGGCGACCGCGTGCACAATCCGGAAGACCCGGCCCTGCTGCTGGCGGCCACCATCAAGGCCACGGCGGCGCGCGGCGGCGTCACCATCATTCCATCCTTCGCGGTCGGCCGGGCGCAGACGCTGCTGTACTACCTGCAGCACCTGAAAGCGGCCGGCCGGTTGCCGCCGCTGCCGGTCTACCTGAACAGCCCGATGGCGGCCGACGTGACGGCGCTGTACCGCCGCCACCGGCAGGACCATCGCCTCAGCGCGCACGACTGCGAAGCCATGAGCCACGCCGCCACCATAGTCAACAGCGTGGACGAATCGATCGAGCTGAACCGGCGCCGGCTGCCGATGGTGATCGTGGCGGCCAGCGGCATGGCCACCGGCGGACGCGTGCTGCACCACCTGAAAGCGTTCGCGCCGGACCGGCGCAATACCGTCCTGTTCGCCGGCTTCCAGGCCGGCGGCACGCGCGGCGCGTCCATGGTGGCGGGCGCCGACGCCATCAAGATCCACGGCGAATACGTGCCGGTGCGGGCCCAGGTGCTACAGATCGACAACCTGTCGGCGCACGCGGACCAGGGCGAACTGCTGACCTGGCTGGGCGGCTTCCGCGCGCCGCCGCACCGCATCTTTCTTACCCACGGCGAGCCGCCGGCGGCCGAAGCGCTGCGCCAGCAGATCGCGCGCCACCTGCACTGGCAGGCGGAGGTCCCGGGCTACGGCGACGAGGTGGACCTGCAGCCGCTGCACCAGGAAGCGCCGCACTAGCACGGCGGCAGCGGCCATCAGCGGCGCCGGCGCTTGCCTGCCGGCGCCGCTACGCCGGGGCGCCCGGCTCCAGCCGCCGCTGCGCGGCGCCGCACAGGCGCCCGGCCGCCAGCGCCAGCTGCGGCGCCACGTCGATGCCGTTGCTGGCGTGCGCCACGGTGTTGCAGCTGATGATGCGCGCCGGTCCCGCGCGGCGCAGCATGGCCAGCGCATCGCCGCAGAACAAGGCATGCACCACCACGCATACCGGGGCGGCCAGGCCGGCCTGCCTCAACAGACCCACCGCCGCCGCCAGGGTGCGGCCGCTGGAGGCCATGTCGTCGAGCAGCACCGGCGTGGCGGCGCCGATCCCGCCCAGCCGGGCGGCGGCGTCGGCCACGCTCACGTCGCGGTCGCCGTGCCGCTGCTTGTCCAGCACCGTCCACGGGCATGCCGCCAGGCGCGCCACTTCGCTCACCCATTGCGCGCTCTCGCTGTCCGGTCCCACCAGGTGAGGCCGCTTCACGTTGGCCGCCAGCCACTGCGCGATGGCCGGCGCGGAAGGCGCCGCCTCGGCCGCCAGCGTGTAGGCGTGCCCCAGCGTGGGGTGCCGGTGTAGATGCGGATCGACCGTGGCCAGCCAGTCGGCGCAGCCCGACAGCAGGCGCGCCACGTGCAGCGAGGTGACGCCCTGCCCCGGCTCGAACGCGGCGTCCTGCCGCATGTAGGGCAGGTAGGGCAGCACCAGTCCCACGCTGCGCGCGCCCAGCTCGCGCGCCACGCTGGCGCACAGGTAGAGCGCGAACAGGCCGGCGTCCGGCCCGGCCGGGGCCGCCACCAGCGCCACGTCGCGCCCGTCCAGCGCGGCGCCGAAGCGCGGGCAGCACTCGCCGTCTGGAAAGCGGTGCAGCAACAGCGGCGCCGTCTCGCAGCGCCAATCGGCCTGCAGCCGCGCCGGCCACGCCTCGGCGCCGGGCAAGGCAAACAGCAGCGGCATCATCGCGTCTCCTCCAGCGTGATCATGTGCTCCTGGCTGCGCGCGTACGCCAGCGCGTAAGCCAGCTCGCCGGGCGACTCGGCGTGCAGGGTCAGCAGCGGCTGGCCGACCTCCACCAGGGTGCCCAGCGGCGCGTGGAACAGCAGGCCGGCGGCGGCCGCCTTGGGCGCGCCGGCCAGTTTGGCGCAGCGCGCCAGCGCGCGGTTGTCGATGGCCGCCACCCGCCCCGCGTGGACGGCGCACAGGTCCTGCGTGTAGGCCGCGCGCGGCGGCACGCGCATGCCGCCCTGGGCCGCGCAGATGGCCTGCAGCTTGCGCCAGGCCGCGCCGCTGGCCAGCACCTCGGTGGCCAGCGCCAGTCCCTGCCCGGCGGCGGCCTTGCCGCCCGCCTCCAGCAAATGCCCGGCCAGCAGCAGGCCGCGCCGGCGCAAGTCCTGCGGCGCGCCAGGCTGGTCCTGCAGCACCGCCAGCACGTCGTGCGCCTCCAGCGCCGGGCCGATGCCGCGCCCCACCGGCTGCGCGCCGTCGGTCAGCTCGATACCGACCGACAGCCCCAGCTGCCCGCCCACCCAGCGCAGGCGCTGCGCCAGCGCGCTGGCCGCCTCCAGCGAGCGCACCTTGGCCGTGCGCCCCACCGGGATGTCCACCAGCACGTGGGTGGAGCCGGCCGCCACCTTCTTGGACAGGATGGAAGCCACCAGCAGGCCGTCGCTGTCGAGCCCGAGCGGGCGCTCGACCCGGATCAGCAGATCGTCCACCGGGCTCAGCGCCATGGCGCCGCCCCAGGCGATGCAGCCGCCCTCCTGCTCCACCACGCGGCGCATGGCGGCCGCGTCCAGCGCCACCGGCGCCAGCGTCTCCATCACGTCGGCCGTGCCGGCCGGCGAGGTGATGGCGCGCGAGGACGTCTTGGGAATCAGCAGCCCGCAGGCGGCGGCGATGGGCACTACCAGCAAGGTGGTGCGGTTGCCGGGCAGGCCGCCCACGCAGTGCTTGTCCACCACCAGCGGCGCGTCCCAGCGCAGGCGCTGGCCGGCCGCCACCATGGCCATGGTCAGCGAGCAGGTTTCGGCGGCGTCCAGCCGGTTGCCGGAGCAGGCCGCGATCATGGCCGCCAGTTCGATGTCGGAGTAACGGCCGGCGGCGATATCGGCCACGACCGCGCCGGCCGCGTCGCGTTCCAGCGGGCGGCCGAAGATCTTGGCGCGGATGGCGCCGAACGACGGCAGCGGCGGCGCGTGCGCCAGCTGCACCTGCGCGCCCTCGGCCGCGTCCAGCGCGCGCCAGGCCGCCTCGGACACGCCGGCTTCGTCCAGCGCCAGCAGCGGCGCCACCACCACGTTCAGCGTGGCCACCACGCAGCGGCCGCCGCAGCGCAATTCCAGCCGCGACTGCGCCTCGAATCCCTCCGCCTTGCAGATCGGGCTGTCGCTGCGCAAATAGACCACCGGGTGCTGGTAGGTGTCGATGCCCAGCCGCCGCAAGCGCAGCCCGGCCCCCGCAGCGCCATCCTCCACTGTGCCTGCCTGCATGCCTTTCCCCTTAATAGTTGCGCATGCTCACAAGATAGCGGCCCCGACGGCAGAAAGCAGCAGCGTGACTTGACCTGGATCAAACCGCCCGGCAATACCGCAGGCGCGGTAACATGGCGGCCATGCCCGCGCCCATCCGCACCGCCGTCTTGCCGGCCCCGCCGCCTGCCCCGCCACCGTCCTCGGCCCGGGCCGTGCTGCTCCGGGCCGTGCTGTTCTGTAGCGCGCTATGCGGCACAGTGCCCGCGCACGCGGCCGAGCCGGCGCTGGCCATGCTGATCAATGCCTACCGCGCAGCGCCACAGCCATGCGGCAACCTGCCGGCCGCCCCGCTGCCGCCGCTGGCAACGCCGCCCGCCCTGTCCTCCGTCCGGCTCGGCACCGGCGCCTTCATCGAACTGGCGCTGGAGCGCGCCGGCTACCCGGTGGAGCACGCTGCCGCCATTTTCGTCACCGGCGCGCCGGACGCCGCCGCCGCGATGGCCGTGCTGCGCGAGAAATACTGCCGCCAGATGCTCAGCCCGCAATTCACGGCCGTCGGCGCGTCCCGCCACGGCGACGCCTGGCAAGTGCTGTTCGCCGAGCCGCAGCGTCCCATTCCCCTGCCCGATCCGGCCCAGGCCAGCGCCGCCGCCCTGGCCGCCGTGAACGCCGCGCGGTCCGCGCCCCGGCTGTGCGGCACGCGCCTGTTCGCCGCCGCCGGCCCGCTGGCGCTGAATCCGGCGCTGGCCCAGGCGGCGCAGGCGCACAGCCGCGACATGGCCACCCAGCGCTACTTCAGCCACCAGGCGCGCGACGGCAGCTACGTGGCCGAACGCGCCACGCGCGCCGGTTACGCCTGGCGCTGGATCGGCGAAAACATCGCCTCCGGCGTCAATACTGCCGAAGAAGCGGTGGCCGGCTGGCTGGAAAGCCCGGGCCATTGCGCCAACATCATGAATCCCGCCTTTACCGAAATGGGCGTCGCCTATTCGCTGAATACCGAGCGCCGCATGATGTATTGGACTCAAGTAATTGGTGCAGCGCGATAAGCGCAATTCACCCGAATCAATCAATTCGTTGATTGATTCAAAGGCCGTTATGCCCTTCCGATATAGATTTTCCCCAATTCGATATAGCTAAACAGGGTAAAAACAACAATGACGCTCATTGCTGTGATTATTTCCTGAGCGATAAACACACGTCCGTTTCCCGACAATAAACTCTGTTCAAACTAATAAATCCTTACATGGGAGACGGAGAGAGATGCATATCATCGCCAACGGCCAGCTTCGGCCAAAACGTTTGAGCTACGCAATCGCCCTGGCACTGGCAAGCAATATGGCCATCGCGCAGGACGCCCCGAAAACCGAGACGCCCGCCAAAGACAGCGCCATTCAAAAGGTTGTCGTCAGCAGCACCCGCGCTTCGCAGCAAAGCGGCATCGACCGCAAGAAAAATGCAGCCACCGCGCAGGATTCCATCGTCGCCGAAGACGTGGGCGCTTTCCCCGACCGCAATATCGGCGAAGCCATTTCCCGCATTTCCGGCATTGCACTGGACCGCGGCGATTTCGGCGAAGGCGTTTCCGTGGCAGTACGCGGCAATTCCGCCGACCTGACCCGCGTCGAGATCGACGGCCAGGGCGTGCAGTCCGGCGGCGGCACCGACATGAACGGCGGCGGCAGCGGCCGGGGCGTGGAATTCCGCGAAATGTCGTCCGACCTGATCAAGAGCGTGGACGTGGTCAAAGGCTCCACCGCCGACATGACCGAAGGCTCGCTGGGGGGCGGCATCATTATCAAGACGCGCACCGGCCTGGATTTCAAAAAACCGTTCTACTCGCTGCGCATGGCCGCGGCGCAAAACTCGCTGAACGAGAAATGGACGCCGGACACCAACCTGATCCTGGCCAATAAATTCTTCGATGATCGCCTGGGCGTGATTCTGAACGTGTCCACTTCGCAGTCGCGCAACGAAGGCCATTCGGCCCAGGTGGCCACCAGCGCCAACCAGGGCTACGCGCGCGCACTGGACTTCGACAACTCGCCGAACAAGACCTTCGCCTTCAATCCAAGCACTGTGTCAACTTCGGACCCGCTGGCAAAAACCACGCTGCTGGCCAGTCCGCTAACCGCCGGCGGCACGTTCGATGCGGCTTCTCCGCTGGACCTGGTGACGCGTTCGGCCGCCGCACAATCGAAGGCCGATTGCTATGCCGCCTTCCCCAACCTGACCACGGCGCAGCAAAACGCCATTGCGCAAAACTCGCGCAACGCCGCCATCAACCAGCGCGGCAACGAGCTGCTGACCTGCTTGAACCAGTGGAACGACTACACCCCCTCGCTGGTGCGCTACCTGCAGAAATCGCAGGTGGACAAGCGGCGCTCGGGCGACCTGCGCCTGGACTTTAAGGTCAACAACGAGCTGACCGTGTACGCCAAGGGCAGCATCCAACGCCGCAAGGTCGATGACAATTTCCTGACCTACAGCCTGGGCGGCCTGACCACCAACCCGGCCTCGACCGCCACGCCAACCTACAACGGCGCCACCTTCAGCGACGCCACCGGTTCGCGCGTTGCCATTCCAGGCTCCGGTTACTTCACCTACGATACGCCTAGCTTCCGCAGCAACGCCTTCCCTATTGCCGGCACCGCCGCCAACGTGGACCCGCGCTCGGTGACCGTGGACGCCAACCATCACGTAACCAAGTTCACCATCAGCGACGGCAGCGCCGGCGTGGACCAGATCCACAACACCATCGAAACCAGCAGCCGCTACCTGCAGACCGGCGGTACTTACCGCAAAGGTCCGCTGCTGGCCGAATTCTTCATCGGCGACGCCAGGTCGGACTTCTCGCGCGGCGACAAGCGCACCTCGTGGAGCTACAACTACGGCCCGGCCACGCTGCAAGTGCTGCCGAACGGCCTGTGGACCCACACCTTCCCGGCAGGCAGCACCTTCGACTCGTCCAACCCGGCCAACTTCGCCGTGGTGCGTCCTGCGGTTGCTGGGACGGCGGCGGTCAATGCCTCGGCTACCCAGCCGACACCGATCCCGGCGTACACCATCGCCCAACAGCCGCTGCTGACCCAGGCGCCGTCGCTGCAGTTCACGCCGCGCATGAACGAAGGCGGCGAACGCACCGCCAAGCTGGATCTGACCTACGCGCTTAACGACCAGGTTCCATTCCTGTCCCGCATCAAGACCGGCCTCAATCTGCGCGACACCTACGGCGAAAGCTGGAATCCGAACGGCGACTATGTGGTGAAGGCGCCGGTCGGCACCTTCGGCCAGGCCGGCTACATTCCCGGCGTCTACATGCCGCAGACCATCGTCCGCTCCTCCTTCATCGGCTGCGAAAACACCGCCGGTTCGCTGGGCGCGGGCGGCGCGCCATGCAAATATGGCTACAACCCGAACGTGAACCCGAGCACCACGAGTTCCGGGCAGATCGTGATGACCCAGAAGCAGTTCCTGGACATCATTACCCAGTCAATGACCACGCCAACCACCACCTTCTTCAACGGCGCCAAAGACCGCCCGGCCGATCTGCTGCAAGGCTGGACCCAGATCGACGTGGAAAAAGTATTCGCGCTGACCGGCGTTCCTAACGTCAACTACGATTGCATGAAAGAGTGCACGGCCAGCGACGGCAAGGTCTATAAAAAGCCTTCCAACAAGTTCTCGGAAAAAGTGAGCTCCGGCTATCTGATGACCGATTTCACCATTGATCACCTGCCAGGGACTACCAAGGCGCTGCCGTTCAACTGGGAGCTGGAAGGCAACTTCGGCTACCGCATTGTCAACACCAAGGTTTCCGGCACCGGCATCCTGGGCTTCCAGACCATCCAGAAGTCGCCGTCGTACAACCCGTCCAACCCGAACGCAGCCGGCGGCACCATCACCAACACGCTGATCGTTCCGACCACGCTGAACGCCAGCACCACCGACTACATGCCGGCGCTGAACCTGGCTCTGTGGGCGGTGCCGGACCAGGTCGTCCTGCGCTACAACCGCGCCAAAACGGTAGCACGGCCGCCGGTGGAACGCCTGCTGCCATCGGGCACCTGCACCTATGACGAGCGCAAAATCGACGTTCTCAGCGGCACCGAACTGGACCAGACCTGCACCGGCAACATGGGCAATCCGGCCCTGCGTCCGCAAACCAACTGGAACCAGAACCTCAGCGTCGAGTGGTACCCGAACCGCGACACCATGTTCACCGCGTCGGCCTTCCATCAGAAAGGCATTATCGGCCCGAGCGAACTGGTCGGCCGCAGCGACATCAAGCTGTTCTCCGGCACCGAGCTGGTGGACCCGGTCACCGGCAGGTCGCTGGGCGACCTGGATTTCAACTACCGCACCTGGGACAACGGCGTGGCCACCACCCGTAAAGGCGTCGAGTTCCAGTCCAAGACCGCGTTCACCTTCCTGCCGTCGGTCCTGAAATACACCGGCCTGGACGCGAACTACACCAAGCTGCGCTCGGCTGTTTCGGCAGTCAACGTGGTGGACCTGATCACCGGCACCCCGCTGCCGCCGGCGCGCGAATCGAAGTACTCGTACAACGCGTCGCTGTGGTACGACGATGGCGCCTTCTCGGCCCGCGTAGCATTGCAGTTCGTGGCGCAGCAGTTCACCTGCATCGCCGCCTGCGGCGCCAACTCGGTGAACAACTACCCAAGCTCGCCGGGCGTGACCCGCGTGACGGTAACCCCGTTCAACCCAGGTTCGCCGAACTTCAAGGACTCGACCCGCTTCATCGACGCCAAGATCGCCTACCGCTTCGCCAACGGCATCGAAATCTTCGCCGAAGGCCGCAACCTGGGCAAAGCGACCACCTCCAACAGCCAGGGCCCGTACACCCCGTTCGCGGACGGCACGCCCAACCTGCTGGACTACGCCTACGCCGGCCGCCGCATCATGATCGGCATGACGCTGCGTAACTAAGGCAGCAGCCTGAAACTGAGTTCGTTGTTGTCCTTTCGACCCGGCCGCGCGCCGGGTTGTTTTTTTCCAGAATGCCTATACTTACGGTTGCTAAACACTGTAAAGGAACTGGCATGAGCAACAATACTGAAACCGCGCTGCTGGCAGGCGGCTGCTTCTGGGGCATGCAGGACTTGATCCGCCGCTATCCGGGCGTGCTGGCCACCCGCGTGGGCTACTCGGGCGGCGACGTGCCGAACGCCACCTACCGCAACCACGGCAGCCACGCCGAAGCGATCGAGATCGTGTTCGACCCGGCCGTCATCAGCTACCGCAAGATCCTGGAATTCTTCTTCCAGATCCACGACCCCAGCACGCCCAACCGCCAGGGCAACGACGTGGGCGCCAGCTACCGCTCGGCCATTTTCTACACCAACGACGAGCAGAAGCGCGTGGCCGAGGACACCATCGCCGACGTGGACGCGTCCGGCCTGTGGCCCGGCAAAGTGGTGACCGAACTGGCCCCCGCCGGCCCCTTCTGGGAAGCCGAGCCTGAACACCAGGACTACCTGGAGCGCATCCCCAACGGCTACACCTGCCACTTCATCCGCCCCGACTGGAAACTGCCGGCGCGGACGTAACAGCTGGCGGCGGCGGTATGCCGGGCTACTGCTCCGGCATGCCGCGCAGGTGCTCGATATCGGCCACCGCGCTCTTCCAGGCCGCTTCGTCGCCCAGGGCGGCGAGCGTGTCCAGCGGCAACTCAATTTCCTTCAGCAGCTTGCCTTCCAGAGATATTTTGTAGCGCAGGCTGCTGTATTCGATGTTGTAGGATTTGCGCAGGCCTTGCTGCCTGACATAGCTTTCTTGTGACATGGCCATGATGATCTCCCAGAGTGAGACCTTCAGCTTAGCAAATTCGGGCGGATGGCGTCGCCACTCCGCGTGTCGGCCAAATCCGACAATACGCTGGGAAGTATGGCGTATGTGCAGCCGCGATTTCGGACTAGCATCGGTGAACTATCTGACAAAGGAGAATCCCATGCTTAACCGACTCATCACTATGGCCGCCGTGGCGGCGGGCGGCTACCTGGTAGCCAAGCAGCTCAAGAAGAACAAGGGCGCTGGCGGCGAATCGTCCGTGAAGGAAAGCATCACGGTCAACGTACCGGTCCGCACCGCGTACGACCAGTGGACCCAGTTTGAGGAATTCCCCACCTTCATGGACAGCGTGCACGAAGTGCGCCAGATGGGCGACAAACGCCTGCACTGGAAAGCGGATGTGCTGGGCAAGCCGGTCGAATGGGATGCGGAAATCACCGAACAGATCCCGGACCAGCGCATCGCATGGCGCAGCACCACCGGCAAACTCAACAACGGTATGGTGACCTTTGACTCCCTGTCCGAAAAACGCTGCCGCGTCACCCTTTCCATGTCGTACCAGCCTGAAGGCGTGCTCGAAACCATCGGCGACGCCATGGGCGCGGTGCGCCTTGAAGCGGCCGGCAACCTGAAACGCTTCAAGGAAATGATGGAAAAGCGCGGCGAGGAAACTGGCGCCTGGCGCGGCACCATCCAGGGCGAAGGAACGGCGCCGGCCACCCACTAAGGCAGCGGCCGGCTACGCATCCGCAAATTACGTCAAGGGCAGTTGCCGATGATGTAGTAGCCGGCCGAGGTTTGCGCCAGCGTGTTGGTGTAGAAGGTGTTGTTCAGCCCCATGTTCTGGTTCGAACCCTTGGCCAGCGCATAGCCGCCGCTGTTGATGGCCCGCCCCGCCGTCACGTGCGCGTAATTGCTGGACGTGGTGGCGGTGCACACATAGCCGGACCCGGTGGTGCTGGCGTTGACCGGCGTCGAGGCCGCGCCGGCCGCGCCGGCCGCATCCACCGCCTTCACCGTGTAGCTGTAGCTGGTGCCTGCGGCTAGGCCGGTGTCGGTATAGGCCAGCGCGGTGAGCAGGCTGGTGTTGGCCTGCGTGCCGCCACGGTAGACGTTGTAGCCGGCCGCGCCGGACACGCTGCTCCACGCCAGCGACACGCTGCTGGAGGTTACGCCCGTCACGTTCAGCCCTGCCGGCGCAGGCAGCGCACCGCCGCCGCTGCTTCCTGCCGCCACGCGGTCCACCATGCCCTTGATGGCCGCCATCTGGCGCCCGCTCTTCTTGGCATAGTTGGCGTCGTCATAGCCCCACCAGTCCCAGCAGCCGTTCGGATTGCCCGTGCTGCTGGGCGCAGTCTGCGGATACAGCATGATGATGTTATTGGTGTCGGCCCATTTGTTGTAGCCGGTGCTGCGGTAGTACTTGTCCTGGATCTTGGTGGGATCCTGCTGGCAGCCGTGCAGCACCACGTGCAGCTTGCACTGCTGGCCGCTGCCGCAATTGGCCGGCACATAGGCCCAGCCGCTGCTTGCCATGCCGTGCGAGGCGGGGCTGGCGATGAACTCGGCCTGGTTGTATTCCACGAAGCTGCCGCCCAGCGTGCCGGCGTTCTTCGCGCTTAGCGGGCCGTAGATCCATTTCAGGATCTCGCCGGCCAGGTCGAAGTTGCAGTTGTTGATGTAGGGACTGGCCTTGGTGCTGCAGCCGCTGCCGAAGTAGTCGGTCACCATGGCGTGTTCGGAGGCCAGGTTGTTCTTGTAGAAGATGTTGGCGCTGGCGATGTAGTTCTTGTAGTAGGTGTCCGCCTCGTTCATCACCAGCTGCTTGACGGTGCTGTCGATGGTGCCGGAATACAGGTAGACCTTGGAATTGGCCAGGTTGCTGGTGGGGTCGATCAGGCCCTGGCTGGCCCAGCTGTTGGTGGTGGACACCAGCGTGGCCGTGGCGGGCTTGCTGAACGAACTGGCGGCCATGCAGGGGCCGGTGGCCGTGCCGAGCGCGCCCTGCGCGCAGTAGTAAGGCCCGCCGGCCACGATGCCGGCGCCGGCCTTGAAGGTCGCGGAGAACGCCACGTGCAGTTGCGCGGCCATGAAACCGCCCGAGGACAGGCCGGATACCGAGGTCTTCTCCGGGTCGATGTTGTACGACGGCAGTGGCACCGGCGCGGCTTGAGCCGCCGCGCCCGTCACACCCAGGACAAACAAAACAATGCTGCGAATGCGGAAGCGTCCAGCGAAATTCGTCATTGCGAGTCTCCTTTATCGTTAGTCTCCGGGAGCATTGCCCCCGAAGGGAGAACCGATAGTAATAGGAAAAATTGCGAATTCGTTAGACATGGTAGACATGCTAGTAGTTCTACTGTTGCGCGCTCATCTCTTCCTCTTTGCTAGCTACTTTGCCCGCAGCTTCGAGCTGAGCTATGCGTATGCGCATCTGGCGCTCCTCGCTCCAGCGCTGGGTTTCGTCGCGCACCACGGCCACGATGGCGGTCACTTTGCGCGCCTCGTCGTACAGCATCGCCACCGTGAACGCGATCGACAGATTGCGGCCGTCGCGGTGCAAGGCGGGCACGCGCAGCA
Organism: Massilia sp. BGA-UO-ETr-WB1; assembly: GCF_059567845.1. Lineage (NCBI taxonomy): Bacteria > Pseudomonadati > Pseudomonadota > Betaproteobacteria > Burkholderiales > Oxalobacteraceae > Massilia > Massilia sp. BGA-UO-ETr-WB1. The sequence goes on along the minus strand of NZ_JCAQOT010000004.1, from coordinate 16,998 downwards.
CGTCGTTGCCGTAGCGCGTTTCGCCGGTGGCCATGGACTTGTTGTAGCCGTCCCAGTGGCGTTGCCGCTGGCGCTCGGGAATGATGATGTCCAGCGACTTGCCCAGCGCGTCCTCGCGCGTAAAGCCGAACATGCGCACCGCCGCGTCGTTCCATACGATGATGGCGCCGGCCGCGTCGCACACCACCACCGCATCGCCGATGCCCTCCACCAGCTGCTTGTAATCGATACTCTGCATTGCTGTCTCCCCAAATGAACGAGGGCGGATCAGGTCCGCCCTCTTGTTGGTCTAATGTGGCTTTACACTGCCTTGGCTTCGTGCAGCGCAGCGATTTCGCGCGAGCTGTAGCCCAGCGTTTCCAATACCTCGTTGGTGTGCTCGCCCAGCAGCGGCGAACCGGTGATCTCCACTTTCAGGTCCGAGAACTTGATCGGGCTGCCCACGGTCAGATACTTGCCGCGCTCCTTGTGGTCCACTTCGGCGATGGTGCCGCTGGCGCGCAGCGACTCGTCGTTGGCCAGCTCCTTCATCGTCATCACGGGCGCGCATGGAATGTCGAACTTGCGCAGGACGTTCACCGCTTCGAACTTGGTCTTGTCGGCCAGCCAGGCTTCGATGGTGGCGAAGATGTCGAAGATCTTGTCCTGGCGCGCCGAGGCGGTCATGTAGGCCGGATCTTCAATCCACTCCGGCTTGCCGATGGCGCGGCAGATCGGCGCCCAGGCGTGGCCCTGGATGGTGAAGTAGATGTACGCGTTCTTGTCGGTTTCCCAGCCCTTGCACTTGAGCACCCAGCCCGGCTGGCCGCCGCCGCCCGCGTTGCCGCCGCGCGGCACCACGTCAGTGAAGCTGCCGTGCGGGTACTGCGGATACTCTTCCAGGTAACCCACGCGGTCCAGGCGCTGCTGGTCGCGCAGCTTCACGCGGCACAGGTTCAGCACGCTGTCCTGCATCGACACGGCCACCTTCTGGCCCTTGCCGCCGTTGCGGTTGCGCGCGTGCAGCGCGGTGAGGATGCCGATGGCCAGGTGCATGCCGGTGTTGCTGTCGCCCAGCGCGGCGGCGCTCACGGTTGGCGGGCCGTCGTCGAAGCCGGTGGTGGAGGCGGCGCCGCCGGCGCATTGCGCCACGTTCTCATACACCTTCAAGTCTTCGTAATGGTGGCCGTCGCTGAAGCCTTTCACGGACGCCACGATCATGCCGGGATTCAGTTCCTTGATGTGCTCCCAGGTGAAGCCCATGCGGTCCAGCGCGCCGGGACCGAAGTTTTCCACCAGTACGTCCGACTGCTTGATCAGGCGCGTCAGCACTTCCTTGCCTTCGGCCGTCTTGGTGTCCAGCGTCAGCGACTTCTTATTGCTGTTCAACATGGTGAAGTACAGCGCATCCACGCCGGGAATGTCGCGCAGCTGCGAGCGGGTGACGTCGCCTGCGCCGGGGCGCTCGACCTTGATCACGTCGGCGCCATACCAGGCCAGCAGCTGGGTGCATGCAGGGCCGGCTTGCACGTGGGTGAAGTCGATGATCTTGATGCCTTCTAACGGTTTGGTCATGTTAAGTCTCCTGGTGTTGTTCGGGTTTATTTCTTGCCTGCGGTGCTGGGATTCAGGTTGGTGAGACGGCCGCTTTCGGTGCCGGCGGTTTCGTCGATGACGGCGTTGATCAGCGCCGGCTTGCCGGCCGCAATAGCCTCGGTGAGCGCCTTGGTCATTTCCTCCGGCGTGGTGACGTGGTAGCCGATGCCGCCGAACGCTTCGATCATCTTGTCGTAGCGGGCGTTCTTCACGAACACGGTGGGCGCCACGTCCTTGCCGCCGGTGGGGTTGACGTCGGTGCCGCGATACACGCCATTGTTGTTGAAGATGATGGTGGTGACCGGCAGCTCGTAGCGGCAAATGGTTTCCAGTTCCATGCCGGAGAAGCCGAAGGCGCTGTCGCCTTCAATCGCCACCACCGGCTTGCCGCTGGTGACCGCCGCGCCGATGGCGAAGCCCATGCCGATGCCCATGATGCCCCAGGTGCCCGAGTCGAAACGCTTGCGCGGCTCGTACATGTCGATGATGCTGCGCGCGAAGTCCAGCGTGTTGGCGCCTTCGTTCACCACGTTGATATCCGGCCGCGTCTTCAGCACGTCGCGGATGGAACGCAGCGCGCTGTGGAAGTTCATCGGCGACGGATTCTGCGCCAGCATGGCCGCCATCTTGGTCAGGTTCTTGTCCTTGCGCTCGGCGATGGAGCCGGTCCAGGCCGGGTCGGGCTGGCCGTGGCCGCCGCTGCGGATGCCGTCCAGCAGCGCCGACACGCAGGAACCGATGTCGCCGATGACCGGCGCGGCGATGGCCACGTTGCTGTCGATTTCAGTCGGCGAAATATCGATCTGGATGAACTGTTTCGGCGCGCCCCAGGTCTTGCCTTTGCCATGCGCCAGCAGCCAGTTCAGGCGCGCGCCGATCAGCACCACCACGTCCGCTTCGGCCAGCACATAAGAGCGCGCGGCGGAAGCCGACTGCGCGTGCGTGTCCGGCAGCAGGCCTTTGGCCATCGACATCGGCAGGTAGGGAATGCCGGATTCTTCAACGAAGGCGCGGATGTCCGCATCGGCCTGCGCGTAAGCGGCGCCTTTGCCCAGCAGGATCAGCGGCTTCTTGGCGCCCTTCAGCAGGTCCAGTGCGCGCTGCACCGAATCCGGCGCGGGGATCTGGCGCGGTGCGGCATCCACCACCTTCACCAGCGAGCGGCGGCCGTGTTCGGCGTCGATCACTTGCGCCAGCAGCTGCGCCGGCAAGTCCAGGTACACGCCGCCCGGGCGGCCCGACACGGCGGCGCGGATGGCGCGCGCCACGCCGATGCCGATGTCCTCTGCCTTGTTGATGCGGTACGACGCTTTGGCGTAAGGCTTGGCCGCGTTCAGCTGGTCCATCTCTTCGTAATCGCCCTGTTGCAGGTCGACGATTTCGCGTTCGCTGGAACCGCTGATCAGGATCATCGGGAAGCAGTTGGTGGTGGCGTTGGCCAGCGCGGTCAGGCCGTTCAGGAAGCCCGGCGCGGACACCGTCAGGCAGATGCCCGGCTTCTGCGTCATGTAGCCGGCGATGGCGGCGGCGTTGCCCGCGTGCTGCTCGTGGCGGAAGCCGATAAAGCGCATACCTTCAGCCTGCGCAAGGCGCGCCAGGTCGGTGATGGGGATGCCCACCAGGCCGAAGATGGTGTCGATGTCGTTGTGTTTGAGCGCATCCACTACCAGGTGGAAGCCATCGGTCGTTTCGGCTGACTGCGTGCTGTTGGTCGTCATGAGTGTCTCTTATATTTGGTTTAACAAAGGTGTTGAAGCCATCATAGCGAGGCCCTTTGTTTTCTCTCATTGACCGCGGTCAAGATTCAAAGGAAGATGTCCAACATTTCCAGATCAGTAATCGATACAGGTCATGACGCTGCTAGCCAATCACCCCGAACGCAACATCCTGCGCGTGCAACTGCGCCAGAACATCGTGCTGAAAGAACTGCGCGAAAGCGAAATGGCGGCCCTGGAGCCGTACCTCACGGTCGTCGATTACAACAAGGGCGACCTGCTGCTGAACCAGGGCGTGCACGAGATGGAGCAGTACTTCATCCTGGACGGCATCCTGAAGCGCGTGGTCACCAACCAGGAAGCCAAGGAAATGATTCTGCGCTTTGCCGCCGAGCGCGACATCGAAACCAGCTACGCGGCCTGGCGCCTGAAAACGCCCACGCCGTACAGCATCGTGTGCGTGACCAAGGCGCGCGTGGCCAAGCTGGCCATGCCGCAGTGGGTGGCCTTCCTGGAAAGCCATTCCCAGCTCAAGCAGAGCTTCGAATATGAGGTGATGCATTTGATGAGCGAGATCATGGGCCACACCATCACCCTGCATCTGCTGGACGCGCCGGGCCGCGTGCACCGTTTTGTGCGCAAGCACAGCGAGATGTTCGAGCGCTTGCCGAAGAAACAACTGGCCGCCTACCTGAATCTGTCGCCGGAAACACTCAGCCGGCTGAAAAACCAGGGCAAAATTTAAGCCGCCTCGCCACGCTGTTGCGCCGCAGCGCAGCAAAAACTTGACCGCGGTCAAGAATCCTGAAAACAGATTTATCAGGATTTGCTGGGTTTTTCATAGGCAATATTCATCGAAGTGATACCTGTTATGCGCCGCCTCAATTGGCGGCGGGGTATCGTGCTGCCTATACTCATTTCATACCCAACGCGGTTCAACGAATCCCAACTCTAAAGGAAATAAAGTCATGACCACCATCACCAACAAGCAAACCCATACTGAAGCTCCTGCCCAGCCTTTCAGCCTGATGTTCATTATCGAAACCATCTTCGGCGTGCATCTGCGCGAACAGCTGGACGCCAACACCGGCGGCGACAAGAGCGACGCCAAGTACACCTGGGGCATGTAACTCGAATGCAGGTGAATAAAGCAAAACGGACGTCCTTGTGGAACGTCCGTTTTTTTTATCAGGCCGCCATTTTTTGTAGCCTGAGCTGCCCTCTCTCCTCGGTCATGGTCCGTTCCAGCAATTTGACCAGCGCATAGACCGCGTCAATATGAGGTGTGGCGGTATCGGTAAACCGCCCCAGTTCAACCACCGAGCCGACCAGAGCGTCGATTTCCGGCCCGCGCCCCGCCTCGACATCCATCAGCATCGACGTCTTGTGCCGCCCTACTTTCTCGGCGCCCGCAATCCGCTTGTCCAGCGTGACGCGGAACGTGACGCCCAGCTTGTTGGCCACCGCTTCCGCTTCCTTCATCATGTCCGCCGCCAGCGAGCGCGCCACCGGATACTGGCAAATGCCCTCCAGCGTGGCGTGGCACAAGGCGCTGATCGGGTTGAAGGTGAGGTTGCCCCACAACTTCAGCCAGATCTCCGAGCGGATATCGTCCAGCACCGGCGCCTTGAAACCGGCCCTGGTGAAGCACTCCGAGATGGCCTGCACGCGCGGGCTGTGCGAACCATCCAGCTCGCCCAGCGGGAAACGCTCGCCCTCCACGTGCCGCACCACGCCCGGCGCCACCAGCTCCGACGCCGGGTAAACCACGCACCCGATCACGCGCGACGGTGGAATGCGCGCCGCCAGGGTGCCGTCCGGGTCCACGCTCTGCACCGTGCGCCCTTCCAGGTGCCCGCCGTGCTGATGGAAGTACCAGTACGGTATGCCGTTCTGCATGGTGACCACGCAAGTGTCCGGCCCGAACAGCAGCGGCAACTGGTCCGCCACCGCCGCCACCTGGTGCGCCTTCAGCGCCAGCACCACCACGTCCTGCGGCCCTGCCTCGGCGTAGTCGTCGGTGGCCGCCACGTTGGTGGCCACCTGCTCCGTGCCGTCATGCGCGATCAGCTTGATGCCCTTGTTACGTATCGCCAGCAGATTGGCGCCCCTCACCAGAAACGTCACCTGCTCGCCTGCCAGGGCCAGCCTGGCCCCCACTAATCCTCCTATTGCTCCCGCCCCTACGATGGCGATTTTCATTTTCAGCTCCTTGGTTTTTACTCAAAACGGTTGCTGAGCTTTCCAATGCCGTCGATCTCCACCTCAACGATGCTGCCCGGCCGCATCGAACCGACGCCGACCGAGGTGCCGCATAACAGGATGTCGCCCGGATCCAGCGTCATGTCTTTTGAAATCCGGCTCACCAGCTGGGCGGCGGAAAAGACCATGTCGTTGATCGGGTAGTCCTGGCGCACTTCGCTGTTCAGGATGGTCCGCACCACCAGCATGGCGGGGTCCAGGCCGGTGGCGATCACCGGCCCGAAGGGGCAGAAGGTGTCGAAACCCTTGGCCCGCACCCATTGCGGAAACGTCGGATCGCGCTTGATGATGTCGTTGACGGTGACATCATTGGCACAGGTGTAGCCGAATATATGGTCCGGGGCGTCGGCCTCGGACACGTTGAAGCAGGTCTTGCCGATAACGATACCCAGCTCGCCCTCGAAGGCCACCTTGTCGTCGCACAGCGGCTTGCGGATGGTGCCTCCCGGCGCCAGGTAAGAGTTCGGCGTTTTCAGCAGGTACAGCGGTTCCGGCGGCGGCTCGATGCCGAGCTTGCGGCCCAGCGCGTGGAAGTTGTTCCACATCGCCAGCACCTTGCCGGGTACAACAGGCATCAGCAGCTTTACTTCGGACAGATGCAGCGTGAAATCGGTGGGCGACGGAGCATCGAACATGTCGCCCTGGTAGATACGGATTTTGTCGCCTTCAACGGTACCGAAACGCACCGTGTCGAAATGTTGAAAGCGCAGCCAGCGTTTGATCATGTTGTTCTCGCTTGTGGTATCGCATGCTGATGGCGCCCGCCCTGCTTGCGGCAGGCGCCATCGGAGTCGCTTAGTTGGCCAACCGCGCGGCAGCGGCCAGGGACTTGTCATCCGCCTCGGAGACCGGCGTCACAGCCGTATCCATGAAGCGCTTGCGCATCGGACGCAGCACCCACCAGGCCATGAAGGCGGCTACCGCGTTCAGGCCGCAGCCCACGAAGAACACCGCTTCCCAGCTGCCGGTGGCGGCGGTAAGGACGCTCGACAGCGGCACGAAGATCGAAGCCGTACCCTTGGCCGTGTACAGCAGACCGGCATTGCCCGCCGCGTTCTTGGTGCCAAAGGTGTCCGCCGCAGTGGCCGGGAACAAGCTGTAGATCTCACCCCAAGCGAAGAACACCAGGCCGGTAAGGATGACGAACATGATCGGATCGCGGCCCCAGTAGTACAGCGCCAGGATACCCACCGATTCCAGCGCAAAGGCGATGAACATCGTCTTCTCGCGGCCGATCTGGTCCGACACCCAGCCGAAGAACGGCCGCGTCAAACCGTTCAGCACCCGGTCGATGGCCAGTGCGAAGGTCAGCGCCGGCAGTACCATACCCATGATGTTGAAGCTCACCCCATCGATCTTGAAGTCCTTCGCGATTGGGCCCATTTGCGCAGTGGCCATCAGGCCGCCGGCAGCCACCAGCACGAACATGGTGTACATGACCCAGAACACCGGCTTGCGGATGATCTGCGACGGGCCGAAGTCCGCTTTGGACTGCTGCACCTTGGTCTGCTTCTGGATCTTGTTCGGCACGTGGGCCGGTGGACGAACCATCAGCAATGCCAGCAACATCACGATGGCGCCCTGGCCGATACCGAAGGTCAGGAAGGTCGCTTCGTAGCCGCTTTTAGCGATCATCATCGAGATCGGTATGATCGTGGCCGCTGACCCGGCCCCGAAGCCCGCCGCAGTCAAACCGGCCGCGAGGCCCCTCCGATCCGGGAACCATTTCAGGGCCGAACCCACGCAAGTGCCGTACACCGCGCCGGCGCCGATACCGCTGATGGCTGCGGCGATGTACAGCATGGTCAGCGAGTCCGCGTAGGAGTTCATGATCCAGCCCAGCGCGCACAGCAAGCCGCCGAACAGCACCACGGGACGTGGTCCCCACTTGTCGACCGCCCAGCCTTCAACGGGCACCAGCCAGGTCTCGGTCAGGATAAAGATGGTAAAGGCAACCTGGATGGCAGCCTTGCTCCAGCCGTACTTGTCGGCGATAGGATTTACAAACAGGGTCCAACCGTACTGCAGGTTGGCGATCATGGCCATACAGATGATGCCCATGATAAGTTGCAGCCAGCGGTACGAAGGAGGCCTGATCACCGGCGCAGTGTCATCGTCATGCTTCATTTCGTTATCTCCATATAATTATTTAGTTTGGACCGTGTCTGTTTGACCGTTGTCACGAGACGATTGTGGAAGAAGCAAAAACCGATATCCTTGACCGCGGTTAAGATTCGACATTCTTTCATTTTTTTCAAGCAAAAAATAGCAACGTTACACAGCCGTCAGAAACCAACTTCGCCGTGCTGAAGGCTGTTCTGGACAGCGTGCTGCGCGCTTTGGCGCTCGCCCATACGCTCGCCCCGGGAGCCCGCGCCCGCAGCGCCGCAACCCGCGCCGGCCGTCTCAAGGCAGCGCGCCATCACCTTCTGGATCGCGTTCACCAGGAATTCCGCGTCATACACCTTGAGCATGTGCGGATGGTGGTTCTCCACGTAGCGGCGCAGGTGCGAGCGCTGGCTCTCCACGCCCATCTGGCCGGCGTAATCGCCGCTGCCCCAGAACCAGCGCAAACCCAGTTCGGCAAAGGCCGCGTTGTAAGCCTGGCGCTGCGCATCGGCCAGGTCGGACGTATCGATCTGCATCATGGTCTGCTCCCCTTCTGTTGGAATAATGTCGGTTGACTAAGACATCGTAGGGGCTGACAATGATTAGGAATAGTTAAAGGTTTTTGGCATATCCATTCACGATACTGAATACATGGACCAACGATGAAGCACGCCACGCTGCGCCAGCTGAAAGTGTTTGAAGCGGTGGCGCGCCACCTGAGTTTTTCGCGTGCCGCCGCCGAACTGCACCTGACGCAGCCTGCCGTCTCCACCCAGATCAAAACGCTGGAAGGCCACGCCGGCCTGGTGCTGTTCGAGCAGCTGGGGAAGAAGGTGTACCTGACGCCGGGCGGCGCCGAGCTGCTGTACCACAGCCGCGCCATCATCCAGCAGTTCCAGGAAGCCGAGGACGCGCTCACGCAGTTTCGCGGCATCGCCGGCGGCAAGCTCAATGTGGCGGTGATCAGCGCGGGCGACTACTTCTTCCCGCGCCTGATGGTGGAATTCGCCCGCCGCCATCCCGGCGTGAAGCTCAACCTCACGGTGCACAACCGCGCCGAGCTGCTGGAGCGGCTCTCCAGCAACCAGACCGACCTGGCCGTGATGGTGCGCCCGCCGCAACAGGCCGACGCCGCGCACGCCGCCTTTGCGCCCCACCCTTACGTGATCGTGGCGCCGCCGCAGCACCCGCTGGCGGGCAAGCGGCGTATTGCGGTCGAGCGGATCGTGCAGGAGCCGTTCGTGGTCCGCGAGCGCGGGTCGGATACGTGGAATTCAATGGAGGACGGCTTCGGCGAGCACTTGGAGCGGCTAAACGTGGCGATGGAGATCCGCAGCACCGAGACCATCAAGCAGGCGGTCATCGCCGGCATGGGCGTGGCGTTTTTGTCAGCGCACACCATCAGCCAGGAGCTGAAGGCGGGCAGCCTGGTGGTGCTGGATGTGGCGGGGTTTCCGGTGATGCTGAATTGGTACGTGGTGCACCGTAAAAACAAACGCCTGCCGCCGGTGGCGCAGGCGTTCAAGGACTTCCTGCTGAGCGACGGCGCGGCATTGATCGAGCAGTATCTGGCGCCGAACTAGGGAAGTGCTGATTTATTCGGGTTTTCGGCCGAAAGCAGCACGTAAACCATTGATCTGTAAGAGCTCTAAATTTCAGAAAACAAATAAATCAGCGGTTCCCTAGGGAGACGCTGATTTATTCGTCCGCGCCATCGCCAACCTCGATCCGAACCTGAGACAATACAGCACCGATCACTGCTGCCCAACCCACCATGCAACTAAGCTTTTCTGACCTCGAATACGCCGCCAAGAAGAAGCTCACGCGGCGTGACCGGTTTCTCGCTGAGATCGATCAGGTTACGCCTTGGGGCAAGCTGCACAAGCTGATCGAACCGTTTTATCCGAAGGCCGCAGGCGCTGGGCGGCCGCCGATTGGCTTGGCCCGTATGCTGCGCATGTATGTGGCCCAGCAATGCTTTGGGCTGTCCGACGAAGGTATTGAGGACGCGATCTACGACAGCCAGGCAATCCGTGGTTTCGTGGGCATCGACCTGAACCGCGAGTCGGCGCCGGACGCGACGACATTGCTCAAGTTCCGTCGGCTGCTTGAAACGAACGGCCTGACACGCCAGATCTTCGACACCATCAATGGCCACTTGGCCGAGAAGGGTTTGATGATGCGCGAAGGAACCATCGTCGATGCCACTTTGATCGCCGCGCCGCCATCCACCAAGAACAAGGACAAGCAGCGCGATCCGGAAATGCACCAGTCCAAGAAGGGCAACGACTGGCACTTCGGGATGAAGGCGCATATCGGCGTGGACGCCTCATCTGGCTTGGTGCACACCGTGATCGGCACGGCCGGCAACGTGGCCGACGTCACGCAAGCACACGCGCTGCTGCACGGCGACGAGATCGCTGCGCTGGGCGATGCCGGCTACCAGGGCGTTGAAAAGCGAGAAGAGAATCAGGGCAAATCGGTGACTTGGTTTGTCGCCATGAAGCGCGCTGCACGAAAGGCTCTTCCAAACAATAAGCTTGGACGCCAGCGCGAAAAGCTGGAAGTGCTCAAGGCCAGCGTGCGGGCGAAAGTCGAGCATCCGTTTCATGTGTTGAAGAACCTCTTCCGTCATCGCAAGACGCGGTATCGGGGCTTGGCCAAGAACACCGCCCAGTTGTTTTCGCTGTTTGCCTTTGCCAACCTGGTACTCGCTGGCCGCCGCTTTAAGTTACCCAACGCCCGAACTCCGTCTCGAGCGTAGCAGTAGGCAAGTTCGCGGGCGAATTCGCCGCTTTTTATGCACTTCTGTGAGTTTTCGTGACCACATTGGGACGCTGAACACGGCCGTTACCGCCGAAAAACTCAATTGATCAGCGTCTCCCTAGGTCTCACTACTTTGCAGGCACGAATAACGCTACGAACTGGAGTAAAAATCCGAATGCGATTAAACCGAGACCAATTCGTGACAATATGGAATACCGACGCATCAAGGGGGTGATCTCTGTCTCAACGTAGGCACCGCTATTCATGACAGCGATTGATGGCATTCCATAAAAAAATACCAATATTGTTCCACCGAAGCTAAGTACTAGGGCGACAACGTTTAAATGCACCTGCATAAATGATTCCTTGTACCGGCTTCCGGCCAGCTGACGGGCGCTACGCTGCGCAAATTTTCTAACTCCGTTGAGCCGCTTCCGCACGCACAACGAGCAACGCAGCAAGCCTCCGTCGTCGTGGTGTTCGGTGTCTTTTTTCAGCGTCCGCAATAGCGTTTGAATGCCATATTGTTCCTTAGAGCTCCGGCGCCGGCCAGTTTGCGTGCAACGCCAGGACGCGATTTCCCTATCTATGCTTTGCTTTGATCAAAAGCTCCCGCAACTCGGGAAGATCACTATCACTTAGCAGCTCAGCATCCGCTAGCCCGCTCAACCAGCCATGTGCGAACAAGAATTGAATCTCGCATTGCGTTGCGTTAGCTTCATTCCGCTTAGCGTTCAGCAACTCCACCCATTTCATGCAAGTTTTGGAGTCGGTAACAACTCTTCGGCTGTTCGATCGTCGAAATTTTGCATACTTTCCTTTAAGCGTTCAATACATGCGTAGATGCGAGCGAATGGTGCGGTTGGGAGTGACCTGCATAGTCCCACTTGGACTGATTAAACTTTTAGTATTGAATTTCCAAGCAATGCTGTCAAGCAAAAGCATCGCCGGCGGGAAGCTGAATGTGGCCATCGTCAGCGCAAGCGACTACTTCTTCCCGCACCTGATAGTGGAATTCGCCCGCCGCCATCCGTGCGTAAAGCTCAACCTCGCGATGCACAACCGCGCCGGCCTGCTGGGGCGGCTCTCCAGCAACCGGACCGACCTGGCCGTGGTGGTGCGCCCACCGCCCCAGGCCAACGCCGCGCACGCCGCCTTTGCGCCACACCTTTACGTGATCGCGTCACCCGCTGGAGGGCAAGCGGCGCATACCGGTCGAACGCATCGTTCAGGCACAGTTCGTGGTCCGCGAGCGCGGGTCGAATACATGGAATTCAATGGAAGACGGCTTGGCGCTCACCTGGAGCAGTTGAACGTGGCGATGGAGATCCACAGCACCGACACCATCATGCAGGCGGTCATCGCAGGCATGGTCGCGGCTTTCCTATCGGCGCATACCATCAGTCAGGAGCTGAAGGCGTGCAGCTTGGTGGTGCTGGATGGCGGGGTTTCGGTGATGTCGGATTGGTACGTGGCGCACCCGTCAATATGAAGCGAGACAGAACTGCGGTAGTCTTGCAGATCTATGCATCGTCCTCACACCCCTCACTTTAGACATTGCAGGAAAATCCACAGCGGGTTGAAGTGGACAGCAACGTAAGCGATGAGAACGTGGCCACCCCGTTCTCCCGCCCAAAACAGTCATCGACGCTACGCAAAGTGACGGCTCAGTGGCATCAGTCGAACGTCTCAAGACATGTGCCTCTTGCAAGCAGAACGTCACTTTCCAAGCTGGCAGGAATGAGGCCGAACTATTTTTCTACGTCTTGAATCCCTCCCAATCACTTTAGCTCTAGCTAAATTGGCGAAAGCCCGTCATTACATCCATGGCAGATCTTTCGTGTGATTGATAAATCTGCTCAGCCATCACCGATTCAAGTGCCTTTGTGGCCACATATGACACATTGACAAAATTATATTTTTCATATGATCACCGCTTTTATCCGTTCAACTAGCCTCCCTTTGTGCGATGTCCAGCAGTACCACTATAGACGTGTAGCGATGCTACGGGCTCCTCGGTAATCCCCCCATTTTTAGTGCGCGCTAAAAGTAGAGGTTATTGGGCAAGCGCCGACTTCTGTTTTGGCGTAATGCCTCCAAGGGCCATGTTGGGGCGCTCGTGATTGTACGTCCACATCCAATCCGTCGCAAAATCCTGCACATCGGTCAAGCTGACGAACGCGTGGTGGGCCAGCCAGTCGTAGCGCACGGTCCGGTTATAGCGCTCCACGTAGGCGTTTTGCTGCGGCTGTCCGGGCTGGATAAATTCAATCGTGATGCCACGCTCCCTGGCCCAGTCTGTGGTGACTGTGCTGATGTACTCGGGGCCGTTATCGCACCGTATCGTTCTTGGTTTGCCGCGCCATTCGATGACCTGATCCAAGGCTCGAACCACGCGCGCCGACTGCAGTGAAAAATCCACTTCAATCACTAGCGCCTCCCGGTTGAAGTCGTCGATCACGTTGAACAACCGGATGCTGCGCCCATCGGCCAGTTGGTCATGAATGAAATCCATCGACCAGACGTCATTGATCTGTGCCGGCACTGCCAGCGGCACCGGGCGCTCGCGCACCAGACGCTGACGCGGCTTGATGGGTAAGTTGAGCTCCAAGGCCCGATAGATACGGTACACGCGCTTGTGGTTCCACGCGAAGCCTTTGACGTTGCGCAAATACAGGTAACACAAGCCGAAGCCCCAGTTGCGCTGGTTGTGCGTCAACCTGACGAGCCAGTCCGCTATCTCCTCGTTTTCCGCCGATAATTTGGGCCGGTAACTGTAGCATGTCTGGCTAATACCGAAGGCCAGGCAAGCCACACGCACGCTCATGCCGCGCTCAGCGACTGCCCGTTGCGCCATCTCGCGACGGCGTGACGGGCTTACCACTTTTTTAAGATGGCCTCGGCGACGACTTCAGCCTTGAGCTTTTCCTCGACGTACATCTTCTTCAGGCGCCGGTTTTCTTCTTCCAGCTCCTTCATGCGCGCCATCAGCGAGGCGTCCATGCCGCCATACTTGGCTCGCCACTTGTAGAACGTGGCTGCGCTCATGCCGTGCTCGCGGCATAACTCCGGCACCGGCGTGCCGCTCTCGGCTTGCTTGATGATGGCCATGATCTGGCTGTCGGTAAAACGGGATTTCTTCATGTAGAACCTTCCAATTGCTTAGTAGAAAATTCTACTTCTAAACGCGCTTCTTTTCAGGGGGGATTACCCCTCAAGTTCACTAGTGGAGACGGTCCGCATACTGCACAGGAAGCTGCTTCCAGCCTTCGACCTACCCGGCATAGCGGAATCTCAAACACAGCAGTGCATGGTCATCTTGGGTAAGTGTTACGGCCTCGCTCATAGCGACTCTCTAAGGCTCAATAATTTCCCACCAACAAAATTTCCAAGCTATAATTTGCAGTAGCCCATCAGAAACAGGGATTCTTCAACATGACAGAGCGTGTCAAATTAGGAAGGCAGAAGTTGGTATGGAACAATTAATTATTTGGATCAAAGACCATTTGCTTGAGTTGGCCATTCCCACATCTCTGATCATTGGCTTCGCCTACATTCGCATTCGAAGCATTCAGACAAAGATTCGCAAAAATAATAATAACCAGGTCGCTGGAAGAGACGTCAAGAATGTCGCTGTCCGTGGAAATAAAAACAAAGTGAACATTGAATAATTTTCACTATTGAGGAGTATTTTTAATAATTTTAAAAAAATATTAAAAAAGTGTTTAATTTTTTGCAATCAATATTTGGCATGAGAAATAGAAATACCCAGTCTGCTGGGCATTCGATTTCAAACGTCGAAGTTAATGGCAATGGAAATAACATATTTATAAACTCGCCGGGCCTTGGTGATGAGTTGCAAATGATTTCCGCAACACGGAAATATAGAATCCTTTTATGCATTCCTTCTTCGGCAAAGAAAAGACATAAATGGATTGAATTTTCAAGAAAATTATCAACGGCCTTGGTGGATAAAGGTTTTGAAATTATTGAAGCGGGCCACCTAATACCTCGGGAGAAAGAAGAGTTTATTTATCTCGCGGAACAACGCCAGCTACAAGACAAAAGCTGTCAAGCGTTGCTGGTCTTAGCATGTGATGCTACCACTTTAAGCCAACTAACGCACTTAACTAGTGTAGCTTTAGGAAAAGACAAGATCAGAAAAGAAATTGTTGTGATTCAAGATGACAAACTGATCAATGGCGAAAAATACTTTGAAGAAGGTGCCTTAAAAGCAATCCATTCAATGGGGAGAATTATAGAAACCTCTGGCAAAGCGCCCTCACTCGATCTAGTAGATGAAATTGTAAGTATTTTTACAACATTCCGATACGTTGTCCGCTAGCGATCCACAAACAAATTCATTTCCACAAGATGAGTCACACACGAATAAATGAATCAATTCTTCTTTGGGCAATCGGTGTAATTCAACCCGGTTCCCCAACTGAAGCAATTGATGTTATCGAAAAAGCGACCAAGTCAAAGCTTCCTCCGGGGGCGGCCGAGGGCATTGCCCTCCAATGCGAGCACTATGTCGGGAGAGGCTTACTCCGCTTAGTTCATAAGAAAAAGAACTGGTACACGTTGACTCATCTCGGCGATATCAGCATCCCTAAAGTACTTAGGCGCCGTCGTGACCGAATCCGATTGTTCTTGCTAAAAAATAGTTGGCGGTCTAGAATTGCTGACGTAGGCGTACCAGTCATGCAGAAGTCGGTCGATGTTTCGTCGACCATGCAAATCAGTGGTGAGTACATACAAGAGGTTCCGCGGCCAACGAAAAGTTGTAACCGCGGCGAGCGCGGTCACGAACGTTTTCGATGGCCGCGGATCTATGAGCAGATGATAGGATCTGGTTCTGCTATCGGTACGCCTACCCTTCCAGTTACGCCAAGTCCATTTACTTTCTATACTTTCTCTGGTCAGCATCGTGGAGACGCCGAAAATCCATATCCAATAAATGCTCAAGAATTATCTTTGGCAATTGGAATTAGTGCTAGGCTGATCACTTCCATTGGAAAAGTGCCTGAAAAGCATTATCGTCGCTTTCAAATACCGAAAGCGAATGGGACAAAAAGAGACATAGCATCACCTAAGTTATTCCTAAAAGTGATACAGTATTGGATAAAGGACTATCTTCTATTTCGACTTCCGGTGCACTCAAGCTGCTACTCATTTGTAAAGAACACATCCATCAAAGACAATGCTAGACCGCATACAAAAATGGCATACGTTGCCACGATTGATATCGAAGACTATTTTGGATCCATAAAAATAACCTCCGTTCAGTCGCTTCTGAAAAGAACTGGCTTCACTGGTGCTCTTTCAAGAATAATATCAAGGCTTGTAACCTTAGACGATTCACTACCACAAGGCGCGCCCACCAGCCCTATTATATCAAATTCATTTTTATTTAGGTTTGATGAGGTTTTTTCCAGATGGTGCGAATCGCACAATTGTACTTATACAAGATATGCAGATGATATAACCATTAGCGGAATGGAGAAGACACTAGTCTTGCAATGCGTCGGGAGATCTGAGATATTGCTTAATCGCTACGGACTAAAACTCAACTCGAAAAAGACACGCATTCAAAGTCAGGGATCGCGACAAACTGTAACTGGCCTAACAGTTAACGAATTGGCACAGCCATCTCGTGAGCAACGACGGCTAGTTCGTGCAATGCTTCATAGCTATCAAATCGGAAGATTAATTGACCCAGAAGAGATTCAAAGACTCCGGGGATGGGTTAGTTATTTTCGGTCTTTTGAGCATCTTAAAGAAAAGTTCAAGATGCCAACTTGACATAATATCACCCTGAGATGATGATTACGCCATGGCAGATCAGGTCATCGGAAAAATGAAAATCCCCGTAGCCAATTTTAAGGACAAAGGGAGCGTGTATGGCGTATACGTTCCTGATTTCAAAAGGGTGCTACTCATGGGGTGAGACCATGACGACGCCCTGAAAAATGCGAAGGAAGCAATCTACAGTCACGTTGAGTTGCTGAACGAATTCGGTGAACAAATAGAAATCACTCATTCCAAGATCCAAGTGCTGTCTATGGATAAAGACTACGCGGGCGCGGTCTGGGTCTTCGTCAACATCGAATAGGAAAGCGATATCTGACTCAAAGCGACTTCCTTTTCCAAGGCTGCGCTTACATAAGCGTGGCACCGCCTCCGCATTCATTGGCGGGCCAGCGCCACCTTCACGGCAAACAACCAGAGACCTGCATGCTCCCGCCCAACGTCAAATTATTAGGCAATGAAGAAGCCCGGAGGTACGCTAAATCGCTCTGCAAGAGCTTTGATTTGACGAATATTCAAATCACGTTTGCCGTTCAAAATCTCGGACACAACTCCCTGAGTACCAACCTCCGCAAGATCGGATTGGCTTAGGCCATGTTGCTCCATCAGGAGGCGCAAAACGTCAATTGGAGAGACTAGGGAGGTGCTGATTTATTAGTCATCGTCGTCGCCGACCTCGATCCGAACCTGAGACAATACTGTACCGATCACTACTGCACAGCCGACCATGCAACGAAGCTTTTCTGACCTTGAGTACGCC
>NZ_JCAQOT010000003.1:0-33305 GCF_059567845.1 Massilia sp. BGA-UO-ETr-WB1 | reverse complement strand
AGCACCGGATGCACGCCGAACTCCTGCGCGATTTCCGTCACCGTCCTTACCCCGCGTACCGCTTCCAGTCCGACCTTGGCCTTGAACTCTGCCGTATGTACCCTGCGTTTTTTGCCTTCTGGCATTTGCTCTCATCCTATCGAGGACAACAGCTTAAACCAACGTCTCAAACTCGGGGTCCACTATAGCTTGCATGCCGACGAGACGCCGGTGCGCCAACTCGACCCCGGCAGCGGCAAGACCCGGCACGCCTACCTGTGGGCCTACCGCTCCGGCGTGCACGACGCCGGTCCACCCATCGTCGTGTTCGACTACCAGACCAGCCGGGCCGGCGCGCACGCGCGCGCCTTCCTGCATGGCTGGCGCGGCCACCTGATGGCGGACGACTATGTCGGCTACAAGGCACTGTTCACCGACGGCCCAACTGAACTGGCCTGCCTGGCGCATATTCGGCGCAAGTTCTTTGACGTGCACGCCGCCAGCGGCAGCCCCGTCGCCGAGGAGGCGCTGCGCCGCATCGCGGCGCTGTACGCGATTGAGCAGCAAGGCGCCGGACTCGATCCGCCGCAACGGCTGGCGTTGCGCCAGCGTCTGGCCGCGCCGTCGCTGGGCGAGCTGCACGCCTGGTTGCTGGCGACCCAACGCAACGTCGCCGCCGGCAGCAGCACGGCCAAGGCCATCGACCACGCGCTCAAGCGCTGGCCGGCGCTGGCGCGCTATGCCGAGTCCGGCAGTCTGCCGATCGACAACAACCCGGTCGAGAACGCCATCCGTCCCATTGCCATCGGCAAGAAGAACTGGCTGTTCACCGGTTCGGAGCGGGCCGGCCGCCGCGCCGCCGCTATCCAAAGCTTGTTCGCCACCGCCAAGCTGAACGGACTCGATCCGTTGCGCTGGCTGTCCAGCGTACTGGACCGTCTCCCGACGTGCCCTAACAGCCAGCTCGATACGCTGCTGCCATTTCCGAACTCTACGCAGTCCTAAACCCGCTGAACAGGTGGGACGGCTGGACGCTTACAGATCAACGCCTTGCCCAAGAAGAAAAATACTTGAGTATCGGATGGAGATAGACCTCATGGCGCTATGGGGTGGGCGCGTATCCTGCCTGGATCTGCATCAAGGCGCGACACATGGCATGGGCGTCGCAGGCGTCGCCTTGGCCGAACTGGTTGATGGCGACAAACTCGAAACCGCCAGCACTGGTACGGAGCCGGAACAATCTCACATGATAATTTTCAGGAAGACCGTTCAAGTTGACGACCTTGCCACCTGACACCGCACTATGGTCAAATTCCAAGTTCCGAACAACACGAGCATGCTTCGGGTCTGTCTTGCTTCCCAAGCGCCAGTCTTCCGAGACTTGACACCAATACATCTTGCCAGCGCTCTCCAACAGAAGCATAAAATCGGCCGACGCACACGCTTTGTCGATGAGCACCACCGAAAATCGCAGCTCGCTCAGAGAAATCATGTCAAACAGCATAGCCCGCGCAGCTTCACAGATATCGCGGGGAGAGGTGCCGGCGGATTGCGCGCAATGTTGCACCAGCCAATAGCGACCTGTCAGCGGATTGACATAGAAGCACTTAATGACATGGTCCTCACCGACACAGGGCACCTTGTTATCGCCTAGCGATCGTCCCACCTCGGTAGCTGGCGACGATGGTTGACAAACGAAGGCCAGCACGCCACAGGGGTGGTCGGCCTCCAAGTCGGGCCATGCGACATATTCGGCCTTAATCCCCAGGAATGATTCGCCGCCTTGTCCCGCATCAGGTGCGAAATTGACCATCATCGTGACCTCTTCAATTCTACTCCCAAATTTTGGCGCGCGATACATGCCCGCACGCACAAATCACCTGTCGCAGTCTCCATGCTTGTGCGCATGTCGACGTTGCCGGAATCATTCGGTTCCCAACAATCATCACCACTAAATTATCATAACATGACAATTCTATTATCAACTATGCCCCGGTGCTGAATCAAGTTGATGTTGGTGCCTTGCAACTGAGAGTTCGAGCCCCGTTCCGGGGCGCATTAAAACCGCCCGCCCGACATTGATAAATGCGGGATAGCCAGTCTTGTCCGTGGCAGTCAATTTGCCACCGTGGCAATTTCCGCCAGAGCAACTTGCCGCAACAGGTTCCGGCCCATGGTGAACGAGGATTATGCGATGCCACGGGCGCACAAACCGTGCATCGCATCGGCACACGACAGTGCGGGGCCGGGTATTCAGCGCTAGCAACGCGTAAACCGGTTTCGAACCGTTATCCAGCAACCAGGTGCCAGTCATTTTTTTTTGCCGCAACCAGGAAAGCGAGCCGAAATGAACTTAAATGTCAAATGTGACTTACGTGACATTCAACTGCGCTTCCCACTGTCCAGGCAGGCGCACACCGTCACAAACCACGATTCTCCAAATGACGCAGTGAATTGCCTCCTTGACAATAGCAGTTGGTATGACTAAACTGTCAAACATGACTGATCGAACAAATCCTGATAGCGTCGATGTACTCACCACCGGCGAGGCAGCCGCCCAATGCGGAGTGAGCTTTCGCACCGTACTGCGCTGGATCGAAAGGGGTTTGCTGCCAGCCTACAAACTACCGGGGCGTGGCGACCGCCGGATTCGCAGAATCGACCTGCGTTGCTTCATGCAGGAGCACGGTATGGCTGCGCAGGAATTGGCGCCGACAAGTGCGCGCCGGGTGTTGATCGTGGACGATGAAACGGCTATGGCTCGTGCCATCGAGCGGGTGTTGCGGCGCGTCGGCTGTGAAACGGCAATCGCGACCAACGGCTTCGAGGCCGGTTCGGTGATGGCGAACTGGAAGCCAGAGGTGATGACTTTGGACTTGCGCATGCCGGGAATGGACGGACTGGCGGTCCTGCGCTTTCTGGCACAGACTGATCCGGCGACGCGCCCCAAAGTGTTGATTATCTCGGCCGACTCAGAGCAGCGGCTGCAATCAGCCGTAGAACTGGGCGCCCAGGCCGTGCTGCGCAAGCCCTTCCAGAATGAGGCACTTCAGGCCGCAGTTGCTGCCCTGCTGGGGTGACGCGCCAACAGCATGGATCGGACTGACTAAGATAACGGCCGAGCCTGACGTTCTGCATTGTCACCGTTCTGCTGTTTAGTTGTTGGCCAGCGTCGTGGCTGGCCCCTGGGTCTTGCTGAATACCCCTACGCACAAACTGCCGATCCCGCTGTCTGTCACGACCTGCATTTGAAACCGGGCTGATCAACATTTCAGCCGATTCCCGGCAAGGAATAAGTGCAACTGGACGCCTTCCATCCAGCATTCGCCGCAGATGAATCTGCATTCGTCAAGCTGTTGCGACGCGAGGGATACCTACGGTTGCAACTGCGTCGGGTGTCGGCGAATGGGCAAAGTAGGCAACAATGTCCCACGGTTTGGGAACGAACGCATGAAGTATGCCCTCTATTCTAACCATGCGCACGTCGTCGAGTTTCGATTGCTGTCAAAACCGGCCTGGGCGGGGGCTTGCAGGCACGTGTGTTCAATGCAAATTTAACGCACAGAACGCCGCCTGCTTAACTTCACCGGCGGGGTGGTGGGCGATCAAGTATTGCAATGCTGTCGTCCGATGCATCTCCTCTTCGATTGCAGACAGCACTTTAACGATCTGTAACCCTTCGCCGATATCGGCGGGATGACGTAATGCGCAGGCAACCAGCTCGGTGGCGGCAAGTCGGTCTTTTCGTCGGCCAAGTGCAAAAATTGCGTTCGATCGCACATCCGCCCGCTTGTCATGCAACACTTTGACCAGCAGGTCCCGACTCTCATCCACGTCTAGATGCCCCACCTTCTGGTGGCAAGCAGGACAAATAACGCATCCTGCCTGCAAAATTGAAAAGCAATGTATGCAAAAGATTTCCTCCATGACATTGGCCTCCCTTTACCGCCCACGACGTCATCCTAGTCTACACCTGCTGGCGACCGTAAGCCCAGGAATCATACAGGTTCCCAATGGAAGCCAATGGCGATGATGGCGCCCTCCACCGCAGCTTGCAGAAATGATGCTAGGGAGAAATTTTTCAGGTCACACAAAACTTCAGTTTCGATAGATTTCCTCTATCGCTCCCACTAACTCGTCGTTCGAGAAGGGTTCGCGGATAACTCCCCGTGCGCCCAACGTCAGCGCCTGCGCTCGATACTATTCGGAAATTGACACTGCAAATGCGTGCGTCCCCTTGAAGTGAGCACATCAGCATGTTCGTATTCTGGTTGTGTCATCAATAGCGAAGTTCGCTTTGACAGGATAGTCACGTTAGTCTAAATTGGCAACATGCAGTTGCCACTTGGCAACTGGAAGTCTGGGACCAAATCATGGAGGGGGTGTCATGGATACAACATCAGCATGCTCCGTTGACGGCACGACTGTGGGTGCGGCCGAGTCCTTTTCTGCCATGACTGGAAGACCGCCGCCGCATGATGTCGTCCGCCCCCCATTACCCATCATAGACGAGAGTTTGTTTTGCCAATTGCTCGAAGGGCCTGGCAAGGTGATGGTTGATATCGTCATGCTCGAACAGTACTTCTTGCCTTTTGTCAGCTTTTGCGCGGACGCCCAGATGCCAGCCGTGCGGTACGGCGCCATCGTCCGGTGTAAGAGCGACCTGCTTGCTGCCCGCTCTGTGGCCGAACTGATCGGTGTCCTGCGCGACATCGCGGGTGGCGCGACCAGTCTCGAAATCCATTCTCCGACGTATTCAAGCCGGGCAACGGGCCCACGCCATCCGTGGCACGCAACGTTGCATTGGTTCCGCTGAGTGCGGCGGAAGCGGTTGCTCATCCCATGATGTATATCAGGAAAGGAATTGCCATGAGAAACCAGATTGAGCTGTTCAGCGAGCCAGGCTACGATCCTAATCGCTTGCTCGACGCTGTGTTGTCTAAGCTACATTTGAAAAATGATGCTGCAATGGCCCGTGCGCTCGGCGTAACGCCCCCCGTCTTGAGCAAGGTCCGGCATCGCCGGCTGCCCGTCGGCGCCGGATTAATTCTTCAAATTCACGAAACCGCCATGTTCAGCGTTGACGAAATTTGGAGTTTGATGGGCATACGGCGATAGCGGAATGTGCCGCCCTCAGTCGGGTAGTGACAATGCGCGTACTTTTGCCGAAGTTGCACTGATAGACTCGGTGGAAACCATGATGACTATTCGTTTTTGCGTGGAGGTTAGACAGATGACGGATGAACGCGTAGAGCGCGCGGCGGTTGTTTTAATTATTGATGATGATCCCTTCTTTCGGCTGCTCGCACGTGACAGCCTGGAAAAGATCGGTCTGGTGGTGTGCGAGGCAGCTGATGCCACGTCTGGGATTTCCGCGATGAGCGCGCACGCACCTGACATGGTTTTGCTCGACGTCATGATGCCGGGTGTCAACGGTTTCGAAGCATGCCGCCAGGCGCGCCAGCTCCCTAGCATGCAGTCCTGCCCTATCGTGATGCTTACCTCCCTGGAGGATTCGAACTGGGTGACGCAAGCATACGAGGCCGGCGCCACCGACTTCGTCAGCAAGCCCATCAATTGGCCGCTACTCCAGCATCGTGTGCGCTTCATCTTAAAGGCGGCCGAGTCGTTGCGTTCCGTTTTGAAGAGCGATTGTTGACGCCGACCGAAAATTGACCCTACTGGGAAAACTTGGGCTCCCCTTGACACTTAGCTTATGGCAGGCGCGAAAAGTTCCATGCTTGCAGCGGCATGGACGGGATCGTGCTCGCCATTCTGCGGTTGCGGTGCGACCGACGTGGTCGTTGCGGCGGCAGGTATCTGGGCCATGAGGCCTGCATGGGCGAGCGTCCGCAGACGGTTCACGCGCTTTGCGCCCTTGGTGAATCGGGCCAGCTCGTCATAGAGTGGCGGATTATCGGCACGATCCAGTTCAAAATTGATGCGTAGGCCCTTACTCATCGCCGCCGCTCCCAGCGTCGTTGATGTCGACGCGTACGCTGGCGCCGGTGCCTCCGCTAACCAGGGCGCGGGCCAGTTCCATTCCTGCTTGCTGAAATCCTTTCACGTTGGCGTAGATCGGATCCTTCAACTCGTGGATCGCATGGTTCGGGAAGGCGGCCTTGAGTGCTGCCCGGTAGAAGAACGCGCCGCCACCAACCAGGATGATGTTCCTGATATCGCTCGCGTCGCCGACGTAATGCATCATCTCGGCCACCGCCTGTTCCGGAATTTTCCTCGCCAGTGGCAGGTGGTGCGCCAGGTCGTACTCCTTCTGAAAGACCACAGGCTTCTTCCCGGTGCGCAGCGCCGCATCGACGGTTTCATAGTCCCGGTAATGCGAGCCGGTACTGCGGCTGATGCCCTCGATCATCGTGTGCAGCACGTCGTGCATGCCGCGCGGAACTGAGTGGCTGCGCTTGTCGATCTGTTGCATGCCTTGCGTGACCAGCCAGTCAAAGGTGCGCCGGCCCGGATCGACGATCAGGCTGCGTTCCTTGCGCAGTTGCGCCACCTTGCTTTGCATCAGGCCGTAGTGCATCAGCGCGCCGGCAGGTTGGGCGATCGCTTTCGCGCGCACCACCTTCACACGCCGGCCCTTGCCCAGCTCGTGCTCGCCGGCGAGGCGGCGCTCCAAGGCGGTGACCAGCGACTTGAGCTTGTACGTGGCGACCGGTAGGCCCACCACCAGCAGGTCGATCTTATCGAGCTGCATGTAATGCAGCGCACCCAGCAGCAGTGCCAGATATTCCGGCGTCTCGCAGTACCGGTCGTGCTGCAGGACGTTGGCGTTGAACACATCGGCCGCGAGGTGGACGTCTGGACCGACCTCGTACACCAAGCCGCCGGCTGGGATGCCGACAGTTTTCCGGCGCGCGCCCCATGCTTCCGCTTCCAATCCCAATTCCGATGGATGTGCCTGGGACGGGAACATGTCGCAGCGTAGCTCGCCGTTCTTGATGCCGCTGATGAACTTGGTATTGCCTCGTCCGACATCGACCGCCCTCACGATGGGTTCCATGGCGCGCGCTCCTTCCTGATTGAACAGGGACAGCATATGGGGAACGCGCGCGGCGATCCATGTGAAAGGCTTAGCATTGGGGATGCATTTCGACTTTTGCTACTGATGCGGCACGTTTCTGGAACTGCCCGGTCAGTCGGCACCCTTGGGCTCACCTTCGCGGCACTCCGGTGCGCGCCTGTAGTCCGTGCCGGCCAGTTCCCGTTTTGCGGAGGTGCGCGAATGTGGCCTAGCCTGATGCGCCAATCCGGTCTGGTGCTTCAGCAGATTTACAATCAGAGGAGTTCGCAGGCCCCCGCATCTCATAGCGGAGCAAGGCCCCGTTTCGTCACCTACAAAATATTTCACGCATCAATCGACAATTTTTCGCGCTCTGCGCGCACCTTGACATCGCCCGATTTGCCTCCTATTCTGCCAGCACTGTCTGGACCCGCTTCCATGAACATCGTGTTCTCAATGCGGCGCAGGCTTGCGATACAGCCCGTTGCGGTCGTTACCCGTCCCCAGGTCGGCGATGCCGATACTCCATTGTGCCTTCGTGCACAGATTGCGCCAGCAGCGTCGTCGGCAATGACCGAGGCCTTTGGTGCACCATCCTTCCGATCTTTTTTTGAGCACGCGGGCATCCATGCCCTGACCGCGTGGCCAGGCAGCTATGCCTGCCCGCGCCGCACGCCGCGTTGGCGTGCCGACACGCGCCGGCAAGACCGGTGGCAGGGGAACGGCGACGCCGTCTCTCCGGATTTTCAATACGTCCCTCAGCTCGTACGGCCACCGCGCAGGCGGTGCCGCGTTGTGACGGCGCCATCCGAAGCGTCGAACAGCGTGGTACGTACGGCGGCACGAAGCGGCCTGGTGGTAGGGCCGGGGATAACCGTGCGAGGAGGCGACACGTGTTTTGCGCGGCGACCGCCGCCACGTGATGTCCTTGCCGCGCCCAGCGTGGCACCGTCCGCCCAGGAGGCGGGGCGCGAGACAGAAGGCGAAATCCGCTGTCCGTGCACATGTTCATTTTTACGACACCGATCTACACCAACGCCGTGCCGGACCGGGACCGGCAGGCGCAGCTTCAGTTCTCGGCACTTGCCGCGCATGGCCCGCGTGGCAGGGTGGTTGGACAGGCCAGGCAGGGCGCCAGCCAGACAGTGGCGGCGCCGTTCGATCAGGCATACAGCGCGCAGAGAAGCGTGCCGTCCTGGCTACTGTTCGCCGGGAGGCTCGGCGCGCGCGGCAGGGGAGGGAGTCACGTATGAACCAATACCGGGACTGGCGGGAGCAGCTGGCCTCCATCATCGACCAGCGCAATGAAATGCACGCTGTTCGGAACAAGG
This sequence comes from Massilia sp. BGA-UO-ETr-WB1, assembly GCF_059567845.1. Taxonomy (NCBI): domain Bacteria; kingdom Pseudomonadati; phylum Pseudomonadota; class Betaproteobacteria; order Burkholderiales; family Oxalobacteraceae; genus Massilia; species Massilia sp. BGA-UO-ETr-WB1. The sequence continues at coordinate 24,974 of NZ_JCAQOT010000003.1, read as the reverse complement.
TGGTCTCGCACAACACCCGCGCGGCGCGCCGCCAGGCGCTGTTCCGCATGTTCGCGCTGCTGCGCCGGCTCGGCTACGCCACGGCGCCGGACAACTTGGGTGAGCGCCACGTCGCCGCCCTGGTGCGCTACTGGTGCGCGGGAGTGGAGCAGGGCGCTCCTGTTCGCCCGCATCCCTGCAGCGCGGCCTACATCCAGCAGCAGCTCTCCATCCTGCGCGTGTACGCCGGCTGGATCGGCAAGCCGGGCCTGGTACGCACGGCCGAGGCCTATGCGCACGATCCGGCGCTGGTGGCGCGGCACTACCCGGCCGGACGTGACCACAGCTGGGACGGCAACGGCGTCGACCCCCAGGCGCTGATCGGCCAGGTCGCGGCGCTCGACCGCCACGTGGGCGTCCAGCTGCGCCTGATGCTGGCCTTCGGCATGCGGCGCAAGGAAGCGGTGATGTTCTGGCCGCACGTGGCCGAGGTGCCGTCCTATGCGCTCCCTAGCGGGCTTCCGGCGGCGCAGCGATGGCTCAGCTTCCTGCGCATCAAACGCGGCACCAAGGGCGGCCACTTGCGCTACACGGCGGTGCGCAGCGACGAACAGCGTGTGGCGCTTGACGACGCCAAGGCGCTAGTGACGACGCGCCACGGTCACGTCGGTTGCCCCGGTCTGTCGCTCAAGCAATCGCTGGACCGGTTTTCCAACGTGGTGCGCGGCGCCGGCGTAACGCGCAAGGGCCTGGGCGTGACCGCGCACGGCTTGCGCCACCAGTTTGCCAACGACCTGTACTTCGAAATCGCGCGGGTCCGCTCGCCGGTTCGCGGCGGCGATCCGGCGCTCGACCCGGCGGTGCGGCGCGATGCCTACCGCCAGGTTGCCGAGCAGCTGGGCCATCACCGGCCGCAGATCAGTACCGCCTATCTGGGCTCGGTACGGATGAAAGGAGGGAAGGACGATGCGTGATGAAGATTCACTTAGGAACAGAGCGGGCCGACGCCAAGGGGGCGGGGCGTATGGACATGGGTACCGGCGGCGGCCGGTCGGCTGGGACGCGGCGTGGGCGGCGCGCTTTCGCCGCTGGGGCGCCGCGCTCGGCCGGTTTGCGGTCCGCTGCCTCTCGCGCTGGGTCAACGCGACCAGGCTGGCCTACCTGCCGGGGCACCAGCGCAATGTGCGCCAGTCGCGCCGTGCGCTGCGCACCGTGCGCGCCTTCAAGGAGCCGGGCGCGGGCGGCCGCACGCTGGCCTACCTGCGCGCCGTTGACCCGCTGGTGTTCGAGGAGGTGGTGATGTCGGCACTGGAGGACGCTGGCCTGCTGGTATTGCGCGGCACGCGCTACAGTGGCGATGGCGGGCTTGATGGCGCCGTCTGGCTGCCCGGGCGGGGCTGGTATGCGGTGCAGTGCAAGCGCTACCGGCACCACGTGAGCCTGGCGGACGTGTGCGCGTTCGGCGACGTCATCGCGAGGCGCCACTACGACGGTGGGCTATTCGTGCATACCGGGCGTAGTGGCGCGGTGTTGTATCCGCACATGGACGCTGGGCGGATCGGGCTGCTGAGCGGGGATAGGTTACTGCGCTTGGTAAGGGAGCGGTCGCTCGATGACAGATCGCGCGGAGTGCAGCCGCGATAGCGTGTCAGGTGCATGTGGGGTTCGAGCCGTCCTGATTTCATTAACACTTTGGCCGCGAGAATGCGGTCGTGTTAAGGCAACGCCAGCCGACTGGCTCAAAGGCACGGATGGCGATGCGTTCAACGCGCTGCTTTGCGGCTGCGGTGATAACTTAGACGTGATCCTGTGAAAGCTGCGGCTTTTCTTTGCCTTCACTATCTCCGGCAGGCATCGCTGTGCCTTCACGGGGACCGATGGTAGCTCTGGCATATTTAGTTGACGATGCCGGCGACAACGATCGTTCGCAGTCATGGCTCAGTCTTGGTTGATTTTCGATTTATTCAGGCCAGACTATTTACTGCAGTAAAAACCACTGCGATGGGAAGTCATGATTATTGCCATCCGTTCCAGATTTGGGAGTTCAAAGAACGGGCCCATTTGATCATCACCGAAACGACTCTTACTCGCTTCAGTTCCTAGTATCCATGGGTCCGGAACGCCTGCTTCACGTGGTGGACTGTCTATCCCACGCGTCCTCGTCCAGCGCAGGGAAGCTCACCTGACAATCCCCCGGTGCGCTGATGTTTGCAATTCTGGCTCTACCTGCCCCATCCAGGTAACCTTTCACCACGTCGCCGTTAGGCAAGACCACGCGATAGGCTTCCCACGGAATTGGCCTACCATCTTCGCCTTGAAGCGCCAGTTCGATCCAGTATGGGCGCGGCGTGTCTTGTGCCAATGGGCATGGCTGAATGGCAGTATCGACTGGTCGGGTTCCAAATAGTGCTGGTGCATCATCCATGATTGGGCATGCTTGCGTTTGCCAACAATTGATCGAGCTGATCCAACCTCTCGAAGGCCGTAACGCCGTAGCTTGTCAGGCAGTTTTGCGCAGCTCGCGTCAAGTTGGCTGGGTCGCGGCCGGGCAGGCGAGTGTAGACAATGGACAGAAAGCGATATACCTCGGCTTCGCTGCCCAAGCCGAAACGAAGGGCTGCTGCAATACCGTTGTCGATGAAGTTGTCCATCACCGAAGGATCGGAAAATTCAGGAGGCAGTTGCAGTCTGGATAGGGCCAGACTGACACGGCTGCGAAAGTCAACTTTAATGACAGACTCCAGTTGTACCATTTGCGCTTTGCGTATTATCAGCATTGATTGGTCCTTATGAGCCGTGCAGTCGGATCAGCGCGACCTGAGTGGCTTCATCCGCAATGCCGCTCACGGGTAAACTGTTTTCAGCCTGAAAGCGGCCAATTGCCAAGACAGTTTCCAGGTTGTCAGTACTTGACGATTCGTGCGCGAGAATGCCTAAATTGCGAAGGCGGGATTCGATTCCACGTGCCGTGTCTACAGGATCCAGGCCGCGCGGTATCAATTTAATGATGATACTTTGTCCATTCTCGAGCTCCACAGTCAGGCTTACCACACCTACATCAGGCATTACCGGCACCTCGACATATCCCTCTGCATCGGTCACGGCACTGATTGGAGCAAGTCCTTCAAACTCAAACTTGCATGGGCGGTTGGCTAAAGAAAAAGGGCCGATCGCGAGTTTCAAAGGTAAGCGGCTGGGGACGGCACGTCGCCGAAAAACATGTAAGTCGCCTGTCGAGCAGGGCACACACTTGACCCTCATTTCAGGAACGAACAAGATATCCCCCTTTTGCAGTACGTGCATGGACGCGCGGCTCTCGCGCAGTATCGTATTCTCGTTGTGCTGCCATATCGTCGTAGGCAATAATCCATAACGAAATGCTACGCTTTCCACGCTGTCTTCTGCTGTTACCTCGATCCATTTACCGCCCATCATTCACCGCCTTATCGCCGGTGGATAGCCCTTTCCGGCCAAATGCTGCTTGCTTGCCGACGCCAACTCAACCTCTTCCTCGTTGTCGAGCCAGTCAATAACATTACTGAGTGCGTTCTCAAAATCTTCACATCGCTTCAGCCGTGTCGCTTTAATCCCGCGCACACGGTAGCCCTCCTTGAGGTCGACCAGTTCCTCGTGTATGTCACGAAACTCAGATGCCAAAGCCTGAATGGGCAGCTCTGCTTTTGCAATTTTGGCGATCATGCCATTGTGAGCATCAATGTGAAATTTCAGCGGTGAAGCCGATGCAGCGGCTTGCAGCTCTTCATCTTCCTGAATTAGCGAAGAGAACTTTGGTGGAGTCTCCTTTCCCAGATTCACATAGTTGTCATTCACGTACTCCTTCAATTCCTCAGTGATGAGGCATGCATCTGGCGTTTCGTGGTTAACGTCCCGGAGCAAACCTCTGATTCTTGCTTCGAGTTCGATACAGAGATCATCGTGCTTGCTGAGATGTTGCATAAAATACTTTTCTGCTTTTTCACGGTCCTTGCGGACCTGAGGCATTGTACGTTTGAACTCTTTTGAGAGACGGTTGAGCTTTTTTATGGCGGCTTTATACTGCAACAATTGTGCAGAATAAATTGCGTCGAGGTCGGTGATGTCCGCCTCCGCTTCGCCCTCGATTGATTCCTTGTTGTCAGTACCTATCTTTAATGCCAGATCCAGAGATGCGCGCAGCCGCGGCTGCTCGGTCACCAACCGTATGGCACTGGGTTCAACCAATGATACTGACGCCGGCTCTTCGGACAACTTGACTTCTAGGCTCCAGGTAATCAATGCATCGATTGCGAGTGCGGAAAACTCGGCGGAAGGCGCGATCGCCCGTTCGAGTGCGGCAATCGCATCTTTCGAGGCGGTATTGTCCGGTGCGACAAAATCGAGGATGGCCGGATGCAGGTCGGTTTTTTCGGGGATCTTGTGGTCAGGCGGCAAAGTGCCTTTGATCGTGGCGAGCACGAAGAGTGCCCGCAACATGATTAAGTGATTTGCGCGTGCTTCAATAAGTCGAGGGCGATTCAGGCCGACGATGTCAATCGTACGTTTAATTCGGGCTAGGTCAACCCCTATATCAAATTCCCCACCGTACATTGGATAGGGCTCTAGCAGCACTTTGGCGTCAGTCGGATTGTAGCGAATAAGGCGCCGCAATTCTTTTTCCGGCAGGTCGGGCGATAATAGATTGGGTAGTTCGGTTTCTGTACGGGTATTCAAATTTTCTCGAGGACTAGTTGGATATAAATCGAAAAAATTTCTCTTGTTTGCTTGATTGCATTGCTTGCAACTCAGGAACAGATTTTTCCAATCGGCCGCTAGCCAGAAATAACCTGGATGACCCGCGACCGTGATTTCTTCCCTGGCATTGTCAGGTTTAGGGGTGGTGACCTCCGCCTTGGGGCGAAAATGCTCCACGTCGCCACTGTCGCTATCCATGATAAAACATTCGCAATACGCACATTTCCCATGATGCGTGACGATCAGTCGTCGCTTTACGTCTGGATCGGAATAAAAGCTGCGCTTGGTAAACAGGCCGCTCGAATAGTTGTCAAAATCACCATCGTCATTGTAGGTTGCAAATTTCTTAAGGTCTTTCTCGTAGGGACTCGACCCTGAAAGTGTCGCTGTCAGCGCAAATTCCAACGCGTCGCGTTGAAACCGGGCGCCGTCATTCGTCAGAACATCAGGTGAACCACCCTTTTCAATATGTCGCATCGTTTAGATCTGCCTTTACGGTGACAATTTTGTTTATTTGTCAGATGAATAAGTATCGGATTCTCGGAGGATAGTGTCAAGTTAAATTATCGACAATAACTTGCATAATACGCCGGTGCCTGTTTGTAGAACGACAGTGCAAGCCATTGCGTACTAGTGGAAATCTCGACTACGAGTGTTTAACTCACCAAGGCCATGCGTCAGGTCGACCCGGCGCTTTGCCACAAGGTGGCTAACACCGTCCTGGGCTACCACTGTCCGTAAACTGCAAGCAAACGCGCGCCCATCACCTCGCGGCGTAGCTGTTCAACGGCGAGGGCCAGATGATCACGCTAACGTTGCCTGTCTCGTCGTCCAATGCGATGAACACCGTCCCATTGGCCGTGGCCGGCCTCTGACGCAGCGACACCAAAACTACTGGCAGCCTGGCTTGACTGCGCAAGCTCGCCTCACTGGTGTTCGAGGAGGTGGTTCTGTCCGCGCTGGAGGACGCTGGCCTGTTGGTGTTGCGCGGCACGCGCTACAGCGGCGACGGCGGGCTCGATGGCGCCGTTTGGCTGCCCGGGCGAGGTTGGCATGCCGTGCAAGCCAAGCGCTACCGGCGCCATGTATGCCTGGCGCACGTGTGTGCGTTTGGCGACTTCGTTGCCAGAGGAGAATACGACGGCGGGCTGTTCGTGCACACCGGGCGTAGCGGGGCGGCGTTGTATCCGCAGATGGATGGCGCGAGGATCGGGCTGCTGAGCGGAGACAGGTTGCTGCGGCTGATCAGGGAGAGGAATATCGATGACAGATCGTGCGGAATGAGGGCGCTATAGCATGTCGCTCTGAGGCCTCCGGGGCTGCCTCATTGGCATCCGAAGCGAGTTCATGCATGAAGAGTGTTGGCCGAGATTCGTGTAAAAATTCCAAATCCTAATGTAACTAATTGATTTTATTGGGAAGTCGATTCCTCTTCTTGTGCCGTGCCCCACAGCCTTTACGCTCGAATTTGAGAATTTTTCAAACTTGACGTGGTACGAGACATCCGCCACACCTGAATGGCGTAGCGCGGATGATGCGAATCGCTTGGTATCACAGCTGCGGGACCGAGATCCAGCGCGCAGTTCACAATAGCGGCGATCATGGCCACCTGTGCGAACAATCGGTCAAACTCTTCACTGGCTAGGATGTGCATGTTTGTAATCAGGCACCCGCATTCCTTCCGGCGGATCCACCGCAACCTAGTCTGCTCCGCAGCCTGATAGGGGCAAATTTATTGGTGCGGAAGATATTGTCGCCCTGCCGTAAAGGTCCGCTGCATTAGGGACAGCAAATCCGCATTAATTAAAGTTAAATTGCTGCCTGGTTCGACGCCGCTGTTCTTGCGACGATCAAAAATGGATGGCTAGTGCGGATGGCGATGGTGGATATCTGGCGTGTGCGGATGCGCATGCGTTATCGGTGCGTGCCGGTGCGCGTGTGCATGCGGCTCCTGCCCGTCCCAATCGAAGTCGTGTTCATGCTGATGGTGCTTGTCATGGGCGTGCGCGTGCGCGTGTTCAAGCGGCTCATGGGTGTGCTCGTGTTCGTGATGCTCGGTGAGGTGCAGCCAGATGCCCGCCGCCATCAGCGCCCCGGCAACCCAGAATGCTGCCGTGGGAGCTTCCTTCAGGAGTACCAGGGACAGCGCGGCACCGACGAACGGCGCAGCCGAAAAGTAAGCGCCGGTGCGGGCCGTGCCAAGGTGGCGCAGTGCGAGGACGAACATCACCAAGCTTACTCCGTAACCGCAAACGCCGACGAGGCCAGCGGCAAGTGCCGCCCCGGCCGTCGGCATCGCTTGGCCGGTGGCGAGGGCAAGGGCAAGATTCACGCTGCCCGCGACCAGGCCTTTAACCGCCGCGATCTGCACCGCATCACTGGCGGATACCTTGCGGGTGAGATTGTTGTCGATTGCCCAGCACAGGCATGCGGCAGCGATGGCCACCGCGCCCCAAGGAATGGACAACTCGGTACCGCCTTGCCAGCTCAGCACGACCCCTCCGGCAACGATCAGAACCATACCGGCGAAGATGCGGCGATCAAAATTCTCCTTGAAGACGAACCAGGCTAGCATTGCCGTCAGCACGCCTTCCAGATTCAAGAGCAGCGAGGCCGACGACGCGGGTGTGCGTGTCAAGCCCGTCATCAGCAGTACTGGGCCGGCAATGCCGCCGAACAGGACCGCGCCCAGTAGCCACGGCAGGTCGGCGCGTACGATGCCCGCGCCAGTGCGCTTGCCCTTTAACCGGATGGTGCGCACTGCAAGCCAGGCGGAAAGGCCCAAGCCGCTGCCGAGATAGAGCACCCCCGCCAAGGTCAGCGGCGGCATGATTCCCAGCAGCAGCTTGGAGATGGGCGTGCTGGCACCGAATGTGGCTGCTGCCAGCAGTGCGTAAAGGACGCCCTGGTGCATGATGACTCCCCCTATATGGCACGCACCGGCAGCAAGATACCGCCGGCGGCGCGTTACGCCGAGTTACTTGATTGCGAAGCGGACGCTGGTCGTGCTCTTATCGGGGAACACGATCGCCGCCACCACCTTGTTGCCAGCTTCCAGTTTCACGCCATCCTTCGCTACCAGCATGTTGGCACCGCCAGACGTTAGCGCCACTTCCGTTTTTTCCGTCCCTTTGAGCACGGTCAGCGTGCCGCTGCCGCCGGTCATCGGCAGGTCTTTGCCGTGATCGTCCACGTAGATCGTGGTTTTGCCATCCTTGTTGACCAGCTCGAACGACAGGTCGCCGGCGCTCTTGACGATGCCACCATGCTTGGCGTGGCTTTCGTGCGCCAGCGCCGGGGTGGAACCTGCTACCGCCAGCGCCATGGCCAGCACAGTCATGATTTTCTTCATACTTTTCTCCATTGATGGATGTGGCGGCAATCAGGGCCGCCGCCACGTAAGCCCCAAAGTCTAATAGCTATCGCCACCCTCGCGGGCCAGCAGGCGCTCCAGCGGAGCCCGGCCAACCAGCCAGAAAATGAGCGGGGTGAGAAGCGAATCGAGCAGCGTCGAGCTGATCAAGCCACCAAAGATGACGACCGCGACCGGGTGCAGAATTTCTTTGCCCGGTGTGTCCGCCGCCAGCAGCAGCGGCACCAGGGCGAAGGCGGCCACCAGCGCCGTCATCAGGACCGGTGTCAGACGCTCGAGCGAACCACGGACAATCATCGGCCAGCCGAAGGTCTCGCCCTCGAATTTGCACAGATTGACGTAGTGGCTGATCTTGAGGATGCCGTTGCGCGTCGCGATGCCGGCCAGCGTGATGAAGCCCACCATTGAGGCCACCGACAGCGAGACGCCGGCGAACCACATTGCGGCCACGCTGCCAATGAGCGCGAAGGGAATGTTGCCCATGATGACCAAGGCCAGCACGCCAGAACGGTAGCGCGTGTACAGCACCAGGAAGATCAGCCCCAGCGATGCCATGGACAGTCCGATAATCAGGCGCTGGGCCTGCTCCTGCGCCTGGAACTGGCCCTCGATGCTGACAAAGTAGCCGCCGGGCAGCGCCGTCCTGGCGACGGCCTGCCGCACGTCGCCGATGATGCGCGACATGCTCGAGCCGTCTGTGTTGGCATAAACGACAATGCGGCGGCGGCCGTTCTCGCGGCCGATCTGGTTCGGGCCATCGCTTTCCTCCACGGTGGCGATGCTGGCCAGCGGTATGCGGCCGGCCGGGCTGTCGAGCATCAAACGCTCAAGATCCTGCGGGGATCGGTGCGCATCGCCCAGCCGGACCACCAGGTCAAAACGGCGCGCACCGTCGATGATCTGGGTGACCCGCGTACCCTCCGACATCGCCTCGATGGCGGCCAGCACTTGCCCGGCAGCCAAGCCAACTTGGGCTGCCTTCCGGTAGTCGACCCTTACCTTGATTTGCGGGATCAGCACTTGGCGTTCGACGGACAGGTCCACCAGGCCCGGCACGCCGGCCAACTGCGCCCGCAGCGAGTCGGCCAGGCCGCGCAGCGTGTCGATGTCGTCGCCGTAGATCTTCAAGGCGATCTGCGCGCGCACGCCGGACAGCAGGTGATCGAGCCGGTGCGAAATGGGTTGGCCGATGGCCACCGAAGCGGGGATGGCCGCCAGTTGGCCGCGAATGCTGGCCATAATCTCTTCCCGCGTGCGCTCGGACGGTTTCAGGTCGACATCGATTTCGGACGAATGGACACCCTCCGCATGCTCGTCCAGCTCGGCGCGGCCAGTGCGGCGGCCTACCTTGATCACTTCCGGTACCGACTTGATCAGGGTCTCGGCCAGCGCCCCCATGCGGTTGGCCTCGGCCAGCGACGTGCCCGGCGTAAAGGTCATGCCCATGACGAGTGAGCCTTCATTGAACGCCGGCAGAAACGCGCGCGGGAAGAACGGCACCGAGGCCGCCGCCGCCAAAACGGCAATCAGGGCGATGGCCAGCACAGCGCGGATGCGCCCGAACGACCAGTCCAGCAGTTTGCTGTCCCAAGCCTTCAGGCGCCGCACCAGCGGGCTGTCGCCATGCTGCAGGGTCTTCATCTTCGGTAGCAGATATATCGCCAGCACGGGGGTGACCGTCATCGACACCAGCATGGACGCCAGAATGGAGGCGATGTAGGCGATACCCAGCGGTGCAAACAGCCGGCCCTCGATGCCGGGCAACGCAAACAAGGGAACGAACACCAGCACCACAATCACCGTCGCGTAGACGATACCCGAGCGCACCTCCACCGATGCGCGCCAGATGGTCTCCAGCACCGACATGTCGTCGCTGCGCTGCTTGAGGCGGCGGACGATGTTCTCGACGTCGACCACGGCGTCGTCGACCAGCTCGCCGATGGCGATCGCCAGGCCGCCCAGCGTCATCACGTTGATGGACTGCCCAAGCAGATGAAACGCCAGGGCGGTCACGCCCAGCGACAGCGGGACGGCGACCAGCGAGATGGCGGTGGTCCGGGCGCTGAGCAGGAAGGCGAACAGGACCACGGCAACCAGGATCGCGCCGTCGCGCAGCGCCTCGACCACATTGCCGATGGAGGACTCAATAAAATCCGCCTGACGGAACAGCACGACCGGTGCCGCAAGGCCGGCCGGCAAGCCCTGTTTCAGCTCGCTCAAGGCGGTCTCGATGTCGTGGGTCAGGCGCACTGTATCGCCCGTGGGCTGCTTTTGCACGCTGACAATGACGGCCGGTTTGCCGTTCATGCCGGCGTCGCCGCGCTTGAACGCAGGAGCGTAGCGGACGTTGGCGATTTGCTCCAGCAAGACCGGGGCGCCATTGCGGAATGTCACGGCCAGGCCCTTGATGTCGTCCAGGCGATTCGTGCGGCCAAGATTGCGGATCAGGTATTCCCGGTTGTTCAGGTCGATGAAGCCGCCGCTGGTATTGCCGGCGAATCCTTGCAGGGCGCCCGTCAACTGGGCCAGCGTCACGCCAAACTGCGCCATGCGTGCTGTGTCCGGCTCCACGCGCAGCTGCCGGACGTCGCCGCCGATGGGAATGACCTGCGACACACCGGGAATCGACAGCAGCCGGGGCCGCAGCACGAAGTCCGCGTACTCCCGGGCCTTCATCGGATCGGTCTTCTGCAGGTCGATGGGCACAGCGATCAGCATGATTTCGCCCATGATCGACGACACCGGCCCCATCACCGGCGCCAGCTGGCCGGGAAGCTGTTCCTTCACCAGCGCGAGTCGCTCGGCCACGAGCTGGCGATTGCGGTAGACGTCGGTGCCCCAGTCGAACTCGGCATAGACGATGGACAGTCCGACGCCCGACACGGAACGCACCCGGGTCACGCCGGGCATACCGTTCAGCGTGGTCTCGATAGGGAAGGAGACGATCTGCTCGACCTCCTCGGGCGCCATGCCACCGGCCTCGGTCAGCACCGTCACCACGGGCTTGTTCAGGTCAGGGAAGACGTCGACCGGGGTACGCGATGCGGTTACCGCGCCGTAGAGCATCAGCATCAATGCCGCAGCCAGCACCAGCAGGCGGTTGTTCAGGCTAAAACGTACAATCGTGTTGAACATGGCGGCCTATCGGATCTGGTTGATCAGCGACGTGCCCGACACCACAACCCGGTTTTCAGGGCTGAGTCCTTTCGTGACAACAACCGTGCGCGCGTCGAGCGATTTCGCTTCGACCGGCAGTGCGATGAAGCGCATGGCCCCGGATTTGATCCATACCACGGCCTCGTTTGCCGGGTTGCGCGCCAGCGCCTGGGCGGGGAGTGCGATGCCCTTCATCGACGTGCGCAGTTTTACCAGGACCGTCACGGGCTGTCCGACCGCCAGCGGCAAGGCCTTGCCTTGCGCACGGAAGCTGATCGGCACGGCCCCTTCGCGCAGGCTGTGGGCGCCGCCGAGAAGGCTCAGGCGCGCCTCGGGTGCCGCAGGCAGCGTGGCGCTTTCGATACGGCCTGCCAGCGTCACATCCGTCGACAACGCCTCTACCAGCAGGCGAGCGGGATCGACTATGTCGAACAGCACGTCGCGCGAGTCGACAATCTGCCCGGCGAGCACGTGCGCGGATGCGACGATGCCATCGGCCGGGGCAACAAGTACCTCGCTGCCGCGCACCGATGCCCCGATCGCCTTTTCGCGCCCGGCAATGCTCGCCAGTTCGGCCTTCGCCGCTTCAATCTCCCTGGCAGGCACCGTGCCCTCCAGCGACTCGAGCCGGACGACTTTGCGCTCTGCGAGCGCACGCATGGCGCGCAAGTCGGCCAGGGTTGCCTCCTGGTTGCCACGCTCGACCGAGCTGGCCACCGGCCGCAGCCGGGCCAGCACCTGGCCTTTGCGCACCGCCTGGCCGGCCACCGGCAATCCATTCGGGCCAGGTTCTACCCGACCCTGGAAAGGCGCTTGCACGCGGCCGCCAGCATTGGGGTCGATGGTGACCCGGCCGTTGAGCTCGGCGGTCAACGGATGCGTTGCCTCTTGCACTTTCAGGGTGCGGATTTCCATGCGGCGCTGGGCCAGTTTAGGCACGTTGACACTGCCGTCCGGCAGACGGGCCAGGCCATGCCCTGTTGCCGTGGCTTGGCCGTCGAGATGTTCGCCGTTCGGGCCATGGGCGCCGGGTGATGCCAACGTGGGGAAGTTCGTGCAGAGGGCTGCAGTGGCGGCGAAGCTGATAATTGTTGCTCTCATTTAGTTTCCCTCATGCGGTTGGCGGCGGCGCGCGCGCGCCCGAATGGCGGCGGGCAAAGCCACGGCCGGGATCAACAAGAGCCACCACCATCGCTGGCCGGAGCCATGTTCCGTGTGCGCGGCGGCCGGTACTTCCAGCGTCCCCTCCAGCAAGTCGCTATCGCCGCCAGCCACGAAGGTAAACAGCAGGGCGTGCTTGCCCGGCATCGCCAGCGCGTTGAGCATCTTTTCATCGTCGATGGCGTAGTCGCCGATGTCGGCATGGAACTTGGCCTGTGCCTTTAAGCCCTTGTATTGCACTTCCAGCTTGCCATTGAGTACTGGCTCGTTGGTGTCGTAGCGGTCGATCAGGACCGACAGTTCGCCTCCGGACAGGTGGCCCACCAGTTCGAACAGTTCGCTGAATGTTTCGACGCGCGGGACACTGCTTGCCGCCGAGCTGGAGGCCGGGCCGTCCAGGTGCTCGCCGTTGGGGCCATGGGCGCCGGGGGACGCCAGCGCAGGCAGCGCCAGCGCCAGGAGGATCAGAATAGCTGAAATTTGTTTCATGGAAGAACTCCTAATGCTTGGTTCAGTTGGGCGTGGGCCAGTCCCAGCGCAATTTCCTGCTGCCGTACGGCGACCTCGGCCTCGTGGGTCAATGTTCGCGAGCGCAGCAGTTCGGCCAGGCCACGTTCGCCCTGGTTAAAAGCTTTCTCGAACAGCGCGCTGTGTTGTCGCATGACAGTGACCCGCTCCAGTGCCGCCCGCAGTGCTGCAGCCGATTCCACCAGTTGTGCGCGTGCCTGTTCCACGTCCAGGTCCAAGGCTGCCCGGGCTTCGCCAAACTCGGCGGCGGCCGTTGCCAGCTGCGTTGCGGCCAGCGTTTCGGCGGGCCGATTGCGAATCTTGCCGCCAAGCGGGATATGCACGGCGATCCCGATGCTGCGGTCGGCGCCTATCAGGGCCGAATCGCGCTCACGACGCATGGACAGTGAGACTGTAGGCGACCCCAAGACGCCGGCCGCTGCCAGCGCCACTGCTGCCCGGGCGCGTTGCTCTGCCGCCTCTGCCGCCTGAAGGCGGCCATGTACCGCTTGCTCCGAACTTAACGACTCAAGCGCCATCGGCGGCAGCTCGGCCAGGCCGGTCAGGAGCCGGAAGCGGTTGAGCGCCTCGCGCGCACGGCTGCGGGCCGTGGCGACCTCGCTCTGCGCGGCGAACACTTCCTGCTCTGCCAGCAGGCCATCGCTGCGCGCCAGGTCGCCGGCAGCGACCCGGCGGCTTACCGCATCCTTCAACGCATCCAAATGATGGAGGTGCCCCTCTTTTTCGGCGAGCAGTTCGCTTGCGGCGGCTGCCTCCCACAAGCGTAAGCGCACGGCACCAGCAACTTCCAGCCGCGCTCGGTGCAGCTGGGCCGCGACTTCGTCGGCGCTACGCGCGGCAAATTGGCGCCGGGCGGACTGTTGATTGGGCAGCAAGATGGGGGCGGCGATGGAGATCTCGGTTTCGCGCTGGGCGCGATGGTCGGTCCAGCGGTCGGAGCGTTCTGACAAGCCCAGCGTGGGTGCTGCGGCCAGCCAGGATTGCGCCACGGTCCGCCCGGCGGCAGCTTCATCCTGGCGAGCTTCCAGGGTCTTGACCAGCACGGAGCGCTGCCAAGCCCGGGCGACGGCATCATGCAGGGTCAAGCCGGAAGCAGAAATGGCGGGCTCCGCAGCAGCGACGAGCAAGGGGAATGATAGTACGGCGCCGGCAATCAATGCCGGCAAGCGCAAGGTGCGCATAGGATCTCCTTCGGTGAGTTAATTCTTCACCGAGGGATGCGCACACCAGCGACGAAACATCGAAACTGTATCGTCAAGACGTGCGAAATCTCCCCCGGCGGTTCAGCCGAGGGGCAATGCGGGAGGTCTATGAGGGCAGTCCAGAAGCGGATCAGGAACGTACGAGGTGACGTCAACGGCGATGGTGCTCACCAACTGGTCCGGCGCACCAGGCATGACAGGCAGGACCATATGCACCGGTTGCGGGGATGCTGGATGGTCGAGCAAGTGCTGAACGGACTCGTCCGAATCGTCGTATTGGATCGAGCCGTCGTCATCGTGGTGATGCTGGACGTGTTCGTCGTGCTCGATCTCATGCATGATCGAAGTGCGATCTCCAGCCAGCAGCGTTCCCCAATGCATGGCAAAGCCATGTAGCGGCAGGCACATCAGAAGGCAGATACACAAGATTCGTCGCACGAAAATTCCTCAAAGTGGACGAATTATAGCAGCACCAGTTCGTGCTCCAACATCGCTACGCGGCGATATGATTCACAAACGCAAGGTACTCGTCAGGCGTCATGAGTACCTTGCCCCCGGGTTTCTACAGCGCTAGGAAGGCGTCACGTAGAAAACCGGCATGCTGGCTCCGCAAATTGAACGCGTCTGGTAACCAGGCTGCAGGTGCCTTATCGGCGCGAGCCGAGCGTGACGCTGCTCCTGGCATCGTATCAAGCGTGGCGCAAGGAGCTGGCGCTGAAGGTGAACTACTCGGCGCGCATCTTGTTTCAGGAGCTGCGGCAGCAAGGATGCCGCGGCAGTTACGACACCGTGAAACTGGCGGTGTGGCCCTTGCGCAGCGTCCCGTGCACCATGCGGCAACACTTCTCGAAAACCCTCAGACTTAGCAGTCCGAATGAACTGAACCGCGCGAGCTGTTGATAGCGCTCTCTGGCACGGAGGCATGGGGAGCAGGACGGCATAATCGCGGGCAGCCTGGCCTACCTGCGCATGGTCGCTCCGCTGGTGTTCGACGACGTGGTGACGGCGGCCCTGGAGGACGCGGGCCTGCTGGTGCTGCGCGCACGCGCTATAGCAGCGGCTGGATTGATGGTGCCGTTTGGCTGCCAGGGCGGGCCTGGCACGCGGTACAGGCCAAGCACTACTGACCCCTTCGTGCGCCATGACAGTGGTGCGTCGCGCTTCGGCGAACATGGTCTGATCCTTGGCAAGGAAGTCGCGGTCCGCCATGTTGTCGCGGCAATTTGTGTCGCGCGCGTGGAGAGTTGAGCAACTGCACGTTCGCGTTGTTGACATGCGCGATCGCGAACTGGGCGCGCCTTGCCGCTGGCCACCACGCGTAACGTGGCGCAACAACGCGGCCAGCGGCGTAAAATAATGACGAGCGCAGCATCCGGCGATCGCAGCCGGCGGGGCGCTGGCATGGCGGGCCGTGCCAATAGTGCATCTGGCCGATACCAATTGATACTTCGACGAGTACTCTATGCTGAACTTGATAGACGAGGAACGAGCGTTCTTGCGCAGCCTTGGGGCGTTGACGCTCGATTCGGACGGCGAAGAGACTCTCGCCGGCCTGACCTCGGCTGAATCGCACTTCCTTGTCAACTGCAAACCGTGCTCCCGCGATGCCGGACAAATGGCTGAATGGCTGTTGTACGATCAGATCTTGCGTCTGCATTTGCGCGCCCGGCTTGACGCCCTGAATAAGGCAACCGGCTATCTGGGCGGCGGCGGCATCATCGGCTATCGTGAGGGGGACGTGGTGCGGCTCAAATGCGGCGGCCCGGACCTCGACGTGATTGGGCTCATCGACGCGTATCCGTTCAAGGATGGACCCGAGCCCGGCATATTTTGCCTATGGGAGCAGTCCGGCTACCGCTATGCACAGGTCTACCCCCTGTACGCGGTTGAATCGGTCTTCCCGGCATCGCGCTCCGCCTGGGCGGACGCCTTCCCCGGCAAACAAGGAGCCGGCCCGGTCGTTCGTCCCGGTCACATGCCGGGGTACGTGCCGCATCAGCGGGGCTGGTGATCCCTTCCGGCAGCCGGTAAAGGTACGCCAGGTCGGATCGAGGCGCCGCCCCGCGCGCCAAGTCCCGTATCCGGTTCACGATGCCATCGCACAGCGTCACCTGCCGCGCTGTCGCTGGAGCAAGTCAACCGGCCATGTTGCAACGGCACAAAATCGCTCGCATGATCGCGCCGGACGCTGCGTTGCGCGGACGCCACGATGCGAAGGGCTGACGCCGCTCGCTGCTATGCCGGCCCGCGCTGCCTGAGAGCGGCGGCGGCTCGAATCGCCCAAGCCACCGCGTCGCTGTGACAATCGGTGAGAATTGAAAATTATTAAAAAGCTACCATGGTGGGCACGCGGCGAATTTCAGCGGCACGACCGTCGCATCATTCACCGGAGGAGGCGCAGATGGGCAAGAAAGAGCTTTGGCAGCGGGCGGCACAGCGTTGGAACGACCGGCAGGGGCTGCGCGGCACCGAACCGCCCGAACGGGTGCAGAAGCGGCTGGAGCACCTGGCCGAGGTGGCCACCAAGGCGACCGTCGAGGCGCGCTTGCCGGCTTCCGGTACCGTCTTGCCGCTGGTGAGCAAGATCGGCCTGGAGCGGGTGTTGACATCCTCCCCGCCCTAAAGGACGGGGATTCCTACGGCGCCGCGCGCTGATCTGCGGGTCGCTTCGGTGGGTTCCTGTTTCATCGAGCGGCGTTACCGCGCCGACTCTCCACAGGCTAAGACGCGATGTCCTCGCGCTAAAACATTGATCGCGCCGACTACATCGGCGTGATTTTCGTAGCCACAATCGACGCACAGGAATGACGCCTGAGTCTGCCGATTGTCTTTCGAGCCGTGACCGCAGCACGGGCAAGTCTGACTGGTATGATGCGGCGGCACGGCCAGCAACACGCCGCCGCACCACGCCACCTTGTCGTCGAGCTGCCGCCGGAACTCGCCCCATCCCTGATCGAGAATGGCGCGGTTCAGACCGCTTTTCCGGCTGACCTTCTTGCCCGGCTGTTCGATCGTGCCCTTGCAAGACTTGGACATATTCCGTACCTGCAAATCCTCAATACATACGAGCGCGTGGTTTTTGCTGATCGTCGTTGTGGTTTTATGCAGGAAGTCTTTTCGAGCGTTGGCGATGCCGGTATGAATCTTCTGGATGCGGGCTTTCGCCTTTTTCCAGTTGCTGCTGAATTTGAGCTTGCAGCTCATGCGGCGCTGGTAGCGTGCCAGGCGCTGTTGATGTTTCTTGAAACTGTTGAGCGGGGCGACGAAGTCGCCGTCGCTCATTGTGGCGAACCGAGCGATACCGACATCGATGCCGATGGCCGTCGCCGCCGTGGGCAGCGGCTGTTCGACTTCGCGTTGCGCCTGAATCGACGCGAACCACTTTCCACCTGACTGGCTGACGGTGACGTTGCGGACCTCGCCCAGTACGTCACGACTGTTGCGGTAGCGCAGCCAGCCGAGCTTAGGCAAAAAGATGCGGTCGTTGGCCTGGTCGAGCTTGATCTGCTTCGGATCAGGGTAGCGGAAGCTGTCGCCGCTGCCTTTGCGCTTGAAGCAGGGGAAGTCGGCCCGTTTCTCGAAAAAATTCTTGTACGCCTTTTCCAAGTTCTTCAAGGCCTGTTGCAATGGGTGGCAAGGCGCGCCTTTCAGCCACGGCGTTTCCGCACCATTGCGCCACGCGGAAAAGTGCTTCGCTATGGCGACGTATCCGATGAACTTGTTTCCAGCTTCGTGATTTTCTTTTTGCATCGCCAACGCCTTGTTATAGACGAACCGGCACGATCCGGCGAAGCGGCGCATATCGCGCGCCTGCTCGCCGTCGGGCATCAGTTCGTACTTGTAGGCTTGTCGACGTTGCATGCTTCGATTCCAGTTTGGTCTATGAGCAATGACAACGGCATTCGCCACGGAAGCCCTTGCGCGACAGCGTGGGCCTGGGCCTGGAGTTCGCGGTGGCCGAAGAGGCGCTTCTGGAGGCTGCTCTGCCGTACAACTGCGAGCACGTGGTGCCGCAATCCTGGTTCGGCAAGCGCGAACCGATGCGGGGCGATCTGCATCATCTGTTCGCGTGCGAGAGCGGCTGCAATAGCTTCAGGGGAAATATTCCGTATTTTGATTTCCCCGAGTTCGAGGAAGTCGTGCGCAGCGATTGCGGCAAGCGCGAGGCGGGACGTTTCGAGCCCGGCGCGGGGAAAGGGGTGGCGGCGCGCGCCACGCTGTACTTCCTGCTGCGCTATCCTGGCCAGATCAACGCCACCGCCGCCGAGTACACGGCCGACCGGATCGACACCTTGCTCGCCTGGCACGAGCAGTTCCCGCCAACGGAGTATGAGCGGCGCCGCAATCTGGCCTCGAGGAGCGGCAGGGCAACCGCAACCCGCTGATCGATTTCCCCGAATGGGCGCAACGGATCGACTTCACGTTGGGATTGGGTTAGTGCCGCACAGGGCCGCCGGCACAGGCTGGGGCGGCATGGCAAGGCGGCGTTGCCGAGACCGACTAAGGATACCGTTCCGCGTGAAGAGCATGCATGCCGATGCATGCACGGTTTTACGGTGCACGGTGCGTCCCGGCCGCCTTGAAATAGCCGCAGCCTGATGCAATGATGAAGACGCTTATTGTGGGAATCGTTCCCGCACTGCTCCCGGCGCGCGCCATCGCGGTGCCTGTCCGGGACCTTGGTTGACCAAGGCGTTGCGGTCGTCACCCGTCTTCATCTTGCCGGTATCGCTGCCGGCATGGTTCCGCGCTGCCAGCGCGGGATCGTCTTTGTGTTGCCAATAGGTTGGCGTCGGTACCCTGTACCAGCGCCGCTGGAAGCGTCACTTCGCGCTTCCTTAGGTTGAGGCCCTGATTCGTCAGAATCACGGGCCTTTTTTCTGCCCGTTCGCGCGGGCCGACCCAGTGGCGCCGTTGCGGCGTGCACGGCGGGGACACGCTTCCCGCCCATGGGAATGGCTGTCTCCGCTTTCATGTAGAAAAGGAGAGGCACCATGTTCCACATTGATGAAAAGGGGCGTCCAGCGCGCCCCGTCTGCGCGTTGCTGGACGGCGTGCGCGTCGACCCGCCGCGCGCAAGGAAGCCAATTCCACTATCCAGCGCCGTCGCGCTGGACCGTTGGCGCGTACGCGGCGACGCGTTCGTTGCCAGCAAAGCGGTCCTGCTGACCGCGCCCGCGCCTGGCAGCTTGGGGGCACTGATCGGGCGGCTGCTGTCATGTTCCTGGGGGATGTTGCCATGAGTTCGGTCGTGTACGGCGGATGCGTCGAGCCGGAGGGCTACGAGTTGGAGGACGTATCGTATGAAGACGTCTGTCCGGCGTGCGACCAGCCCGGCGCGCGCTACCGTCGCTGGGAAACGGCCGACGGTGCTATCAACCAGCACTGGGAGGTCAGCTGTCGCGCTTGTGGTCATGAGGACGGCGACAAGTTCCGGGGCCAGCCGTAGACGCGTCTATGCCGCCCTGGCAAGCGGCAGTGCGGTTGGCGCCGCCGTGGAAGCGAGGAGGATGAAGTGTGTGTTGAACCGGCGGGGCATCGATGTCCCGCGAGGGCCTGGTGCCGCGCCATATTTTGATGGAGGTCACCATGAGCAAGGAATGGGAGGATCGCCCCGGGCGCAGTGTGCGCCGCGTGGGCCGCGAGGAAGAGCGGGTGTGGGCGGAGTTTTACCGGCGTGCCGGTGATCCTGCCGTTGCGGCCGAACTCATCGCGCATATGGACGAGGATGAGCAGGCCAGGCGCCAGCATTCCGGCCTGTACCTGCGCTGCCGGCAGGCGCTGCGGCGGGAAAAAGAACGGCGCCAGCGGGCGCAGGCGGCAGGCAGGGCGGTGCGCAAGCTGGCGTGGGCCTTGTTTGGCAAGCCGCTCGTCGCGCTCGTGCGCGTAGGACGGTTCTGTTGCGACGCCGGTGCGGCGCTGTTCGGAGTGCGCGACGAACCCGCGGCCGGCCAGCTGCGCAAGCTCGGCAAGCGGGTCGCGCGTGCGGCGCCGGCGGCGCCGGCTGAAGCGAAGGTCCCGGCCGGCTCAGACGCCCGCTAGCTGGTGGCCCTCCAGGCACCCGAGGTAGGCATCGTCGATCAGGCGGTGCAGTTCCCGGGTGGCCCTGGAGGTGCCCCAGTAGTGGCGCTTGCACCGGTTGATGTAGCGGTGCAGCTCGTCCAGGCGCCGGATCGGGCCGGGCGCGAAGCCGGTGATGTGGGTCAGGTAGTCGATTTCGGCCTGGGTCAGGCGGATGTGGGGTCCTAGTCGCAGCATGGGGCTTGGCCGTGGCGTGAGCGGTGGATGGAAATGCGGTGCAGGCGCGCTTGCGCGGGCCCGGTTCGCTGGTAACCATGGTAGGCATGGATTCCGGCGTGTTCAACCGGGTCGCGCGGGGCAACGGCGCTTTTGCCGTGAACAGGTAGTCATGCGAGGAAGGAGGTCATCATGAAACGCATGGAGTGGCAGCCACAGGAGGGCAGGGCGGGCGCGCGGTACGACGCGTTGTGCGCGCCGCTGCTGACGTGGCTGGAGGAGCTGAGGCCGGGCAGGCGGCTGCGGGCGCGGGATGGCACGCCGTTCATCCGCACCAACCGCACCTGCATCTGCTTTTGCAATTTGAACGATGGTTCCTTGTGCTCGGCCAGGGACATTTGCCGCGACTACGGCGGCGTGGCCTGGGACGAGTTGAGGGTAACGGAGGGAGCGCAACATGACAAGTGTGCTTAGAGACAGCGCCGCGCGCTTGCGTGTCCTGCAGGCCGATGCGCAGGAAGGCGAGTCGGTTCCCGGGCTGGCCGAATGGGTCGCGCTGGAACAGTGGCGTGCCACGTGGCGGCCGGACGCCGATCCGGTCGGCGGCATGGAAGAGTTGGGCGCGCTGTTCCGGCGCGCGATGCGGCAGGGGTACGCCGCGTATTGGGTTGGCGCCAGGGCGATGCCGGAACTGTTCGCGTTGGACAGTTCCTTGGCGTCCATGTGGCAGCAAGGCTTCGCCTGCGCACAGACGGATGCGGCGATTGGCGTCGTGTGCAGGCCTGCATCCGGCCTGGCGTGAAGGATCTTGCGAAGGGAGATACGGTACATCGGTTAAACGGGGCGGCGCTGTATGGCTGCCCCACTTTCTTTGTCGGCCGCGTTCACGGCGTCGGACCGCGCCGGCCACTCCTGGGCGCACAGGCGTTGTCGCGCCCCGGGCGTTTAGTACCCATCGTGCGTTGTGAACGCAGAAGTGGACTGGTAGGCTGGCCGAATGCCGTCGCCGCCGCCCTACGGTGCTCTGGCGCCCCGGAAAGCGCTAACGAGGTGAAGTTCGCTGCGGACCGTCGTTTCGCGGGCCACGGCTTGTGATTTGCGCTGTATTAATGTACAGTGCTTTTGCTTTTCGACCAGTCAGTCCCGCTCATGTGCTAAGGAGTTCGTCGCCGATGGTGTTGCATCCCCCTCATTTACAGCCGATTGAAGCGCGTGTGCTATTTGTTCGCGCCAATGGCGTCCTGTATGCATCCAGCGGCAGTGCGGAGATGACGCGCCGGTACGTGTGGGCACCGCTGCTGGAGAGCTTGCTGGAACCGCATCCCGAGGTGTGCCTGGTGTATTTGCGCTCGCAGGACGAGTCTGCGGATATCGCCGGGCTGCGAGCGGGCCTGGGCCGGCTGGGGCAGCGACTGATCGAAGTCGTGGCGGCGGATGACGCGTCGCTGGAAAAGTCGATGCGTGACTGGCGTCGGCATCATCCGGAAGTGGCACACGGTCGGCTGTTGGCTGCGGAGGGGCTGACGGCCGGGACGGAATGTATCGCCTGCGATCCAGAACAGGGGATCCGTTCCGAATCGGCGCAATCGGCGCTGCGCGATTGGCTAATCGGCGATTGCTGTGCGCCTGCTTGGGAAAGTGCGCCCGTGGCTGCAATGTAGTTGCACACGGCGCCAGCGCCGGGTAAGCAGGCGCTGGATACGCATGTATCTTGTCGCTGGGTCCTTGGAAGCAGGGCGTCGCTTTCTGCCTTCTGAAGCCGGCGGTACAAAAGAAATGTGGGCGCATCGATCCGGCGTGTATTGCGGTGCGAACGCCGCCTATCGGAATCGACGGATGCGCAGATAGCATCCGTCCTGGCGTGGGCCGTCGCGAAGTCAGCGCACCAGATACTGATTTTTGTCTTTACCTTCCAGCCACTTCGGTGCACGTCCGCGTCCCGTCCAGGTCTGCCCCGTCGCCCCATCCTTGTATTTGATTTCAACAGGCTTGCGCTCGGCCTTTGGCGGTTTCGCACTTCCGCTGATATCGGCCAGAGTCAATCCGTATTCGCGCATAATGGATTGAATCTGTGTCCGGGCGCCGGCAACCTCGTTGCGGCGAGCCTCTTCAGCCTTGGCCTGAAGTTCTGCGATTTGCTTCTGGTAGTCCTGGTACGTAGTTGACATTGAAGGCCTTTCAGGTGGTTTAGAGTGAGCGATTGTACCTCGTGGAACTGCTGATGCCTTGCTCTGGAGTCCATGCTTAGTCTTGGTCCAGGGCGGGAGGAATTTGCTCAACGTGAGAATATGTGTATTTGTCTACTTGTGCAAGATGATATCCTTTTGATGGCAGGCCGCTCTCGGCTGTAGCGGTCGCTCGAGGCCCGACAACAACGTCTAAGGCGATCTTCTAATGGCATCTCATTTACTCATTACCTCGGTTCCGCCCGGCGAAGCCCCGCTATGGGTGCGGGAGCATTGGGTGGGGCTGATTTTGCCGCTCGCACGGCGGCAGGAGGCACCCGCTTCTCTTCTGACGTCCGGAGTGGTTTCGGGTCCAAAGGGCTTTCTGTCTTGTCTTACTGCGTTCGTAACTGGAAAGCTAGAGCGTCAGTCGGGGTTCGTTGTTGAAACGGGAACGGCCGTTGCTGTACTTGAGCTTAAGCACCCAGAGGCGGCTGCTTGGTGGCGGACCAATGCCTCGCATCTGTTCCGTGGCAAGATGTACTTTGTCTTCCAAGAAGGTACCGGCCGTATCGTCGAAACGCAACGCGATGAATAACCTGGTCGTAATGCCAGTCGCTCTCACGAAATGCAGGCTCACTCAGTGTTGGCGGTACTCGGTCGCCGAGCATGGGGGCGCCAATCCGCTGTCAAGCACAATTGGCAGAGACCGGCCACGAACGGACAGTCGGTCGTGAACATGAATCCTACGGATTCCTACCAGCATTGAAAGCATAGAAAAGTGCCGCATTATGCAAATGATTAATGGGAAAGCTAGCTTTGTTGCACGCGGAATGCTAATTGGCGGATTGCCCTTGCTGATATTCATACTTTTTTTCTTAAAGTTGATGGCTACCCGGGATGCTGGGAACCCTGGAGGCGGGGACGGAATAGGTTTAGCAATAATGTCGGTCCTGGCGTTTGGTATTGCGGTTTTGAGCTTCGCAATTGGCATCGGCTACTTTGGATACATGCTAGCGCGGCATAAACTACGTCCTAGGCCTTGGCACTGGGTGGTGCTCGCCTACTCGTCAATAGAGTTGGCGACGCCATTTATATATTTTTCGCTCACTTGACTGGTAGCCAAGAGCGGACGACCAAATCAAGTATCTTGACGTATTGCTCGCAATTTCAATAAACTAAATTTTCATAAATGAGATTAAAAAAATGTCCTTCCCAGTGCCACAATATTCAAGAAAGGCAGTTCAACGGGCAGGTGATACTTTGATCGCAGCCGATAAGGCTGGCGACAATAGCATTGATTTTGATCAATGGTATCAGGCCTTTCAAATTTTAACAAATTGGCGTGCCTGTCATGGCTATCCAATCAATACGTTTCAAGCAACATTGCGAAGCAAACTTCGAAAAATTGACCCTGAGGCTTTGGTCGCACAGCGACTCAAGCGTTTGCCTTCAATCCTTAATAAGTTGAAACGCATCAAAGGAATGAATCTTGCGCGAATGCAGGACATTGGCGGCCTTCGTGCGGTTGTTTCCACTTTACCGCAACTCCGATTGCTTCACTTTGAGTACAAAAATACTGTCTTCACGCATTCACTTATTTCTGAATATGACTATGTGAACCAACCAAAGAAATCTGGCTATCGCAGTGTTCACTTGATCTACAAGTATAAGCTGAGACAAGATTCTCCATACGACGGGCTGCAAATTGAGCTTCAGTTGCGTACCAGGTTGCAGCATGCTTGGGCAACCGCAGTCGAAACGATGGGAACCTTTCTTCAGCATTCTCTAAAGTCAAGTGAAGGGCCTGACGAATGGCTTAATTTCTTTTCTTTAGTTTCTTCAGCATTTGCTCATTCCGAACGCATGCCTTTAGTTCCTGGTTATGAGCATCTAACAAAGGCAGAGACATATCGAAAAACAAAAGAGGATGCTGAACGCCTAGGAGTAAGAGAAAAGCTGGAGCGATTTAGTAGTGCGGTAAGGGCAATTCCAACGACTGGGAAAAGACGGGCAGCTTATTACCTTGTTGAACTCGAACTTACTGGCGAGGATTCAAATGTCAAGATTACATCGTTCGCACGAGATAAACTAGAAGAGGCCAATACTCAATATAGTCAAGCCGAGCAAACTGCAAATACTTCTGGTAACCAAGTTGTGCTCGTTTCAGCTGGTTCAATTGAGTCTTTAAAACGGGCATATCCCAACTATTTCTTGGATACGCATGAATTTCTGAAGCAGATTGACAAAATATCGCGAAGTAAGCTCTCCTCAAGTGATTGAGATGCATCTTGTATCAAAAGGAGGGGGCAGGCCGCTTTGGGGCCAGGCTGTGTGAAAACCCGAGTTTCCGTGCCGCGAACGGCCGCGCCGTGCAAGTGCCGACTTTCTGCGACGCGCAAGCCGAAGTTAAAAAGGGCTCACGCCCCTAACAACGCCGCT
>NZ_JCAQOT010000002.1:0-2775 GCF_059567845.1 Massilia sp. BGA-UO-ETr-WB1 | reverse complement strand
AACAGGACCGTGAAACGATTTTGCGCCGATGATAGTGCTGCAACCAGTGTGAAAGTAGGTTATCGTCAGGCTAGTTATAAGCAAAACCCCGCCGGGTGATCCTGGCGGGGTTTTTTGCGTTCTGCAGGCTCGAAAAACAACTCTTAAAATTTTGTTATCTGATATTATTTTGATAATTATCAATACACAAAGGAGTCGAGATGCGAACACGGGCAATCTGGGTGCTGGCGGCGGCAGTGATGACGACCGGCGCGGCGGCGCAATCTTTCCACAGCGAGGTGACGCGCACCAGCTACGGCGTGGTGCACGTCAAGGCGGCGGACTTCCGCAGCCTCGGCTACGGCCTGGCATATGCCTATGCGGAAGACAATGTCTGCATGCTGGCCGATACGCTGCTGACAGTGCGCGGCGAGCGCTCGCGCTATTTCGGCCCCGACGTGCACGCCACCAAGCCGAAGAACGGCGAATACGGCGCCGCCATCGACTACGTCGACCTGCGTAACGAGGACAGCGATTTCTTCTTCAAAGGCTATCTCGACCTGGAGCAGCTGCGCGCGGGTTACGCCGCCAGCACCCAGGAAGTGCGCGATGTGCTGACCGGCTATGTCGCCGGCTACAACCGTTACCTGCGCGACCACGCCGCCAGCCTGCCCGCCGCCTGCAAGGGCGCGGCCTGGGTCAAGGCCATGAGCCTGGACGATATGTATTTGCTGATCGCGGAAAAAGCGCTGCACGCCACGGGCGAAGTGTTCGCCGGCGCCATCGTTGCCGCCGCGCGCGAACCGGCTGCCACCGTGGCGCTGGCCAAGTCGATCGCGCCGGCCACCCGCAAAATCCCGATGGGCATGCCCGCCGGCCTGGGCAGCAATGGCGTGGCGATCGGCAAAGAGGCGAGCGCCAACGGGCGCGGCCTGCTGCTCGGCAATCCCCATTACCCGTGGACCAGCGCCGACCGTTTCTACCAGGTGCACCTGACGGTGCCCGGCAAGTACGACGCCATGGGCGCCAGCCTGGGCGGCATGCCTGCCGTGGTCATCGGCTTCAACAAGGACATGGCCTGGACCCATACCGTCACCAAGGCGCTGCACTTCACCACCTTCAAGCTCGACCTGGACCCGGCCGATCCCACCGGCACCACGTATTTCTATGACGGCGCGCCGGTCAAGATGACGTCGCGCACGGTGTCGGTCGACAGCCTGCAGGCGGACGGCACGCTGGCAAGCAAGCAGAAGACCTTCTACTTCAGCAAGCAGGGCGCGCTGATGGTGATGCCGGACGCCGGCGTGGACTGGACTGCCAGCACGGCCTTCGCGCTCGGCGACGCCAACCGCAGCAACACGCGGCTGGTGCAGCAGTGGCTGGCCATCGGCAAGGCGTCCAATGTGGCCGCCGTGAAGAGCAGCCTGAACGCCATCGCCGGCTTGCCGTGGGTGAACACGATCGCGGCGGATCGGGAAGGCAACACCCTGTATATGGACGGCAGCGCCGTGCCGAATATGGGCGCGGATAAATTCCTCTCGGACTGCCTGGTGTTGCCAGCGCTGGTCGGCTTCGACGGCGCGCGCAGCGAATGCGCCTGGGGGCAGGATCCGGACACGCCGGCCGGCATTTTCGGCGGCGCCAATATGCCGGCGCAGGAACGGCACGACTACGTGGCGAATTCGAACGACGCCTACTGGCTCAGCAATGCGCGCGAGCTGTTGACCGGCCCGGCGCCATATGGCTACTCGCCGCTGTACGGTTCGACGGACGTGGAGCAGACGCTGCGCACGCGTATCGGCTTCAAGCAGCTGCAGGGCGCGCTGGCCGAAGAGCGCTTCCTGAATGCAGACGATTTGCAGCGCCTGATGTTCGCCAACCGCGTGCATGCCGCCGAGCTGATCCTGCCCGAGCTGCTGCCCGCCTGCCTGGCGTCGAACGACCGCCATCTGCTGCTGGCCTGCGCCGTGCTCATGATCTGGGACCGCAAGGTTGACCTGGATAGCCGCGGCGCCGTGCTGTTCCGCGAATTCTGGAACGTGGCTGCCGGCATTCCGGACAAGTGGAAGGTGCCGTTCGATGCGGCCGACCCGGTCAACACGCCGCGCGGCCTGGCCCCTGCGGCCAAGCCGGCCATGCTGGACGCGCTGCGCGCCGCCGTGGCCAAGCTGAATGCGCAGGGCGTGCCGCTGTATGGCCGCCTCGGCGATTACCAGAATGAAATCCGCAACGGCAAACGCTATCCTCTGCACGGCGGGATCGGCGACATCGATGGTTCCTACAACTCCATCAATATGGCTGGCGACCTGGGGTCTTCCGGCTATAGCAATGTGAGCTGGGGCACCAGCTACGTGCAGGTGGTCGGCTTCGACCAGGCGGGGCCGGTGGCCAAGGGCTTGCTGGTGTACGGCCAGTCGGTGGATCCGAAGTCCGCGCACTATGCGGACCAGCTGCCGCTATACGGGCGCAAGACCTTGTTCAAGCTGCCGTTCACCGATGCGCAGATCCGTTCCGATGCCGGCTACAAGCAAAAAGTGCTGACGGAAAATTAGTCTTGCACACGCGGCGTGGGGGCGGCTATAATTCTGTCCCCGCGCTGCTGAACATCCGCAGCGCAGGATCGAGGAAGAAAAACAGGGGTTGACGGATGAAACGAAAAGCCCCATAATCTTCCTTCTCTGCTGCTGAACAAAACGCTTCAGCAACAACGCAGAATTCTTTAAAAATTTACAATCGATAAGTGTGGGCGTTTGATGATGAGGCCCGCAGCGCAAGCTGCGAAACTCAAATTATTTA
>NZ_JCAQOT010000001.1:0-13626 GCF_059567845.1 Massilia sp. BGA-UO-ETr-WB1 | reverse complement strand
AGCACCGGATGCACGCCGAACTCCTGCGCGATTTCCGTCACCGTCCTTACCCCGCGTACCGCTTCCAGTCCGACCTTGGCCTTGAACTCTGCCGTATGTACCCTGCGTTTTTTGCCTTCTGCCATTTGCTCTCATCCTATCGAGGACAACAGCTTAAACCAACGTCTCAAACTCGGGGTCCACTATAAAATCCCTCCGCGAGCTTTCGCGAACATTACCCGAGTCTGGCCCAGACAGCGCCTACCAGCGCAATGCAAGAGTACTTCGACACACGTTTCGACGGGCTTGCCATTCGCGAAGGAACGCGCGTCAAGTTGAAAGATGAGGGCAAAGGCAGTGATTATGCGCCCCCAAACCGTTTCCTCTCCTATCTGGTGCAAATCGCTGCGCAGTTGCACGGCCGCCCGGTAAAGCCGGGCATCGACTACGCACTCACCGAGGGCGTGCGATGCAAATCTAAAGACGCGATCGGCGTAGAACTCGCGGTAGGGACGTGTGCGCGACGATATATGCGTGAGACCCTTGCACTCAGTCCGGCTCACGTCATTGTTTGTCTCGGTGTCATCGCGCGCCAGTCTTTGCTAACCGCGTTCGAATGCCGTGACACACCAAGGAAAGTGCAACAGCGCTTCGCATTCGGCACCTCGATTCCTCTGTCCGTCCTAGACGGTAGCAGCGACCATCGCCAAATCCTATTCCTGAGGCATTCTGCATCCTTCGGAGCTCCTCAGGATATCGATCCCAGTATTGTGGCTATGCTGAACGAAAAGCTGGCGCGTCGCCCGTTAACGGAAGCGGGTCCAGTCTCTGTATTAACAGCAAGATAAAGTAGACGTGTAGATGCATTCAATACATTACCGTACGACAACTACACTCTTCGTAGATGTTGCATGACCATCATTTGCTGTTGATTGGATAGAAACATGTTGACGCTACGAGTTTCAGTAGGTAAATTTTCAAGAACAAATAAAATTTTAGCTAGGCAGTTCGTCGTGCTCGGACGAACGCAAGAGTGAGCGGACGATGCCTCCTTTAGATGTTCTTGCAGTTACGGTACAACAAGATCTTTTCAGCCAGTGGAATGCCAAGCTCCTTGAGACGTTTTTCTCGAGTGCTTCTCAAGGCGACGAGGTCTGGCTTCAGGTTGATGCCGACGAGTTAGACCTAATTGCCCCCGAACTCGGGGGCGATGAAGGGTTCCTGAAAGCGGTACGAACCGGACCAGCGTGGCCGACTTTCGATAGAAGTGGCAAATTTGCACGGGGCAATAGCGCCGATCTTGTCCACCGCGTGCAGGGGCTCGTGCAGCAAAGACTTTACCCTGCCAAAAAGCCGCTTGGCTACATCGATCCTGGTATCTTGAGCCAGACACACCGAGGATGTAAGGCGCCAACCTATTTACCGTTCCTCGCAGCACTCGTTCGGTCCTCGGCGCTCTCTGACAAAGACGGCTACTACAAGCACTTGCGCGAAGCCTTGCAGCTTCCAATTAGCTGGAATAGCAACCAGTTGGCGCAACTCGAAATCGCATGGAACGACCTTGCTGCATGGACAAAAGAAACAAACGGCCGATTCGGGCGCTTCGTCCCTCGTAGGCTGGGCGGGTATTCGCACATCGGCGTGCCGCGAGCGCAATGCATCATGTCGAGGCAAGATTGCGAAGAGAGTAGTCGAGTGTTTGCGATGGCGGGCCTGCGGCCTGGACAGGTGTGGTCCAGTCAATTGGCGAAGGAAGTCGTTTCCTGTGCCGCCTCAATCCTTTCCGCTGGCTTTCGTGATGCACTTGGGTACCCAGAGCTTCTAGATCCAATCGAGGATAGCTTACGTTCTCTGTTCGAGGACTGGGATGGGAGTACCCTTACGTCCCGCAGCAGCGCCAGAGAAAACGATGGCCACCACAATACTGTCGCGTCCGGACAGGTTGAGCTTGCGCTTGGGTGGGTGGATACAACCCAGCGGTGGCAAATCCACTGGCGGGTGCCACCTATTCGTGAAGGTGGCGAAGTAGTACTCGAGAGTCGCGGGGCTAACTGGAGGGCCCCGATCTGGGGTACGGACCGATGCAGCACCATGCCGGGCGCAACTGCCAGAGACCTTTCATCGGCTTCTGCTGCCCTCGATGATTCGGCAACGCAGGACGTGTACTTCGAGGCTCGGCTCGAGGAGGAGGGAACCCAGCCTGCCAGCTTGGGTAGGTACGTCTTCCCGCGAGCCGAGCTACGTGTTCTCGCCTGGGGAACTGACTATGCGAGCCAACGCGACGAGCTGCAGGAGCGACCATTACCGCGGCATGGCTGCGCCTATCTTCTTGCGACCCAACGAGCAGCGGGCCGTCTTCAAACATGGCTGCAACACGAGTACATCCAGCACCAGCTCGTTGACACCGCAGGTCTCCCGAATGGCTGGATGCTTGCCTGTTTAACGGACTGTAGCAAGATCACCGAAGCGCAGGTTAATACGCTGCCAGGAACCATTGTCTCCAACGGCATCAATCGGGTGATTGCTATTGTCGGCGGCCGCTCCATCAGCCGGGCAAGCAAACGACAATACCTCTCTTACGACCTCCCAGGCATCGAGCTCGACGCGCCCCCTGGAGCGGCCCTGCACACGGACCCGGCGCTCGTCGCCGAAGAGGTACACCTGTCAATTGCTGGCAGGCAGCCTGGAGTGCGCCGATTTACGCTGTCGCTACGAGACACGGTGCAGAAATCATTCTGTATTATCGCGCGAATTGGCAATCGTGAGCTTGCGAACATCATCTTAAGGATCGCGCCAGATAGTGGCGAGCAAGTTACCCTAGGCAAGGACTTTAGCCTAGACCCGCAAGGGCGTCCCCAAGGTACCGCGAGCGGCCTACGTGGCGCTCTTGCCGATAGTGTATTCGGAGCTAGGCTGGCATATCCTACGCCGCTTTCCGTTCCTCTGGATTCGCTGGGGTCACCGGTCCATTCTCTAGCCATCATCAAGCAAACATCCGATTCAGCGGCCCTCTTCCTGGACAGCCTAGCGCAGGTTGGTTCGCTAGCATATGGTACGGCAAAAGAGCAGCTTGGACGCCTGCTCGCGAGCAGAGGAGAAGCGGTCCGGCCAGACCAAGTACTGTTGGACTTGCGTTGCCGCGGACACGTGGAGATTGAGACTAGCGTAAAAGGGCATTTTGTTCGCATCCATGCCGTCCCACCAGCGATGTACCGCTTGCCGATAGAGGCTGGAGGCCGCCTAATTTACGCGTTCTTGGGTACACTGAAACAACAACATTGGCGTTCCCTCTTCAATCAGGTGGGATCAGGCGCCATCCATTGCTATCCGTCGCCACCCGGCTTGCTCCCAGCATGGAAGGTGCTAGCCAGCGATGAAGCCTCCCTCATTCACGTTGCCCTTGGCTCCGGCATGGCCGTGCTACCCTTCCAGCCTACAGAGATCGCAGCATGGGCGGCCGCATGCGAGGACGTTCGCGCCCAAATTGAAAGTGGTGCCGTTGAGAGCATTGGCGCTCTCGAGCATCAACCGCAGCGCTTTCATTCTGGAAGCGGTTGCTTCAAGGAAGCGAGCTCTCTATCCCCGCAGTCTGCCTGCGACCTGTTCCGCATGGACGACCGCGATATCATCGGCGGACGCGTGTACGTACTGGCTACGAAGATGGAGGGCAGGATACGCTACGGCTTCGTACGAGACTCACGCTGGGGAGTGTGGATCGCATTACGTTCCTTCGGCAAATTCGTGAAAGAAACTTTCTCTATCAATGACGCCTGCCCTTGGCCTATCCCCTACTCTGCAAAGGACCGCACCGTGTACCTTCCGGCGCGGATTAGCCTCCCCGTGGTCCTCGAACGCGCACTAGTACTATGCAGAGGCCAAGGCCCAGACGTTGTGGAGGCAGATGGCCGATGCGTAGCAGAGAAGCTAGTCATCGTGAGGCGTCAGGATGGCAAAGGGCTGTTTTCCACAAGCCAGGTTTACCGCGACATGGCCAGCGGCCGCTGGCTTGCGTATAGGTCAGTCCCTGTCGAAGTCGCGACTATCCTGGCTGAGAAGCTTGGGGCGACCCTGGCAAATTCTTAGTTCATCCAGGGGCATTGTCGCCGGCCCATCTGACCTGGCCGCCCCGCATTAGCGAGCAAAGCGTGAAAGATCCGATAGAGTCATTCAACCTTATCCAGGCCGGCATCAAGCGATACATCACTTCGGCCTTCGGGACGAACTCCCCGACCTTCGAGCGCGACCGAAAGACGCTCCTCGACAAGGAAGCCGTCTTATTTCAAGAGCCCTTCGTAGAACCGATCCCTTCCTACGAGCCAGGCAAGGCACTCGCAGCGCTAGCCCCAGAGGATCTGCCGGGCATGTTGCCGGAAGCGATCGATGCCTTTCGATCGATCGTAGGCGCGGGGCTCTTCAAGGGTGGACACCGGCTCTACCTCCACCAGCAGCGCATGCTGCGGCAAGCTCTCAATCGCAAGCACTGCGTCGTGGTTACTGGCACAGGTTCAGGTAAGACAGAGTCCTTCCTGTTACCAGTGCTAGCCAACCTGACGAGGGAAGCATTCGCTCCCACGACAAAGTGGGCACAAGCGAACCCCGTTAACGCCATCTGGACCAAGGAAAAGCTGCCGGCTTGGGACGAAACACACCGAAGGGCTCGAGGCGAGACCCGGCCTGCGGCCATTCGCACTCTCATCCTCTACCCAATGAACGCGCTGGTCGAGGACCAGCTCTCCCGGCTACGCACCGCTCTAGACACTGACGAGGCCCACCGTGTTCAAGATAGCGTACTGGGAGGGAACCGCATTCGCTTTGGACGATACAATGGTTCCACTCCAGTCTCAGGCCATCCATTCAAGCCCGATGGAACTGCCAACACAGACGTCCGTAATAAGCTAAAGCAAGCCCTCCGCGAGGGGATTGGCGAATCAACGGGGATGAGCGAAAGAATCAAGCTGCTTCGGGAGGAAACCAAGGCTGCCGAGCTCTCAGGCGATGAAGCAAGCATCAGGAAATCAAGGAAGGAACTCGACGAGGCTCTCGAGCAGGCAAGCTTTATCCCTCGTGTGGAGCCCGACGCCGGCGAGATCTTCCATCGATGGGAAATGCAGGTCGCGCCGCCTGACTTGTTGATCACGAACGTCAGCATGCTCTCGATCATGTTAATGCGCCACGCGCATCCTAGTATCCCGCATGACCGTGCAGATTCGCAGATGCTCGACGTCACCCGTAAATGGCTTGCCGAAGACGCGTCCCGTGTCTTCCAGCTCGTCATCGACGAGCTGCACCTCTATCGCGGTGCCTCGGGCACCGAAGTCGGCTATCTGGTTCGCTTGTTGCTGAACCGGCTCGGCTTGCAGCCCGGCAGTCCTCAGCTCCAAATACTGGCGTCAAGCGCATCGCTCGACAGTGAAAAGGACACTACATACGAATTCCTCGGGGGATTTTTCGGCTTCACAGCGTTGCAAGCGCGAGAGCATTTCCATGTCGAGGCAGGCGAGCTGCTGCACCAAGCAGCAACTACTTCCCCTGCGATGGACGACGAGCTCGCGGACGCGTGCATGGATCTGGGGAAGAGGCTGGGTGAGGCCATCGGTGAACTCGACCATCAAACCGTGACTAGCTTGCTTGAAGCGCGACCAGAAATCGGCACTAAGGTGGTCGCCGGCTTTGGTTCAGAACGCCCGCGGGCGACTGCCCTGTCGGAGCTGGCAAAGCGCTGGTTCCCGCAGTTTAAATCCATGGCCGATGCACACTTCGCGACGCGCGGTCTAATCAACGCGATAGGTTCCATTCAATCACGAAATGCCGACATGCCCCGGCTTCGCTTCCACTGGATGGCCAAGAACATCGATGGGCTCTGGGCAACGCCGGCAATGGATCCGTCCGACAGCCGGCGTAGGGTCGGCTCGTTGTATCCCGAACCCGCGCTCTCCGCCAACGGCCATCGACTACTCGAGGTCCTCTATTGCGAATGCTGTGGCACGCAGTTTTTATGTGGAAACAAGATTGTCCTCGACGTGACCAAGCTGGGTGATCAAGGGGGACTGCCAGGTCGGCCCGCGGGGCCACCGGAATTCGAGCTGACGGCACTGCCGACCCAGATCGCCGGACTCCCAGAATCGAACATTGGGACGCGCACTGACTCGCGGCGCTACGAGGAGTTGGGCGTCATTTGGCTGGTTCCTCGCGACTGGAGCATTGAGAACCCGCGGGAATACAGCTGGGAACAAGGCAGCGAGGACCGAGACGACAAAGGCAAGCCATTAGCTAGGTGCGAAGCCGAATGGAAGAGGGCCGCCGTCAACCGGCGTACGGGAATCGTCAGCCTCCGGCATGCCGAATCTGGCGACGAGGAAGCTTGCTTGTGGTTTGCGCTAAAGGACGTGCCTCCAGCAAAGGACAACACCTCTGGAAGCGCGTTCCCAGCGATGCCTCAGAAATGCCCGGCATGCCTGATCGACTACTCCGACAGGATGGGAAGAAGTTCTCCTATTCGATCCTTCGTGACTGGCCTTGGAGTAATGTCCCATTTGCTCGCGAAGCACCTGATGGGCGTTCTGCCCGAAGGAAAAGCGCGACGCCTAGTCGCCTTCTCGGACAGCCGCGAGGCAGCCGCTAGTCTGGCAGTTGGCGTGGAAGACCAGCAATGGAGCCACCTGCTGCGTGTTTTCCTGCACAGGGAGCTACGAAAAGGCGCGCTGCGTGATACGGGAACGACGAAGCAACGCGTGCTTGCTGCGCTCGAGGCCGGCAACATCGATGACGCTGGCAAAATCGTCATCGACTGCAAGCAGCTTCTAGACGCTCATTCGTTCGACGAAGTGCGACGGTTCTATCTCGACGCGAAGTCGGCCATGGAACAGCCGGCACTGACCACGGTGGACGTAGAGCAAGCGATTGAAAAGGCTCGCATACATCGTGCAGGCTTCGTCCGAGTCGATGACATCTTGCGGATCCCTAATCCTTTGGCTGGAGGCGGACTAACACCCCTGTGGCGAGATCTGGTCGGCGCTGGCGTAAACCCTGGAGGGCCATCTGTTGAGCAGCGGACCCTGCGAACGGGAACAGACCGGCGCGATTGGACATCGGTCCTTGAACACGGCAGCGGCATGGTCGAGCCTCGCGTCACCGACCTATCTGAAGCCAACCTCCAGGACATAGCCGTGCTAGGCATGAGCCTGCGAAAAGCAGCCTGGCGCGCGTTGTCGGGCCGCCTGCTCTACGATCTTGAGGCCCAAGGACTGGGCTATCTTTGCATTGAGCCAGGTGCAGGCAATGCCACCACAATTCGCATGGGGAGCGCTTTCCGCGAAGCGTGCGACGCCATCATCCGCATTCTTGCCGAGGAGCGCCGCACCGATCCTTCCCAGGGAATGTACGAAGTCGAGGGGTGGCCCGATGACCACCCTAACGACAAGTCGCGTAGCATCGTGAAGATGCGTGTGCGCCGGTACCTCAAGGCTGTTGCGGTAGCACATACCGTGGATTACGAGTCATTGCGCTGCGGGGTCCGCGATGCGTTGAAGACGGCGGGGCATCAGTCGGGGGGCCAATGGGGACTCGTAAAGATGGAGCACCTCTGGGTTAGGGTCGTGGACGACAATGCGCATCCTTGGACCTGCCCGGATTGCAGCCAGCTGCACTGGCACGCGTCGGCGGGGATTTGCACCCGATGCTGCAAGAAGTTGCCGAAGGATCCCGATCCGTCTAACAGAGCCCGCAAGATCACTGAAGCACACTACTATGCGCGGGAGGCGGCCGATCCTCGCGGAACGTTCCGAATTCACGCGGAAGAGCTCACTGGCCAGACCATTGACCAAGCACAGCGCCAGCGGCACTTCCGGGACATCTTCTTCGAAGACGACGAGATCCACGACATCCGCAAGCGGAAAGCTTTCCCAAACGTGGATGCCATCGATTTATTGTCGGTAACCACGACAATGGAGGTAGGTGTTGACATCGGTTCCCTCCAGTCCATCTTGCAGGCAAACATGCCGCCAGAACGATTCAACTATCAGCAGCGGGCCGGCCGCGCAGGGCGGAAAGGGCAGCCTTTCTCGGCAGCGTTGACGTTCTGCCGAGGGCAGTCCCACGACCGTATCCACTTTGAGCACCCGGCGGAGATGACGGGTGGGACTCCTCCCCAGCCCAGCGTCGCGGTGGGGGACGAGCAAAGGATTCTGGCGGAACGGTTGCTGGCGAAGGAGCTGTTGCGTAGGGCATTCCAAGATGCTGGATCGACCTGGGCGGACACCGATGGCAAGCCCGATGTACATGGCGAGTTCGGGATGGTAGCGGAGGCACAGCCGCGCCTGGCGCGCGTCCGAGACTGGCTATCGAGCCATCAAGATGAAGTCAACGAGGTTGCGTGCGCCATAGCCACTGGGACCAGGATTGATGCAACTGTTCTCGTCGCATCGGCGAACACGCTTCCGGGACGGATCGAAGGAGCGATATCGAGTCCTGTCTTTGTTGAGCCCTCCCTTGCTTTTCGCCTTGCCGAGGCAGGAATCTTGCCGATGTATGGCATGCCAACTACAGTCCGCAATTTGTATTTTTCGTTCCCAGACAAGGATGAGCCGGGGTCACTCGACCGACCATTCGACCAAGCAGTCTCTGAGTTCGTCCCAGGGTCGGTCCGTACTTGGGACAAGCGCCAGATCCTACCTAAAGGGATCTGCGGCGACGCCCAGTACAACCGGAAAACATCCCGCTGGGAAGCGTCTGACCCGGCGGTCGGAGCAGCTTATGCGCAACTATTCTGCTCAGAGTGCCGCCAACTCCAGGTACAGATCGTGCAGCCCGGCTCCCTAGAACCAGTCCAGGATGCACCATGGTGGAAAACTGATTTCCTCAAGAACCCAATGCCCGTGACGTGTCCATGCTGCGGCTCGGCCAACGCATGGCCCTTCATGGCCGTCGCACCGCGCGCGTTCGTTTCCGATCTCGATACAGGAAAGGGTGCCAGACGCTGGGACGATCCTCGCGGGCGCCCAGGTTTTCCAGCAGTCATGTCACCGGAGCTTGGGGGCAATGCGAACTATGCCGGCCGGTTGAACACCACGATCGCCTTAGGTAGGCAAACCCAAGTGTTTCGGACGAACACCAATAAGAACAAGTTATTCGGCTTCTCAAGCAGGGACTGGATTGCGGCGAAGACGGCGGGGCTCGGACTGTCCGGGCGGATCTGGTACCACGACCCCGAATCGCCACAGCGACGCATGGCCCTCACCTCGCCAAAGACAACGGATGTCCTCGGCATTAGGATGACGGGCGGCTCGGGGATCGGCTTCTTCGACGATAGCCGAGTCCTGGCCCGGCGCAGGGCGGCATGGTACTCTGCGGCTACCATTCTCCAGAGGGCCATTGCACTCGAACTCGACATTGATTCGCTCGACATCGAGATCGCATCCGTTCATCGATTTGCTAGCGGACTCGACATCGGCGCGGAGCTCTACCTCGCAGATGCTCATCCCAACGGCGCGGGACTGGTCGAGTGGGCACACGACAATTGGGAGGACCTACTGGAAGGGTGCGTCCTAGGTCAGGGGCCCGCTTCAAGGATGGGAAGGAGCCTGCGTATGGCATGGGAGCGCTGCGCCTCTGAGCCATGGCGAGGACCAGACACACTGCTGCGCGGCTACCGCAATCGCCCGTTGCATGGCCTCCTCGACTGGCAACTCGGCATCGAAATGCTTGCAACCATGTTCAGCAAATCCTATCGCCCTGGCCTGGACAGCGCTATCGTCGGGCGCGATGGCCAACCCGTCCCCATGCCTTCATGGCGAGAGCTTGCCGAAGACGTCGCCCGACGTTACAGGGAGGCATTTCCCAAGGCGAGTGCTCCCCTCCCATCCGAAGGCCCATTGCCTGGTTGGAGAGAGTTAGGTAGCACGAACATCGTGTCCCTCGTTGTACATCCACTGTGCGACGAGCAGGCTGATACAAAGAACTTGCTGGCTGACTGCAAGCAATGGGCCGCGGCACATGGGATCGCGTGGATTCGCCTGGTCGACTCATTCAATTTGTCGCGCAGGATGGCTTGGGTTCGCGCCAACCTCGACCTGTTCCGCACCATTGACGCACAGGACACGAGGCCGCCGAAAGTGTCCGCTCCATACGGTCCGATACCTGCGCCCTTAAATGGTAACCTCAACCATGCGGGCAGGAAGTACGAGTGCGTGGACAAGATGCCCGTTGCCAGTGCCGGGCCGGGGGATTGGCTGGCCCGCTCTAACGACGGGAAGCTTCACCAGCTCGTCGTCCGCAGGGCGTCTGGTGCTGCGGCACCCATGGTCGTTGTCATTGGGAGAGGCCGGATCGAGCCGTCAGAAGCCGCAGGGCTCGAGGTCTTTGCTAGATCCCGTGTACCGGACGAAGAGGGCAGGTGATGGCGCGTTTGCTCGGTCCGCTTCCAGCAGATCCATCCGAACGTAAGCTGCTGCGCGAATTACACAAGCAGCTGCCATCGACATGGACCGTACTTTCAAACGTCACTTGGGCATTCAAGGAGGAGTCTGGCATCGTCTCGGATGGCCAATCAGATTTCGTGGTGCTGGTGCCGGGTTACGGAATGGTTATCCTCGAGGTAAAGGGGTCGCGCGAAGTCTGGATCGAACCAGATGGGATGTGGTACCGACGAGGCCACGATGGCGAGCCAGTACTGGTCTCGCCGTCGCCTCCTGAGCAAGCGACCAAGAACATGTACAAGCTCGTCAGAATCGTCGAGCAGAAGAGCCATTGGACGCGATTTCCAGGACACTATGCTTGGATGGTCGCGTATCCAAATGGAATCGCTAGCTCGATCCCGGCCATGTTCGATTCCTCGACGATGGTCACTACTCGCAACCTGCACGAGCTAGAGACACGCATACGCAATGCGCTCGTGCAACGAGGCTCGGATGGGCGGTCCGGGCAATTCAGCAAGGATGTCATTGACCGGATCGCGAAGACTCTGACTAGTCAGCCTTTTGCGATAGCTCAGGCAGACACGCCTGCCGACGTCCAGCAAGACATTGAAATTGTCGACACTCTGACAAGACAGCAGTTCGCGGCACTTCGAGGCATCTTCGAGTTCCCGAGCGTGGCGGTGACGGGGCCGGCTGGGTCCGGCAAGACTTTGCTTGCCATCTGGCGCCTGCAGGCATTAGTCGATGCCGGGAAGAAGGCCTTGTACGTGTGCTTCAACAAGAAGCTGGCGGAGACTCTACGTACGAGGAACCCCGACGTTGCGAGCCATATCGCAAGCGTCGACAAGCTGTTCATGGAGTTGTGCCAGGAAACTAGGGTCGTTGGCGAGCCGGACCTATTCTTTAAGGAGACTTTGCCCGACCTCGCGTTCGCGCATGCGCTATCGTGCCATCCGGACGAGAAATACGATGCAATAATCGTGGACGAAGGACAGGATTTTAATGACCTAAGGCTCTATGCATTGCAGGAATTACTTAGGCCTAGCGACGCTTCTTGGTTAATTTTCACGGACAGGCGCCAGGACTTGTTCAAGGTCGGCGGAGGCGATGCGTTCGGCGCCGACGTCATTTTTAAGCTCTTCCACAATTGCCGCAATACAGTAAGAGTAAATAAGGCGACCAACTCATTCATCGGACGTGGCGAAGTCGGTTCGATGCCGGGAATGCCCGAGGGGGAGGTCCCGGAAATAGCATCGTATTCTAGCGCAGCGACAATGGCGCAGAAGGCATGGGAGCTCGCACGTGCATGGAACACCGATCGGGGCGTCGTGATTCTCTCGCCGTATTCCTTGAAGAATTCGTGCATGGCGGACTTTCCCAGGGGGCACGGAATGGCATTGACGGAGGAACTCGCAAGCATGGGTTTACCAGGGCAAGTGTGCTTCTCGACGATCCGCAGTTTCAAGGGCATCGAGGCGGCGGCAGTTATTCTCGTAGACGCCACTGTTCCATCCGATGTGCCCGGGAGTTTTCAGATGGCGGACTTATACGTCGCGTGCACGCGTCCAACGGCGCGCCTGGCAGTTCTGTGTGCTGCGGAGGAGACAGCGGCATGGTTTAAGGACCAGCTTGCCGGGCACGGCGCTACTGCCTAATCGTGAAGTGCAATTGCCTTGCTTAGTAGTCTAAGCGCAGAAAAAGACTCGACACTTCTTGGTTGCCTCAGAGACCTAGTACATTACTCCGTGGGCGATGCTTTCTCCACGGCCTGCACTGCAGCGGCTAACCTCGCCTGAAATGCAAGGCGATCAGCAGAGTAATGCGCCCCCAGATGGCAATTCGGGCACACGGCAGCGACATTTTCTGGCGCATCGTCCCCCTCATCGGCCAGCCGGTAAATATGGTGGACCTCGAGGAAGCCGTTACCGGCATCGTCGACGAATGGCGGCACACTGCCACATGCTTCCTACCTGCCGTGCGTAATAAGGCATAGCGCCTCACTAGACCACTACGTTGCCGATAGTTAGCGACGGTCAGCCGGCTTACTGCGGCAGCCAACTGGGGAACCGACGCGAGTTGGGCCCGCATAGTCGCTAGAGTGGAAGGCTCAGAGCCATCTGGCACGCTAGTAGCCACGCGTTGTCTTGGTGGGCGTCCTTCGACAAGACAAACGTGCCAAGAACACAGTGGTCGCTATAATGCCAAAGGTGTTCGGTGAGAACATACTCTGGACACCGAAGCGATCCATTCAAGGGCCGCGCCCTACGCGGAATATGCTCGACTTCTACTTGCCATCGATGAGACAGGCAACCTCACACGCTACAAGGTTGCGTACTCTACAAGTTGCTGCTGCAGGGATATCTGGCCGAACGAGTTAAGGTACTGCCGAGCTACGGCTGTATGTACAATTCGCTTAGCGTGGCCGAGGAAGCGCTTTAGGAGACGCCGTTTGCGAGGTTTCGCTGGGAAGTGAATAATCACGCGGCAGGGAGGAGAAACGATAAATGGTGGACTTCCTGACCCCAGCCCAGCGGTCGGAGCGCATGTCGCGGATACGTGGCAAGGATAGCCAGCCTGAGCTTGCCTTGCGGCGCGTTCTGCACCGCCTCGGACTACGCTATCGGTTGCACGCTAAAGATCTGCCGGGCAAGCCCGATCTGGTCTTTCCGCGCTACAAGGCGGTCGTCTTTGTTCACGGCTGCTTCTGGCACCGGCATGAGGGCTGCAAGATTGCTACGACACCAAAGAGTAACACTCCGTTCTGGGTTGAAAAGTTTAATAAAAACAAGGTACGCGATGCACGAGCTGCAGATTCACTCAATAACTTGGGATGGCGTGTATTTATCGTCTGGGAATGCGATCTGGCACCAAGCAAAGCCACTAAAACTGCTGACCGACTTTACGCAGCAATTCGCTCCGAAGCAGAAAAGGATATCGCCGAGGGTGGGGACTGATTGTCCAAACCCGGTCAATTCGGAATCAAATTAAGTTTACGGTAATCCCCCCTGAAAAGAAGCGCGTTTAGAAGTAGAATTTTCTACTAAGCAATTGGAAGGTTCTACAATTTCGCCAGGGCAGATCAATAGCGCTCGGACTTTGGCTTCAACGCCTTAAGGAGACGCTGAACAATTGAGTTTACCAGCCACACCCAACGTGTTCAGTGTTCCCGTTTTAGTCTCGGCAAGTCGAAAAAGGGCATGAAAAGCGGCCAATTAGCCCTCGAGTCTGCCGATTG